>NZ_JBVQCI010000002.1:0-645631 GCF_055702865.1 Dyella sp. PARNA 12/25 | reverse complement strand
TTTGGGTTACTTTTCTTTTGGGCCAGCAAAAGAAAAGTGACTCGAGCGCCGGCAGGGGATCGAAACGCCCGCCGCGTCCCACAGGGACTAGCTTCGCGTCGTAGGCGGCACGCTGGCGGTATCGCAACAACCGAGCGCAAAGTCACTGGACCCCGGCCTTCGCCGGGGTGACGGTGAGGGGAATAGGTGCTATCGCGAGTTTCCGCCGCTCCCCTCAACCCTCTCCTCGCTCCTCACAGCCGTGGCCATTCATGGCCACTCCCCTGTACCCCGTTCGGGAAGAGGGAGCCAGAAGCGCGTATCGCGCGTCCTCCGACTAAATTATCAAATACCACTGCCGCGACAACCTTCCGACAACCGCCACCAACGCGACACGCCCAATCCCCGTCACGCGTCAAGAAAGCGCCACCGACACCCGCGCAATCCGCGCAAACCCAGTCCTATCAACGCATTCCATTGATGGCATGGCGTTTGCAGTTACACATCCGTGCGACCGCCAAAGCGGCGAGTCGAAGCATTTGTGACTGATAGGGATTGAGGTTGGCATGGCTCAGAACGAGCAAGTAACAGAAACCCCGGGCTACCCCGCCAAGAAGGGCTCGTCCAAGACCGTGATGATCATGGGTGTGGCCTTGCTCGCACTTGGCGGCGCGTGCGAGTACCTGTTGCTGGGGCCGCGTGCGAATCATGGCGAAGGCTCGGATGAGCCGAAGGTCGTGATGTCCAAGCAGGAGCTGTACTTCGCGCTGGATCCACCGTTCGTCGTCAATTTCAAGGACGACCAGTCCATGCGCTTCCTGCAGGTTGGCGTGAGTCTGATGTCGCATGACGCAGCTTCGCTGGCTGCTGCGAAGGAAGCTGATCCGGTGATCCGCAATGCGCTGGTGATGCTATTCAGCAGCCAGGACTACACCATCCTCAGCGACGCCGCCGGCAAACAAAAGTTGCAGGCGGAGGCGTTGGCGGCGGTGCAGAAGATCATCGAGAAGCGCCTGGGTCGCCCCGGCGTCGAGGCGTTGTACTTCACCAGCTTCGTGATGCAGTGACGGGAAGGCGTCGATGAGCGACTTGCTTTCACAGGAAGAAATCGACGCACTCCTCGATGGCGTGGAGGGTGGTGCGGTCGAAACCGGTGCGGATGAGCCGTTGCCGCGCGATGCGGTGATCTCGTACGACTTCACCCAGCAGGATCGCATCGTTCGCGGCCGCCTGCCGACGCTGGAGATGGTCAACGATCGCTTCGCCCGCTTCTTTCGCAGCGCCGTGTTCGGCGTATTGCGAAAGACGTGCGAGGTGTCGGTGCTCGGCGTGAAGATGATCAAGTTCGCCGAATACGTGCACGGCCTGACCGTGCCGAGCAACCTCAACCTGGTGCGCATCAAGCCACTGCGCGGTACCGCGCTGGTGGTGATGGAGCCGCGCCTTGTGTTCACCGTCATCGATAATTTCTTTGGCGGCGATGGGCGCTTTCACGCGCGCATCGAGGGGCGCGATTTCACCCCTACCGAAAACCGCGTTATTCAGATCATGCTGGCCGAGCTGTTTGTCGCGATGACGGAAGCGTGGGCGCCGGTGACGCCGCTGAACTTCGAGTACATGAACTCGGAGATCAATCCGCAGTTCGCAAATATCGTCAGCCCCACCGAAACCGTGGTGGTGTCGAAGTTCCATGTCGAGCTGGATGGTGGCGGTGGCGAAGTCCATCTCACGCTGCCTTACGCCATGATCGAGCCGATTCGCACGCTACTCGATGCCGGTGTGCAGAGCGACCGCGTGGATCGCGACCATCGCTGGGCCGAAACGCTGCAGGACGAAGTGCTCGATGCCGAAGTGGAGCTCAGCTCGCTGCTGCTCGAAGCACGCCTGAGTATTGGCGAGTTCCTGCGCATGCGTCCTGGCGATGTCATTCCGATTCAATTGCCGGATCTGAGCACGGTCTTTGCCGAAGACGTGCCGGTATTCCGTGCCCGTTACGGCCAATCCAATGGCCGCAACGCCGTCCGCTTCCATGCCCCGACAGGCCGCCGCGAAGTGCGCCTGTCGTCTGAACCCGTTACGGAGACTACCCCCGCATGATCCCGACCAGCGACGCCGCCGCAGCCACCCAACGCGTCGAGTTCGACCAGCTCAACGCGCCCGCCGCCGATGGCGCGGAGGTGAATCTCGACATGATCCTCGATGTGCCAGTGACCCTGGCCATGGAGGTGGGCCGTACGCGCATCAGCATTCGTAATCTGCTGCAGCTCAACCAGGGCTCCGTGGTGGAGCTGGACCGCTCCGCTGGCGAACCGTTGGACGTGTTCGTCAACGGCACGCTGGTCGCGCACGGTGAGGTGGTGGTGATCAACGAGCGCTTCGGCATCCGTCTTACCGACGTGATCAGCCCCGCCGAGCGCGTGCGCAAGTTGCGGTGAGCGACATGCTGCTCGCTCTTGCCCTCCCGGTCGCTACCGCACCCGAGATCAACGTGGGTGGCGAGCTGGTGCGTGTGTTGCTCAGCCTGATCGGCATCGTCGCGCTGATCTTCGCCGCCGGCTGGCTCAGCCGCCGCCTGCAGGCGCGCACCACACCCGGAGGCCGTCGCCTGCGTTGCGTGGAGACGATGGCGGTGGGTGCGCGTGATCGTCTGATGCTGATAGATGCAGATGGCAAGCGCCTGCTGATCGGCGTGGGGCAGGGCGGCATGCGCACGTTGCATGTGTACGACGGCATCACGCCTGCGCCGGAGGTTGGACCTCAACCGCCGCTGCCGGCGTTCGGTGATGTGCTGGCACGCTGGAAGCGCAAGTCATGAAGTTTGCTCGTTGGATTCTCTTCACGCTGTTGTTGATGGCGCCGTTGTTTGCCTGGGCAGCGCCGACCATGCCATCGATGCCGCAGATGCCGTCGTCGGCAGGCATTCCTGCGCTGACCGTCCAGAACGCACCGGGTGGTGGCCAGAACTGGACGCTCTCGCTGCAGCTGCTGGCACTGATGACAGTGCTTACGCTGCTGCCGGCCGTGTTGCTGATGATGACGTCGTTCACCCGCATCATCATCGTGCTCGGCTTTCTGCGCCAGGCACTGGGCACGCAGTCCACACCGTCGAACCAGATTCTGCTTGGCCTGTCGCTGTTCCTGACCCTGTTCGTGATGTCGCCCGTGCTCAATCACGCTTATACCGATGGCGTGAAGCCGTATATGGACGGGCAGATGGCCGCTGAAGTGGCGGTGCCCGCGGCGGCCGCGCCGTTCAAGCATTTCATGCTCGACCAGACGCGCGAGGCCGATCTGCAGCTGTTTACCCATCTCGCCAACGAACAGCCTTATGCCAGTAAGGACGATGTGCCGTTTCGTGTGGCGATGCCGGCCTTCGTCACCAGCGAGCTGAAGACCGCGTTTCAGATGGGCTTTCTGTTGTTCATCCCGTTTCTCATCATCGACTTGGTGGTGGCCAGCGTGTTGATGTCGATGGGCATGATGATGGTGTCGCCAACGATCATCTCGCTGCCGTTCAAGATCATGCTGTTTGTGCTGGTGGATGGGTGGACGCTGTTGTTGGGGACGTTGGCGGGGAGTTTTTACACGTGAGTGTTGAATCAGTGCCGATCGCGTATGTGCCCCTCACTGTCATCCCCGCCTTCGCGGGGATGACAGTGAGGTGGGTAGTTGGTCCGCGTTCTGCCAAAAGCGAGGCACCATGACGCCTGAATCCGTCATCGAATTCGGCCAGCACGCGCTGTACGTCGCGATGCTCGTAGCCGCGCCCCTGCTGCTCACGGCCCTGGCCGTGGGCCTGACTATCGGCGTCGTGCAGGCGGCCACGCAGATCAACGAAATGACCTTGAGCTTCATCCCCAAGGTGATGGCCATGGCCGCGGTGGCCCTGATCGCGGGCCCCTGGATGTTGCGTACGCTGGTGCAGTTCACTCGGCAGTTGATCGAAAGCCTGCCTGGAGCGGTGAGGTGACCACGCTGCAGTTGGCCGAACTGCAAGGACTGATCGGCTCGCTGCTATGGGCGATGGGGCGTGTCGGTGGGCTCTGCCTCATCGCCCCAGTGTTCGGCGATTCAGTGACGCCGAAGCGCATTCGCCTTGGTGTGATGCTGGTGCTGACGATGGTGCTGGCGCCGCTGGCGCCCACCACCATCAACCCGCTGTCGGCCGATGGCATCGCCACCATGGTGGGCCAGGTGCTGATCGGTGCCGTGATCGGCTTCGTGTTGAAGCTCGCATTTGAGGCAGTCGCACTGGGCGGGCAACTGGTGGGGCAGAGCATGAGCCTGGGTTTCGCCGAAACGGTGGATCCGCGTGGTGGCGGCAGTTCGCCGGTGCTAAGCCAGTTCTATCTGCTGATGGTGACCTTGTTGTTTCTGGCCATGGACGGTCATCTGCGCCTGATTGCGTTGCTCGCCGATAGTTTCCATACCTTGCCGCCGGGGCAGTCAGGCATCGATGCCAATGGCTTGTATTCGGTGGTGGCGTTCGCCACGCATCTGTTCGGTGGTGCCGTGCGCGTTGCTTTGCCGGCGATGACGTCGCTGCTGATGGTCAACATCGGTTTTGCGGCGATCAGTCGCGCCGCGCCGTCGATGAACCTGTTCGCGGTGGGTTTTCCCATCACGATCACGCTGGGCTTCGTTGCCCTGTGGCTTTCGATGCGCAGCGTGCCGGGTGCGTTCGAGTCGTTGCAGGTCAAGGCTTGGTCGTTGATGCACGAACTGGCGGGCGGTTGAGGAGTACGCCATGTCCGAGCACGACGAACAGGAACGCACCGAACAACCCTCAGAGAAACGTCTACGCGAAGCGCGCGAGAAAGGCGATCTACCCCGTTCGCGCGATCTTTCCGGCGCGGTCGTGGTATTGGCAGGCGTGTCCACGCTTATCGCTGGCGGCAATGGCGCCCTGGTGCATGTGCGTCGCCTTTACACCATGGGCATGAGCTACGGCCGGGAGGCGCTGTTCAGTGACCAGCTGCCGTCGCGCGTGTTGAACATGGCCCTGCACGAGGCCTTGTCGCTGTTTGCGCCGGTTGCCGTGGCGACCATGCTCGGCGCATTGGCGGCCCCGGTGCTGTTGGGCGGCTTGAACTTCAGTTCGGAAGCGCTGCAGCCGAAGCTGGAGCGGCTCGACCCCATCAAGGGTCTGGGCAAGATTTTTGCGGTGCGCGGTCTGGTGGAGCTGGCCAAGTCCTTGCTCAAGTTGCTGCTGATTGGGGCCGTGCTGGTGATGGTGTTGAAGAACTGGCAAGGCGATCTGATGGGCACCGGCCAGGGTGAGGTCGATGCGGGCATGGTCAGGGCGATGCGCCTGCTCGGCCACGGTGCCTTGCTGTTCGGTTCAATCCTGGCGCTGATTGGCGGCGCCGATGCGCTTTATCAGAAGTTCGACCACACCAAGCGCCTGCGCATGACGCGTCAGGAGCTGAAGGACGAGTCGAAGGAAAGCGACGGCAATCCGGAACTCAAGGGCCGCATTCGTCAGCTGCAGTTCCAGATGGCGCGCAAGCGCATGATGCAGGAGTTGCCTACGGCCGACGTGCTGGTGACCAACCCGTCGCATTTTGCAGTGGCCTTGCGTTACGACGAAGGCCGCATGGGTGCGCCGCGCGTGATTGCCAAGGGTATGGACGAACTGGCGCTGCAGATACGCCTGGTGGCGAGCAGTCATCGCATTCCCATGGTGGAGGCGCCGCCACTCGCACGTGCCCTGTACGCCACCACCCAGCTCGATCGCGAGATTCCCTCGTCGCTCTATGTCGCCGTGGCGCAGGTGCTCGCTTACGTGTTTCAGCTCAAACAGGCGGTGTCGCGCGGTGATGAGCCGCCGAAGGCACCGCAACCTGAAGTCGATCCGGACCTGATGGGTCCTTACAAGTTCTGACGGAAACACCATGGCAAACGCAACCGCCCTTGGCACTCTCAAGACGCTCGGACGCCGCGGCCTCGGCGCACCGGTGATCATGCTCGCCGCGCTGGCGATGATGATGCTGCCACTGCCCCCGTTCATCCTCGACATGCTCTTCAGCTTCAACATCGCGTTGTCACTGGTGATTCTGTTGGCGGTGATCTATGTGATGCGTCCGCTGGAATTTGCCGCGTTTCCCACCGTGGTGCTGATGGCGACGCTGCTGCGTCTGGCTTTGAACATCGCCTCCACCCGCGTGGTGCTGCTGCACGGCCACGACGGCCCCGGCGCTGCGGGCAAGGTGATCGAGGCGTTCGGCGAGTTTGTCATCGGCGGCAATTTTGCAGTGGGCCTGGTGGTGTTCGCCATCCTCACCATCATCAACTTCGTGGTGGTGACCAAGGGTGCCACGCGCGTGTCTGAAGTGACCGCGCGCTTCACCCTTGACGCGATGCCAGGCAAGCAGATGGCCATCGACGCTGACCTCAACGCCGGTCTGCTCAATCAGGAGCAGGCGCGCGAGCGCCGCCAGGAAGTACGCGAGGAAGCGGACTTCTACGGTTCGATGGACGGTGCCTCCAAGTTCGTGCGCGGCGACGCCACCGCCGGCATCCTGATCCTGATCATCAATATTGTCGGCGGCTTCTTCGTCGGCATTCTTCAGCATGGCTTGTCGGCGAGCGAAGCGGCCAAGACCTATACCTTGCTCACCATCGGTGACGGTCTGGTGGCGCAGGTGCCGTCGCTGATGTTGTCCATCGCCACGGCGGTGATCGTGACGCGTGTGTCCAAGTCCACCGACATGGGCAAGCAGCTGGTCGGTCAGCTGTTTGGCCAGCCGCGTGCGCTGGCGGTGGCGGGTGTGGTGCTGGGTGTCATGGGACTGGTCCCCGGCATGCCGAACATCGCCTTCCTGTTGTTGGGCGCGACCTGTGGCGGCGCGGCATGGCTGATGGTCAAGCGCGAACGCGAAGCGCAGGAACGGGTGGCCAAGGCCGCCGCCGATGTGCCAGTGCCGGTCACGCCAACCGAACGCCTCGAACTGGGTTGGGAGGATGTCGCCAGTGTGGATCCGCTGGGTCTGGAGGTGGGCTATCGGCTGATCCCGCTGGTGGATACGCATCAGGGTGGCGAGTTGATGGGGCGCATCAAATCGGTGCGTCGCAAGCTGTCGCAGGAGTTGGGTTTCCTGGTGCCGCCGGTGCATATCCGGGACAACCTGGATCTTGGCCCCAATACCTACCGCATCACCTTGATGGGCGTGCCCATGGGTGAGTCGGAGGTGCACAACGATCGTCTGCTGGCGATCAATCCGGGCCGTGTGCAGGAGGGGTTGCAAGGTATTTCCACGCGCGATCCGGCCTTTGGACTGGAAGCGATGTGGATCGAGCCGGGCCA
Source organism: Dyella sp. PARNA 12/25 (assembly GCF_055702865.1). Taxonomy (NCBI): domain Bacteria; kingdom Pseudomonadati; phylum Pseudomonadota; class Gammaproteobacteria; order Lysobacterales; family Rhodanobacteraceae; genus Dyella; species Dyella sp. PARNA 12/25. The sequence continues at coordinate 638,346 of NZ_JBVQCI010000002.1, read as the reverse complement.
GCGCGAGACGGCACAGAACCTCGGCTACACGGTGGTGGATCCCGCCACCGTCGTTGCCACACATCTTTCGCACATTCTGCAAGGCCACGCGCACGAGTTGCTTGGTCATCAGGACGTGCAGCAGTTGCTCGACCGTCTGGCGCAGACCACGCCGAAGCTGGTGGAAGACCTGGTGCCCAAGCGCCTGTCGCTGGGCGTGGTGGTCAAGGTCATGCAGAACCTGCTGGCCGAGCGCGTGCCGATCCGCAATATGCGCAGCATCGTCGAATCCTTGGCGGAGCATGCAGGGCAGAGTCAGGATCCCGGCACCCTCACCGCCGCCGTGCGTGTGGCGCTCGGTCGTCAGATCGTGCAGGAGATCAGCGGCCTTGGTACCGAAATTCCCGTCATCACGCTGGCACCGGAACTGGAGCAGATCCTGTTGGGATCGCTCGCAAATGGCGGTGTAGCAGGCGCTGCGGTGGAACCGGGCCTCGCCGACCGCCTGCAACAGGGCGTTGCGGACGCCGCGCGCAAGCAGGAAATGAGCGGCGAACCGGCCGTGTTGCTGGTCGCTCCGCAGCTGCGTCCGTGGCTAGCGCGCTTCACTCGCCACGTGGCACAGAACCTGCACGTACTCGCCTACAACGAGGTGCCGGACAACCGCCGGGTGCGGTTGGTGCAGGCGCTGGGTCGATAAGAGCCAGGTATCGGGAGCAGGGCATGGGGATTTGGAAAAGCAGGGTGAGTCCAGGTCGTGGCGGCAGGCATTGCCCGCACTCCCGCGAGCGGAGCGAGTAAATGAAGATCAAGCGTTTCGTGGCCGCTGATATGCGCCAGGCCATGCGTGAAGTGCGTGAAGAGCAGGGGCCGGATGCCGTCATCCTCTCTACGCGTCGGCTGGAGGAAGGCATCGAAATCATCGCCGCGGTGGATTTCGATGAAGCCCTGGTGCGCGAAGCCGCACGCCACGGCGCACCGTTGCAGGTCGAGGCGCACACGCCGGTTGCGCAGGCACCGATGCCGGAAGAGAAGCCCATCGTGGCGCGTCGCCGCGAAGCCATGCCGCCGCCGCTGCCCGCCGTGACCCACGACGATGACGAGGGCGTCACCGTCACGCTGTCGCGTCGTCCTCCGCTGCCGCCGCCCGGCGAAGTCTCCATCGATACGCGAGTGGTCAAGCTAGTGGAAACGGCCGCGTCGTCGGTCGAACCCGAGACAAGCATTGACGCTTCTTCACCAATTCATCCACTGCTCGAGCGCGCCGTGCAGGACACCGCACGCGTCCGCGCCGAGCTGGGCAGTTTGCGCGAACTGCTGGAGACGCAACTTTCCAGCTTGGTGTGGAACGACATGGAGCGCCGTCACCCGATGCGCGCTCGCGTTCTTCGCGAGATGACCCGCCTGGGCATTGAGCCCGATGTGGCGCGACAGCTGGCCGATGATCTGCCGGCCGAAATCAATACCGAACAGGCGCGTTACCTGCCGCTTGGCATGTTGAGCCGCAGCCTGTCGATCGGGCGCCGCGATCACGCCGAGCGGCGCAGTGTCACTGCACTGGTCGGGCCGACGGGCGTGGGCAAGACCACCACCATCGCCAAGCTGGCGGCGCGTGCCGTGATGCGTCATGGCGCATCGCAGGTCGCGCTGGTCAGCACGGATCACTACCGCATCGGCGCGGCGGCGCAGTTGGAACACTACGGTCGCCTGCTCGGTGTGCGCGTCTATCCCGCTTACGACGCGGACAGCCTGTGCCGGGTGCTGGAATTGCTCCGCGGTTGCCATACGGTGCTGGTGGACACCGCCGGCCTTGCCGGTGGCGATCCGCGCCTGGCCGAGCAGCTGGAAGTGCTGGGCAACGGCGGCGATCTGCGTGCCTGCCTGGTGCTCGCTGCCAATGCGCAAGCGTCATCGCTCGATGAAGCGGTGCGCGCGTACATGCCGCTGAGGCCGCACGCCTGCATCCTCACCAAGCTCGACGAAGCGCCCAGCCTCGGCGGCGCCTTGTCGGTGCTGATCCGTCACCGGTTGCCGCTCGATTACATCACCGACGGTCAGCGCGTACCGGAAGACATCGCCACGGCCGATGCCCGCGTGCTGGTGTGCCGCGCGGCGCAGGTGCTCAAAAGCCATGCGCCCGCCGATGACGTGGTGATGGCGGATCGTTTCGGACTAGCGGTGGCGAACGCATGAACGGTGTCTTCGCAATGAATCAGGCAATGGGTCTGGAAAGCATGTTGCGCGCGTTGGCAGAACGACATGGCCGGAAGACGCCATCACACGACCAGGCGTTTGGCTTGGCCAGCCCGCCACCACGCAAGCAATGCCGCGCGATTGCCGTGGCAGGTGGCAAGGGTGGCGTGGGCAAGACCACGGTGTCGGTGAATCTTGGCATCGCGCTGGCTATGGCGGGGCGCGAGGTGATGCTGCTTGACGCCGACATGGGCCTTGCCAATATCGATGTATTGCTTGGACTGACGCCCTCGCGGCATGTTGGCCATCTGCTCGACGGCACCTGCAGTATCGAAGATTTGCTGCTTTCCGGTCCGCACGGCATCAAGATCGTGCCGGCCGGTTCGGGTACGCGGCGCCTCGCCCAGCTCGGCAACACCGAGCATGCGGCGGTGATTCGCGCATTCGACGATCTGGCGTCGCCGCCCGACTACTTGCTGGTGGATACGGCGGCGGGCCTCTCCGACAACGTGGCCATGTTCGCCGCCGCCGCCGATGACGTGGTGCTGGTGGTGTGCGACGAACCCGCCTCGCTCACCGATGCCTATGCCTTGCTCAAGGTGTTGAGCCGCGACTTTGGTGTGCGCCGCTTCCGCATGGTGGCCAACATGGTTCGCAACAACAGCGAGGCGCGCCAGCTGCATCAAAAGCTGGCCCGGGTGTGTGACCGCTTCCTGGACGTGGCACTGGAATTCATGGGCCATGTGCCTAGCGACGAGCGGCTCAAGCAGGCCATTCGGCGCCAGAGCGCGGTGGTGGATCTGTGGCCGTCCAGTCGTTCGGGACAGGCATTCAAGCAATTGGCGGGTGCGGTCGATACATGGGGTGAACCCGAGCGACTAGGCCTGGATCGCATCGCCTTTTTCAGCAGGCAGGCCGCAGCAGCGACGGGGTGGTGACATGAGTGTGGCTTCCGAATATCTGCAACTGCAACGGCAGAGTGCCGATCAGCTGGTTCGCCAGCATGCGCCGCTGGTGCGACGAATCGCCTATCACCTGATGGGCCGTCTGCCGCCAAGCGTGGATGTGAGCGACCTGATTCAGGCTGGCATGGTGGGGTTGCTGGAGGCTGCGCGCAATTTCGCCACCGGGCGCAATGCGAGCTTCGAGACGTTTGCGGGCATCCGCATTCGTGGCGCGATGCTCGATGAATTGCGGCGCACTGATTGGACACCCCGATCGGTGCACCGAAAAGTACGCGAGATGGCGGAGGTGGTCCGTCAGATCGAAATAGAAACAGGCGCGGATGCCGACGACGCGGAAGTGATGAAGCGGCTCGGCATGGGTGCAGAGGAATACCACCAGGTGCTGGCCGATGCGGCGAGTGCGCGATTGCTCAGTCTTTCCGCACCGGACGACGCAGAAGGCGGCGCAGCGTTCGATGTGGCCGACGGCGAAAGCCTGGGGCCGCAGGAGAGCGTGGAACATGACGGCATGCGCGGGGCGCTGGTGGAGGCCATTGGCGGTCTGCCGGAGCGTGAGCAACTGGTGATGTCGCTGTATTACGAAGAGGAAATGAACCTCAAAGAGATCGGCGCGGTGCTGGGTGTCACCGAATCGCGGGTCTGCCAGATCCATGGTCAGGCCATCGTGCGGTTGCGTGCGCGCATGACGGGCTGGACAGGGCAGGGAACAGAAAACGGCGAACGGGGCAGGGGGAGAAGCAAAACGCGTTGATCTTGCAGTGACTCGACGATTCCCCGTACCCATTCCCTAGAAAAAACCGGAGAGTCCTTTGGACAAGAATATGAAGATCCTCGTGGTGGACGATTTTTCCACCATGCGGCGTATCGTTCGCAACCTGCTGGTCGAGCTGGGTTTCAGCAATGGTCTGATCCAGGAAGCGGACGACGGCGAAAACGCCCTCACCATGTTGCGCAACAACGCCTTCGACATGGTGGTGACTGACTGGAACATGCCCAACATGACGGGCATCGACTTGCTGCGCGCGATTCGCGCTGAGCCGGCACTCAAAGGCCTGCCGGTGCTCATGGTCACTGCCGAAAACAATCGCGACCAGATCATTGCCGCCGCGCAGGCGGGTGTGAACGGCTACATCGTCAAGCCGTTCACCGCCGCCGTGCTGCAGGAAAAGCTGTCCAAGATCTTTGAACGTCTCGCCGCCAGCGGAGCCACCGCATGAACGCACAAGCCTCCGTAATGGCCGGTGAAGCCATGCCGCAAGAACTGCATGACCTGCTCAACAGCACCGATGGTGTGGCATTTGAGCAGGCGCTCGATGTGCTGGTGCGCCAGCGCGAGCAGCGCTTGTTCCGCGCGCTGGGCCTGTTGGCTCGCGATCTGCACGACGCGGTGCGCCGCCTCGGTGGCGATCTCGCGCAGGAAGGCGTGCCGGGCAGTGTGGCTGACGCGCGTCAGCATCTGCAGGACGTTCTGGAAATGAGTTCGCAGGCTGCGCACCGCACGCTCGATTTTGCCGAGCGCATGCGTCCGCAGGCCGAGGCCCTGGCGGAGAACGCCAACGCCGTGATCGATGGCACCCCGGCTGGTGATGTCGCCCATGTACTGGCCAAGCAGGCGCAGGCATTCGCTACCGATTGCCGCGATGGCATGGCTGATTTCGTGGTGGCGCAGTCGTGGCAGGACCTGTCCGGTCAACGCATCAAGAAAGTGGTCAACTTCATCGGCAGCGTGGAGAACTCACTGCTGGAGCTGGTGAGCCTCACCGGTGCGCTCGCCTCCGGCGAAGCCACCGCCGGTCCGGTCAAGGTGACCAGCCAGGACGAAGCTGATCGTCTGCTCAGCGAATTTGGTTTCTAAGAGCCCGCTCATGATCTCGGTATGGTTGTCATTTCCTCACCGTCATCCCCGCGAAAGCGGGGATCCAGCGCCTTTGGTGAGGTGTGAGAGTCACTGGATTCCCGCCCTTGCCCCCTTTTCGGGGTTCGCGGGAATGACGGTGAGGCAAAGCCGAGCTCTCGGGCGGACTCCAAGGGCAGACTCATGATGGACCCCACGCTGGACAGCGAACTGCGCGACGATTTCCTGGTGGAAGCCGGGGAACTGGTGCAGCGTCTGGGCGATCAGCTGATCGGGCTGGAAGCCTCGCCGCGCGACGCGGATCTGTTGAACGCGGTATTTCGCGCGTTCCATACGGTGAAGGGCGGCGCGGGTTTTCTCGCCATCGAGCCGATGGTGCAGTTGTGCCATCACGCTGAAGATCTGCTCAATGTCGCGCGCAACGGGCAGTTGCTGCTCGACGCCGAACGCATGGATGCGCTGCTGGAAGCGCTGGACCTGCTCAACGACATGCTGGCTGCGTTGGCTGGCGGCAGCGCCATGGCCATGCCGCCGCAAAACCTGCTGCAGCGGCTGAAACCTGGCGCCGCTCCGCCGCCTGTACCGAAGCCGGTCGCTGCGCCGGTCGCACCGCCACCGGGCGACGGCACCATCGACGATTCGGAATTCGAGGCGTTGCTGGATAGCCTCTACGGCACCAGTGGCGCGCCCGGTGCGCCCGCGGCTGCGCCCGCAACGTCAGGTGCGATCAGCGACGACGAATTCGAAGCACTACTCGATAATCTTCACGGCAAGGGCGGCACGCCGGGTGCAACCGTCACCGCGCCGGTCGTGTCGGCAGAGTCGACGGCGATCTCGGATGACGAGTTCGAAGCGCTGCTCGACAACTTGCATGGCAAGGGTTCTGCGCCGGGTGCACCAGCCACCGCGCCGGCTCCCGCGCCGACACCGACACCCGCAACGCCAGCCAAGCCTGCAGCGCCACCGGCGGAAAATACCGTACGTGTGGACACCGCGCGCCTCGACGCGCTGGTACATCGTGCCGGCGAACTGGTGCTTGTGCGCAATCGCCTGCTTAGCCTCGCGGCGAAGCTGGGTGACGAAACGCTGGAGCTTGCCGCGAGCGAACTGGATCGCGTCGCCGATGCATTGCAGAGCGCCGTGCTCGGCATGCGCATGCAGCCGGTGGGGCGTCTGTTTCAACGTTTTCCGCGCATCCTGCGCGACTTGTCGCGTCAGCTGGGCAAGGAAGTGGAGTTGGTGCAGGAAGGTGAGGGCACGGATCTCGATCGCAGCCTGGTCGAGGCGCTGGCCGACCCGATGGTGCATCTGATCCGCAACGCGCTCGATCACGGCCTGGAAATGCCCGAGGACCGCGTGCGGGCCGGCAAGCCGCGCAAGGGTACGGTGACCTTAGGTGCGAGCCAGCGCGGCGAGCGCATCGTCATCACCGTTTCCGATGACGGGCGTGGCATGAATCCTGACGTCCTTCGCCGCAAGGCGGTGGAGAAAGGCGTGATCGATGAAGCACAAGCGGCGCGTCTCAGCGAAAACGAATGCTATGAGCTGATTTTCCGCCCCGGCTTCAGCACGGCCGCCACCGTCTCGGATATCTCCGGACGCGGAGTGGGCATGGATGTGGTGAAGACGCGCGTGGCCGAACTCGGTGGCACCTTGCAGGTGCGCTCGCAGCTCGGTCGTGGCAGCACGCTGGAACTGGCCGTGCCGCTCACGCTGGCGATCCAGCGTGTGTTGATGGTGCGCGTGGGCGGGCGTCTGCTTGCGCTGCCGCTCAGCAATGTGGACGAAGTGTTTGAACTTGCGCCGGGTCAGCAGCAACAACTGGATGGCCGTGTGGTGGCGTCGCATCGCGGACGTGCGTTGGCGCTGGCGGATCTCGGTGGCTGGGTTGGCGTTGAAGGCCTCGCTGGCCGTCACGTGGTGGTGCTGCATATCGGCCATCTTCGTCTGGGCTGTCTGGTGCACGAGGTGCTGGGTCGTGAAGACGTGATGGTCAAGCCGCTCGGCCCTCTGTTCAAAGGCGTGCCCGCGGTGGCAGGCGCCACGGTTACCGGCGACGGCCGCCTCGCCTTGGTGATGGATCTTGCCGGTCTGGCCGGCAAAGACGGTCAACTCCTCCCCTCTTTGAAAGTGAACGCCTGACATGGACCTGGTAAGTCTTATCGGTACGATCCTGGCCTTCGTGGTTGTGATCGTCGGCACCATCCTCAAGGGTTCCAGCGTGGAAGCGCTGTGGAATCCGGCCGCTTTCGTCATCGTGTTTCTCGGCACGATCGCGGCGCTGCTGGTGCAGAACCCCGGCAAGGTGCTCAAGCACGCCATGGGCATATTCCCGATGGTGTACAAGCCGCCACAGCATCAGCCTTCCGACTTGATCAGCCGCATCGTGGGCTGGAGCGAAATTTCGCGTCGCCAGGGTTTGCTGGGGCTGGAGCCGCAGATCGATTCGGAGGACGACACCTTCGTGCGCAAGGGCCTGCAGTTGCTGGTCGACGGCAGCGAGCCGGAAGCGATTCGCGGCGTGCTCGAGGTGGAAGTGGGTGCGCGCGAGCATCATGATCTCGTCGCCGCCAAAGTGTTCGAGAGCGCCGGCATCTTCTCGCCGACCATGGGCATCATCGGTGCGGTGATGGGTCTGATGGCGGTGATGCAGAACCTGGCCGACCCCAGCAAGCTGGGTCACGGCATTGCCGCCGCCTTCGTTGCCACCATCTACGGCGTGGCGCTGGCCAACCTGTGGATGCTGCCGATGGCGGCGCGCCTGAAGGGGTTGATCCACAAGCAGACGCAGATGCGCGAGATTCTTATCGAAGGTCTCGTGTCGATCGCCGAGGGCGCGAATCCGCGTCAGATCGAGGCCAAGCTGCAGGGTTACCTGGCGTGACCGGGGTAGAGAGCCGTGGCTAGGAAGAAGAAACATCACGAGGATCACGTCAATCACGAGGCATGGGCCATCCCCTATGCCGACCTGATGACGTTGCTGCTCGCGTTCTTCGTGGTGATGTACGCAGTCTCGGTGGTCAACGAGGGCAAGTACCGCGTGATGTCCGAGTCCATCATCGAGGCGTTCAATGGTTCCAGCCATGTGATCGCCCCGATGCCGCAGTCGCGCGTCCAGCCGCATAACGTCGATCCGGCGGTGGCGTCGCCGCCCGGACAGCCGGGCGCAGCCAAGATCCCGGTCAACGTACCTATTCCCGCGCGCCCGCAACTGGTGCGCGCGACGGACGTGCGCTCGGCGCAGTTCAATGAACAGCACAACCTCGAACTGATCCGCGATCAATTGCAGCGCGCGTTGCAGCCACTGATCGACAAGCAGATGGTGATCGTGCGTAAGACCACGTCGTGGCTGGAAATCGAGCTGCGCACCGATATCCTGTTTTCCAGCGGCGTCGCCAGGATTTCGCCTGAAGCCAACGGCGTACTTAACGAGATGGCGGCTATTCTCAAGCCGTTTCCCAATCCGGTGCGTGTCGAAGGCTATACCGACGATCGCCCGATCAACACGTCCCTGTATCCCTCCAACTGGGAGCTGTCGGCAGCGCGTGCGGCCAGCGTGGCGCGCTTGTTCTCCGAGCAAGGCGTCGATCCGCAGCGTCTGGGCATTGTGGGTTGGAGCGAGTATCGCCCAAACGCTGACAACGGCACGGAAGACGGGCGCAATCACAACCGCCGCGTGCTGATCGTCGTGCTGAGCGACGAGAATGTGCCCAAGCGCTTCTACAATGACGCCGCGCACATGGGGCAGCTGGTCGATAATGACACTGCCGCGCCCGCAGACGCTGCATCCGTCGCGGCGGTGCCGCCACCTAAGGCTATCGTCGCAACTGGCGACGATGTGCCGATCAACAAAGTGGTGCTGGCTAGACCCGTTCGCGAGGCATCACCCGCGGACGAGGATGTAGCGCCGCCCATGCCTGCACCTCGTGCGGCCATGCCAGATGGCGCCATCACCTCGACCGCCACGCGCGCCGGCCGGCCGGAGCACAGCCCATGATGGCGACCATCGTTCCATCTCTCGTGCCGGCACGTGCCGGGGAGTCGACCACGTGACCACTACGCAATCTTCCGAGCGCTGGCTTTCGTTCCATCTGGGCGGGCAGCTTTATGCAGCGCCGCTGTCACACATCAGTGAAGTGATCCGTGATGGCGAACTGACGCCGGTGCCTGGCGCTGCCTCCGACCTGCTGGGTATTCGCCATCTGCGTGGCCGCGTCGTGCCCGTGCTCGATGGCCGTCGTCGGCTTGGCCTTCCGCAGGCTGACGGTGAAGACCCGAATCAGGTCCGGCTGGTGATGATGTCCCATGGTCCGTATCTGGTCGGCCTGCGGGTGGATGCCATCGGCGATCTGGTCACCCCTGATGCGGCGGAGATCGCGCCGCCACCGCCAGGCGGTACCAAGCGTGAGGACGACCCCGTTCATGGCGTGCTGCCTTGGCAGGGCAGCTTCGTGGCCTTGCTGGACGTGCGTCGCCTGTGTCGCCTGCCGTTGGAAAGCGAAGCAGCGTAAAAGCCGGAAGCTTCAAGAAACGTCGATGACGTGGGCTATGCTTCGGCGGGCCGGGAGCGATGTGGTCGATCCCGGTGTGCCAGTGGCGTTGACTGACCAGGAGGTCGCTCATGTCTTCGGATCCTCAAGCCTTGCCCACCGCCTCGCCGACGCTGCGTGCGGTCAATATCCTCGCGGCTGCCACGGTGCTGGCGCTGCTGTACTTCGGGCGAGAAGTGCTGGTTCCCGTCGCGCTCGCGATGTTTCTCAATTTGCTGATCGCGCCATGGGTGCGCATGTACCGCCACATCGGGCTGGGGCACACCACCTCGGTACTCATTTCGGTGGTGGCGTCGGTGGTGATCATGGTCGGCCTGACCACCATGATCGGCTCGCAGCTGGTGCATCTGGGGCGCAGCCTGCCGCAGTACCAGGCGACCATCCATACCAAGGTTGACGCGTTGCGCAAAGAGACATTGGGGCGCCTGGAAGTCGTCACTGGTGAAGTAGGCAGGGTGATCAATCAAGGCGATGACCATCGCAGCCAAGCCGCAGCTGCCGTGGCTGGCGAAGTGCCGAGTGTCGCCACGTCACCCGGCAAAACCGTATCGACATCCATCACGGAAGGCACCAGCCCCATGGCTGTGCTGACGCGCGTGCTCTCCACCGCCTGGATTCCCGTGCAGACGGCCGGCATAGTGCTGGTGGTACTGATCTTTGTGCTGCTGGAACACGAATCGCTGCGCGACCGCTTTATTCGCCTTGCCGGTGGTTCGGACCTCCGTGCCACCACTGCCGCGATCAATGATGCTGGCGAGCGGCTCTCCCGATTCTTCATCTCGACGTTTTCAGTCAATGCCGGTGTGGGCGTGGCCATCTGGGCCGGATTGCTGCTGATTGGCGTTCCTAATGCACCGCTATGGGGAACGCTGGCCGCCACCTTGCGTTTCGTGCCTTACGTGGGCGTCTGGCTGGTTGCCGTGCTGACGGCACTGTTTGCAGCGGCGGTGGCGCCGGGCTGGTCGCTGATGGTGATGACGCTGGTACTGTTCGGTGTCGTTGAGATCGTCGTGTCCCAGCTGATCGAGCCGTTTCTGTATGGGCACACCACTGGGTTATCACCCTTGGCGGTGGTAGTGGCTGCCATTTTCTGGAGCTGGTTGTGGGGGCCGGTGGGCCTGGTCATGTCCACTCCGCTGACCTTGTGCCTGGTGGTGGCCGGTCGCCACGTTAAGGCGCTGGACGTATTGAACATACTGTTGGGCGATGCGCCGGCACTGACCATGCCCCAGCGCTTGTACCAGCGCGCACTTTCGGGTGATGCGGATGAGATCATTGCCGAGTCGCGTAATTTCCTGAAGCGCAAATCCTTCGCCGCGTACTGCGACTCGGTGTTGATGCCGGCCCTGCAGCTGGCGCGTATCGATCTGATGCGCGGTGTGATTACCCGCGAGCAGCAGGTAGGTGTTCGCGATGTGGCAGTGAATGTCATCGCCGCCCTGAGCAACGAAGGGCGTGGCCGGTGGCCACGCCGGCGCATTCGCACGTCTGTGTTGGATGAGGTGAGTATTGGCCGTCGCCTGCGGCAGCAGCGAGAGGCCACCAGTGGCCGCTGGCAGGGACCGCTGGCGGTGGCGCCGGGGTCGGTCGTGCTCTGCGTGAGCCTTGGTTCGCTGGTCGACGACCTTGCAACCGAATTGCTGACGCGCATTCTTCGCGACTTGCATATTGACGCGCGTCACGTCGCGGTTGAGGACTTTGCGGAATTCGAGGCCGAGCCGCATCCGGAACTCACACCGAATGCGGTGGCGATGATTTACATGGTCAGCACCGACCCGAACAAGGAATGCGGCGAGTGCGAAGCTCTGGCCAATCACCTCCGGGAGACCAACCCGGGAGCACGCATTGCGGCGGTGATGTTGCCCGAGCCGCTATCGCCCCACGAGGGGCCTGTTCCCATGGGACCTGAGATCAACGAGGTGACCCATTCGCTGGAGGAGGCCGCGCAGCACGCCATCGCCAGGGTACCGGGCAACGGCAACGCCAATCGTTGAATCATCGGCGCAGCGTTTGGTAGCACACTAGGCGCTCCCCCAAGGTTGCGTGGAGGTTTCCATGGCCGGCCGAACTGCTTCGTGTTTCTGCGGACAGTTGCAGATTGAAGTGCAGGGAGAACCGTTGGGCGTGGGTGTTTGCCATTGCCTTGCGTGCCAGCAGCGCACCGGCAGCGTCTTTGCTGCACTTGCGGCGTTCCGTGCGCCGTACAAGGTCACCGGCAAGGCCACCGAGTTCGTGCGTACCGGTGATCACGGGTCGCCATTCCGTTTCCGGTTTTGCCCCATCTGCGGCAGTACCGTGTTTCACACGGAAGAAGGGGTGGAATCACGCGTCTCGGTAGCCGTCGGAGCCTTTGCCGATCCCACGTTTCCACCACCGGAAGACTCCGTGTACGAACACCGGCGGCACGCGTGGGTCAGGCTGCCCACCGACATCCGGCGCCACGACACCGACCCGGACTAGCGCAGCCCGGTGTTCCTGTGGCGCGGCGCATGCGCTTGATGGATGATTTGCCGCAGTGAAGGAATCACCACCACAGGGGGCAATCTATGAACTATCGGCTGCGCCGGGCTTTGGTGCCGGCGATCTTTGGCGTACTGATGGGAGCGATAGGTGCGGGACATGCGGAGGACGCATTGCCTGTCTTCAAGGCACCGCAGGGCTTCGTCTCGGTCAATCAGAACCCGGCCGCACTTGGCATCTTCAACAAGTTTGTCGGTCCAGGCCTTGAGCTGGTGGACGGATTTGTCACCACGGACGACGGCAACAACATGGCTACCGGCAAGGCGCCGCATGGTGATCGCTACATCATGATCAGCCGCTACAAGGATCAGGCCAAACACAACATTCCCGCGCAGACATTCAGTGCCGTCGCCGCGAAAGTGCGCGAGGGAGCCATGCTCGACAGCGCGAAGGACGACGCCAACGCGGTGTTCAGCAAACGGTTCGCCAACGCTGATGACAACCTCAAGCACATTCGCGTCGACACGTTGCAGTCAGGAACGATCGTGCTGGATCTGCCCAACTGCATCGGTCAGGCCGCGACGGCCGATCTTGGCAATGGCACGCGCAAGGTCACGGAAGTGATGGTGACCACGCTGGCGCGCGTGAACGGCCAGTTTTTCCTGGTGGCGGCCTATGCGCACGACAAGCCAGAGGATACGCAGTGGCTGTCCAACGACGCCATGACCTGGATGCGCGGTATCTGTCACGCATAGCGGTCCGCCAGGTTTGCCGAGCGGCGAGGGGCTGATCCCGCGGTCGTGCGCAAGTATTTCGCTGACGACACTGCCGTCGACGCCATGCCGGCGGCGTCGATGTACACATGATGGAAGAGGGCACGTTCATCGTCGCGGTTGGCGTGCGCGTCGCGATGAGCCTGGTCGATAGTCCGCGACGGGTCTGTCAAAATGGCGTTTCAATCCAGCCCGCGCTCGTTGCAGTGTGACGCGATTCTCGATAACCGACTGCCCTGTGCAGTAACAGAGAAACGGTGGCCGCGCATGGCGTTTTGGTCCGTGCGCGTCAGTTACGTGAAAGACATACTTTTGCGCTGTCGATCGATTAAGTTTGCGCAGGAACAGCCGATGGGCTGGCCTTATTGTCTTCATGATTTCAGTGCCAGGGCGCTCGATGGAAAAGTCTCACCAATCTTCGTCGCCCACCACCGGCAGGCGCTCCTCGGGCCCGCAGGGGACGCAGCTCTTTTCGGCCGACGAGCTGAACAAGCTTGCGTTGGAGACGGCACCCGTCTCCGACGGTCGCGCCAGCGCGAACGAGCCAGTCCTCGAGGCCATTCACGGCGGGCTGCAGGGCCGACGCTTTTCATTGCGAGCCGGCCGGCAAACCATCGGGCGCCGCGATGACAACGATATCGTGATCAACGACCTGAGCGTCTCTTCGGCCCATGCGTGGATCATGAATCAGCAAGGGCATTACGCCGTCATGAACACGCTTTCGACCAACGGCACTTTCGTCAACAACAAGCGAGTGCACGAGGCGACCATCCGGCACGGCGACATCATTCGTTTCGGGCAGGTGGAGTTTGTATTTCTCACCCGCGAGCCAGGCGCGTCGAAACGTGCCCGTGTGACCTGGTCCGCGTTAGTGGTGGCGACATTGATGGGGCTGTGTGCGCTGGCATGGTGGTGGCTGAAAGCATGAGCACGGTCGAACGTATGCGTCCGCGCACCATCGGTCGCTACCGGATCGATGGCGTGCTCGGTGAGGGCGCCATGGCGGTGGTGTATGCGGGTTTCGATCCTGGCATTGACCGGCCAGTGGCGATCAAGTGCCTGCATCGCAACGTGGCGGCTGATCCCGGTTCGATGAAGCGGTTTCTGCTTGAGGCGCGCGCATCGGGTCATCTGGTGCATCCCAATATCGTCACGATTTTCGACACCGGAGAAACCGAAGACGGCCGCAAGTACATCGCCATGGAAAGGCTTTCTGGCGAGACGCTGGCAAGCCGCGTCGCGCAAGACGGCCTGCCGCCGCTGACCGTGGCCATCGAGCTGGCGTCGCAAGTCGCGGCAGCACTCGATTATGCACACGGCCAGGGCGTCATCCATCACGACGTCAAGCCTGAAAACATCATGCTTGCCGAGGACTGGCACTGCGCCAAGCTCAGCGACTTCGGCATCGCCGAACGCCGGGTCGGCGACGGCACGAGGCGTGGCGCCAACGAAGAGATCGGCGGCACGCCCGCCTATATGGCCCCCGAGCGCTTGCGTGGCGAGGCGGCCGATGCACGCAGCGATCTGTTTTCTCTCGGCGTTGTGCTCTACTGGCTGATCACCGGCAGGCTGCCGTGGCCTGAGACAACCGACCTCAAGCGCCTGATCAGGGAGCGGCAGCGTCAGCCGCTTCCGGTCATGGTGCCGATCGATCCGGCCATGCCGCCGATGCTGACAGGCATCGTGCGCACCTTGCTCGCCCCGACGCCTGATGCGCGTTATCAGAGCGGTGCCGAAGTCATCAACGATCTACGCCTGGTACGTCGCGAGTACGAGCGCTCGCATGAGTCGCCGCTCGCAGCACGCATCATTTCGCTGCGTTTGCGCTGGATCGGCGCCTTGGGCGCCATCCTGTGCCTCGTTCTGCTGCTGGGGCTGGCTGCGATCTATGCCAAGCAGCACGCTGCAGTAACCGGCCTCGCCACCGATTTCGGCAGTTCGCTCGGGCGCATGGTGGCCAGCGAGGCGGCCGAGAATCTGTTGCTGGGCGATGTTCCCGCTACTCGGGCGCTGGTCGAAGACATGGCGCACAACCAGCAGATTCATTACCTCGCCATCGCCGACCGGGAAGGCTCCGTGGTGGCAAGCACGCAGCCGGTCGATATCGGCAAGGCCTTGCCCACACTCGGCGCCGAAAAGGAGACCTTGGCCAACGGCGTGGAGCGCTACCTCGGGCGCGTCACCGCGGGTACCGATGGGAATGACATGCTGCTGTTCGACGTGCCCATTCGCTATCAGGCCAAAGACGTGGGCGAGCTGCGACTGGGTGTAAGCAACGCCCCCCTGGTCGCCGCGCAGCGCACGACGTTCTGGGTCATCGTGTCGGTGCTTGTGGTGACGCTGATGGCACTCGTGGGCGCCGCCTACTGGTTGTTCCGTCAGCCGCTGGCGCTACTTGGCATGCTTGGTGATGCGCTGATGCGCGTGGCCCGCGGCGACTTCAGTCATCGCATTCGTTTCGCACGACGGGACGAACTGGGTCGGCTGTTCGTGGCCTTCAACCTGATGAGCAGTGCATTGGAGGCGCGTCAGCGCAACGAAGCACCTCCACCGGCACGCCCGCCATCTACTCATGCAACGCAGCCCACGTTGGTGATATCGCCGCAGGCTGCGAAGGATGACGCCAGGTAAATCGCCGTTTTTCTATGACGTCGGTTAAGCCGCCTTACATCTGTTTGAGGCGGTTCTGAAGCTCGACGGCTCGTGCGCGGTAGATCACTGCACGTTCGTAGTTCGGATCGATGGCCAGAACGTGGTCCCATAAGGCGATCGCCTGATCGAGCTTCTGGTCGCGATACAGCACCACGGCGCGCTCGTGATAGGAGCCCAGCAACTGATTGCGCAGTGCCTGGTTTCCGGCGGGCTTCAGGTGCGGGTCGATGGTGAGCGCCTGATCCAGACGTGTCAGGGCCTGATCATTTTGCCCCTGTCCGGCAAGGGCGATGCTTTCGGTCTGCAGGCGCTGCGCCCTGGCGCTGGGCGATTCGCTGGATGCTGACGCGCCCGTCGTATTGGCTACGGCATTGTCGGGCGCGCTCTGGCCGGGAGCATTTGTCTTGGCGGGAGGTGCGCCCGGCGATCCGGCATTGCGCATGGGGGATTGCGGTAAACGCACCGTGTCGCCTGCGTGCAGGGTCGATGGATCGGTGGCGTTGTTGTAACGGGCCAGTATCAAGAACTGGTTGGAGTCCCCCAGTGTGCGTGCGGCCAGCGTGCTGTAGGAGTCGCCCGATTGCACCACGTAAGCGCGCGATTTCTTGCCCAGCGCGGTATTCGGGTCCACCGTAAGCTGGCGCAACAGGCCCTGGGCCGTCCTGTCGGTCGGATACTTCGCCAGATACTGACGCAGAGACTGTTCGCCTTCGCTGTAGCGGCCGTGCAGCAGGTACGTGTTGACGATGGCATTGACCGAAAGCGGCTCGTTGGAGGCGGCCGCACCGTTGCCGGTGGCATGGGTCGACGACCCCCCTCCATTGCCGCTGAAGGTATCGCTGACCTTGGTCTTGAGTTGACCCATCTGGGCGCAGCCAGCCATGCCAAGTACGGCGAGAGAAAGCGCAATCCGCATCGCCTGCGATAGCGCGCGACGCGTGGGGTGGAGCGAACGAACCAAGGTCATGCCTCGCTATGAGTGATGGCGGTCTGCTCGGCAGCGCGTCGCCGATAGGCGGCAGTGCGCCGCATCACAGACCAGAGTTTGTCCCGGTAGCGGCGGGCCCAGCCTTCACGACCTACCCGGGCAAAAATGAGCGCGACATTATCGCCGCCTTCGCCGCCACGTTCGACCGCCAGTGCAAGCGCCTCCCGCAGGGCGTCATGCTGATCGCGACGCTGCCCCAGTCGCGCAAGCTCTTCTGTGCTGAGTTGCTCCCATACGCCGTCGCTGCAAAGAACAAAGGTCTGACCGGCACGCAGTTCTGCGCAACCGTGCTCGACCACCGGCGCCTGCGGTCCGCCCAGGCCGCGCAGAAGCTTGTGCTGGTCGGGGTCGGCAGCGAGTTCGCTCTCGGTGAGCTCGCCCCGAAGCAATTTGAGTTGCGCGAGGCTGTGGTCCTCGGTGCGCCCGATAAGGCGCGTGCCCTGAAAGCGGTAAAGGCGGCTATCGCCAACGTGGGCCCACGACACCCGGTCGCCGCGAATCAGCAGGGCGACGACGGTGGAGTGTGGCTCTGCACCTTCAAGATCTTCGCCGCGGCGGCGCAATTCGGCATGCGCGTCCTGGCAAAGTGATTCAAGAAACAGTGAACCGGGTTGGGAGCGCCAAAGGCCTTGCTCCCATAGCCGAAGGGTCACCTCGATCACTCCCTCGGAGGCCAGCTCGCCGGCGCCGTCGCCGCCCATGCCGTCGGCCAGCACCAGCAGCCATGTAGCACTTGCCGGTTCGTGCAGGCAGATGAGGTTGTCCTGCTGACTTTCCCTGCCGCCTCGGGCCCGACCGGCCACGGCGCGCTGAATGGCGTGAAAGTCGACAGTCTTGTCCATTGCCCATCCCCCCTTTGCCACTGAGCGCACTTCCCGGCAGGCTGAAACCTTACGGGAGTTTGGCAGGTGAAAATTTGCGCTCGTTCCCGTTGTCACATACCCCTGTGCCGCTTTGTACAGGGGGCGTCGACAAGCAACCAGCTCCAGCTCTCAGTTCAAAGCAGACGCCCGTCTTGACGCAAGGGAACTCGATCCGCAAGCCGGTCGGCAAAGGGTGCCAATGAGAGGTGTGTTACCCGGCTTCGGGCAGCTTCCAGTCCGGCCGGATGAAATGGCAGGTGTATCCCTCGGGAAAACGTTCCAGGTAGTCCTGGTGCTCCGGTTCGGCCTGCCAGAACGGGCCGGCAGGGGCGATCTCGGTGACCACCTTGCCCGGCCATAGGCCGGACGCTTCGACATCGGCGGCGGTTTTCTCGGCTACCAGTTTCTGCTGGTCGTTGAGATAGAAGATGGCGGAACGATAGCTGGTGCCGATGTCATTGCCCTGCCGGTTCCTGGTGGTCGGGTCGTGGATCTGGAAGAAGAATTCCAGGATGCGGCGATAGCTGATCTTGCTCGGATCGAACACGATCTCGATCGCTTCGGCGTGCGTGCCGTGATGGCGATAGGTGGCATTGGCCACATCGCCGCCCGTATAACCCACGCGCGTGGATAGCACGCCCGGGTAACTGCGCAACAAATCCTGCATGCCCCAGAAGCAGCCGCCAGCGAGGAGGGCCGTTTCGTTCTGCGTGGTCATAGGTGGCGCCTTCTTTCCGAGGGTTCAATTCCCGACAGCATGGTTGTAGCTGGTGCCGCTGTTTTCAATGCGTGCATGGCTGCCGGCCGGGGCAGACGCCTGCGTACTTTTGCGGTCGGGCTGCCTGCCGCCATCTTGGTTGAGCGTGGATGGGCCCTGCAAAACCCCCGTATTTCTACGTAGTACGGATAGGTGGATTTTCGCTTGTCCGGTATGGCGTGGACGGTCACCCTGAAACCGCCGCAACGTCCGGTGAACCTTGCTGCGGTGAGCCATTGCCGCCCCTAAGCCCACGTCTTCAGTGACCCTATGAAACGACTTCTCTTCGCCTCCTTCCTGCTCACCGCCGCTGCGACAGTTCCCGCGCTCGCGACAGAAGGCGCCGTTGGCCGCTCGATCACGGGCTTGCAAGCCACGAACTACTCAGGCCTGGTTCCTCCGACGCCTGGCTGGAACTGGGTGGTCGCCTACGCTTACTACAGTGGTGACATCGGCGGCTCGAGGGAGGTCCCACTCACAGGTGGTGGCTCGTCACTGGGCATCAAGGCCGAGTTTCAGCTGGCAGAGGCAGCTGGCCTGTACATATGGAATACCAAGCCCTCATCGTGGAACTTTGCGTCGATGGTCGAGCTTCCGTTTGCTTACGTGGGCGTCACTGCCGACGTGCAGCTGGGGCAACTCCGGGCCAGCAAACACGATTCTGACACGGGTCTGTACGACATGACTTTCGTGCCGGTGATTGCCAGTCACCATTTCAGCCAGACGCAACACATGTCGTTGTCGCTGTATATCGAAGCACCTACCGGCAGCTACACCAAGGGCAATCTGGCCAACACCAGCCTCAACGTCTGGGTGTTTACGCCGACGGTTGGCTATACCCAACTATTCAACCAAGGGTCGCTGGAGTGGAGCACCACGGCGGGTGTGGACTTCTACACGAAGGACACCGACACCGATTACCAGAACGGCTCGGTATTCCACCTCGACTCGCTGTTGATGCAGCGCTTCCCTAGTGGATGGGGTGTCGGCGCCGTAGGCGGCTGGATCTACCAGATCGACAAGGATACGGGCCCACTCGCCGATCGTCTCAATGGTTTCAAGGGACGCGCGCTGGGCCTGGGACCGATGGTGAATTACGTCACCAAGTGGCAGGGTGGTCAGGCCGAGTTCTCATTCCGCTGGCTGCATGAGTTCGATGTAAAGAACCGCACGCAGGGCAACCCGGCGATGCTTTCGGCGACGATTTCGCTTTGATGTTCTCAAGGTGCAGCAGCCAGGGTCCCAGGAGGCCCTGGCTGCTCGTGCTGGGTACTTCTGAAAGACCGCTCGGGGTTACGGCACCGCCTGGGCTTCGGGGAACGTCCAGCTGCCATCCAGCGCCGACTTGCGTGCCCGGTACAGCCGGACGATGTAGTTCCAGTCCGCCGTGGTCGGCAGGCAGTTGGGTGTCGTCTTGCTGCAAAGGCCGAACTGGATGGTGTAGGAGCCATCTTCATTCGGCTTGGCAGTCAGGTTGTTGAGCGAGTACGCATGAAGGTCGTTCTTCTGGAAGAAGCCCTTCGCGTTGTACACACTGATGGACCAGAAGCTATCCACAGGCACGTCCTTCGCGGTGAGCTTGTAGATGGTCTTGCTGAAGTAAGTATCCGTCTCGGCGCGCACGAAGTTGTCTGGCGTCACCGTGAGCGCCTCGTTGGCGGCCATGGCGGTACCGCTGAGAGCTAATGCCAGAGCGCAGATGCCGATCGTTTGATATTCATGTGAATTCCCAAAGTTTCGATGAGTGCTTACGTCGTTGACTCGGTGCCGCATGCGAAGCGCGCGGCACCGTGACGGCCGTGGGGGTAGAGCAGGAACTTGGGAATGGCCGGAATGATTGCGAAGCGATAGTTCCAGCGTGCGCCCGGTATCGACGACTGCTGGATCACGGAGTACTGGACTTCGAAGCCGTACTTGATTGGGATGCCGGCCAGCGTGGTGGTGTAGTTGATGCCCAGGCCCACCGGGAGGTTGACCTTGTTGCCGCCGCCCGTGGCATTCCAGTCGATGGTGATGTTGGGCGTCATGCCGATGTGCCATTTGCCCGCATCGTCCAGCTTCTTCTGGATGAAGTACTGGATGTTGGAGCTGTTGACGTTCGGGCGATCCTTCTTGCCTGAGGCAAAGGACCACCACTGTTGGGGGAAGATGCCAAAGATCCAGTCGGTTCCGAGGTAGGCGAGCACGGCGGTGGGGCCGGCCGAGTACTTGCCTTTGCCGAGCACGGCGGTACTGGCGGTAGGAACCTGGAGGGTTGCACCGACGCCCCAGACCAGGATGCCGCCGTTGGCAAATTTCTTGGTCTCATTGGGAGCCACCAGGCCGACATAAGTGATGTCACCCAGGCCGGTCGTGCGACTGAACGGGTCGGCCACGATGGAGGCTGTCCTGGGATCCGTGGCGATCTGCATCGGAGTGTCGCCGATGAGGCCTCCGATGTGCTTGTTGATCGGTTCGCTGACGATGGGAATCGAAACGCGACTGACAAGGTTCCAGTCGTCGTTGAGCTTGGTGGGGAAGGTGGGAATGAACTGGGTGACGTTCACATCCTTGTAGCTGTCGAGCGGGCCGCCTTTGATGCGCGTGTAGTCGTTCTGCAGCGGGAACATGACCAGGTTGGCCACCGGGTTGTTCATCAGCTGGCCGATCTGCGCTTGAGTGGGTTTGCAGCCGGCCTTCAATTCCGCCTTCAGGTCGGCGTTGAGGTCGGAGTAGAAATGCGCGCAATCGGCGGAAGGCGCCGATGCGGTGTCCGAGGACGCAGTGCCGCCAGTTGAGACGCCACCTTCCGTTTCGGCGTGTGCTGCGTTGAAAAGAAGCGTCAGCGTGAGTAGCGAGCCAGCGCCGATGCGAATGGCGGGTGTCATGATCGAAGACATATCGTTTCTTCCTTGCAGTTGGCGTAGCCCCTGGGTACGCGGGAAATCCACCGATTACGACGACGTCGCTACTACGGATGAGCATCAGCGAGTGTGTGGTCGTTGGATCACGCTGATCGACCGGCGTATGCCGGGCGATGCATCGGTGCGGTCACCTGCACTCCAGTACGGGGCCGGCGGTCACCTCAGCAAGGAAATTCTGCGTGTGGCGAAGTAAGAGGCCTAGAGCGCATCGGCTATTCGCAGGCGTCGGATGTTCGGCTCGACAGGTCAGCATTCACTGACATTGACGAAAACTTTCATCGCATCCACGCCTGGAGCGATGGTGTGGGACGTCTTGGCGAGCCTGCTCCTTGTGAGACGCTTGATTGCAGAAGGTCTTATGGCTGCTTGGTTTGAGTGGGGTTTTGCCGTGCAGGCACGGGGCCATAGCATTACCGTGCACATGCACGGTTTACGTGCCTTGCGAGGACCAGCTCGCTTGAGAAATGTCTCAATTTCAGCTTTCAAATATTTTGCGGCCAAGCAAGAAATCATTTCGCTGTAGAGACCTCTTTGCTCGCTAGACTCAGTTTCCAGAGAGTCAAGGGTGTTGCCGGAAACGGATTCCCGCCGACGCAGAGCAAGCCACGGTAAGGCGCTGCATCACCCTTGGTTCTCGGCTCAAACTGATGAACGTCACAAGCATGTGAGGAGCGTAGACATGGTCAAGAAGGAATTTCGCGCCGAACCGTTCAGCCTGGCATTTGACCCGGCGACAACGGCTCTGGTGATGATTGATATGCAGCGCGATTTTGTCGAGCCGGGCGGCTTCGGCGAAGCCCTTGGTAATGACGTTTCGCTGGTGCGATCGGCCATTGAACCGTGCAAGAAGGTGCTGGCGGCTGCGCGCAATGCGGGTCTGCTGGTGGTTCACACCCGCGAAGGGCACCGCACCGATCTTGCCGATTGCCCGCCCGCCAAACTGACGCGCGGTGGCAAGACGTTCATCGGGTCGGACGGCCCCATGGGGCGCATTCTGGTTCGTGGAGAGAACGGTCACGACTTGATCCCCGAGCTCTACCCGATCCCCGGCGAACCCGTGGTGGACAAGCCGGGCAAGGGTGCGTTTTACCAGACCGACCTGCATCTCATGCTGCACACGGCGGGCATCAAGACCTTGATTGTCTGTGGCGTCACTACGGAAGTCTGCGTGACCACCACCGTGCGCGAAGCGAACGATCGCGGCTACGAGTGCATCGTGCCCGCCGATTGTGTGGGTTCGTACTTCCCGGAATTCCAGCGCGTAGCACTGGAAATGATCAAGGCTCAGGGCGCCATTTTTGGCTGGGTCAGCGATTCGGTGGCCATCGTCGATGGCCTGAAGTCCTGAGCGGATGAGTTGTTAGGAGTACCAATGGAAGGCGATATCTTGACGGCGCTTTCCATCGGCTACCTGGTACCACCGATGTTGCTGCAACCGATTCAATTCCGCACGCATAGTCGATTCCGGCATGTGATCAACCTTGTCAGTGACGACGTTGGCATGGTGTCCCTGCTTGGCAGCGAAAGTGGAAATGTCCCGAAGGCGATCCGGCTAAGCCTTCCCATGGATTGGGATTGGCGTCGCCTGACGGGCGATGGTCGAGTGACCTGGAGCAAGGGAATGCTCCGTGGTCACGGCTGGTGGGCGGATACCCGTGGTGCATCGATCTGGGATCCACAAACCGATGAGAGCCACCTGCCGTCAGTACCTGGTGCAGAGATCATCGGCCTGCTGGACCGCGTGCATAGCCATCACGTGATGGAGCATCGGTTGTTCGCCGATCCTCTGTCGCTGGCGCGGGATGCGTCATCCACCTGCACCTTCGCAAGCATCGACGAGCCACAGGTTCGCGCATTGATCGGTCGTGGTCCTGGCCTGACACCTTCGGGCGACGACTACCTGCTGGGTTATCTGGCGGCACTCTGGCCGTGGCGAAGGCATCTGGTGCTTGGAACGCACCTGGAGCGCGCGCGGTCGCTGATCAGCAAGTACATGAGCGGCACTACCGACATCAGCCGCTTCTATCTGGCTCAGGCGGTGGAAGGGCATTTCTCCGAGCCAGTGCATGGGCTTATCGATGCCATTGTTCGAAGCGCGCCCGACAAGGAAATCTCGGGATCGGCACGCGCATTGATGAATCACGGCGCCACCTCGGGAGCCGACGCCATGGCGGGGATCCTCCATGGGCTTCGGGGTGTGTTTTTCCTGCCGCATCAATCCAGCGCTGATCGCGCGGAACCATGCATGCCACACCCGCGAAACATCAACGAAACGGCGATACCCGAGGCGCGGGAAAGCGCCTTGCAAACACATTACGGACAAGCAGCGACATGAGCAGCAGCTTCAAGATTTTCAAAAATCTGTATCGGGACTCGGTTTCGTTGATGCAGGTATCCGCGCGCATAAGCAAGTTGCCCGGCGTGGACAAGGCATCCGTCGCCATGGGAACGGAAACCAATCGTGCCCAACTGCGTGATGCTGGCCTGGGCGACGTGGTGGACGCCGGCCCCAACGACCTGATCGTCGCCGTCGGTGGAGACGACGAGGCATGCGAGCTGGCCTTGTGCACGGCCACCGATCTGTTGACTTCGGTCGAAGAAATGGACTCGTCGTCGTCCAGCGCCAAGGCTGCGATAGCAAGCCTTCAGGCGATGGCCGAAGCGGACGCCGCGACGAACCTCGCGCTGATATCGGTGCCTGGCGACTACGCAGCGGCTGAGGCGGAAAAGGCCGTCCGGCTGGGCATGAACGTCATGCTCTTCAGTGACAACGTGAGCCTGCAGCAGGAAAAGACAGTCAAATCATTGGCGCGAGAGCGTTGCCTGATGGTGATGGGCCCCGACTGCGGCACGGCCATTGTGAACGGCATGCCGCTCGGTTTCGCCAATGTGGTGGCGCGTGGCGCCATCGGTCTGGTCGCCGCGTCAGGCACGGGGTTACAGGAGGTGACCTGCCGCATCGACCAGCTCGGTGAGGGTGTGTCCCAGGCCCTGGGTACCGGCGGGCATGACCTGCACGAGGAGATTGGCGGCATATCGATGCTATTTGGTTTGGATGCGCTGATTGAGGATGCGCAGACGCGCGTCATCGTGCTGGTATCCAAGCCGCCGGCCCCCGCCGTGGCGGAAACGATCCTGGCGCGTGCGTGTGCGGCGGGCGAGCCCATCGTGGTTAATTTTCTGGGCGCCGAGCCAACCCAGATCGAACGCTGGGGCGTCCATGCCGCATCGACGCTCTCCGGTGCGGCCGAGCAGGCGGTGGCGTTGCTGCGCGGTTCGCCGCCTGCGGCGAAAGATAATGGCAGTGGTGTGGTCCCTGAGGTGCTGATTGAACAACGTCGCCGACTTGCGTCGCGTCGTCGCTATATTCGTGGAGTGTTTGCCGGAGGCACCTTCTGCTACGAAAGTCAGCTGATATGCCAGCGGCAAGGCATCACCGCATGCTCCAACACACCGGTGAAGGGCAATCACCTTCTCAACGATGTTTGGCAGAGCACGGCTCACACACTGGTGGACATGGGAGATGACGCGTTCACGCGCGGTCGTCCGCATCCCATGATCGATCCTACGCTGCGCAATGAGCGCATCGCCGCCGAGCTGCGTGACCCCGAAACAGCCGTGGTGCTATTCGACCTGGTGCTGGGATACGGCGCGGCACAGGAGCCGGCTGCCGAACTCGTCACACTGATCAGCGACATCACCGGGTCACATCAGAGCCATCCGCTGCTGATCGCCCACGTATGTGGGACGGAGGCTGATCCGCAGAAGCGAAGCAGCCAGATCAAGGCGCTGCACGACGCTGGCGTGATCGTGGCCGACTGCAACGCGCAGGCGGCGTACTGGGCTGCCTATGCGGCCAATCTGCAGAACGCAGGAGTCATGGAGCATCAAGGATGAGCAATCTCTTCGACCAACCGCTGAAGGTCGTTAACTGCGGTCTGGAAAGTTTCGCGCGCAATCTCCACGAGGCGGGTGGCGAGGTCCATTCACTGAGCTGGCAACCACCTGCCTATGGCAACGTCCAGGCCGGGCTGGAGCTGGCCTCGCTGATCAGGCATCCCTTGGTCGAGCAGGCCAATCAGCGCGCGTTCCAGCAATATTTGGATGCACAGCCGGTGCTGGTGGATGTGATGCCAGCGGCGGAAGCCATTCCCGCGATGGCTGAGCGCAAGCTGATTTTGCACTCGGGCCCGCCTATTTCTTGGGAGCGCATGTGTGGCCCGGTGAAGGGCGCCATCGTCGGCGCGATTTTCCTTGAAGGCTGGGCAAGCAGTCAGGATGCTGCTGAGCGGCTGATCCGCGATGGTGCCGTTGAGCTGGAGCCTTGCCATCACTATCAGGCGGTGGGCCCGATGGCCGGCATCATCAGTCCTTCCATGCCGTTGTTCGTTATCGAGAATCGACCCACCGGTCGGCGTGCCTACACCAACATGAACGAGGGTCTGGGCAAGGTGCTGCGTTTTGGCGCCAATAGCCCGGAGGTGATCGATCGCCTTCGTTGGATGCGTGAGGAACTGGCGCCGGTATTGAGTTCAGCGCTGCATGTGTTCGGCGAGCTGGAACTGAAGCCGCTGATCGCCCAAGCCTTGCATATGGGCGACGAAGTGCACAACCGCAATGCTGCCGCCACTGGCCTGCTGGTGAAGCGACTCGTGCCGGCGATGCTCGGCAGCAGCGCACCACTGGATGAGGCGCGCCGCGCGATCGAGTTCATTCTCGGCAACGACCATTTCTTCCTCAATCTTTCCATGGCCGCGAGCAAGGTCATGATGGATGCCGCCGCCAACGTGCCCTTCAGCTCGATGGTGACGATCATGGCGCGCAATGGCGTGGATTTCGGTATCCGCTTGTCGGGCACCGGCAACCAGTGGTTCACCGCGCCTGCCAATCCGGTGGAAGGTTTGTTCTTCCCAGGCTATGGCGTTGAAGACGCCGCAGCGGATCTGGGTGACAGCGCCATCACTGAGACAGCCGGGTTGGGCGGTTTTGCCATGGCGTCCTCGCCGGCCATTGTGAAGTTCGTGGGTGGCACGCCTGCCGACGCTATTGCCAACAGCCAGCGTATGCGCGCAATCACGCTGGGCGGCAATGGCGCATTCACGCTGCCGGCCATGAACTTCGCCCCCACTGCTGCGGGCATCGACGCGCGCAAGGTGGTGGATCAGAACATTCTGCCCGTCATCAACACTGGCATTGCCCATAAGCGGGCGGGCGTCGGTCAGATCGGCGCAGGCATTACCACGGCACCCATGCCGTGCTTTATCGAAGCGATTCATGCGCTGGCTGCGCAAATTCGCACGCACACTGGAGATGCATCATGAGGACCAAGCCACTCGCCGTCGTTGCCGTTGGTGGCAACGCGCTGATCCGCGACAACGACCACGTTGCCATTCCCGACCAATACGACGCCGTGGTCGAAAGCGTGCAACACATCGCTGAAATGATCGAGGCCGGCTGGGATTTGGTGTTGACCCACGGTAACGGCCCTCAGGTGGGCTTTATCCTGCGTCGCTCGGAAATTGCTGCCGACGAAGTGTGCCCGGTACCGTTGGACTATGCCGTGGGTGATACGCAGGGCGCCATCGGCTACATGTTCCAGAAAGCGCTGGACAATGAACTGCGTCGCCGTGGCATTCACAAGCCGGTGGCGACCATCGTCACGCAGACGCGCGTCGATCCGGCAGATCCAGCGTTCCATCACCCGACAAAGCCCGTGGGCGCGTTCCTGGACGAGGCCACCGCACAAGCACGGCAGCAACAGCTGGGCTGGACCCTGATGGAAGATGCTGGACGCGGCTGGCGACGCACGGTCCCTTCGCCGGAGCCGCTGGAGATCATGGAGTCGGCGGTGATCGAAAACTTGCTGAACCAGGGCTGCGTGGTTATTGCCTGTGGCGGTGGCGGTATTCCCGTCGTGCGCAACGAAGCGAACGAGCTGGTGGGGGTCGAGGCTGTGATCGACAAGGATCTGGCTTCCGCTTTGCTGGCCAAACAGCTTGAGGCGGATCTGCTGCTGATTCCCACCGGCGTCGAGCAGGTGGCGGTCAACTTTGGCACGCCGGAGCAACGTTGGCTCAAGCAGCTCAGCGTCGACGAAGCGCAGGAGCTGATCCGCCAGGGGCAGTTCGGCGCGGGAAGCATGCTGCCGAAAGTGGAATCCATTCTTCGTTTCGTCATGCACGACGAACGCCAGGGGCGCAGCGGCAAGGGCCTGATTACCAGCGGTCCGGCGATCAAACGCGCGTTGATGCGCGAAACCGGTACGTGGATTACCCGTTGAACGATGACGGTTGGCATGGTGCGCCATGCCAATCCCAGGACAGAGCAAAGGATAGGCAGGCGATGGACAAGACATTATTGGCAGTCAACGGCACGCTGATGCGCGGGTTGTCGCTAAATCACAACATGCGCGCTGCACACGGTGTGTTCGTGCGCGAGGACGACACCGAAACCAGCTATCGAATCTGGAGTATTGGCGACAGGCACCCGGGCATGATCCGCGTCAGCGAGGGAGGCTCTGCGGTGGCCCTGGAATTGTGGGAACTGCCAATGGCATCGCTTGGCCAGCTGTTACTGAGCGAGCCCGCGGGTTTGAGCATCGGCAAGGTCGTCCTGAGTGGCGGCGAAGAGGTGCTTGGCGTGTTGGCTGAGCCGTGGCTGCTGAAAGGGCAGAAGGAGATCACCCGGTTCGGTGGCTGGCGCGCTTATACGGGCCAGCACGTCGACTCGTAATCGAGCAAAAGCGGAAGGATGGATTTCACAGGAGCTATGGAATGCGCAAGACCAACGTCAATCTGGATACGGCGCCCTCTCATCGCATCGCGATGATCTTGCTGGGCATTGCCGTCACACCGGTGCTGCTTTCTTCGTCCAGCCTGGGCAGCAAGCTGAGCAGTTCGGCACTGGTCACAGTGGTGGCCATTGGCAGCCTTATCTTGACCGTACTGGCCGCCATCAATATATGCGTGGGAGAGAAGGCACGCCTCCCCACTTACGGCATCGTCAAATACCCCTTCGGCGAAAAGGGTGCCGTTGCGATCAACGTGCTGATGGCGATCAGCCTATTTGGGTGGATCGCTGTGACGGCAAGCATGTTCGGCCACTCCGTACATGATCTGCTGGCCGGTTTCGGTGTTGACGTTCCCACGACTCTGTTGGTGGCCATCGGCTGCGTGATCTTTGTGGCATCCACGGCATTCGGGTTTGCCGTATTGGGCAAGGTGGCGCAGATCGCGGTACCCATCATCTCGGCCATGTTGTGCTATGTCGTTTACCGCGCATTCCACGGGCAAGGTATGTCGGTGGGCGACGTAAGTCAGATGAGCACGGGTGTTGCCGTCTCCACCGTGGTCGGCACCATCATCGTGTTGGTAACCACCCTTCCGGACTTCGGCAGCTTCGTGCATGACCGCAAGCACGCCATCATGGCGGCGGTGTTGACGTTCGCCGTGGCCTATCCCTTGCTCTTCTGGGCGGGTGCGATGCCAAGCGCGCTGACCGGCAAAGGTTCGTTGATGGAGGCGATGGCCGTGTTTGGCGCGGTGCTACCGACCGCACTGCTATTGATCTTCGCCACGGTGACGGGCAATGCCGGCAACATGTTCCAGGGAACGCTGGTGGTGTCGACCCTGCTGACGCGTTTCCCGAAATGGCAGATCACCATCGCGCTGGGTGTGCTGGCTGCCATCGTGGGCAGCATGGACATCATGTCGTGGTTCATTCCGTTCCTGCTGTTCCTCGGCGTCGCGACGCCGCCGGTAGCGGGCATCTACGTGGCCGATTACCTGCTGTATCGCCGTGGTGGCTACGACGAAATCACGTTGGTGAAAGAGCCCAAGGTGAAAGTGCTGACCTTCGTAGCGTGGCTGGCCGGCTCGCTGGTGGGTTTTGCCGCCATCAAGGGCTTACTGACCTTGACCACCATTCCCTCGCTGGATTCGATTCTGGTGGCCAGCGTGTGTTACGCCGTACTTAGCCGGCTAAACCGATAACGGGCCTACCGACCTGAGATTCGTCTGAAACTGTGCCAAGAAGGTGTGTCAACTGGCCGCAGGTGTCGACCACGCAGGCAGCGCGCTTGGTACGGTTTCGGAAGCAGGAGGTCGGTCCCATGTTTACCTCAGACGAAAGTATCCGAGTTGTGCGTATGGTCGCCAAATACCAGAGCATCACCTTAGCCGCCGAGAAGCTGCACAAGGTGCCATCGGCTATCAGCTATACGGTGAAGAAGCTGGAGGAAACCTTCGGCGTACAGCTGTTTACCCGCAAGGGTTGCTACATCCAGCTGACGTCTGCGGGTGAGTACTTCATCCACCACAGCAAATCCATACTTGACGACCTGGAGGCATTGAAGCGCAACGTCGCCATTGTCGACGCGGGCGTGGAGAGCGAGCTGACCGTGGCCGTCAACAACATCGTTCCGCAGGACGAGCTGATCGATTTCATCTGTACGTTTGAGGAAACGTTCCCCTCATCCAAGCTCACTGTGAGCAGAGAGGTTTACAACGGTTCCTGGGACGCGCTCTACAGCGGCAGGGCTGACATTGTTGTGGGCGCACCGCACGCGGTGCCAAGCACCGATGGCGTGGTGAGCCAGTCGCTGGGACACATGGAATGGGATTTCGTGGTGGGTGCGGGCCACCCGCTGGCACGCGCAGAACACGTGCTGGAAAACGTGGAGTTGCGGCGTTATCCGGCCGTGTGCATTCGAGATACCTCGGTGAACCTGCAGGGACTCCAGGCCTGGCTATTGGAGGGACAGAAGCCGGTCTTTGTTTCGGATTTTCTCACCGCAGCAGCGCTGATTGGTCGTAATGCAGCCATCGGTTACATACCGAGCCACCTCTATCGAACGCATCGCGGTTTGCCGCTGGTGAGAAAGGCCTTACGGGAGCAGAAGCACGCGACGCAGCTGTTTCTGGCGTTTCGGCCCGATGGTATGGGCAAGGCGCGGCGTTGGGCGGTGGACTACCTGTCCCAGCCCGAACGACGCAATGGACTTTGTGGCGTTGCGCGAAGCTCTTCTATGAGTACGCACTGACGCTTTAACGACTGAGTTTTTAACCCGGCAGTGCACCGGGCACCGCATCGCTTGCGATGGCGGCAGGGCCCGTTTGTCCGCAGAAAGACCCTTCTGGTGTGCATGCCGCCTCATCCAATGGAGTGGATATCATGAACATGCTTTCTGTGACTGGCTTCAAACGGGCATCGTGTGCCCTGCTACTGGGCGGCATCTGCGCAGCGCCCGTGTTTGCACAAACCCATCTGCCGACGCCCGAGGTGCATTTCTACGGGCTGGTTGATGTGTGGGGTGGTGCGCAGAAGTTCCCAGGCGGAAACAGCGAATGGCTGATTTCCGACGGCGGCATGTCGACGTCGTACTGGGGCATCAGTGGTAGTGATCAGCTGGCGGAAGGCTACAAAGCCGTCGTGACATTGGAGGGTTTCTTTCGTCCCACCGATGGCGCCTATGGTCGCTTCGATGGTGATACCTTCCTTTCGCGTAGCGCCTACGCAGGTATCGAGTCGCCCTACGGGTCACTGCATATCGGTCGCGTGACCACGCCGCTTTTCATCTCCACCATCCTGTTCAACCCGTTCGTGGATTCGTATGGGTTCTCGCCGATGATCAAGCAAACGTATCTCGGCGTGGGTTCGTACCCGAGCTATGCAACCGATCAGGGCGTGGCGGGCGACTCGGGCTGGAGCAATGCGGTGCAGTACCAATCGCCGGAGTTCCATGGCCTGAAGGGCAATGTCACCTATGCCTCGGGCAACTCGTCCGATCATCACGGCGCCAAGAAGGTGGCGGCGCAAATGCTGTATGCCAACGGCAATTTTGCAGCGACCGGCGTCTACCAGTATCTCAATTACAACGGCCAGCCGGCGGATCTTGGCCAGATCGTGACGGGTTGGACCAGCCAGAGCGTGGGGCAACTGGGCGTCTCGTACGACTGGAAGGTGGTCAAGGCCTTTGCGCAGTACATGTACACGCACAACCAGCAAGCCGGCCAAGGGCATTGGAACGTCAACACCGGGCAGCTGGGTATCTCGGTGCCGGCGGGCAAAGGCTCGGTACTGGCCTCTTATGCGTATTCGAATGATTCCGGTGGCATGGAGCAGACCCGCCGCACCTGGTCACTGGGATACGACTACCCGTTCACCAAGAACACTGATGCCTATGTGGCCTATATGAACGACAAGATCAACGATCAGTCAGGCGGCTACACCTTTGGCCTGGGCTTGCGGGTGAAGTTCTGAGGCTTGCCGGGCGCGTGCATGCCAGCGCCGGTGGGGTCCGGCGTGCACGCGCATGGCGTTATTCGGCGTCGAGGTCGGCGGCGTCGTAAATGCATGAGAGCACGGCCGCTGCGGCGGCATACAGCGTAGAGGGTACTTCCTGCCGCAATCGCAGCGACGCAAGCAACGCCGCCATCTGCGGATCATGGTGCAGCGGGATGCCCAGTGCGCGTGCGCGAGCCAGTAGGGTTTCCAGCGATTCCGCTGGCAGGCTGGCGGCGGGCGTGGCGTCACTGGGACCGCCTGACAAGCGGAGTGTGACGCGTCGTTGGGCTGGCGGTAGGGGTGTGCTCATGCCATGGTCTTCAAGAGGATGGCGCTGTGAGGGCTGCTCGATTGCGGCAGTCCTTGCTGGCAACTGAGCTGATCGAGGATCAGGCCCACCGAGCTGAGTTGATAGCGCAGTGCGCCGAATTGCCGTTCCAGACGCTGCACAGTATCAGTACGCTCAGCCCACAAGCGCACCGCGAGGCGCAGATCGCGTAGCTGCAATTCGCCCTGCACCGGACCCAGAGCTGGCAGGTCAAGTGCGAAACCCAGCACCCATGACGCTGAGCCGTTGTCGGCATCCATCGTCTGCTGCAACTGGATTTGCAGGATGTCGCGCCCGTCTTCACCCTGCAGCGGTATCTCGATCATCCATGCCGGCACCGTGGTGGCTTCGAGCTGCGCGACCTCAACGCGTGCCAGGGCGGCGTGTACTTCGCCGTGGAGTCGACTGAGCAGAGCGTCGACATCATCATTGAGCAAGGCGGCTGGAAGCATCACGCGCGGCTGCGCCTGCGGCCCACGCTGCTGCAATGGCGGCGGTGTTTCGCTGCCGCTGTCTGACCCAGGTCGTCGGGCGGGCAGGTAGTCATCGAGCAGGCTGGCCAGACGCAGCAAGGCACCCTTCCAGTCTTCCTGGCTCAACACCGCCATGTCGACCTGCGACTGCGCGAGTTGCGACTCGAGAAACAGCCCGCTGCGATGGACGGCTTCTTCCAGACCTTCGCCGCGCGTGATTTCGGCCGGCGTGCGTACGCCATGTTCCAGCAAAGCCAGGGCGGGTCGCAGGTAGGCGGGCAGCTGGCGTAGGGCGGGGCGCTGGGCCAGTGCATCGAGCGTGGCCAGCAACGGAGCGTAGCCATTCTGTTGCGGAAGGCGCTCGCGCAGCGCAACTTGCATCGCCGGTTCGGCGGTCTGTGGCGCAATCACTTCCAGCTGCGGTTGCGCACCGAGCGTGAGCACGCGCACCTGAAATTGCGAAGGCAGTTGGCCACGCGGCGCTTCTGTTTCCACCGCGAGGGCGCCGATCTGCAGCACCATCATTCCATCGGGATTGATCCCCAACGGGCGCGCCGACAGCACGGTGCCGATGCGCCAGCTCTCCGCCGCGCTGCCAGAGGCAGCACCAGCCCAGGTAAGGGCGGCGAAGCTGGTGGGTTGAATGATCAAGCGAGGCTCCTTGCGGCAGGGCGTCGCGCATGCGCCCGTCCGTGCTGTGGGCATCGGCACGGGGGCCGAAAACTTGAATGCCACGTTTTGGCAGGTTCGTCACCGGTTCAATGACGTCAGCCGCGCTAAAGCGCCATCGGAGGTGGCCGATAAACCACCCGTAGACGTCCACAAGGTGGACCGGGGAACAGGTGCAATGGGCAGCAAGTCGATGCAGGGCAAGGGTGGTGGCGAGGCGCGGGTGATCGCGCTGCCGGCCGATTTTCGTCTCGCTGGGTTGGCCGACGTCAAAGCCAGTCTGCTCGAGGCACTCGAAGCGCCTGCCGTACAGCTCGATGGCACGGGTGTGGAGCGCGTGGATACCGCGGCGCTGCAGCTGCTGCTGACCTTCCGTCGCGGCGCGGTGGCAAGCGGGAAGACGCCCACTTGGGCGGGTGTCAGCGATGTCATGCGTGACGCGGCCGGCGTGCTCGGCCTGGTCAAGGCTCTGGAATTGCCGGCAACGATGCCGGCCTGAAACTGAGGTGGAAGATGGCAAAGATTCTTGCGGTGGACGACTCGGCTTCGATGCGCGGCATGGTGGCTTTCACCTTGCGTGGCGCTGGCCATGATGTGAGCGAGGCCGAAAACGGCCAGCTGGCGCTGGACGCGGCGCGAGGCAGCAGCTTCGACCTGGTGCTGGCGGACGTGAACATGCCGGTGATGGACGGCATCAGCATGGTGCGAGAGCTGCGCACGATGCCTGCATACAAGGGTGTGCCCATCCTCATGCTGACCACCGAGTCGCATACCGACAAGAAGATGGAAGGCAAGGCCGCCGGCGCTACCGGTTGGCTGGTGAAGCCGTTCGACCCCGAGCAGTTGCTGGCTACGGTCAAGCGCGTGCTTGGTTGACGGTACCGCACGTACGTTATTCCTGAGAGAAGTATCCCCATGAGCAAGGCCGGTCTGGCGCAGTTCCAACAGGTGTTCATCGAAGAGAGCCTGGAAGGGCTCGATACGATGGAGTCGTCGCTGCTCGCGCTGGATAACGGCGGCGATGCGGAATTGGTGCATACCATTTTTCGCGCGGCGCATTCGATCAAGGGCGGCGCGGCCACCTTCGGCTTTCCGGAGATGTCCTCGTTCACGCATGAAGCGGAGTCCCTGCTCGATGAAGTGCGCGGCGGCAAGCGTGCCATCGACGGCAGCATCATTGAGCTGTTGCTGCGCACGGTGGATTGCCTGCGTGGCATGTTCGCGCGAGCGCAAGCGGGTGAACCGTTGAACGATGCGGTGGCCGATGGCCTGCGCAACGAGTTGGCCATGGCGATGGGGCGCGGTGTGCCTGCCGGCGACGTGCAGGCGCGTCGCGCCGAAGATCAGGCGGATGCGTGGACCGTCCAATTCCGCCCTCATCCCGGCATGCTGGCGGGGGGCAACGATCCGTTGCGCCTGATCCGTGAACTGACCGGCCTGGGTGAGCTCAGCGTGACGCCGGAGTTCGACCGGTTACCGGCGACGCTCGCGGCACTCGAACCCAGCGAATGCCATCTGGGCTGGACCATCGAATTGAAGGGGCCGGTCAAGCGCGCAGACATTGCCGCCGTATTCGACTGGGTGGAAGACGAGTGCGATCTCGCGATTGAAGCGAAGCGCGTGGTTGTCCAGACAGCAGCAGCGCCAGCTGCAGCTGCCGTACCCACGGCCAGCGTGGCTGATGCCGGTGCGGTTCGCGCACAACGTGACGCCAGCGCCGAGTCCAGTTCGGTGCGCGTGTCCATCGACAAGATCGACGGATTGATTAACCTGGTGGGCGAGCTGGTGATTACCCAATCCATGCTCGACACCTTCCGCGGCGGTGACATCGACGCCTCGCGGCTGGCCGTGCTGGAACAGGGATTGGCCCAACTTGCGCGTCACACGCGTGAGTTGCAGGAAAGCGTCATGGGCATTCGCATGCTGCCCATCGCCTCTGTCTTCAACCGTTTCCCGCGCATGGTGCGTGACATCAGCCAGAAGCTCGGCAAGCAGGTGAAGCTGGAGCTGGTTGGCGAGCAGACCGAGCTGGACAAGACGGTGTTGGAGAAAATCGGCGACCCGATGGTTCACCTGGTGCGCAATGCCATCGACCATGGTCTGGAAACGCCGGACATCCGCCGCGCGGCAGGCAAGTCGGACACCGGCACCCTCACCTTGCAGGCGTCGCATCGCGGCGGCAGCATCGTGGTGGAGGTGTCCGATGACGGCGCCGGTCTGAATCGCGACGCCATCATCGCCAAGGCCATCCAACGCGGGATTATCGCCAGCGGCGAAGGCATGAGCGACGAAGCGGTGGGCGATCTGATCTTCCAGCCTGGCTTCTCCACGGCAGCAGTGACCACCGATCTTTCCGGTCGCGGCGTGGGCATGGACGTGGTTCGCCGCAACGTGGCGGATCTCGGCGGCGCCGTCACCATTCGCAGTACGCAGGGCAAAGGTAGCGTGTTCACCATTACGTTGCCGCTGACGCTGGCGATCATCGACGGGCTTACCGCCGCGGTGGGTGATGAACGCTACATCGTGCCGTTGGTGTCCATCGTCGAGTCGGTGCAACTCAAGAGCGACGCGGTGCGCAGCGTGGCGGGTGGCGGCGAGCTGTTCCGTTTCCGCAACGAGTACCTGCCGGTAATCCGCCTGCACGACATGTTTGCTTGCGACAACGCCGTACGCGCCATCGATGAAGGCCTGATGGTGGTGGTGGAAGGCGAGGGCACGCGCGTGGGCCTGTTCGTCGATGGACTCATCGGCCAGCAGCAAGCGGTGGTGAAGTCGCTGGAAGCCAACTATCGCCGCGTACAAGGCGTGTCGGGCGCCACCATCCTGGCCGACGGTTCCGTGGCGTTGATCGTGGATATTGCAGGTCTGGTACGCATGCAGGGGCGCCGCAAGGCCGCCTGACGCAACTCCGGAAGGGGCGTCGAAGGATCGGCGCCAGCCGCAACAACACACGTAGAACAGATTCAGTCGCGACAGAAAGCCGCGACCGGCGCACTGCGGGCCGAAGAAATACAGCGCAGGGAATACATCTGGGCCATCGCTTCCCATCCTTTCGTTCTGAAGGTTTCTCCCTATGAAGTCCCGTTGGCAAGTTGTCGATCGCCTTAGCCTGCGCGCCAAGGTGTGGCTGGTGGTTGCCTTTGTGGTAGCCGGGTTGCTGGCGCTGACGGTGATTTCCGCCGTGGATAGCCGCCGTCTGCAGATGGAAGCGCGGGTACGCGCGCTGACCGATGAGGTAAGTACGGCAGAGAGTCTGCTGGAAAACTTCCACACCCGCGCACAGGCCGGGGAGTTCAGCGATGAAGAGGGGCGTCGCCGTGCGTTGGTGGCCTTGACGGCGCTGCGCTGGAACGACGGCAAAGGCTACGTGTTTGCCTTCGACTCCAACTTCGTGATGCGCATGCATCCCATGCTGCCCGCGCGTGTGGGCACCAACATCGAAAACGATGCCGACGTCACCGGCAAGCATTTCTATCAGGACATGCTGGCTGCCGACCGCAAGGAAGGGCGGGGCGCCACCGAATACATCTGGCCGATGCCCGGCAGCAAGCAGCCCGAGCACAAGATCACTTACACCGCCTGGTACAAGCCGTGGGATCTACACATCGGCGCGGGTGCGTACTTCGTGGACATCGACGCACAGTTCCGCCAGGTGCTGGAAGGCAGCCTGATGCGCGCCTTGCTGGTGGGCCTGCTGGTGATTGGCGTGGTTTGGCTGTCGATGCGCAGTATTCGTCACAGCATCGGTGGCGAGCCCGCTTATGCGCTGGCGATGGCCGCACGTATCGCCGACGGTGACCTGGCGGCCAGCGACAAGGGTCACACGTTTGCGCCGGGCAGCCTGCTCGACGCGCTGCAGCGCATGCGCACCAAACTGGTGGAGATCGTGCGCGAGGTGCAGCAGGGTTCGCAGGTGGTATCCACCGCCGCCCAGCAGATTTCCCGCGGCAATGACGACCTTTCGCAGCGTACGCAGGAGCAGGCTTCCAGTCTGGAGGAGACGGCGGCGTCCATGGAGGAAATGACCTCCATCGTGCGCCAGAGCGCAGACAACGCCAGCCATGCGGATCAATTGGCGCGCACAGCTCGTACACAGGCGGAGCGGGGCGGGGAAGTGGCGCTGCGCACCAGCGGCGCCATGCATGAGATCGAATCGGCCAGCCGCCAGATCACCGACATCGTACAACTGATCGACGAGATCGCGTTCCAGACCAATCTGCTGGCACTGAACGCTGCGGTCGAGGCGGCACGTGCCGGCGAACAGGGCCGTGGCTTTGCCGTGGTGGCGAGCGAGGTGCGCAACCTGGCTCAGCGCAGCGCCAGTGCTGCCAAGCAGATCAAGGGGCTGATCGGCGACACGGTGGAGAAGGTGCAGGCTGGCTCGGTGCTGGTGGCGGAATCGGGACAAGTTCTGGCCGGCATCGAGGACAGCGTAAAGCGAGTCACCGACATCGTGGCTGAGATGGCGGCCGCGGCACAGGAACAGTCGTCGGGTATCGATCAGGTCAACCGCGCCGTGATGCAGATGGATGAGGTCACCCAGCAGAATGCTGCGCTGGTGGAGGAGGCTGCAGCCGCTGCCCGCGCTATGCAGGAACAGGCGGACGAACTGGAGCGTCAGATTCGCTACTTCCGCCTGCAGGAAGCCCCGATAGCCGCTCCGGCGCGGCCGCGTGTCAACCCCGTCGTGGCGCCTGCGGCGTCCCGCACGATACCTGTCACTGTAGATAGCTGGAACGAGTTCTAAACACGCGACACCCTCTGTAGGAGCGCACCTTGTGCGCGACCGCAGCGCCACAGTGTCGCCGCTCCGTAGGTGTGTCGTGCACAGGGTGCGCTCCCACAGAGAGGCATCTGGCTCAGCGCCATCGCTCAAGTTTCCCAGTTTTCCGCCGATTCAGCTTTTGAAAGGGGCCTGGTAGATGGCCCCGACCATGAGGCAACCATGTCCGATAACACCCGGAGCGAGGCGCTCCAGTCGCAGTACCTCACCGTGAACCTCGCCCACGAGGAATACGGCATCGACATTCTGGCAGTGCGCGAGATCCGCGGCTGGACGCCGGTCACCCGTATTCCACAGGCGCCGCATTACGTGCTGGGCGTACTCAACTTGCGCGGCGCCATCGTGCCGGTGATCGACATGCGCCTGCGTTTCGGCCTGGAGCGCGAAGCCTACGGCGCCACCACCGTCACCGTGATTGCCACGGTCGCCGGCCGCAACTTCGGCGTGGTGGTCGATGCCGTGTCCGATGTGCTCGATGTGGATGCCGCCGCCATTCGTCCCGTGCCTGACATGGGCACCACGGTGGATACCGAATACCTCAAGGGATTGACCGCCGTCGGCGAGCGCATGGTGCTGCTGCTGGACGTGGACAAGCTGTTGCAGCCGCAGGACGCACAGATGCTGGAGGCTGCTCTGCCCGCTGCCTCTGATGTGAAAGCCGTGGCCTGACCGATTTAGCAGGAAGTGGAATCAACATGAAAAAATTCACACTGAAAGTCCCCACGCTGTCCGTCCGCAACCGGATGCGTGCCGTGCTTGGTCTGTTGGGCCTGATGCTGATCGGTGGTGCCATCGTGGGCCTCGGCGGCATGCAGATGCAGAACGACGGCATGGGCAAGATCTATGACGATGAGATCGTGCCCGCGCAGCTCATCTCGCAGATCTCGCAGCGCTCGCTGATGTCCTTCATCCTGCTTGGTGAATCCGGCACGCTGGTCGGCAAGCCGGACCAGGTGAAGGCTAAGCTCGCCGAGTACGAAAAGCTGCAGGCGGAAGTCGAAACGCTGAAGAAGCAATTCGACGACATCCCGAAGAGCGAAGCGGTGAAGAAGTATTACGCCGATTGGCGCTCTACGGATGCCGATTACAAGGACGCCAAGGACTCCATGGTCGACGCGCTCAAGCAGGGCGACACCGGCGCCATGGAACTGCTTGAGATGCAAGTGCGACCGATGATGATAGAGCGCCAGGACACCCTGGCGAAGCTGGTGGACGCACAGCGTGCAGACGCCAAGCAGATCTACGACGACCAGGTCTCGCGCTATCACCTCATCCGCGCCGTCAGCCTGTTTGCGCTGATTGGCGGCCTGGCCGTGGCGGCGACGATGGCCCTGCTGATGATGCGTTCGATCATGGTTGCGTTGGGCGTGTCGGTGAAGGTGGCCAACGAGATCGCCAGCGGGCGTCTGGGTCATGACATTCGAGTGAGCAGCAAAGACGAGCTGGGCGAACTGCTCGAAGCGCTCCGCACCATGGACGAGCGTCTCGGCGCCATCGTGGGCGAGGTGCGTCATGGCGCGGGCTCGGTAAGCTCCGCAGCACAGCAGATCGCACGCGGCAACGACGACCTCAGCCAGCGCACGCAAGAACAGGCGTCGAGCCTGGAAGAAACCGCCTCGTCGATGGAGGAGATGACCTCCACCGTCAAGCAGAATGCCGAGAACGCCAGCCACGCCAACCAGCTCGCCACGGCCACGCGCCGCCAGGCCGAGCACGGCGGCGAGGTGGCTTCGCAGGCGAGCGCGGCGATGCGCGAGATCAACGATTCCAGCCGCAAGATCTCCGAGATCGTCAGCCTGATTGATGAAATCGCTTTCCAGACCAACCTGCTGGCCCTCAATGCTGCGGTGGAAGCAGCACGTGCGGGTGAACAGGGACGCGGTTTTGCGGTGGTGGCGACGGAAGTGCGCAACCTCGCACAGCGCAGCGCCGGTGCCGCCAAAGAGATCAAGGGTCTTATCAACGACAGCGCAGAGAAGGTGCGCGTGGGTTCGTCGCTGGTGGATCAGTCCGGCAAGGCACTGGCGGACATCGTGGACAGCGTGAAGAAAGTTACCGACATCGTGGCTGAGATTGCTGCCGCGAGTCAGGAGCAGTCCGCTGGCATCGACCAGGTGAATCATGCCGTGCTGCAGATGGACGAGATGACCCAGCAGAACGCCGCGCTGGTGGAAGAGGCAGCTGCCGCCGCGCGAGCCATGCAGGAGCAGGCCGGTGAGCTGGCCCGTCAGGTGAGTTTTTTCCAGCTGGGTGAGGGCACGGGCGAATCCGTCTCTGAGACGGCACGCTCCAAGACCGTCATGGCCGAGGCCGAAGCGGTGTTTGCGGCAGTGCGCAGCACCAACGCTGCGCCCGTCCGTGCACCACGTGCGGCGGAAGCCGCTGATGCAGGCGTCTGGAAGGAGTTCTGAGCATGTCCCCGTCCGCCACGGCAACGATGGAAAGCAACGCCGCCGTGGCGGGCATGAATGGCCCGTCGCTGGGCGACGGTGAGTTCGCTTTTCTGCGCACGTTTGTGTACGAGCACTGCGGCATCTCGCTGGGCGAGCACAAGCGGCAGCTGGTGCAGGGGCGTCTGTTGCGTCGCTTGCGGGCGCTGAAGCTGCGCGATTTCCAGAGCTACTGCGAACTGCTGCGGCGCGACCCGCACAGCGAACTTGGTGAGCTGGCGAGCGCCATCAGCACCAATGTCACGGCTTTTTTTCGCGAGTCCCATCACTTCGACCTGCTCACCAACGAGCTGCTGCCACGCTGGATTGCCGAGAAGAAACACGGCGGCCGCCTGCGCATCTGGTCGGCCGGCTGCGCGACGGGCGAGGAGCCGTACACACTTGCCATCGTGCTGGCCGAGGCGCTGGAAAAGCACGGCAACATCGATGCGAAGATTCTCGCCACCGATCTGTCGCCGCAGGCGCTGGAGACCGCGACAAAGGGCGTCTACCCGCTGGAGCGCCTGGAGGGCGTCAGCGTCGAGCGCCGCCGTCGTTGGTTTCTCCGCGGTGAGGGTGAATACGACCAGTTCGCCTGCGTGCACCCACGCCTGCGGGAGCTGGTGACCGTGCTACCGCTGAACCTGTTGCACGACTGGCCGATGCAAGGTCCGTTCGACGCGATCTTCTGCCGAAACGTCGTCATCTATTTCGACAAGCCCACGAAACAGCGGTTATTCGGGCGCTACGCCGGCCTGCTGCCCGACGGGGGCTATCTGTTCCTTGGCCATTCCGAGTCCATGTATGGACTCAACGACAACTTCGACCTGATAGGACGCACGGTCTACCGGAAACGCAGTGCATGAGTGTCCCCGCAGTGAATCTTCCCATCGGCGTCAGTTATGACCCGGCGCGCGTGTTGCCCGGTTTCGAGCATTTGCGTCGCTTTTGGGACCCCTCGCATGCCTGCGTGACGGTGAAGGTGCTGCCCGGCGAGTAT
This sequence comes from Dyella sp. PARNA 12/25, assembly GCF_055702865.1. NCBI lineage: Bacteria > Pseudomonadati > Pseudomonadota > Gammaproteobacteria > Lysobacterales > Rhodanobacteraceae > Dyella > Dyella sp. PARNA 12/25. The sequence goes on along the minus strand of NZ_JBVQCI010000002.1, from coordinate 597,442 downwards.
TACGTCAGCAAGCAGGATGAAATGATCTCCACCGTGCTCGGTTCTTGCGTGTCGGCGTGCATCTACGACCGCCAGCGCGGCATTGGCGGTATGAATCATTTCATGTTGCCCGAGCCTATGGGTGGCGAGCGGGGGGGCTGGGCTGACACCGTGGGTCGCGCGGCACGTTACGGCAACGACGCGATGGAGCAACTGATCAACGCCATTCTCAAGGCGGGCGGCCAGCGTGCTGATCTGGAGGCCAAGGTGTTTGGCGGCGGGCGTGTGCTGGCCACGATGACCGACATCGGCCAGCGCAACATCGCTTTTGTCCGGCGCTACCTGGAGGCCGAGCATCTGGCCGTGCGTGCGGAGGATCTGGGCGACATCCACCCGCGCCACGTGCAGTTCTTCCCGACCACGGGCAAGGCCCGGGTCAAACATTTGCGCGGCCGCACCGACGGCGTGTTGGTAGACGGCGAGCGGTTGTATCTCAAGCGTTTGGCAAACGATCCGATAAAGGGAGAGGTGGAACTGTTCTGACCGGAACAGCTTCACCGGGCAAGCATCCGGCGCCGGCACGGGCCAGCTGGCAGGGGCGCCAAGCGCCCACGCTGCACCACGAAGGCGAGAAGAGTAGGCAATGGAAAGAGTACGAGTCCTGGTGGTCGATGATTCCGCACTGGTGCGGAAACTGTTGTCGACCATGCTTTCGTGCGATCCGGGCATCGAAGTCGTCGGCACGGCGGCGGACCCGTTGATTGCCCGCGAAAAGATCAAGCAGCTGAATCCCGACGTGCTCACGCTCGACGTGGAAATGCCGCGCATGGATGGCATTACCTTCCTCGAAAACCTGATGCGCCTGCGCCCGATGCCGGTGGTGATGGTGTCCTCGCTTACCCTCGAGGGCGCGGAAGTCACCCTGCGCGCGCTGGAACTGGGCGCGGTGGATTTCTTTGCCAAGCCCAACACCGATCTGGCGAGCACCTTTGCCGAAGGTGCGCAGGAAATCTGCGCAAAGGTGAAGCTGGCGGCACTGGCCCGGCCGCGCCAGCGCACCGCGGTACGCAAACTGGAAGTGCCGCCGCGCCTTTCCGCCGATGCCGTGCTGCCGCGTGCGCAGAGTGCCGGTACGCGCGGTGGCAGCCCGATCATTGCCATCGGCGCCTCTACCGGTGGCACCGAGGCCATTCGCGTGGTGCTGGAGGCAATGCCGCCCGATGCGCCGCCCATCGTCATCACCCAGCACATTCCCGCCGCTTTCAGTGGCCCGTTCGCGGCGCGCATGGACACCTGTTCGGCGATGCGTGTGTGTGAAGCGCGGGATGGCCAGCCGATCCAGCAGGGGCACGCATACATCGCCCCGGGTAGCCAGCATCTGCTGGTGATGTGGGATGGCGCCAAGTACGTGTGCCGTCTGCACGACGGTCCGCCGGTGAATCGCCACAAGCCCAGCGTGGATGTGCTGTTCCGCTCCATGGCCGCCAGCGTGGGTCGGGCCACCGTGGCCGCCTTGCTGACGGGCATGGGCGATGACGGAGCGCGTGGTCTGCTGGAACTGCAGCAGACGGGCGCCCGCACGCTGGTGCAGGACGAAGAATCTTCGGTGGTGTGGGGTATGCCGGGCTCGGCGTGGAAGCTGGGCGCCACCAACGAAAAGCTGCCTCTCGATCACATCGCAGCGCGCCTGCTCGCGCTGGCGCATCAACCCATTCCTCGGGCCGTTGCAGCGGCCACCTGATCTGCGGATACCTTCATGGATGCCTTTCTTTCTTTTTTGCGCGTGCGCCCGGTCATGGGTCTGGTGGCCAGTGCCACGGGACTGGTGCTGACCCTGCTATGGCCAACTGCCTGGCTGGCGCCCGTGCTGATCGTGCTGCTTACCGCGACATGGATTGTCGAGTTGCGCCGCGCCGCACCCAGTGCTGAGCCGGTGATTCAGGCGTCGCTGGAGCAGCACGCGCCGGTGCGCGAAGCGCTGGAGGAAGTGCGTAGCTCGCTGGTCGACGAGCTCGGTCATGCCACGCGCGAACTGCATCAGGCGCTGGATCTGCTGCGCGACGCCGTTTCCGAGCTCGGTGGTGGCTTCGATGGTCTTTCGCGCAAAACCGGCATGCAGCAGTCGCTGCTGCGCCAGATCATCGACGCACAGAACGAGGGCGTGTCCGTGCAGGATTTCGCCGCACGTACCGGCGATCTGCTCGAGCATTTCGTGGACATGGTGGTCCAGATGTCTCGGGAAAGCCTGCGCATCGTGTATCGCATTGACGGCATGGCCAAGGAAATGGATGCCGTGTTCGGCCTGCTGAAGAACGTCAACACGATCGCCGAAGAAACCAACTTGCTGGCGCTCAATGCCGCCATTGAGGCGGCGCGTGCAGGTGAATCCGGTCGTGGCTTTGCGGTGGTGGCGGGCGAGATCCGCAACCTGGCCAGCCACTCCAACCAGTTCAACGAACAGATCGGCAGCCACGTCGAGCGTGCCCGCACGGCGATGGAACAGCTGCGTGGGCTGGTCGGTACCATGGCCTCGCAGGATCTCAACGTGGCGCTGTCCGCCAAGGGCGGCATCGACGCCATGATGGCCCACGTCACCGAAAGCGACGCGCGCACCAGCGCGGTGGCCGATCAGGTGGTGGAGATCAATCGTGGCCTTGGCACCGACGTATCGACCACCATCCGCTCGCTGCAGTTCGAAGACATTCTCAGCCAGCTGATCAATCAGACGCGCGTGCGGCTGGTAGAGCTCCAGGAGATCACCACCGAATGCACGCGCGACATCGCAGAGTTGGCCTGCAACCCGATCGATGCCGAGCTGCTGGCGCAGCGCGCCGAGCGCGTGCGGAACAGGCTGGCCATCCAGCGCGAGAAGGCGCGCCTGCGTTCGCGTGGCCCCGCGCTGCAGAATTCGATGGACGCCGGCGAGATCGAACTCTTCTAAGGATGTGAGCCATGAACCTGACTGTCCACCATGACCACGAGCTCGATTGCGTAACCGTGCAACTGGGTGAACGATTCGATTTCAGCGTACACCGTGATTTTCACGACGCCTGCCTCGGTGGCATCGCCGCGCGCAGCTATGTCATCGACCTGGGTGACGTGTCGAGCATGGACAGCTCCGCGCTGGGCATGCTGCTGCTGCTGCGTGAACACGCTGGCGCCGACCGCGCGGAGATCCGCATCGTGAATGCCGGCAGCAGCCTGCGCGGAACCTTGCGCGTGGCTGGCTTCGACAAGCTGTTCGTACTGCACTGAAGCGTCGCCTGCCGGTGCTCTGCCATCTGCTCAATTGACGCTGCCCGGCGGCAGGCGTAGCTTCCGCCGGGCCAGCGTGGCCACCTCTGCGACTGGTGTTTGATCCCAGGCTAAGCCGCGCCGCTTCCGCCCCTCCGCGACTTGCGTATTCATCGAATACCCGGAGGGCGTGTCATGGCAAATCGCGTTCGGTTCGGTGTGGCGTGTGCGGTGATGGTGTGCGGCTTTGTTTGTGGCGGGGCAGTGCTTGCCCAAGACATGGCCAAGGTCGCACCGAAGAACACCAAGGTGTTGCTCGACAACGAGCAGGTCCGTGTCATCGAAGTCTCGCTGAAGCCGGGAGATACGCTTCCCATGCACTCGCATCCGGGGAATGTCGTCTATTTCATTACCGGTGGAAAGACCAAGACGACTTTCTCGGACGGCAAGGTGACCGATACGGAGCACAAGGCGGGCGAGGCGATCTGGAGCGACCCCGTGACCCATAGCAACCAGAACACCGGGGCGGCGCCGGAGAAGGCGCTGGTGGTGGAACTCAAGTCGGCAAAATAAGCGTGTGGTGCGCCAATGGACTGGCGCCCCAGTTCCATGCTCCCGGTTGTACGCCGGGATGTTGCCGTGCCGGGAGTTCAGCAGCGCGAGTCGCCGGCCTCCACCAGACTCCTATCGTCTTCGGCTGAGCTCACACCGTTACGCCCATCGAACTTGGTGCGGTACATGGCTTCATCCGCTTGCCGCACCAGATATTCGAAGCGCGCATCAGGGCGCGCCATAGCGACACCGATACTGGCGGTGACCGGTATGAGGTGGTTGTCGATGCGTGCATGCGAGTGCGCCAGGGTGTGACGAAGTCGTTCGGCTACCTCCAGCCCTTGGCTCAACGTGGCACCGGGCAGGGCCAGCACGAATTCCTCGCCTCCATAGCGGCTGGCGAGGGAGCCGGGCCAATGCGTTACCTCGCGCAGTATGGCGGTGACATGGCGAAGCACGGCGTCTCCTGCGTCGTGCCCCCAGCGGTCGTTGATCTGCTTGAAGTGGTCGAGGTCGAAGATGATCAGGGTGAAGGGCTGTCCGCGTTGCTGGCAACGCGCCAGGCTGGCGCGCCCTTCCGCGACGATGGCGCTGCGATTGAGCAGGCCGGTGAGGCCGTCGGTGCGCGCGGCGCGGCGCAGGTCCACCATCAATCGTTCGGTGATCAGTTGCAGCAGCGCGAAGTACGAAGCGAGGCCGGTGAGTATGCCGATCACGTAGGTGGCGGCCACGGGTGTGCCGGCCATCATGATGTCCTGCCCCGAGCCGGGATCGAGCGGCATGAAGGAGCGCACCAGGTAGAACAGCCCGTTGCACAGCATGACCGTGGCGGCGATGCGGCAGCTGATGCGAATGTCGGGCTCGCTGTAGCGCAGCAGCAGATACGCATAGGCAAAATTGAAGGCCATCGCTTGCAGGCTGCCTATCAGCAGGCGCGTACCGAGGCTGGGGGTGACATAGGCGAACCACGCCATGCACCCGGCATAGGCAATGACCAGCAAGCTCAGCCAGCGCCAGCGCAAGGGATGGCCCACGTGCTTGGCAATGCCCTTGAGCGTAAGCACGTTGGACAGCCCCAGCAGCCCGTTGCCCACCACGATCGAGAGCGCATCCGGAATGTGGTTGCGCAGCCCGATCAGGGTGATCCCGACGGTGCCGATCCAGATGCTGGCGACCCAGATGCGCAGCACGGTCTGGGTGTACAGCACGGCCATCAGCGACGTAAAACCGAGCGATGCACCTATGCCCATCAAAAGGCTGACTAGCGTCAGGGTCGGTATGTCCAGATGCATGGCGCTCCCTTGTGCCAGCACACCCCATTGGCCGATGGGCTGCGCCGGGCCTCGGCCGAGGCTGGCGGATCGACGTGACCGTCTTGGGTCATGAAGCTTATCGGACGAAAGGGTGAAAACTTGAACTGCGTCACATAAGTGAGGGTGCCTTGTCGCCGTTAGGCAGAAAAAAAGGCCCCTTTCGGGGCCTGAAGTGAAGCAATGCGTTGAGCCGGTCAGGGCATTACCAAGTGCGCACGTCAGCCACGCCGACGGTGTACGACTGCATTTCGGGGTCAAAACGGAACAGGCGGCCGAGGTCGAAGTCGACCGACTGGCCTGGCGCGATGTTGGTGGTGCCTGCCGGCCAGCCCTTCTTGGACTGCAGCACCTTGCCGGAGTTGTCCTTGGCGTCGATGGCGATCTGAGCGGCAGCAGCCTGCGCGCAATGGTTCACCAGCTGGCCGCTCAGGCTCAGGCGGGCGCTCATGCCGCTGCCGACGACCTTCATCTTGAAGTCCTGCACGGCAAAGTCGGTGGGGGCACAGGCGGCGTGAGCAGCCAGCGGGGCGAACAGAAACAGGGCGGAAGCGATCAGGGTCTTCATGGGCGGAATCCGTCGATGGGTCAGGTCGGAAAGGAATGACCTGATTGGCATCGGCGGTTCCGCTGAAATCTTTAGCTACGCCAGCTTTTTAGGTTCAGGTACGAGCGAGCAGATCGGTGTGTTCAATGAACCACAGCCCTGCAAATAGCTTGGGATCGATGGAGTAGCCTTCCGCGGCGCGGGCGAACAGCCATTGGCCGGCTTCTTGGCGCGGCACTTCGTGCACCACGATGTTTTCGCTCTCGTCGCCGCCGCCGGGACCGACCTTGACCAGATCCCAGGCGCGCACGAAGGCGATCATTTCCGTGCTCATGCCCGATGAGGATGGACCCTCATGCACGAACTCGAGACGCCCACAGCGATAACCGGTTTCTTCCTCCAGCTCACGGCCGGCGGCGAGCAAGGCGTCCTCGTCGCCATGCTCGTGCAGATCACCCACCAGGCCGGCAGGCATCTCGATGGTGTTCTTGAGAATCGACACTCGATACTGCTCGACGAACAGCACTTTGTCCTCGGGTGTCACCGCCAGGATGATCACCGCGCCGCCCGGGTTGTTGCGCTCGGCAAATTCCCAGCGGCCGCGCTTGCGCAGGCTCAGCCACTTGCCCACGTAGAGGGTTTCCACGGGCGCATCGGCGTCGGCGGGGGGATGAGCATGAGGGTGATTCATCAGCGCAGTCGTCTGGCAAGGGAGTCCTGCATGTTGCCGCGCTGGTATGTCAGCGACAACCACGCGCGCGCTATTCAGTGACGGACAACTCCACGGGGCGTGGACGGATGCGCACCGCCCACGCCACGCCAGCCACCAGCAAGGCGATGCCAGTGAGCGTGAGCGAGCCTGGCGCCTGGCCTCGCAGGGCAAAGGCGTAGCCAAGGGCGGCAAGCGTCTCGAACACAATCAGCTGACCGGCCAACGCGGTGGGCAGGCGCTGGCTGGCCGCGTTCCAGCACAGTGTGCCCAGCCAGGAGGCGAACAGGCCGATGGCCACCATCAACCCCACGAAACGCCATGGATGGGGACCGAAGGGCATAGTGAAGGGGCTGTGGCTCACGCCCATGAACAACCACAGCGCGACATAGCCCGCCAGGGCGAGCGGTAGCGTGGCGATACCCTGCGCCGTGGCCCAGGTGCGAGGACTGCGCTCCGGGTGCCGACGCAGCCAGTCAGCGTTGCGCAAGGGGTACCAGGTCCAGCAGGCCACAGCACCAAAGGCAAGCAATGCGCCGCGCGCATAGCGCCACAGGTCGCCGGGTGTGTGCTGGTTCAGCGCCGCCAGCTCGGCGCGATTGACGCAGGCAATGCCGGCGGCGATCAACACCAGTGAGGGCACCAGCTGGTGCCAGGGCAAGCGGCCATCGCGGCGGGCATCCCGGAGATTGGCGGAGATCGCAATCACCACTGGTAGCGTGCCGATGATCATGGTCGGCAAGGGCGCGCCTGCGAGTTGAATCGCGCTGGCCAGGCACAGGTAGTACAGCAAGTTGCCGATGGCGGCGAGCTTGAGCGCTTCCTGCCAGTCGGTGCGTGTCAGTCTGCTCAGGGCGCGCCGGTCGATCCATGCCAGCGGCAGGGCGATCAGGCCGAAGGCGAGATAACGGCCGACGGATTGCAGCGCCGCCGGATATTCCGGCAGCAGCAATGGGCTGATGAACACCAGGCCCCACATCAGGCCGGCGGTGAGTGCGTAGAGAATGCCTGTCCACATGGAAGCAGCGTGCCGGAGTGGGATGGCGTGGTCTTGTACCAGATTGCTGGTGTCCTCTCTGTAGGAGCGCACTTGTGCGCGACAAGCCTACGGAGCGGTAACGCCACGACGCTGCGGTCGCGCACAAGTGCGCTCCTACAATAGCGTCATGCGTCGTGGCGGCTTACGAGCGCAATGCCTGCTGGTAGCGCCCAGGCGTCACCCCGTAACGCCGCGCAAAGGCACGGGTGAGGTGCGACTGATCTGCGAGCCCGACTGCCGCTGCAACCAACGCCGGAGGTTCACCACTGGAGAGCAGGCGCTTAGCCTCGGCCAAGCGATAGGCCATCAGCATCTGTTGCGGCGTAGCGTGGTGTTGCGATTGGAATTGGCGCAGGAAATGAAACGGGCTCAAACCGGCCACCGCCGCCAGCTCATCGAGTGTGAGGCGCTGCGAAAGGTGGGTGTGCAGGTAATCGATCACAGATGCGAAACGATGAACACCTTCACGCGGCGCCTTGCGCGGCACCTGTGCGTGGTGGCGAAACAGCATCAGCAGTTCATACAGCAGACTGTCGAACGCCAGCGGTTCGCGTGTTTGCCATAGCCCGTCCAGCAAGGCGGTGACGCGACGGGCGCTGGGCAGATCCTCGCGCACCACGTCGGTGAACCACCAATCCGGCTCGCCAGTGACCTCCGCCACTGCAGTAGGCTCAATGTAAGCCATGCGGTAATGCCAGCCACCCTCGGATTCCGCGCGCCCCGTGTGCAACTCGTCAGGGTTCATCATCACCACTGAATCCGGTGGCGCGAGATGATCAGCGCCGCGATAACGAAATCGCTCCACGCCGGATTCGATGGCGCCCAGCCCAAAGCCATCGTGTGTGTGCGGCTCAAACGCGTGTCGCACGATGTGCGCGCGGTAGAGCTCCACGCCCGGTCGATGCGTCGCCAGCCGGAATTCGGCAGCGTCGCGTTGGGATGAGAACGTGGAGGGAACGCCTTGCATGGCGCCATGCTACCGCGAGCCGAGCGCTCTCTGTAGGAGCGCACTTGTGCGCGACCGCGGTCTCCCAATCAATCTGCTACGCCGGTTGAAGCGAGCACGCGAACGCCATCTTCTGCAGTGCGATTGGGCGGGCCGGTCGCGCACGAGTGCGCTCCTACAGGAGGGAAGGGGTGCTGAGGGTTAGCCCAACAACGCCTTCAACCGCGTGCGCGTCAGCGGCCCGAAGCGCAACCGCTCGCACAGCGCGTCCATGCCCGCGGTCTCGCCACGCTGGCGACGCAAGGCGCCGGCTTCCGGCGGCACCGGTGCATCCAGCGCAATGCGGGTCAGGCGACGATAAAGGCGCGCGGCTTCTGCATGCTCACGCAGCTTCACCGCACAGCTCGCGGCACCGCGCAGACGCAGGAATGGCACCTCGTCAACACGATCAAGCAGCGCATCGAGATTGCCGAAGTGGGCGAGCAGGGCTGCCGCCGTCTTCGCACCTACGCCGGGCACGCCGGGAATGTTGTCGACCGCATCGCCGCAGAGCGCCAGGTAATCCGCGACCTGGTTGGGATGCACGCCAAGCTTTTCATGCACGCCTGCGGGCCCCCAGCGCAGGTTGCGCGCGTAGTCCCACTGTTCGTCGTCTTCGCCCAGCAGCTGGCCGAAATCCTTGTCCGCCGACACGATCACGCTGCGGAAACCCTGGCCGCGCAAACTCCAGAGTGCACTTCCGATCAGGTCGTCGGCTTCGTAGGTGTGGTCGATCAATACCGGTAGGCCCAGCGTTTCGGCCACTTCGCGGCATAGCACGAACTGGCGCTCCAGATCGGGAGGCGGCAATTCGCGGTTGGCTTTGTAGGCCGGGTAGATGGCATTGCGGAACGATGTGGTCAGCGACGCATCGAAGGCCACCGCGATATGTTCGGGTTTGACGCGTTCCAGCAGCTCGCAAAGAAAGCGCGTGAAGCCATGCACGGCGTTGACCGGATGGCCTTCGGCATCCTGGAACTCGTCGGGCATCGAATGCCACGCACGGAACACATACAGGCTTCCGTCGATCAGGTGGGCGGCCGGGCGGCTCATGGCGTCCACGTGCGCAGCACGTCGGCAAGTTCGGGGCGTTCGCGGTCGGGTACGTCGATTTGCGGCGTGCCGATGTGCACGAAGCCAACGACGTGCTCATGATCCGCCAGACCGAGGATGCCCGCGGCCTCGCGATCGTAAGCGGCCCAGCCGGTGAGCCACTGCGCGCCGTAACCCAGGGCCGATGCGCCGAGCAGCAGATTGTAGGCAACGCAGCCGGCGCTGAACTTCTGCTCGATCACCGGCACGCTACTGGATTCGTCCACATGAGCGACCACCGCCACCACCAACGGAGCGAAGTCGTAACGCGTGCGGTCTTTCTCACGCTTGGATTCGGGCATGTTCGGATTCACCCGCAACGACAGCTCAGCCAGCCGCTTACCGAAGGTCAGCTTGGCCTCGCCACGCAGCAGGATCAGCCGGAACGGCACCAGCTTGCCGTGGTCAGGCACGCGGATGGCCGTCTGCAGCAGCGCCTGCAATTCATCGCCCGAGGGGCCCGGTTCGCCAAGCTGGCGGGACGGGACCGAATGGCGCTGCTGCAACAGGGAAAGCGGGTGAGACATGGGGTGTTCCGGTCGGGCAAAGTACTCATGCTACGGCAGAAGTGAGTAAAGAGGAGTGAGAATTGAGGGGGCTTCCTCTCGCTACTCACTCCTCTTCACTATTTTCCGCTCTCACCCTGTGAGGCGGAACCAGTCCGGCAGCAATGCCTGCACCGTCGTCTCCTGCACGGCACCTGCGAGGTTGCCCAACCAAACGGGCATGGCCTGGTCGCACAGCTCGGCCATCACCTGGCGGCAGGCGCCGCAGGGGCTGATCGGGGTCGGGGTGTCGCCGATCACGGCGAGCGCGACAAAGTCGCCCGGTCGGTAGCCGGCAGCTATAGCGGAGAACAGGGCGGTGCGCTCCGCACAGTTGCACAGGCCGTAGGAAGCGTTTTCCACATTGCAGCCGGAGAAATACCGGCCATCGCGAGTCACCAGGGCAGCGCCCACGGAAAAGTGCGAGTACGGGGCATAAGCCAGTTCGCGCGCCTGGCGCGCCTTGCTCAGCAGGACATCGGAAACTACATCTGCAGTCATCGGGATCTCCAAAGCGGGACCCCCATCGCTACGATGCAAACCACGACCTTCGAAGCCGGTGGCGCGCCAGTTAACCCCGTTCGGCGGGTGCGATGCAAGTGCACTCTTGCCGAATGGATCGTCGCCTCCCTAGGATGGGCGGACCTTTTCGCAGGGGATGCACGATGCCGATCACCGTGGCTGCATTGCGCGAAACCGCCGCCGGCGAACGCCGGGTGGCGATTACGCCCGAAGTGGCGAAGAAGCTTCGCGGCAAGGGTGTGCGCGTACTGCTTGAGCGTGGCGCCGGTACAGCCGCCGGATTTCCCGACAACAGCTACGCTGATGTGGAATTTGCCGATGCGGATAGCGTGCTGGCGCAGGCAGATGTGCTCACCTGCGTGCTGCCGCCCGACGACAGTGTGTGGGCGAAGCTGCGTGAGGGCGCCACCGTCGTCGGCCAGCTTCGTCCTTACGGAGCGGCAGCGCGTATCGTGGCGATGGGCAAACGCAAGCTCACCACTTTTGCGCTTGAACTGCTTCCACGCACCACGCGTGCGCAGGCGATGGACGTGCTCAGTTCACAGGCTGCGGTGGCGGGCTATCGCGCCATGCTGATTGCCGCCGAGGCGGCCCCGAAGTTCTTCCCCATGCTCACCACGGCGGCAGGCACTATTCGCCCTTCGCGTGTGTTGGTCATCGGCGCGGGTGTGGCGGGCCTGCAGGCGATCGCCACGGCGCGCCGGTTGGGTGCACAGACCGAGGGTTACGACGTGCGGCCGGAAACCCGCGAGCAGGTCGAGTCGCTGGGTGCGAAATTCGTCGACGTCGGGGTGAGTGCGGCGGGCAGCGGTGGCTATGCGCGCGAGCTGTCAGCGGAAGAACGCGCAGCCCAGCAGCAAGCGCTGGCGGAACATCTCAAGGCGGTGGACGTGATCGTGACCACCGCCGCGGTACCGGGGCGGCCGTCGCCGAAAATCCTCACGGCGGCCATGGTCAACGGCATGAAACCCGGCGCCTTGATTGTGGATCTCGCCGCCGAGGGTGGCGGCAACTGCGAGCTCACCCGGCCGGGCGAAAGGGTGGAGCATCAGGGCGTGGTTATCCTCGGCCCGCTCAATCTCCCGGCTGGCGCGCCGTTGCATGCCTCGGAAATGTTTGCCCGCAATGCCTACAATTTCCTTGAGTTGATGGTGCAGGGCGATGCGCTTACGCCCGACTTCAACGACGAGCTGATCGCCAAGAGTTGCGTCACGCACAACGGCGAGCCGCATTTCCAGGGCTAAGGCGGCGCTCAGGTACAAAAAACCCCGCCATTGCGGGGTTTTTCTTAATGCCTCGGCTGACCGTGCGGGCCAGCGGCGCCGTGCGGCGGGGGAGGACCACGAAACGCCGGCGGTGGGCGGTCGTGCATTTCCTCGTGCCATTGGCGCAGCAGTTGCTGGCGCTGATCCGGTGGCAGCTGCTGGAAGTGCTCGAATGCGGCGTGCAACCGCTGGCGCTCGTCCGGCGGCAGCTCTTGGAAGCGGCGGCTGTTTTCCCGCGCCTGCTCGCGCTGTTGCGGGGTCATTTTCTGCCACTGATCGATGCGCTGACGAATTTCGTCACGCTGCGCCGGTGGCAGATTCTTCCACTGCTGGGCACGCTGAAGCATGCGCGCCTGCCGCTCAGGCGGGAACGTATCCCACTTGTTGGCGAGCGGCGAGAGCACGTCTCGCTCCTCGGGCGACAGGCTTTGCCACGGGCGCGGCGCGGGCGGCGGGCCGGGCGGCATACCCGGTGGTGGCCCAGGCGGAAACGCACCCGGGGGTGGCGGGGGCGGAGGCGGGGCGTTCTGTGCGAGGGCTGAGGTGCCGATGCCGCCAAGCCAGAAGGCCAGAAACAGCAGCACGAAGGTACGACATCGACGCATGATCACCTGCTCGCCTGGCTATCGCCGTTCTTGGCTAGCCATCCGTAGAAGTCCATGTTCTGGTACAGCGTTGGGTCGGCCGCAGCTGCATCCGGAGGCAGTTCGGTCTCTGATTCTGCGGTAGGCGAAGACCTGACGCCAGCCGGTACGGCGCTGGTCGGGCCTCGCACCGGCGAGGACAGCATCAGCGCGGCAAACGCAATGGCCGCAAACGCCCCAGCCGGCAACAGCAGCTGCATCAGGCGATGGGCGAACGACGAGTTGTCGGCGCCGGCAAGTGCGGAACGGCGAGCCGCCCGCAGGCGCGCGGCAGTTGCGGGGTCGAGCTGACGCGCGGCTTCACGGTAAAGCTCACGGGCGCGACGTTCGAGGTGGTTATCGGGCGCATTCATCGCCAGTCCTCCAGTTGGTCGCGCAGCCGTTGCAGTGCGCGCGACAAGTGTGTTTTCACGCTCCCTTCCGAACATCCCATAGCCTGCGCGGTTTCAGCCACGTCCAGGCCTTCCAGCACGCGCAGCATGAACGCTTCACGCTGGCGTTGGGGTAGCAATTTCACGGCGGCTGCCATGTCTGCGAACGACTGCGAGTCGGTCAGCCGCTCCAGCGGGCCCGGCCCGGTATCAGCCGGCTCCCACATCGGCAGCTCGTCACCATCCTCATCGCGGCCGCCCAGCCAGCCCACCATGATCGAGCGCACCTTGCGGCGACGCTGCAGATCCACAATGCGCCGGCGCAAAATGCCCCAGAACAGCGGGGTCCATTCCTGCGCGGGTTTGTCGCTGTAGTGCTTGACCAGTCGAAGCATGGCGTCCTGCACCGCATCGAGCGCGTCTTCCCGATGGCCCAGGTTCAGCTCGGCCATACGAAACGCACGCCGCTCCACCTGCGCCAGGAAGGCATCCATCGAGGCGGGTACCGCGCGGACATCTTCGGCCAGCAGGTCGGCATCAAGGGCGGAGACGACGCTGCTCATCGCGTCATCGTCCAAATCGCCGGATCGCGCATCCTGGGACTCCATTGGAACGTCCTTGTGCATCAACGCTCAAGGCTCGCGCAGGTTGACCCGCGCCCGTATGATGCGGGGACAACGATGTCCTGGCAGGGAGGGGTCATGATCGACGGGTTCCTGGCGCTTTACATCTTTATGCTGGCCGCATTCACGGGTTACGAAATCATCGCCCGGGTGCCGGTCATTTTGCACACGCCGTTGATGTCCGGTTCGAACTTCATTCACGGCATTGTGCTGGTGGGCGCCATGATAGCGCTAGGGCATGCCCAGACGACATTCGAACTGATCATCGGGTTCATTGGCGTGCTGCTGGGCGCCGGCAACGCGGCCGGCGGCTATGTGGTTACAGAACGCATGCTGGAGATGTTTAAAGCCAGCAAGCCTGTCGTAAGCAAGGAGGCGAAGTGATGGCCTGGCTTCCGGTGGTAATCAAGGCCTGTTACTTCCTCGCTGCTCTCCTGTTCATCCTCGGTCTCAAGCGCATGAGCTCCCCGCGAACCGCTCGGGGCGGCATCCTGTGGGCAGGCGTGGGCATGCTGGTGGCAGTCCTGGCCACCTTTGCCCTTCCAGATATGCATAACCGGGGGCTGATCCTGGCGGCCGTGCTGATTGGCGTCTCCGCGGCCTGGTGGTCTGGCCGCCGGGTCGCCATGACGGCCATGCCGCAGATGGTGGCGCTCTACAACGGTATGGGCGGCGGTGCGGCGGCAGCCATCGGCGCGGCGGAATTGTTCAGCTATGCCGGCAACGCCATCACCTTGCTGGATGGCGGCGAGTTCACCGCCAGCGGTGCGGCCACCCCGGGAATCGCCCAGCTGACCCTGGCCGTGCTGGGTGCGCTGATCGGTTCGGTGAGTTTTTCCGGTTCGCTGATTGCCTTCGCCAAGCTGCAGGGTTGGCTGGACAAGCGTTTCGTGTTTCCCGGCCAGCGCGCCGTTAACATGCTGGTCCTGGCTGGCGCGGTGATTCTTGGCGCGATGATGGTGAGCGGACAGCTCACCGAGCCGCTGATTGTGGCGTTCTTCGTGCTGGCCCTGTTGTTCGGCTTGATGATGACCCTGCCCATCGGCGGCGCCGACATGCCGGTGGTGATCTCGCTGTACAACGCGTTCACCGGTCTGGCCGTGGCTTTCGAGGGTTTCGTGCTGCAGAACGAGGCGATGATCATCGCCGGCACGGTGGTGGGTGCAGCCGGTACCTTGCTGACGCAGTTGATGGCCAAGGCGATGAACCGTTCGATCGGCAACGTGCTGTTCGGCAGCTTCGGTGCTACTGGCGCGGCTGCACAGACCATCGGCGGCAGCCAGAAACCGATCGAGGCGAGCGACGCGGCGGTGATGATGGCTTACGCCGAGCGTGTGGTGATCGTGCCCGGCTACGGCATGGCCGTCGCACAAGCGCAGCACAAGGTGTGGGAGTTCGCCAAGCTGCTGATCGATCGCGGCGTGAAGGTGAAGTTTGCCATTCACCCGGTGGCAGGCCGCATGCCTGGTCACATGAACGTGTTGCTGGCCGAGGCTGGCGTGCCCTATGACCTTATCGCCGACATGGACGACATCAATCCGGAATTTCCCAACACCGACGTGGCCCTGGTGATCGGCGCCAACGACGTGGTGAACCCGTTGGCCAAGACCGACCCGTCATCGCCCATCTACGGCATGCCGATTCTTGATGTGGCGGCCGCCAAGCAGGTGATTGTGGTGAAGCGCGGCAAGGGCACCGGTTTTGCGGGCATCGAGAATGCGCTGTTCTATGCCGACAACGCGCGCATGCTGTACGGCGATGGCCAGGCGGCAGCGGGCCAGCTGGTGACGGAGCTGAAGTCGCTGGAGACCTAGGAGCTCGAACGGAGCTCCTCGCCCGTGACTTATGCGCCGGCCTTCGGCGACCGGTTGGCACGCTTCGCCACGAAAGCGGCGATGCCCATGCCGATGACGTACCACACATCGTCCATCGGCCCCTGCCCGACCTTTGCCAGTTGCAGCAGCAGGTCAAAACCCGCGGTACGCAGGGCGTCGATCAGTCCCAGGCCCATCAGGCCGGCAATGCGGGCCCCGGCCATCAGCAGGTTGACGTAGACGGCGGCGATGAACGTCGCCAGCGCGGCAAGCAGGGCCGCGTTGCTGCCGGCAGGGCGCACCCATTGGCGGGTGGCCTTGCCCAGCAACCAGCCGGCGGGCAGGGCAAACCACGGCATGGCCTGCTGCAGATACAGCGTGGGAACCATCCAGACGGCGCCAGCGGCGAGGCCCAGCATCACTGCGCTGAGCACGGCAAACAGCAGAGAAAATGCGGCCCGTGCGTTCATGAACAGGCGGAAACGAGCAGGGCAGCAGGCACGGTTCTTCTCAGGCGTAAAGTCACCATCATAACGCGACGTAGCGGGTCGCAGCCCGTCTCGCAGGCGCTGCCCCCTTGAGATTGGTTCGCATTGGCCTGATGTGAGCGGGCATGGGCAGCCGCCAGACGGCATAATAGAGAGCTAGGCGGGGCACCTTGCCGCGCCCATCGATGAGATTCGGCAGGATCGGTATGAGCGGTTTCAGTCTTAGCAGCGAACCTTTCACCCTGGAGCGCGACTGCCAGGCAGTCATGGTGCCGCAGGGCGATGTGGTGAGTTTGCCTGCCGGTCAGATCGGCTACATCACCCAGGCACTGGGTGGCAGCTTCACGGTGTATGTGGAAGGCAACCTGTTCCGCATCGCCGGCAACGATGCCGATGCACTGGGCAAGGAGCCGCCGCCGCCGATCGAACTTTCCGTGGATGCCACCGACTCAGATGTCGAAGCTCTGGTGTGGAATCAGCTGCGCACGGTGTTCGACCCGGAAATTCCCATCAATGTCGTTGAGCTTGGTCTGGTTTACGACGTGAGTATGGAGCACCGCGCTCCCGACGAGCGCAAGGTGTACGTCAAGATGACTCTCACCGCGCCGGGTTGCGGCATGGGAGACATTTTGGTGGATGACGTGCGCACCAAGCTGGAACTCATTCCCACTGTGGCCGAGGCTGATGTGGATCTGGTGTTCGATCCGCCGTGGAATCACTCGATGATGTCCGACGCGGCCAAGCTCGAAACCGGCATGCTCTGAGTCCGTTGCCCTCGCAAGGGGCGGACACTCCCTGATTCAGATCAATATTCCTGGCTCCAGGCGGCACCAGACTGCGTGTGCTGTCTGTATTTCGCAACTGGAGTCAAGGAATGTTTCCTGAGTATCGCGATCTCATCACCACGCTGAAAAGCCAGGACCCGCACTTCACTCGCCTGTTCCACCTCCACAACGAGCTGGACCAGGAGGTCAAGAACATGGAAACGGGCGCGCAGCCCGCGAGCGACATGGCCATTGAGCAGCTGAAGAAAGAAAAGCTGCACGTGAAGGACCAGCTCTACACCATTTTGCGCAAAGCATCGGTGGCCTGAGCAACACAAGTCCTTTCTCGGGCCGTGCCGCAACGGCGCGGCTCCTTTTCCATGCACGCGAGTGGATGCCGTGTCGTCGACCCTTCCCCCCAAAACCCCCGTTGCTTCGCGCAACGGTAAGACCGCTGATCCCACTGACACCTCCACGACCAAGCACGATGCGGCCGGCGCTGATGCGCTGTCCGCAAAAGCGCGTGACTTCGTCGATGAAGCGATATCTTCCGCACAGTCGCTGATGGCCGACGGCCTGCAAGACATCCTGCTGCGCGAAGCGGCACACAGTGCCGACGACCTGCTGAACAGCGTCAAGACCATCCTTGACGGCCTGTCGCCGGACGATGCCGCACGCTTTCGCAGCCTGGTACTGGAGGGGGACCCAAACCTGCGTCCGGGTACCGCGACCCGTCATCCCGACGATGAACTGTCATTGGGCTGGCGCAAGGGCGAGTACCCCTACCGCAACAAGATGTCGCGGCGTAATTACGAGAAGCAGAAGTACCGCCTGCAGGTGGAACTGTTGAAATTGCAGGCTTGGGTGCGCGAAACGGGGCAGCGGGTGATCATCCTGTTTGAGGGACGCGACGCAGCGGGCAAGGGCGGAGCCATCAAGCGATTCATGGAGCATCTGAATCCTCGTGGCGCACGTGTGGTGGCACTGGAAAAACCTACCGAGTCCGAGCGCGGGCAATGGTATTTCCAGCGCTATATCCAGCATCTTCCGACCCGTGGCGAAATCGTGCTGTTCGATCGCAGCTGGTACAACCGCGCAGGCGTGGAACACGTCATGGGGTTTTGCACGCCCAACGACTACGACGAATTCATGCGGCAGGTGCCGGAGTTCGAGCGGCATCTGGCGAACAGCGGCATTCACGTGTTCAAGTTCTGGTTCTCGGTGAGTCAGAAAGAACAACGCCGGCGTTTTGAGGAACGCAAGCTGCATCCGCTCAAGCAGTGGAAGCTCAGTCCCGTGGATCTGGCCTCGCTGGATAAGTGGGATGCCTACACCAAGGCCAAGGAAGCGATGTTTGCGCACACGGATACGGCTGATTCGCCGTGGATCGTGATCCGCTCCGACTGCAAGAAGCGCGCGCGCATCAACGCCATGCGCCATGTGCTGAACCGTCTCGCCTATGCCAACCGCGACCATAAGGTGGTTGGCCTGGCAGATCCGCTGATCGTGGGGCGCGCGCTGTTCGGCTGAGTGCAGCGCCCAAATCGCGTGTCACTTTGATACAAAAGGGCCTTGTCAGTGCTGACCGGGCCCTTCTTGAGACGCATGCGCCGGGAATCAGCCGGCGCTTTCTTCGAAGCGATTGGCTTCGCGATTCTTTCGCACCTTGGCGGGATCCCACACGCGGCCGTTCATGGTGATGTAGACGCCATCGGGCAGGGTCTGCACGGCGGCCACGGCGCAGCCGATATTGAACACGGCGTCTGAACCCTGGAAGCGGGCCGGATTCAGTGCACCCGTAAGCACGATTACCTTGCCCTTGATGTGGGCCAGCTCGCGGGCGGTTTCCACCATGGTGTCGGTGCCGTGCGTCACCAGTACGTGGCGATGGGGTTGCGCCTCGATGGTCGAGCGCACGAGCGCGCGATCCTCCTCGGTCATGTGCAGGCTGTCCTTGCGCAGGATCGGGATCACATCGAACTGGAAGGCCACGCCGAGCTGGCCGAGGATGTCGCCGATCTGCGGCGAACCGATCTTGTAATCCGACTTGTCGTCGAAATAGATCTTGTCGATGGTGCCGCCGGTGGTGACGATGGTCAGATGCTGCATGATCGATAGCCGCAAGATGGGGAGGTGGGCATTTTAGCGGCTAGGCGGTCTTGGGGCACCTCGGGGCCCCCCTCCTCACCGTCATTCCCGCAAAAGCGGGAATCCAGTGCCTTTTCGCGGCGTAAGAGCCAAAGTCGCTGGATTCCCGCTTTCGCGGGATTGACGGTGAGGTCGGGCCTGTTTCTTGGGCTAGTGCGGTCCGAGAAGCAGAGCGGTGTCCGTGGCGTCGGCAGTCGACAGCCGCGACAGCCCATGCGCCACGAAACGGCGCAGGGCCGCGCCGGTGCGGGCACTGCCATGCGGCGCGGACCAGCTGTCGTGTCGCGCCAGCAGGGCGGCTGCGGCGCAGCGGGCGAGGGTGAAGGCCAGGCCGCGGGCGCCAGCTTCCAGGGTTTCGCGATGGCCGGCATGGACTTTGAGATAGGCCGTTGCTGCATCCATGGTTAGGTGGATCTGCCGGCGGGCATGGGCATCGATGCTATCGGCCAGCCAGCCCTCGATGGCGGTGCGTAGCGCCTCCAGGTTGTCGCCGGCCAGCGCACGCAGGCTGTCCAGCGAGAGCACGTTGGTGGTGCCTTCCCAGATCGCGTAAACCTGCGCATCTCTCAGGAGCTGAGGCAGGCCGGTGTCTTCGATGTAACCGGCGCCACCGAAACACTCCAATGCCTCGGAGCACACTTTGGTGGCCATCTTGCCGGTCCAGAGCTTGGCCAGCGGCGTGAGTAGCCGCAGCAGCGCCGCTTCATGCGGTTGCGCGCTGCCATGCTCGACGCGGCCAAGCAGGTGCGCTACCTCGAACGTGAGCGCAAACGCGCCCTCGAATTCCGCCTGCATATCGGCCAACGTCTGCGCGTGCAACGGCTGCTCGATAAGGCGCTTGCCGAAGGCGCTTCGGCGCGTGGCGTAGTCGCGGGCGAGGGAGATCGCCCTGGCCATGCTGGCGGTGGCGCAGACGGCATTCCAGGTACGCGTGATGTTGAGCATCGGCGCGACCTGGCGCACGCCATTGGCCAGCTCGCCAAGTGGCCAAGCCGGCAGGCCGTTCAGATGAATCTCCGCGGTGGGCAGTTCCTGTGTGCCGAGTTTGTCCTTGAGGCGATCGATTACGAGTTCCGGTTTGCGCCGCGTGCCGTCCATCGTCTCCACGTAGAACAGCGCGAGCGCGCTGGGACCTGCACTGGCGCCTTCGGGGCGCGCCAGTGCCAGCGCCATTTCTCCGACAACGGCGGAACTGAACCACTTGCGGCCGTACAGTCGCCATTGCCCCGAGTCATCCTTGCGCGCAATGGTTTCGGTGTTGCCAACATCGGAGCCGCCCGTGTTCTCGGTCATCCACTGGCCGCTGAGCCAGAAGCTGGTGGCGTCGCGACTGAGCAGATGTGGCAGTGCGCGTTCCATCAATGCCTTGTTGCCGGAAGCCTTCAGCGCAGTAGCCGCGCCATCGGTCATGGCGAGCGGGCATGTGTAGAACTCGCTGGCCAGGTGATAGAGGTAGGCGCGTGCAAATTCTTCCAGGCGCGCATGCTCGTTGGCTTCATGGCCCGACGCGAGCACAGCGTGTGCCGTGGTGATGTGCGGGCCTTCCCGCCAGGCCTCAGTGAGTTCGATGCGGTCGACGCGGTTGCCCCAGGCGTCCCACGGTGTGAGCACGGGTTTGCGGCGCCTGGTGCGGCAAGCGCGTTGCCAGGCCATGACGGCGTAATCACCCAGCGCCTGCAAATCGGCATCGAGCGCGGCGCGACGGGCTGACGGCAAGGCCCGATCCAGCGTGGTGCGCAACAAACGATCTTCACGATACGGATGAGCGAGCTGCGGCGGATCTTGCACGAATCCCATGGTCGGCTCTCGACGGATCGGTGCGGTCGAGTATAGGCCGGATGACTATCCGTCGCCGTTTTCGCAGGGTGCCGGCGCCGCTGCGCGCCTTCAGCCATGTCACCAGGACCGAAGGCGCGCAGCGAGGGGACGGTGATGTGCGCCGGACAAAAAGAAGCGGTCAGGGTTTGCGGAACTTGTAGATGAAGCGATCCGTGTGACCCTTGATGGATGCGTCGTAGATCCCCTTGGTGTGATCGTCGGCGGGGTTACTCAGCACATCGCTTTCGCCATCGAACTGGAAACCCACCGCAGCGAGCTCACTCTTCACGGCGGCGGGGTCGATGCGATGCAGATCGTCGGTCTTGGAAATGCCTGTGCCCGCTGCGGCGGCGTGATCCAGCACGATCAACATGCCGCCCGGCTTCAGCGCATCAAACAAATGCTTGTCGAGTTTCGCCATGTCCGGGGAGCCCATGAAGGGATCGTGCAGGTCGTGATAGTTCTGCGACGTCCAGATCACATCGACCGGCTCTGGCAGTTTCAGATCATTGTCCGGTTGCACCAGCACGATGACGTTGGGGTAGGCATCTGTACCGGCAAAGCTGCGTACGCTTACCAAACCCTTTGGTGCTGCCTTGTCCATCTCCGACGGCTGCAAGGCGTAGACCTTGCCCTTGGGGCCGACCATGTGGCTGAGTAGTCGCGTGTAGTAGCCCTTGCCGGGCATCAGGTCGACAACGATGTCGCCAGGCTTGATGCCACTGAAGCCGAGTACGGCGGCAGGGTGGCGCTGGTCATCAAGCGTACGGTCATCGGCCGGGCGGTTCTTGTCGGCGATGGCCAACCCGACGAAGCTCGGCAAGGGATGCGTTTGCGCCGCGGCTTCAGCGGCGGTGAACACGAGCAGAGCAGAAACGGCAATCAGGCATAAACGATTCATGGTGTCATTTCCTCAGAATACGCAGTTGAGTGCGACAGCAGGAGTGATGGACGACGTTGTGCGATTGCCGGAAGGAATGAAGCGTGCCCCCACCAGCAAGCCCATGTTGGGTGACCAGTTGTACTCCACAGCGGGTGCATAGCCTATGTAACGGTTGGAACTTGCGCCCAGGGTCATATCCGGTGGAAACGGATCGCTGTTCACATACTCTTGCCCGCTCACGCGCGTGCTGCTGTTGTGGTTGTAGATCACATCGAGTGCGAGCACCCAACGGCGCGTAAGACTGTATTCCAAAGACGCGTTGCCGAAGACGTTATTGCCCGGGCGCGCGTGGCCACGAAAGTTGGCATCTGTGCCGTAGACGCTGACGCCCTCCACATTCGCGGTGGAAGAGAACGAGGCCGTGACATTGAAGCGCACGCGCAGAATGCGGCCGTTGGGCATCCACAGGTACGTCTGCGAATTGATGCCGATGGTGGTGGTGTAGACGCCGTTACCCAGGCCATTGGCGGGGCGATTGCCCAGGCGATCGTACTTGCCGGTAGGCAAGGTTTCCTGCAGCTGGATGGCGACGGTAGGTAGCCAGCTGCCTTCATGAAATTGTCGTAAGCGGAATTGCGCCTGCAAGGTGACGTCACCCACCTGCACGCCGTCACTGTTCGGCTGGCCACTGACCCGGTTGTAACCGAATACGGGAATGATGCCGATGGTGAAACGATTGGCGAGTCCGTAGTTGATATAGGTGCGTGACCCGTAGCTATCCGAGCCGTGCGTCATCACGTTGTAGAGGTAGGGCTCCAGCAGCCAGTGACCCGGTGGCAGCGTTTCGGCCGAGTTGGCCATCATGGGGCCGGTCCACCAGGCGTCGTCCCGGCTTTGCTGCGCGGGGGGCGTGGCCACCTCCTGACCATGTACGGGCGTCAGCGCACTGAGCCAGGCCAATAGGCAACCCAGGCAGAACGTGGCTGCAATGCGGTGAACGAGACGGTCTGGCAGGAAGCGCTTCATGGTTGCCCTATCGGTATGACGGGGCGCAAGCTATGCCGAAAAGTGGTCAGCTGAAATAGCCACTCTGACCCACTTGAATATAGCCACTCTGGAGCGACCGCCATGCAGCGCATTCCGCCCGGCTTCCTGCCCCCGGTCGCGATGGACCCGGACAGCGACACGCCGATGTACCAGCAGTTGTCCGAGTGGTTTCGCCATGCGATCAGCGACGGTCAGCTGCGGCCGGGGCAACGTGTGCCATCCACCCGCAGCCTTGCGACCGAGCTGGGCATTTCACGCATCCCGGTGCTGGGTGCCTACGAACAGCTGCAGGCAGAGGGCTATCTGGAAACCTTCACCGGTGCCGGCACCTGCATTGCGCGCTCGATCCCGGCAGACCTTTCGATGCACAAGTTCGGCAAGGCAGGCCCGTCGCTGGATGCACCAGGGCAGGGAACATCGCGACGGACCTCGCGCCGCGTCGCCCACATGCGCCAACCCGAACAAACCTGGCTAGGCAACATGGGCGCCTTTCGCGTTGGCCTGCCGGCCCTGGATCACTTCCCCATGGGCCTATGGTCGAAGTTGGTGAGCCGCCACGCGCGGCGGCTGTCACTCGATGCCATGGCTTATGGCGATCCCATGGGTCATTTGCCACTGCGCGCAGCCATTGCGGAGTACATCGGCGCTGCGCGCGCGGTGCGTTGTGATGCATCGCAGATCATCATCACCACGGGTTCGCAGCACGCGTTGCAGATCTGCGCCCATGTATTGCTGGACCCGGGTGACCGCGTGTGGATGGAAGACCCCGGTTATCCCGGCGCTCATCAGGCGCTGCGCACGGCGGGTGCCGAGCTGGTGCCGGTGCCCGTCGACAGAGAGGGCATCGACGTGGAGCAGGGCGCGCAGCTTGGCGCGGACGCCCGTGCGGTCTACATCTCGCCCTCGCATCAGTTCCCGCTGGGCATGGCGATGAGTGCGTCGCGACGCATGCAACTACTGCAATGGGCGGCGCGCAACGAGGCTTGGATCATCGAGGACGATTACGACAGCGAATACCGCTTCGGCAGTCGCCCGCTTTCTTCCTTGCAAGGCACCGACCGGGATGCCCGCGTGATCTATCTGGGCACTTTCAGCAAAGTGATGTTTCCCTCACTACGCGTGGGTTATCTGGTGGTGCCCAAGGACCTCGTATCGGATTTCTATGCGGGGCGCGACGCCATCGACACGTTCTCTTCGACGCTGTACCAGATGGTGATGACCGACTTTATCCGCGAAGGTCATTTCGCACGGCATATCCGCAGCATGCGTACGCTCTACATGGCGCGGCGCGAGGCAGTGCTGCGAGCCATCGATCGCTATCTGGCTGGCCGGCTGGAAGTGATCGGCACCGAGGCGGGGATGCAGCTCGCCGGCCTGCTGTCCGAAGGTGCGGATGATGTTGCGGTGTCGCGCAAAGCCGCGCTGCATGGCGTGTCGGTGCGCCCGTTGTCGCCGTGCTATCTCGGGCCATCGCCGCGCAGCGGATTGATCCTGGGTTACGGTGGAGCCAGCGCGGAACAGATTGATGAAGGTGTGCGCAAGCTCAGTTTGTGTTTTTGAGTTGCATCAAACACGGAGTGCCGAGTTAAACCGGCAGGGCTCATCAGCGCGGTCCGTCATCCCTGCGAAGGCAGGGATCCAGCGTCTTTCGCCCTTCTCCAAGTGTCCTAAAGGCACTGGATCCCTGCCTTCGCAGGGATGACGACTTGGCGGGCGAGAGGGAACGCGTGGCGCAACGCCACGATGGAGAGTGCCGTTGCCGACACTCTCCATCCTTGTCACACCTTAAGGCGCTGACTTGTTTGACGCCCCCGCTTCGCTCTTCTGCGACGCGTTCTTCACGTACCGATCGAACCAGGTAAGCATCTCGTACACCTCCTGCTCGTTCGACTCCATGGCGGTGTACCAATGCGGCTCGTGCGGCAACATGACCAGTCGCGTGGTGCCACCCAGGCCACGAATCGCCTGGAACAGTTTCTGCGACTGAATCGGTTCGGTGCCGGGGTTGGCATCGTCCATGCCGTGCATAATCAGCAACGGTGATTTGACCTTGTCAGCATGGAAGAACGTGGATGCCTGCTCGTACACCGACGGTGCCTGCCATAGCGAGCGGCGCTCGTTCTGGAAGCCGAACGGCGTCAGCGTCTTGTTGTAAGCGCCACTGGTGGCCACGCCTGCGCGGAACAGATGGGTGTGTGCGAGCAGGTTGGCCGTCATCAGCGCGCCGTGACTATGGCCAGTGACGCCGATGCGATTGCGGTCGACGACACCGAGTTCCACGGCCTTGTCCACCGCAGCCTGCGCATCCATCGTCAGCTGCTCGATATACGTGTCATACGCCGTGCGCGGATCACCCACGATGGGGAATGCCGCGTTGTCGATGATCGCGTAACCCGAGAGCAGCAGCAGACGGTAGCCGCGCAGCACATCGAACTTCTGCTGCGAGCCGCTGATCTGTCCAGCCTGGCTGGGATCGGCGAAATCCTGGGGATAGGCGTAAAGGATGGCCGGCAGGCGCGTGCCTTCCTTGTAACCCGGCGGCGTGTACAGGGTGAAGGAAAGCTCCACACCGTCCTTGCGCTTGTAAGTCACCAGTCGCTTGCCGATGCCGCGAACTTGTGGCGTCGGGTCTGCGATGTGCGTGATGGCCTCGGCGTTGGAAGCAAACGCAGCCTCGCCCGTGTTGGGATCGTTCGCCGCCGCGCCCAATGTGTAAAGGAACAGATTGGGCGGCTCCGCTGGCGATTGCCGTGCCGTGATGAAGCGCTCGCCGCCGGTCATAACCGCCACCGGGCGTTCGTACGTCTCCGCGCTGCTGCGGAACAGGCGCTCCGTGTGCCCGTTGGAGAGGTTGTAACGATCGAGGAACGGGCGGTCACCCTTCGGGGTGCCGCCGGGGCCGGCGAGATACACCATGTCGCCATCTTGACGCACCACACTGACGCCGTTGGGCAACATCTGGCTCAGCAGCGTGCCGGGATTCTTGTAGTTCTCGTTGGCCGAGTAATCCCACAGCGTGCGCGCAGCCTTGGAGGGGTGGGACACATCGATGCGGCTGATGTGCACCCACTGCCGGTTGGCGTCGTACTCGTACACAAACGGTTCGTTGCCCTGGGCCAGCCAGCGCATGCCGCTGAAGCGTTGCGCGGTGCGCGTCACTTCCTGCGGCTTGCCGCTGAACGGTGCGCTCCACATCATCACTTTGTCGCGGTTGGGCACGGTGACTTTCCAGTCACCCTGGTCGAGCGCCTCGGGCCAGATCAGCGTGGCGGGCGCATTGGCGCGCCATTCGAAATCACGCGGGCCCACCGGCACGCCGCGCACTGGCACACGGTCGGCCACCGGCAACGAAGCGATGGCTGTGGACTGTCCACTGCGCACATCGAGCACGCTGACGTCGCGCGCGAAGCGTTCGTAGGTGGTGACGTAGGAGTAGGGCCTCTTCAGCGTTTCGATCAGCACGTGCTGGCCGTCGGGCGCACCAGATACGCCCGCAATCACGCCAGGTTTGCCGATAGCGCGGACCTGGCCGCTGTCGGCATCGACGACAGCGAGTTGCGCGGTGGCGTAGTAATCGAACAACGCCTCATCGTCGGGGCTGGCGAGCGTGTCGCGCGCTTCGTACGTGCTGCTCTCGCCTTTGCCCTGGATGGATTCTTTGATTTCCGGACCAGCGTTGGCGTTTGCCTTGGGCGCAGGACCCAGGTTGGCCGGTACCTGCTTCACCAGCAGCGAATCGCTGTCGTGCAGCCACTGCACGCTGTTTTCCATGACGGGGTTGAGTGCGACGCCTTCCACGCGACGCGTCTTGCCGGTAAGTGCATCACCCAGCCACAGCTCGGTGCGCTCATCGGTGGTGTTGGTAAAGGAGAAGCGGCGGCCATCGGGCGACCAATACGGGGTGCCGGGACAGGCATCCGCTGGCAGGCTCACCGGAATCTGCTTGTGGCTGACCACGTCTTCCAGCGTGAAGTTCTTCAGGCAGGCGCGGATGCCGTAACCGCTCGAGGCATCGTGGCGACTGTGGTTGCGCGGCTCAATGCGCAGGCCGGCCAGCTTCACATAAGGCTCGGCCACACGTTCAATCGACGGATACTGGGACTGCTCGACCAGCAACATGCGCTCGCGCGTGGGATCGAGCATGGGGATCGCCGGCAAGGGCGCATGCATGACACCGAGCAAGGGCTCTGGCGGCTTGTCGTAGCCGGCAAGCACGGCGGCGGGGAGCAGGGCCATCAGGCCGGCAACAAGAGGCAATCGCTTGCCGAGGGTGGTGAGGCGCATCGAACAGTCTCCTATCTGAACCGTTCGACCTTACCTTGCCGTCAGCGCGTGCCATCCCTGCTGGAAGTCATGCCTTCGAGAAAACTTTCGAGCTGAAGAGCCAGAAACGAAGTTGAACCCATCTCAAGATGGAAAGTGGCCAAAAAGAGCGATGCGCCATTCCCGCGAAGGCGGGAACCCAGCAAAGAGCGATGCGTCATTCCCGCCTTCGCGGGAATGACGTTTCGATCCTTTGGCCGTTTTCGAGTTAGCAAGGGGCTAGCACGAGGGAGGGCATCCTCTTGCTGCTCAATCCTCTCAACTCACCCCTGCTCTTTTGCGTCGCACACCTAGCCCCAGCGAGCCAATCAAGATCAGCGTCAGGCCAATCTCAATAAAGGCCAGCATGCGCTCACCCGGTGCGCTCCATGCCTCGGCAATGCCGTGGCTGAAATAGAACAGGCTGAGAATGCCTACCCACAGCAGCGCGCGGGGCACGTTGCGAATGGCAAGCAACGGCAGCAGCAGTGGAATGAAAGTGATGGCCAGGGCAACGGGCACCGGCATGCTTTCGGCCGGGAACAGCCAGCCGTGCCAGACGAGCTGAAGCGCGGCCAGCGCAGCCCACGCCATCAGGCCTACGCGATGCACGGTGCTGACAGGCACACTCACGCCTTCGCACTCAGACGACGCGCGACATCGGCAAGACGTCGACCTAGGGCGCGCGCCAGTTCGCGTTCGTGCTCGGTAATGGCGTTCTCGCCATTGGCGCCGGCGACGTGGCTGGCGCCGTAAGGCGTGCCGCCGCTCTGCGTGGCGGTGAGTGCGGGCTCGGTGTAGGGCAGGCCCACGATCAGCATGCCGTGATGAAGCAATGGCAACGCCATGGTGAGCAGGGTCGACTCTTGCCCGCCGTGCATTGTGCTGGTGGCGGTGAACAGCGCGGCCGGTTTGCCGGCGAGTGCGCCGCTGGCCCACTCGGCGCCGGTGGAGTCGAGAAAGTACTTGAGCGGCGCCGCCATATTGCCGAAGCGGGTAGGGCTACCCATGGCCAGACCCACGCACTCGACCAAATCGTCCCGGGTTACATAGGGCGCACCTTGGTCCGGTTCCGGCGGCTGGGCCACCTCAGTCACGGGTGCCACGGGCGGCACCTGGCGCAAGCGGGCACGCATGTCGGGTACTTCCTCCACGCCCCGCGCCACCAGGCGCGCGAGCTGAGCGGTGTGACCGGAGCGGCTGTAGTAAAGAACCAGAATCTCTTGAAGCATCGTTTGGGCGCCAGCGTCGTGATCGGTTAGTGTAGCGTTCGATCTCGCCCGTGTTGCCTGCCGGCAGGTCGTCAGGTGCACTACCGGACCGGGTGCCGAGGAAGGAGCAGTCATGGCCCTCCAATTTGACCGCGATCGAACGCGGAGTTTCAGCCACTTCCTGTGGCATCGATTCATCGACGACAAGTGCTTCGAGACAGCCGGTGCGCTCTCGTACACCACGCTGGTGTCGCTGGTGCCGCTGATCGTCGCCTCGCTGGCCATTTTTGCTGCGTTTCCCGCCTTTGCCGAAGCGCGAACGACACTGATCACCTTTGTGTTCAACAACTTCGTGCCGACGGCAGGTGAGCGTGTGCAGGAGTACCTGGACGGCTTCGCCAACAACGCCAGCCGGCTCACCGGCATCAGTATTCTGGTGATGTTCTTCAGCGCCTTGTCGATGATGATGAGCATCGAGGACCGCATGAACCGCATCTGGCGTGTGCAGCGCCCGCGCGGCTGGGCCTCACGCCTGCTGCTCTACTGGGCAGCACTCACCCTGGGGCCGGTGCTGGTGGTCGGCGGGCTGGCCATGGCGTCATACGTCACAGCGGTACCGTTTCTGCACGATGCGGCGGATACGCTCGGCCTGCGCCAGCGGGTGCTGAGCACACTGCCTTTCATCGTGACTTTCCTCACCTTGATGCTGATGTACATGGTGGTGCCGAATCGGCGCATTCATTGGCGCAACGCCGCCATCGGTGCGCTGCTGGGCGCGATTCTGTTCGAGTTCGCCCGCTGGGGATTCACCCGCTTCATTCATCACGCCCAGACTTACCAGCAGGTCTATGGTGTCGCGCTGGCGGCGCTGCCCATCCTGCTGCTGTGGATCTACCTGTCGTGGGTCATCGTGATCCTGTGCGCGTCGGTGGCGGCATCGGTCTCCGCGTTCGATTACCTTCCGCCCGAGCAGTACCTGCCGCAGGATGCGTCGTTGCTCGGGCTGTTTGTCGTGCTCGGGCATTTCATCGAAGCGCAGCGGCAGGGGAAGCGGATCGATCCGGACAGCGTGCGCGCCAAGGAGCCGCGTCTGCATCGTGCGTCGATCGTGTGCTACTTCGAAGACCTGCAACGCGCCGAGCTGATCCAGGGTGAAGTGGGTGGTGGCTGGCTACTGTGTCGCAGTCTCGACAGCACCGACCTGGAGCACGTGTATGCTCATTGCCCTTACCGCGTGCCTTTGTACCCCGCGGAGGAGGCACGCCTGCACAACCTGCAATTGTCGCCGAGGCTGGTGGCGTTACTGGACAGTGCGGCGCAATCGCTCCATGGGACGCTGCGCACGCGATTGGACCAGGCCTATCCGGTCGGTGCCACTGCATCAAACGATTCCGAGGATATGCATTCATGAACCTGTTGAAACCGCTGGCCGCTGTAGTGCTGGCTCTCGGCATGGCTGGCC
This sequence comes from Dyella sp. PARNA 12/25, assembly GCF_055702865.1. Lineage (NCBI taxonomy): Bacteria > Pseudomonadati > Pseudomonadota > Gammaproteobacteria > Lysobacterales > Rhodanobacteraceae > Dyella > Dyella sp. PARNA 12/25. Next base: position 568,088 of record NZ_JBVQCI010000002.1, on the reverse strand, counting down.
TGGCGCACGCGGCCATGCCTGAGCAGCCGTCGCTCAAAGTCACCACGTTTGACGGCAAAACGTTTGATCTGTCGGCGCAGCGCGGCAAGTGGGTGATCGTCAACTACTGGGCCACCTGGTGCATACCGTGCATCAAGGAAATGCCCGACATTTCGAAATTCGTTACTCAGCATCAGGACAAGGTCGCCGCTATCGGCCTGGCTTTTGAAGACAGCGACAAAGCCGATATCGAAGCCTTCCTGGCCAAGCACCCCGTGAGCTATCCCATCGCGCAGGTGACGCTGGACAAACCGCTCAAAGATTTCGATGAGCCGCGCGGCTTGCCCACCACGTGGCTGATCGGCCCGGATGGCAAGGTAGTCAAGCGTTTCATCGGGCCGGTGACTGATGCATCGCTGAGCCAGGCCATGGGCTTGGGGAAATAACATGGTCGCCGCGCGCTTCCTGGTCAGTGGCAGAGTGCAGGGCGTGTTCTATCGCGCCAGCACCCGCGACCAGGCGCTGGTGCTAGGGCTATCCGGCTACGCGAAAAACCTGCCGGATGGTCGCGTGGAAGTGGTCGCCAGCGGCGAGGCCACTGCGGTCGACGAGCTGGAACGCTGGCTATGGCGCGGGCCAGCAGCGGCGAAGGTTACGGACGTTGCGCGTGAAAGCTGCCTCGACCCTGAGCGGGCTGGTTTCTTTACGGCATAGAGGCTGACTCCAGCAACGCGATCACTGCTGGCGGCTCAATCAAACATAGTGAAACACGCCTCAATTTCCTCGCGATGATTAACGCGTTTGGCGATGCATGCCAATGCGAGCGGAGCCTTTTGTCAGGCTTCGCCGCGACGCGGCCTGCGGGAAGTCAGTTAGGGCGGCTTTCACATGACATCCACCCTGGTCTTACAGCGCGAAGCTTCCCATGCTCTGTCGAATCGCGGGCACATGGTTCGTCGATGATCTGAAGCATCCGCTTCGTGCGCGTCTTTTCGTTTCCATGGTGCCCTCGCACCCGCATGGCAGGAGAAGCCACATGACCGCCCGTTTTCAGCGCATCACCCCGTTTCTTTGGTTCGACCACCAAGCCGAAGAGGCGGCGATGTTTTACGTCTCGATATTCGAGAACTCGCGCATTCGCGCCACCACCCGTTATTCCGCGGAAAGCGCCGCCGCGACGGGGCGCGTGGAGGGTTCGGTGATGACGGTCGATTTTGAGTTAGATGGCCAGTCGATGGCGGCGCTCAATGGCGGCCCGGTGTTCCGTTTCAATGAAGCCGTATCACTGGTGGTTCACTGTCACTCGCAGGACGAGGTGGATTACTTCTGGGACAAGCTGCTGCAAGGAGTGGATGAAAAATCCGGGCAGTGCGGCTGGCTCAAGGATCGTTTCGGCCTGTCGTGGCAGGTGGTGCCGGACGAGATGATTCGCCTGCTTACCGACCCTGATCCGGGCAAGGTGGCGCGCGTCGCTGCGGCGATGATGCAGATGAAGAAACTCGACCTGCACGAACTGCGCCGCGCGGCCGCTTAAATGGGCGAGCGGCCACGCAGTAAGGCCGCTCTCATTCGCCGCAGCTGTCCGGCACCCATACCGCCTTGCTGGTCACCTTTTCGGTCCTGAGCTTGCCTTTGAGCTTGGGCAGTTTCGGCTCGGGGATGGATTCTTCATGGCGCGGCACCTGTTCGAGCAGGTGCCGGATCAGGTTGATGCGGCCGCGCTTCTGGTCATTGAAGTCGACCACGAACCACGGCGCACTGGGGCGGTGGGTGCGTTCGATCATGACGTCACGCAACTCGCCGATCTCGGCGTACTTCTCACGGGAGGCGAGGTCGTTAGGTGACAGTTTCCAGCGTTTCAGAGGGTTTTTCGCGCGTTCGGCGAAGCGCTCTTCCTGCGCTTCCTGGTCCACTGCCAGCCAGTACTTGATCAGGATGATGCCGTCGTCCGTCAGCAATTTTTCAAAGGCCGGCACAGCACTCATGAAGGCCTTGTACTGCGACTTGGTGCAGAAACCCATGGCCGGCTCGATCACTGCGCGGTTGTACCAGCTGCGGTCGAACAGCACGATTTCGCCAGCGCTGGGCAGATGTTCCACGTAACGCTGAAAGTACCACTGGGTGGCTTCGGTTTCGTTGGGTTTAGGCAGCGAGGCGATGCGATAGCCGCGCGTATCCATCGACTGCGTAATGGCCTTGATGGTCCCGCCTTTGCCCGCCGCGTCACGGCCCTCGAACACCACCACCAGCCGATGGCCGCTGTGCTGCAGCCATCGGTGCAACTCGGCTAGCTCAATCTGCAGCTCTTCCATCAAGCGACGGTAGCTTTTGTCCTTCTTGGCCATGAGCGTGTCTCCCTGAGAGCCAGAAGTGAGTGGAGAGAAGTGAGGAGTGAGAGAAGAGCATCGTGCTCCTGCGCTGGGTTGCGCGACTTTCACTACTCACTTCTCGCTCCTGGTTTTAAAGATCCAGATCCACCGGGCTGCGACCAATGCGATAGCGCGCGCTTATGGCCTGCACGGCGCGACGGAAATCTTTGGCGAAACCCTTCATGTCGAACAGCGAACTTTGCGACCGTTGCTGCGAGAGATGCTGACGCAGCGTGACGAGCGCGTGGGGATCGTTGCCCAGTTGGGTTGCCATGGCGATAAACGCTTCCTCGTCTTCGCAGGCGAGCTCCGGCAGACCTACCTGCAACAGCAGGCTGGTGGCTACGCGACCGGCGAAGGTGCGCCCGGTGCAGGTGAGCACCGGACAACCCGCCCACAGTGCATCGGATGCGGTGGTGTGCGCGTTGTAGGGCAGGGTGTCGAGGAACAGATCAGCGTGCTTGTAACGAGCCAGGTAGTCGGCATGGGGCAGTCGCGGCAGGAATACCAGCCGCTCCGGTTCAATGCCGGCAACGGTAGCTGCGGCGCGCAGACGATCATCGGCGCCGTCCGGCCCGCTGAGCAACCAGAGCACGCTGTCAGGCACTTGCTGCAACACCAGCATGAGGCGCGCAAACGCGGCCGGGTTGAGCTTGTAGCTGTTGTTGAAGCAGGCGAACACCGTGCCCTGTTCGGGCAGGCCGCATTCGGCTCGCGAGGGCGGCTCGGCGACTATGCGTGTGTTGTCGTTGGGTTGGTAACAACGCGGCAGGCGCAGCAACTTCTCGCTCACGGTGGCGCGCAGGCTGTCCGGTAGCACGGCCTTGTCGGCGACCAGGTAGTCGATCCAGGGCGCACCGGAGCTGCCTGGGTAGGCGAGCCAGTTCACCTGCACTGGAGCGGGACGCAGCGCGAACAATTCGGCGTTGTCATGGCCCGAGTACCCGTTGAGGTCGAACAGGATCTCGATGCCGGTGCCATGGATGCGCTCGGCCACATGGGCGTGATTGAGTGGCGATACGTCATGCAGCGTGGTCGCACTGGCCAGTCGCCGACGAATCGCGCCGCCGTCGTCCGGCGTGGTGGCAAACAGGTGCAGGTCCAGACCTTCGTCGTCTGCCAGTGCTTCGAGCATCGCCACCATCAACAAGCCGGTGGCGTGGTCGTTGAAGCCATCGGCGACAAAGCCGATGCGAATCGGCGTGTCCGGTGCGAGTTTGGGATAGGTGAACGCCTGTTGCTTGCGCAGCGGCGCGACCTGTTTGTCGATCGAGGCGGCAAAGGTACTGGCGCAACGAAGCTGCAGCGCCGCGTCAACGTCCTCTGCCAGCATCACGAAGGGGCTAGCGACCGCCGTGCCGTCGATCACGGCCTGTCGCAGGCGTGAGCTCAAGTCGTCGAGCTCGCGCCAATCGCAGAGGCGACGGCGCAGGAACGGCAGCTGGCTGAGCGCGCGGCCGTCGTTCGGGTTGAGCCTCAAAGTGCGCGCGTAGGCGTCGGCAGCGGCGGTAAGCTGGCCAGCTTCTTCGAGCGATTGGCCCGCTGCAAATGGGTACGCGGGGTTACGCGGGGAGAGCACCTCCGCCTGCAACCAGGCCTCGGTGGCCTGCTGGGCCTGCCCCTGCTTATGCAGGATGCGGCCACGCAATGCATGGGCTGCATCGAAGCGCGGGTGCAGCTGCAGCGCTTCCTCCATGTGCAGCTTGGCCTGGTCGACATGGCCAAGCTCCAGCTCCGCGGCGGCCAGGTTGAGTCGCAAGCCAGGGTGCGTGGGTGCGCCGTGCGTGGCCATGGCGTAGGACTCACGGGCATGCCCGTAGCGGGCTGCCGCCATCAGCGCATTGCCCAGCGTCAGCAACACGGCAGGGTGGCCTGGGGCCATGCGCAGGGCGGCACGAAGGCGCTCGATGGCGCCATCGGCATCGCCGCCGGCCAATTGGGCACTGCCCAGGTTGCACTGGACTTCGATGCTCTGCGGCGCTAGCTGGGCAGCCTGCTCCAACGCCTGGATGGCCTCGGCGTGTCGGGCAAGCTGCATCAGGGCGATGCCATGCAGTCGCGCCAGCTCGGCGTCGTCGGGGTAGTTTCCGCGGGCCAGGATGGCCGACTGTTCGGCTTCCTGGAATGCGCCACGTTCGATCTGGGCGACGATTTGTTGCGCCAGTGCCTGGGAGGAGGGGGTAAAGAGGTCAGTCATCCGCCCAAACTAGCGCAGGGCGGCGTGGCTGCCAATCCGGAGGAGGTCACTTAGCCTGCTGTCAGCGCCTTCAGCTCGTCGGCCTGGTTTTCGCGAGTGAGCGTATCGACCAGTTCGTCCAGGTCACCCTGCAGTACTTCCGGCAAGCGGTAGAGCGTGAGGTTGATACGGTGATCGGTGATGCGGCCCTGGGGAAAGTTGTAGGTGCGAATGCGCTGGCTGCGATCACCCGAGCCCACCTGCAGGCGGCGGGATTCGGCCTGCGCGGCGGCCTGCTTGCTGCGCTCATCGTCCAGCAGGCGAGCTTTCAACAGACTCAGCGCGCGGGCGCGGTTTTTGTGCTGGCTGCGCTCGTCCTGGCACTCCACCACGATGCCGGTGGGCAGATGGGTGATACGGATGGCCGAGTCGGTTTTATTGACGTGCTGCCCGCCCGCGCCCGAGGCGCGGAAGGTGTCGGTCTTCAGGTCGGACGGGTTGATCTCGATATCGTCGATCTCGTCCATTTCCGGCAGGATTGCCACCGTGGCCGCGGAGGTATGGATGCGCCCCTGCGACTCCGTTTCCGGTACGCGCTGCACGCGATGCGTGCCCGATTCGAACTTCAGGCGTGAATACGCGCCTTTGCCCGCGATGCGCGCCACGATTTCCTTGTAGCCGCCATGTTCACCGGCGTTCTCGCTGAGCACTTCCACATGCCAGCGGCGGCGTTCGGCGTAACGCGTGTACATGCGGAACAGGTCGCCAGCGAAGATCGCCGCCTCATCGCCACCGGTGCCGGCACGCACTTCGAGGAACAGGTTGGCCTCGTCACGCGGGTCTTTAGGTAACAGCAGGATCTGCAGCTCGTCGTCGAGCTCGGCCAGGCGTTGTTCCAGGCGACCGATGTCGTCCTGCGCCATGTCGCGCAATTCGGGATCGTCGAGCATGGCGCGCGTGTCACTCAGTTCGCGTTCGGCCTGATCGTGCTCATGGAGCGAAGCGGCTACTGGTTCGAGCTGCGCATATTCACGTGATAGCTCGCGAAAGCGGTTGTTGTCCGCGAGTACGTCGGGCTGTGCAAGCAGCAGGCCGATTTCTTCGTGACGTTCGGCGAGGGATTCGAGCTTGCGGCGAATGGAAGGCGTCATGGGGGAAGTGAGTTAAGAGGAGTGAGAAGTGAGAGAAGAGCGAAGTACCGCACAAGCATTCTCTCAGCTCACTAATCTTCACTCACTTCTGGCTTTTCAGTGATGCCGTACAGACGTCCCGCAGCGTGCAGCAGATCCATGTCGCCGCTGAGCGCGGCTTCGCGCAGACGGGCGCTGGGGTGGTGCAGCAGCTTGTTGGTCAACGTGTTGGCCAGGAAAGCCAGGGCCTCTTCCGGCGACTTGCCGCGCGCAATCATGGCGCGGGCCTTCTCCAGCACTTCGTCGCGATAGGCCTCGGCATGCAGACGTAGATCCACCGCCGGGTTGCGCAGCGTCAGTGCGCGACGCCAGGCCATGTAGCGCCCCACTTGCAAGTCGATGATGGCATCGGCTTCGCGTGCAGCGGCTTCGCGGGAGCGGCGGTTGTCGTCGATCACCTGGCGCAGGTCGTCGATGCCATAGAGGAAGACATCGTCGAGTTGGCCCACGGAGGGTTCGATGTCGCGTGGCACGGCAATGTCCACCATGAACATCGGCTTGCGACGACGCGCGACTACTGCCTTTTCCACCATGGTGTGCGTCACGATGGGCTGACGCGCCGCGGTGGAGCTGATGACAATGTCGGCTTCGGCCAGATGCTGCGGCAGGTCGTTGAGCGAAACCGCGTAGCCACCGTAGCGGCTCGCAAGTTCCTGTGCATTTTCCAGCGTGCGGTTGGCCACGATCAGTCGACGCACCTGCTTGTCGACCAGGTGACGCGCAGCGAGCTCGATGGTGTCACCGGCCCCGATCAGCAGCACGCAGGCCTGACGCAAGTCGGCAAACGCCTGCTCCGCCAGACGCACGGCGGTGAATGCCACCGACACAGTGTGCGCACCGATGCGAGTATCCGTGCGCACTCGCTTGGCCACAGCGAAGGTGTGTTGCAGAAGGCGCTCCATCGGTGCGCGCAGCGACTGGGCATCGCGGGCTTGCTGATACGCGTCTTTTACCTGCCCGAGAATCTGCGGCTCGCCCAGCACCATCGAGTCCAGCCCGGTGGCAACGCGGAACATGTGACGTACGGCAGCATCTTCGTCATGTCGGTAGAGGAACTCGTCCAGCTTGCCTGCAGTCAGTTGATGGTGACGGCGTAGCCATTCCTGGGGAACACCTTCGGCTCCTGCCGCAACACTCACATATAGTTCGGTACGGTTACAGGTAGAGAGGATCATGGCCTCTTCTACGCCGGGTTCACGGGTGAGCGCCAACAGCGCAGGGCCAGTGGCCTCTGTATCGAATGCCACTTGCTCGCGCAGGTTGATGGGCGCGGTGAGGTGATTGAGCCCTAAGGCGATCAGCGTCATGGTTCAGGGCTATTCGAAGCGGGAAACATCCGGCGGCGTAAACTAGGCTTTGGCGACGGCCGTTCCACATAGTAGCAACGGCTGTGACAGACGGATGAGCGGAGAATAGTGTGCTGAGCACGTGGTTCAAGTTCAAGCAACTGCGGCATTTTGCAGTGGGTGGCATGTCGGCACTGGTGCTGGCCGGCTGCGCCACCGTATCGGGAGGGGCGGGGCATCCGTCGGCAGCGTCCCGGCAACCGCTGGGGACGCTGGTGGTGGCTACCCCGGATGAGAACCATGACCTGATCGCTCAGTTACTTAGCGGCGAAATGGCGCTCACGCGCACGGATCTCAAGGCGTCATCGGCGGCGTACTCGCAGGCCATGATGCTGTCCAACGACCCCAAGGTGGCGGAGCAGGCCGCAGCCCTTGCCATCGCCGTTCGCGACACCGCTGGCGCCCAGGCGGCCATCGCCCGCTGGCAGGCATTGGGTGCCAAGCCCGCCGGGTTGGCTCAGGCCCGGGCTCAGTTGGCATTGAGCCAGGGCCATACCGCCGAGGCGCAGCGGCAGCTGGAATTGCTGGTGAGCACCGGTGACCCGGATGCATGGCGCCAATTTGGCCGGGTACTGGTGGGCAGCCGCGACGCCGCGCAGGCCTCGCAGCTGCTCGAGGCCGTGGCGACACCGCAGCGTCTGCCGGCCGATCCGCAAGCTTGGCTGGCCATGAGCGAGCTGGGCGACAAGCTGGGGCGGCACGCCTATGCCATGCAGATTGCGGAAGCTGCCGTGAAGCGTTTCGGCACGGCCGAGACCTACGCATGGCTGGGCCAGATGAAATTCCGCGACGGTGACAAGGTCGGTGCCAAGGCCTTGTTCGACAAGGCTTTGACCAAGGATCCGAAGGACACCCACCTGCGCCTGGCCTACGCCACCTTGCTGGGGCAGGGCGGTGACTACGCGGGTGCCGCTCGCCTGCTGGACAACGGGCCGCAAGACGCCGACACCTATGCGCTGAGGGCTGCATTGGCGGCGCAGACCAATGACACCAAGACCATCACCCGTCTGTACAACCAGTTGCAGCGATCGTCCGACCAGGTGCGTCAGAGCAGCGCCTATCTGCTCGGGCAGTTGGCAGAAATGCTGGATCGCAAGCAAGAAGCGCTGAAGTGGTACGACCAGGTGGCCGACGACGACGACCACGCGTTTGACGCCGATCTGCGCAGCGCCGTGCTGCTGCAGGGGCTGGGTCGTAGTGCCGAGGCACACGAGCAATTGGCCCAGATGCAGACTGACTACCTGGATCAGCCGGCCCTGCTGCGCCGCGCCTACGAGGTGGACGCCGAGCTGTACACGGATGAGCAGCAGTACGCGCAGGCCGAGCGCGCGCTTTCGCGCGCGCTGCAGGTAACGCCGGACGATCCGGGGCTGCTGTACAGCCGCGGCATGGTTTACGCCGAGGCGGGCATGATCGATCAGGCGGTCAACGACTTCCGTCACCTGCTGGAGATCAAGCCGGACGACACCGACGCCAGCAATGCGCTGGGTTACACGCTGGCCGACGCCAACCGTGATCTGCCCGAGGCGCAGCGCCTGATCGAATCCGCGCGCGCCGCTCGCCCCGACGACCCGGCTATCCAGGACTCCTGGGGGTGGCTGCAATACCGGCTTGGTCACCTGGACGTCGCTGAAACGACGCTCCGTGGCGCCTGGGCGGCGCATAAGGATGCCGATGTCGGCGTGCATCTCGGTGAAGTGCTGTGGAAGCAGGGTCGCCAGCAGGATGCGCGGCGCGTTTTTGATGAAGTGCGTAAGATCGACCCGCAGAGCACGAGCCTCCACAACACTCTCAAGCGCCTCAATCCATGAAGCTTTTCATTCGACTTTTCGCGGCAGCCTTGCCGCTGCTGCTAGCCGCGTGCGTCCACAAAGAGGCGGTAAAGCCGCAGCCGCACGCGGATTACGCCACGCTGCTCAATGAGCAACGCGCGCGTGAGCACCTGCTGGCCAAGACCGATCATTGGGTATTGCAAGGGAAAATCGGCGTATCCGGCACGGTGAATGGCAAGAGCGAAGGCGGCAGCGGCACGCTGACCTGGACCCAGAACGGCGAAAACTACGACTTCGTCGTGCGCGGCCCGGTGGGTAGCAAGAGCTTCAAGCTCAGCGTGACGCAAGACGGTGCCGTGCTCGAGGGGCTCGATGGCGGCCCTCTGCGTAGCCCCGATGCCGAATCACTGGTGGAGAAGGCCTTGGGCTGGCACGTGCCGCTGCGGAATCTCCGCGCCTGGGTGCTGGGCGTGCGTGCCGATAGCGGCCCGGCCGAGCTTAAGTTCGGTGACGATGGTTTGCCGGCCCTGCTGAACCAGGACGGCTGGAACGTGAACTATCCGGCCTGGAATACCACGCGTGAGCCGGCCGTGCCGTCCAAGGTGTTCGCCGAAAACCCGCCGTACAAGGTGAGGTTGTCGGTGGAGTCGTGGAACATCCAGTAAACCCTCGAACCTCGTCTCTCCTGTGGGAGCGCACCCAGTGCGCGACAAACCGGCGGAGCGGAAATCCTGACCTCTGCGGTCGCGCACAAAGTGCGCTCCTACAGGGGTCATAAGCCGGAATTCGACGAAGCATGACCTTCCACATCGAACGCGCCCGCCCCGATCAGGTCGATGCTCTTTGCGCCATCGAGCGTGCCGCGGTGGAGCTGTTTCGAGGCCATCGCGCATGGCCCTCCTATCGCCGCGTATCGGTGCCACCCGAAATTCTGCGCGAGGCGATGGCGCGTGGGCTGGTATGGGTGGCCGTGATCGGCTCCGGCGAGCCGGTGGGTTTCGTCTGGCTAGATGCCGAGGAGGGCGGTAATGCCGTTGGTGTGGCCGAGATGGACGTACTGCCATCCCATGGCCAGCGCGGCATCGGCGCGGCCCTGCTCGAGCATGCCTGCGGCTGGGCACGCATGGCTGGCTACCATCGGGTCGATCTGGGCACGCTGTCGGATGTGCCATGGAACGCCCCGTTCTATGCGAAACACGGCTTTGTGGTGGTTGACAAGAACCGCCCCGAATTTGCTTTCGCCCGCGAGCGTGACCGCGAAAACGGCTTTCCCGACGATTTGCGCGTGTTCATGACTCGCCCGCTGGCGCCGCCGGACCCGGCGGACTGGACGGTTTGGCCCGCGCCAGCCAAGGTCAACCTGTTCTTGCGTATCACTGGCCGGCGAGCCGATGGCTACCACGAGCTGCAAACGGTGTTCCGCCTGCTCGACTGGGGTGACGAAATTCGCCTGCGCGTGCGCCGGGATGGCGCGGTCCATCGCATGACCGACGTACCCGGCGTGCCGGCCGACAGCGACCTGGTGGTGCGCGCTGCGCGTCTGCTTCAGCCGCACGCGCCTGTGGGCGCTGGGGTCGACATCGAGGTGGAGAAGCGCATCCCGATGGGCGGGGGCCTGGGTGGCGGCAGCTCGGATGCGGCCACCGTGCTGGTGGCGCTGAACGGCCTGTGGGGTGCGGGTCTGAACGAGGATGCGTTAGCCGAACTGGGGCGCCAACTGGGTGCGGACGTGCCCGTTTTCGTGCGGGGACGCTCGGCCTGGGCCGAAGGCATCGGCGAAAAACTCACGCCGCTGGCCTTGCCAGAGCGTTGGTATGTGGTGCTTGACTCCCACGAACACGTGCCGACCGGGGCACTTTTTCAAGCGCCTGAATTGACACGAAATGCTCCGGCAGCGACAATTTCATCCTTTGCTTCGGGCGAAACGGTCGAGAACGCGTTCGCGCCCGTAGTCCGCGCGCGACATCCGCGTGTGGCTGCGGCGATGGACTGGCTCGACGGCTTCGGCCGGGCAAGGCTTTCCGGCAGCGGTGCGTGTGTGTTCCTGGAGACGGACTCTCCGGAACGCGCCGAGGCCATTGCGGAGCGCTGTCCCGCCAGGTTCACGGCCCATGTGGCCAGGGGCGAGGATGTCTCTCCGCTACATGTCGCCCTGGCGCGCCATCGCGGCGTTGGTGGGAACGGCAGGTAGGAAAAACCAGGTATTACTGGGGCGTCGCCAAGCTGGTTAAGGCACAGGATTTTGATTCCTGCATGCGAAGGTTCGAATCCTTCCGCCCCAGCCATTCCACACATGGCTCATCAGGTTTAAAAAATGACTGTCGACACGTCCGGCCCGATGCTCTTCACCGGTAATGCCCATCGTGCGCTTGCTGAGGATGTCGCTCAGCGTCTTGGCGTCCCTCTGGGCAAGGCCCTCGTCAGTCGATTCAGCGATGGCGAGACCCAGGTGGAAATCGAGGAGAACGTCCGCAATCAGGACGTGTTCGTGCTGCAGCCGACCGGCGCGCCGAGCGCGGAGAACCTGTTTGAGCTGCTGGTGCTGGTGGACGCGCTCAAGCGCGCTTCGGCGGCCTCGGTCACCGCGGTGATGCCGTACTTTGGGTATGCCCGCCAGGATCGTCGTCCGCGTTCGGCCCGCGTGCCGATCACGGCGAAGCTGGCGGCCAAGCTGATCGGCACCGCCGGAGTGGATCGCGTGCTCACGGTGGACCTGCACGCGGACCAGATTCAGGGTTTCTTCGACATCCCGGTGGACAACGTCTATGCCTCGCCGGTGCTGCTGGCAGACATCTGGCGCAACCACAGCATGGACGACCTGATCGTGGTCAGCCCGGACGTCGGTGGCGTGGTGCGTGCCCGTGCGATGGCCAAGCGCCTCGACGATGCGGACCTGGCGATCATCGACAAGCGCCGCCCGAAGGCGAACGTCGCCACGGTGATGAACATCATCGGCGAGGTGGACGGCAAGACCTGCGTGCTGGTCGATGACATCGTGGATACCGCCGGCACCCTGTGCGCGGCTGCTGCAGCCCTGAAAGAGCGCGGCGCCCGCAAGGTGGTGGCGTACTGCGTGCACCCGGTGTTGTCGGGCGCGGCGCTGAAGAACATCGAAGGCTCCCAGCTCGACCAGCTGGTGGTCACCAATACCCTGCCGCTGCGTCCCGAAGTGGCCGCGTGCAGCAAGATCCGTCAGCTCTCGGTCGCCGAGCTGCTGGCGGAGACGATCCGCCGCATCGCCTTTGGCGAGTCGGTGAGCTCGCTCTACATCGACTGAGTTTTCCGCGGCGGGCGCAAGCCGGCCGCTGTTTCACGACTCCTCTGGTCGCGGGGGAGTCGCATGACCGCCGCGAGGCGGTTCACTACTGATAGGCAATACCAACATGGCTACGACTCATGAAATCAAGGCTTCGGCCCGTAATGACGAGGGGAAAGGTGCGAGCCGCCGCCTGCGTCATTCCGGCTTCGTGCCTGCTGTTGTCTACGGTGCCGGCCAGGCCCCGCAGAGCATTCAGATCGAACACAACACCATCCTTCTGTCGGCCAAGCACGAGTGGTTCTTCTCCTCGGTGCTCGACCTGAACGTCGACGGCAAGGTGCAGAAGGTGCTGGTGCGCGACTGGCAGAAGCATCCGTACAAGCTGCAGATGCTGCACATGGATTTCCAGCGCGTTGACGAGAACAAGGCGATCCACATCAACGTGCCGGTGCACTTCCTGAACCAGGAAAAGTCCGCCGCCGCCAAGACCTCGGGCGTGGTGATCTCGCACAACCTGACGGAAGTGGAAGTGTCCTGCCTGCCGAAGGATCTGCCGGAGTTCATCGAACTCGACCTGGCCGACCTGAAGCCGGGCGACATCGTCCACCTGTCGCAGCTCAAGCTGCCGAAGGGCGTGGAAATCGTCGCGCTGCACCTGGGTGCTGACCACGACATCGCCGTCGTCACTGCCAATGCGGTGAAGGAAGAGGCTGAAGAGGCTCCGGCCGCTGAAGGCGAGGCCGCTGCGCCGGCCGCCGAAGCTCCCAAGAAGTAAGTCGCTGCGGCCCGTGCTCCTTCGGGCACGGGCCGCCCCGATCTCATGGCGGGTCTTCGACTCATCGTCGGACTGGGCAATCCCGGTGCCGAATATCTCCGAACCCGGCACAACGCCGGGTTCTGGTTTGTTGACGCCTTGGCGTCAGGGCAAGGCGAGCGCTTCGGTTTCGACGGCAAGCTGCATGGCGAAACCTGCAAGGTTCGCATCGGCGGCCAGCCGGTGTGGCTGCTCAAGCCCTCCACCTTCATGAACAAGAGCGGCATCGCCGTAGTTTCGGCGCTGCGCTATTACAAGATCGAGCCCGACGAGTGCCTGGTGGCGCACGACGAGCTGGATCTCGACCCGGGCACCGTGCGCATGAAGCTCGACGGCGGCCACGGCGGCCAGAACGGTTTGCGCGACATCATTGCGCACCTTGGCCATGCCAAGTTTCATCGCATGCGCGTGGGCATTGGCCATCCAGGTCACAAGGATAAGGTCACGTCGTGGGTGCTGGGGCGCCCATCCGAGAAGGATGAGGACGCCATCATCGATGGCATCGCGCGCGCACTCGACGTGCTGCCGCTCGCGGTCGATGGCCAGTTCGACAAGGCCATGCAACAACTACATACCCCGGTGGCAGGCAAGAACGCGGCGAGCTGATTGCTCAATCGCCTTCACCTGTCGCCAGATCACAGCTTTGCGGAGTTCCCATGGGCATCAAATGCGGCATCGTCGGTCTGCCTAACGTCGGCAAGTCCACCCTGTTCAACGCGCTGACCAAGGCGGGTATCGCTGCGGCCAACTTCCCGTTCTGCACTATCGAGCCGAACGTGGGCGTGGTGCCGGTGCCGGACCTGCGCCTGAACGCGCTGTCAGATATCGTCAACCCGCAGAAGGTGATCCCGACCGCGGTTGAGTTCGTCGACATCGCCGGCCTGGTGGCTGGCGCGTCGAAGGGCGAAGGCCTGGGCAACAAGTTCCTCGCGCACATTCGTGAAGTCGATGCCATCACGCACGTGGTGCGCTGCTTCGAGCACACCGACATCATCCACGTGGCTGGCAAGGTCGATCCCATCGCCGATATCGAAACCATCGATACCGAGCTGGCACTGGCTGACCTCGATTCCGTCGAGAAGGCGCTCAACCGCGCCGAGCGTTCCGCCAAGGCGAACGACAAGGACGCCATCGCCAAGAAACCCGTGCTGCAGAAGCTCGCCGCCGGCCTCAACGAAGGCAAGTCCGCGCGCAGCCTCGGTCTGGATGACGATGAAAAGGCGCTCGTCCGCGACCTGTTCCTGCTCACGCTCAAGCCGCTGATGTACATCGCGAACGTGCGAGAAGACGGCTTCGAGAACAATCCGCACCTGGATGTTGTGCGTGCTCGGGCGGTTACCGAAGGCGCCGAAGTCGTGCCGGTGTGCGCCGCTATCGAGGAAGAACTCTCGCAGCTTGACGATGCGGACCGCGACGAATTCCTCAAGGACCTGGGCCTGGAAGAGCCGGGCCTGAACCGTGTGATCCGCGCCGGCTACAAGCTGCTCAACCTGCAGACCTACTTCACCGCCGGTGTGAAGGAAGTGCGCGCCTGGACGATCAAGCGCGGCTTCACCGCGCCGCAGGCTGCTGGCGTGATCCATACCGACTTCGAGCGCGGCTTTATCCGTGCCGAGACGGTGAGCTACGACGACTTCATCCAGTACAAGGGTGAAGCCGGTGCGGCGGCAGCGGGTCGCCTGCGCAAGGAAGGCAAGGATTACGTGGTGAAGGATGGCGACGTGTTGCACTTCCTGTTCAACGTTTGATCGGTCGTTGCCTCCCTGAAAAAGCCGCGCACTGCGCGGCTTTTTTTGTTGCTGTCCAGCGGCAACCAGATTTCCGGGAGTGATGCAGCTTGTCGCCGCCTCTGGCCGCGTGCTGTGATGCCGGCATGGGCGAGCTGCGACTTCGATTGGCACGCATGGACGATGCTCCCGCCATCTCCGTGTTGGCGCGTCGGGTGGTGCGCCGCTGGGTCCTGCCTGAGCAGCCTCCTGAGGCTGTCGCAGCCATAGAGGCGGGAATGGCCACGCCGGTCATTCGCGAGAGGCTCAGGGCGGGTGACCGGTTCCATCTCGCCTTCATGGATAGCGTGTTGGCGGGTGTCGCTGCCGTGCGCCATGACAGCCACGTGTTCCAGCTGTTCGTTGGAACGCGCCATCAGGGGCAGGGCATAGCGAGCAAGCTCTGGCGCCGCCTGCGTGACGACTGTGTGCGCCGCGCGGGCACACGGACATTCACCCTCAATGCGGCTCGTGGCGCCATACCCGTGTACCTGCATTTTGGGTTTGTCCATGACGGCCGCCCGATCAGAGGGCGCAGCAAGATCATCGCCACACCAATGATTTACAGGGTGGCGAGGCGTGGGTAATGCGCGTCACCCGTGTGCGGCCATGCGTCGCAGCGCATAATGAGGCCTTTCCCGCACCCCGGAGTCCTCGATCCATGCCCGGCAAGCAGCACGAAGTGAAGTTCCGTTTTCTGGCCCAGCCAACCGACGTCAACTTTGGTGGCAAGGTGCACGGCGGCATGGTGATGAAGTGGATCGATCAGGCGGGATACGCCTGTGCCGTGGCCTGGAGCGGGGCGTATTGCGTCACCGCTGCGGTGAGTGGCATCCAGTTTGTTGCACCCATCCTCATTGGTGATCTGGTCACGGTGCGGGCGCGCGTCATCCACACCGGTCGCTCGAGCATGCATATGGCGGTCGATGTGCTGGCTCGCGACTTGCGCAAGGACGAACAACATCTGGCTACCAGTTGCGTGATGGTGTTCGTGGCCTTGGATGCGCCGGATGGCAAGCCGACCGCCGTGCCCGTGTGGGAGCCGCGCGATGACAAGGAGCGCCTGCTGCAGGAGCAAGCGATGAAGTTGGTGAGCCTGTCCAAGGAGATGGAGCGCCTGGTCGACGCGCACGTCGCCGAGGGCATCTGACGCACGATCGCGCTGCAGTGAAAAAAATCGCGAAAAACCGTCAATTTTTCCGCTACAGGTGTTGACAGCTTCGAGGCTGATCCACACAATAGCCGTTCTTTGTTGGAGGGATACCCAAGCGGCCAACGGGGGCAGACTGTAAATCTGCTGGCTTACGCCTTCGGTGGTTCGAATCCACCTCCCTCCACCAGACGAGTTCCGCGCAGGGCGGGAGTAGTTCAATGGTAGAACATCAGTTTTCCAAACTGATTACGCGGGTTCGATTCCCGCCTTCCGCTCCATTGGCTCTCGTTAGTTGTTGCAGTGCTCATGTAGCTCAGTCGGTAGAGCACTTCCTTGGTAAGGAAGAGGTCGCTGGTTCGATTCCAGTCATGAGCACCATCTCACCGCGGTCTGCGGGTTTCACTCCATTTTTCATCATTTGACTCCATCGGGGTTTTAGGCGTATGGCAAAGGGTAAATTCGAACGCACCAAGCCGCACGTCAACGTCGGCACGATTGGTCACGTGGACCACGGCAAGACGACGCTGACGGCCGCACTGACGAAGGTTGGTGCCGAGCGCTTCGGTGGCGAATTCAAGGCGTATGACGCGATCGACGCGGCGCCGGAAGAAAAGGCACGTGGTATCACGATTTCGACCGCGCACGTCGAATACGAATCGCCGAACCGCCACTACGCCCACGTGGACTGCCCGGGCCACGCCGACTACGTGAAGAACATGATCACGGGTGCGGCGCAGATGGACGGCGCGATCCTGGTGTGCTCGGCCGCTGACGGCCCGATGCCGCAGACCCGCGAACACATCCTGCTGTCGCGTCAGGTCGGCGTGCCGTACATCGTCGTGTTCCTGAACAAGGCCGACATGGTGGACGACGCCGAGCTGCTCGAGCTGGTCGAGATGGAAGTGCGCGAACTGCTGTCCAAGTACGACTTCCCGGGCGACGACACCCCGATCATCAAGGGTTCGGCCAAGCTGGCGCTGGAAGGCGACCAGTCGGAAATCGGCGTGCCGGCGATCATCGCCCTCGTCGAGGCCCTGGATACCTACATTCCGGAGCCGCAGCGCGCGATTGACCAGCCGTTCCTGATGCCGGTGGAAGATGTGTTCTCGATCTCGGGCCGCGGCACCGTGGTGACCGGTCGTATCGAGCGCGGCATCATCAAGGTCGGTGACGAAGTCGAAGTGGTGGGCATTCGCCCGACCCAGAAGACCACCGTCACGGGCGTGGAAATGTTCCGCAAGCTGCTGGATCAGGGTCAGGCAGGCGACAACGCCGGTCTGCTGCTCCGCGGTCTGAAGCGCGACGACGTCGAGCGTGGTCAGGTGCTGGCGAAGCCGGGCACCATCACCCCGCACACCGACTTCGAAGCCGAAGTGTACGTGCTGTCGAAGGACGAAGGTGGTCGTCACACCCCGTTCTTCAAGGGCTACCGCCCGCAGTTCTACTTCCGCACGACCGACGTGACCGGTGCCATCGAACTGCCGGAAGGCGTCGAGATGGTGATGCCGGGTGACAACATCAAGATGAACGTCACCCTGATCCACCCGATCGCCATGGACCAGGGTCTGCGCTTCGCTATCCGCGAAGGCGGCCGTACCGTCGGCGCCGGTGTGGTGGCCAAGGTCATCAAGTAAGCTGTACACTGGGAAGTCGCCCGCTCTGCGGGCTGCAAGGATCCAGGGCGGGGTGGTTGACTACCTCGCCCTTGGTTAAGGTGCCCAAGGGCGCCACCTTGTGGCGGCAAGGCGAGCGACTTCACCTATTTTCTGAATACGCCAGTAGCTCAATTGGCAGAGCAGCGGTCTCCAAAACCGCAGGTTGGGGGTTCGAGTCCCTCCTGGCGTGCCATCTTCCCGAGGATCCACGACGGATGGTGGATGGCATACGGGCCGTAACCCGGTCGATGCCTCTCTCATCCGATCACGTCGCATGAATACGAAGGCAGAATCGACCAAGGGCACCACTGGTGCCGATATCGCCAAGCTGGTGCTGGCCGTGATCGTGCTGGCAGCCGGCATTTTTGCGTATTCGTGGTTTGGCAGCGACGGCTCGGTGCCGCAGTCGGTGCGCCTGTTGGGCGTGCTGGCCGCACTGATCATCTCGCTGGCCATCGGTGCCTTCACGGCACCGGGTCGCCGCGTGCGCAGTTTCCTTGGTGAATCGCAGTTTGAATTGCGCAAGGTGGTCTGGCCCACCCGCGACGAAACGCTCAAGACGACCGGCATCATCATGGTCGTTGTTATCGTGCTTTCGCTGCTGCTGGGCCTGATCGATCTGATCCTGAAGTCGGTCGTGCTCGACTGGCTGCTCAAGCTCGGTACGTGAGGTGATGGCATGAGCAAGCGTTGGTATGTGGTGCACGCCTATTCGGGCTTCGAAAACCAGGTGAAGCGTTCGCTCGATGAGCGAATCCGCCGCGCCGGTATGGAAGAGAGGTTCGGCGAAGTGTTGGTGCCGACCGAAGAAGTCATCGAAATGCGCAGCGGCCAGAAGCGCCGCAGCGAGCGCAAGTTCTTCCCGGGTTACGTTCTCGTGCAGATCGAGACGGACACCGAAGGCAAGGCGCCGCGCATTGATGACGAGTGCTGGCACTTGGTCAAGGAAACCCCGAAGGTCATGGGTTTCATCGGCGGTACGGCGGATCGCCCGCTGCCGATTCGTGACTCGGAGGCCGATGCCATCCTGAGTCGCGTCCGTGAAGGTGTCGAGAAGCCCAAGCCCAAGGTGCTGTTTGAGCCGGGCGAGATGGTTCGCGTCACCGACGGTCCGTTCAATGACTTCAACGGCGTGGTCGAAGAGGTCAACTACGAAAAGAGCCGCCTGCGCGTCGCGGTGCTCATTTTCGGTCGCTCGACCCCGGTTGAGCTGGAGTTTGGCCAGGTCGAGAAGGCCTGATCGGCTCCGTGGCAAGCCTCGGCATGGGGCTTGCTTAAAACTTGATCAGTCTCTATAGTATGCGGTTCACGCTGGGATTTTTGCCCCGGCGTGTCCGTGTTTCTGGGGTTCGCGGGATGGCGGGCCTTCCTCTTTCAGGGAACGACAACGTTGCGAGGAGCCGCAAGGCGCTTGAACTCGCGAGGAAAATTCAATGGCAAAGAAAGTAGTTGGTTACATCAAGCTGCAGGTCAAGGCCGGTCAGGCCAACCCGTCGCCGCCGGTGGGTCCGGCCCTCGGTCAGCGCGGCCTGAACATCATGGAATTCTGCAAGGCGTTCAATGCCGCCACGCAGAAGCTGGAGCCGGGCCTCCCGATCCCCGTGATCATCACGGCCTATTCGGACCGTAGCTTCACCTTTATCACCAAGACCCCGCCGGCCAGCGTCCTGATCAAGAAGGTCACGGGCGTCGCCAAGGGCTCGTCCAAGCCGAATACCGACAAGGTCGGCAAGATCACCCGCAAGCAGCTGGAAGACGTTGCGAAGCAGAAGGAGCCGGATCTCACGGCTGCTGATCTGGACGCCGCGGTGCGCACCATTGCCGGTAGCGCCCGCAGCATGGGTCTCGTGGTGGAGGGCTAAGACATGGCAAAGATCACCAAGCGTATGAAGGCGGCTCAGGCCGCAGTGCAGCCGGGCAAGCTCTATGGCCTGGAAGAAGCCCTGACCATCGTCAAGAACAACGCCAAGGCGAAGTTCGCTGAGTCCGTGGACGTCGCCGTTCGCCTCGGCATCGATGCCAAGAAGTCCGACCAGGGCGTGCGTGGTTCCTCGCTGCTGCCGCACGGCACCGGCAAGACCGTCAAGGTCGCCGTGTTCGTGCCGGCCGGTGAGAAGGCCGAGGCCGCCAAGGCCGCCGGCGCTGACGCCGTCGGTATGGACGATCTGGCCGAGCGCATGCAGGCTGGCGATCTCGACTTCGGTCGCGTGATTGCTACGCCGGACGCGATGCGCGTGGTCGGTAAGCTCGGCCAGCTGCTCGGCCCCCGTGGCCTGATGCCGAACCCGAAGGACGGCTCGGTCACCGCCGACGTCGCCACGGCCGTGAAGAACGCCAAGGCCGGCCAGGTGAAGTTCCGCAACGACAAGGCGGGCATCATCCACGCCACCATCGGCAAGGCCAGCTTCGACGCTGCACAGCTCGCCGACAACCTCAATGCACTGGTCGCCGACCTGCTGAAGGCCAAGCCGGCCACGGCCAAGGGTCAGTACCTGCAGAAGGTTGCCCTGTCGTCCACCATGGGCGCCGGCGTGCCGGTAGACACCTCGTCGCTGACGGTGTCGACCAAGTAAGACTTCAAGTCCCGCACTGGCACGCGCCAGTGCGGGCACGTTTTTGAAGGCAGGCCCCGGTGTATCGCCGGAGTCGCCGTCAAAGACCGCAGGCGCGATCAGCGCGCGACGACGACGAGCAGGGAGCTCGTGTTGGCAAGGAAACGCCGTCGTTGCAAGCGGGTTCGCTTAATCGGATTCCCCGCGAATCTGGCCTGCGTAGATGGTGCTGCCCCTTCTGGAATCCTGATGTACTAGGGATGTTTTCTGGAAAGGCCACCACCCGGGATCTCGCGATCCCCGACGTCACGGATGGCGTCGCTCAGGACCGCAAGCGGCAGGAGCCGTAAGCGGAATTCATAAGAGGAGTGAAAAATGGCTCTGAATCTCTCTCAGAAGCAAGAAGTAGTCGCCGAACTGGCAGAAGTTGCTGCGAAGGCTCACTCCTTGGTCGCTGCCGAGTACGCGGGCACCACGGTCGAACAGATGACCGCGATGCGCAAGAAAGCTCGTGAAAGCGGTGTGTTCCTGAAGGTTGTCAAGAACACGCTGGCTTCGCGCGCCGTCGTCGGTACCGAGTTCGAGGTCGTCAAGGACGCCCTGACCGGTCCGCTGATGTACGCGTTCTCGATGGAGGAGCCCGGTGCTGCCGGTCGCCTGATCAAGGAATTCGCCAAGGGCAATGACAAGCTGAAGGCCAAGGTCGTCTCCGTGGAAGGCAAGCTGTTGCCTGCTACCCACGTGGAAGTCCTGGCCTCGCTGCCGACCCGCGAAGAAGCGCTGGCCATGTTGGCCCGCGTGCTCGCCGAGCCCGCTGCGATGTTTGCCCGTGCCGTCAAGGCCGTGGCCGACAAGCAGGGTGGTGGCGACGTCGCCGCGGAAGCCACGGCTGAAGCCCCGGTTGAAGCCTAAGTTCGACGCTTATCTAAATCGAATCAATTTCCAGAGGTAAATCAAAATGTCCCTGACTAACGATCAGATCGTTGAAGCCGTTGCCGCCAAGTCGCTCATGGAAGTGATGGAGCTGGTGAAGGCCATCGAAGAAAAGTTTGGCGTGTCCGCCGCTGCCCCGGTCATGATGGCCGCTGGCCCGGCCGCTGCCGGCCCGGCTGCTGAAGAGCAGACCGAATTCGACGTCATCCTGAAGAGCGCCGGCGACAAGAAGGTCGACGTGATCAAGGCCGTCCGCGCCATCACGGGCCTGGGCCTGAAGGAAGCGAAGGACCTGACCGAAGCCGGTGGCGTCGTGAAGGAAGCCGCTTCGAAGGAAGACGCTGCGAAGTTCAAGAAGGACCTCGAAGCTGCAGGCGCCACGGTCGAACTGAAGTAATTGGCGCTCTTGCGCGCCGTCAGTTTGATCTAGCGTCAAGCCAAGCCTGGGGGCGTAAGCCCCCGGGCTTTGGCCGTTGCAAAGGGCCTGCATCGTGATGCGGCCTGTAACGACAAAGTGTCATCTTTTCAGGTTCGTGTTTTACCCGTCAGGAAGACAGTACTGAAAGGCCTGCAGACCATCGCCGACCTTTGACTCATGCCTTTTTGACGCATCGACGAGCAGGGCAGCACAACCTGCGCGTCGACGGCAGACACAGCTTTCACAATTCAGCCGGTGTGTGCACCACCGGCGTCACTGCGAACCGAGGCGGTACCCACCATGACCTACTCGTTTACCGAGAAGAAGCGCATCCGCAAGGATTTCGGCAAGCGTCCCCCTGTTTTGGGCGTTCCGAACCTGCTGACCATCCAGACCGATTCCTATCGCGAGTTCCTGCAGGAGCACATCGCTCCCAAGGCCCGCGATGACAAGGGTCTCCACGCCGCGCTGAAGTCGGTCTTTCCGATTGTCAGCTATTCGGGCAATGCCGCGCTTGAGTATGTCGACTATCGCCTGGGCGAACCCGCCTTCGACGAGCGCGAGTGCCGCAACCGTGGCATGACCTTCGGCGCGCCGCTGCGCGTGACCGTGCGCCTGGTCATCTATGACAAGGACAGCCCGGCGTCCAAGAAGGCCGTGAAGTACGTGAAGGAACAGGAGGTCTACATGGGCGAAATTCCGCTCATGACGGACACCGGCACCTTCATCATCAACGGCACTGAGCGCGTTATCGTCTCGCAGCTGCACCGTTCGCCGGGCGTGTTCTTCGACCACGATCGTGGCAAGACGCACAGCTCGGGCAAGCTGCTGTTCTCCGCTCGCGTCATTCCTTACCGCGGCTCGTGGCTCGACTTCGAGTTCGATCCGAAGGATGCGCTGTTCACCCGTATCGACCGTCGCCGCAAGCTGCCGGTGACCGTGCTGCTGCGCGCGCTCGGCTACAACAATGTTGAAATGCTCGACACCTTCTTCGAGCACAACGTGTTCCACCTGGGCAAGAAGGGTGGCACGACGCTGGAGCTCGTCGCTGAGCGCTTGCGCGGCGAAACGCTGACCTTCGACCTGGCCATCGGTGACAAGGTGCTGGTGGAAGCCGGCAAGCGCATCACGGCACGTCACGTGCGTCAGCTGGCCGCGGAAAACATCACCGCGCTGGAAGTGCCGGACGACTACCCGGTCGGCCGCATCCTGGCCATCGACGTCATTGACCCGAAGACCGGCGAACTGCTGGCCCAGGCCAACGACGAAATCAGTGCCGACCAGCTGGAAAACTTCCGCAAGGCTGGCATCGAAGTCGTGCCGACGCTGTACGTGAACGATCTCGATCGTGGCGCGTACATCTCGCACACCTTGCGCATCGACAACACCAAGACGCAGCTCGAAGCGCTGGTGGAAATCTACCGCATGATGCGTCCGGGCGAGCCGCCGACCAAGGACGCTGCGCAGAACCTGTTCTACAACCTGTTCTTCACCTTCGATCGCTACGACCTGTCGGCCGTGGGCCGCATGAAGTTCAACCGTCGCGTGGGCCGTCAGGAGATCGTCGGTCCGGGCGTGCTGTTCGACAAGAAGTACTTTGCCGACCGCAAGGAAGAAGAAGCGCAGAATCTGGTCAAGTCGCAGGGCGACCGTTCCGACATTCTCGACGTGCTCAAGGTGCTCATCGACATCAAGAACGGTCATGGCACCGTCGACGATATCGATCACCTGGGCAACCGTCGCGTGCGTTCGGTCGGTGAAATGGCCGAGAACACTTTCCGCATCGGTCTGGTGCGCGTCGAGCGCGCTGTGCGCGAACGTCTGTCGCTGGCCGAGTCCGAAGGTCTGACTCCGCAGGAACTGATCAACGCCAAGCCGGTCGCGGCGGCAGTGAAGGAGTTCTTCGGCTCCTCGCAGCTCAGCCAGTTCATGGACCAGAACAACCCGCTGTCCGAAGTGACGCACAAGCGTCGCGTCTCGGCCCTGGGCCCAGGCGGTCTGACCCGCGAGCGCGCCGGCTTCGAAGTGCGCGACGTGCACCCGACCCATTACGGCCGCGTCTGCACCATCGAAACGCCGGAAGGTCCGAACATCGGCCTGATCAACTCGCTCGCTGTGTACGCGCGCACCAACACGTATGGCTTCCTCGAGACGCCGTACCGCAAGGTCGTGGGCGGCAAGGTGACCGATCAGGTGGATTACCTGTCGGCCATCGAAGAAGGCGACCACGTCATTGCGCAGGCGAACTCGCCGCTCAAGGACGGCGCGTTCATCGAAGACTTCGTGTCCTGCCGTTTCCGCGGTGAGTCCGAGCTGCGTCCGTCCGCTGAAGTCGACTACATGGACGTCTCGCCCATGCAGACCGTGTCGGTCGCCGCCGCACTCGTGCCGTTCCTTGAGCACGACGACGCGAACCGCGCACTCATGGGCGCCAACATGCAGCGTCAGGCCGTGCCGACCTTGCGTTCGCAGACCCCGCTGGTCGGTACCGGTATCGAGCGCGCCGTGGCGCGTGACTCGGGCGTCATCGTCACCGCCAAGCGCGGTGGTGTGATCGACCAGGTCGATGCCGGCCGTATCGTGGTTCGCGTGAACGAGGCAGAAGTCGGCGACAACGACGCTGGCGTCGATATCTACACGCTGACCAAGTACACCCGCTCCAACCAGAACACCAACCTCAACCAGCGTCCGCTGGTGAACGTGGGTGACGTGGTGGCGATGGGCGACACGCTGGCCGACGGTTCGTCGACCGACCTGGGCGAGCTCGCGCTCGGCCAGAACATGCTGATCGCCTTCATGCCGTGGAACGGCTACAACTTCGAAGACTCGATCCTGCTCTCCGAGCGCGTCGTGCAGGAAGACCGCTACACCTCGATTCACATCGAGGAGCTGTCGTGCATCGCGCGTGACACCAAGCTGGGCGCCGAGGAAATCACCGCCGACATCCCGAACGTGGGTGAACAGGCGCTGGCCCGCCTCGATGAATCGGGCATCGTGTACATCGGTGCGGAAGTGAAGGCCGGCGACATCATGGTCGGCAAGGTCACGCCGAAGGGCGAAAGCCAGCTGACCCCGGAAGAGAAGCTGCTCCGCGCGATCTTCGGCGAGAAGGCGTCCGACGTGAAGGACAGCTCGCTGCGCGTGCCGCCGGGCATGGACGGCACCGTCATCGATGTGCAGGTCTTCACCCGCGACGGCATCGAGAAGGATAAGCGCGCCAAGCAGATCGAGGAAATGGAAATCAAGCGTATCCGCAAGGACCTTGATGACCAGTTCCGCATCCTTGAAGGCGCGATCTACAACCGTATGCGCACCCAGCTTGTCGGCAAGACCGCGATGAGCGGTCCGGGCGGCCTGAAGCGCGGCGCGGAGATCACCGACGCCTACCTCGACGGCCTCAAGCGCGACGATTGGTTCAAGATCAACGTCAAAGAAGAAGACGTCACCGAGTTCCTCGAGCGCGCAGCTGATCAGGTCAAGCGCCACAAGGAAGAGTTCGACAAGCGCTTCAAGGAGAAGCAGGGCAAGATCACCCAGGGTGACGACCTTGCTCCGGGCGTGCTCAAGATGGTCAAGGTGTTCCTGGCCGTGAAGCGCCGCATCCAGCCGGGCGACAAGATGGCCGGTCGCCACGGTAACAAGGGTGTGGTGTCGAACGTGGTGCCGGTGGAGGACATGCCGTTCTCCGAAGACGGTACCTCGGTGGACATCGTGCTGAACCCGCTGGGCGTGCCGTCGCGTATGAACATCGGCCAGATTCTGGAAGTGCACCTTGGCTGGGCCGCCAAGGGCCTGGGCAAGAAGATCCAGAAGATGCTCGAGGCGCAGGCCAAGGTCGCGCAGATCCGCGAGTTCCTCGACCAGGTGTACAACCACCACGTCGCGGGCGCCGTGCAGCATGTCGACCTGAAGTCGCTGACCGACGAAGAAATCTTCGCGTTGGCGAACAACCTTCAGGAAGGCGTGCCGATGGCGACCCCGGTGTTCGACGGTGCCGAGGAAACCGAGATCAAGGCCATGCTGAAGCTCGCCGATCTGCCGGAATCCGGCCAGACGGTGCTGTTCGACGGCCGTACCGGCGAGGCGTTCGATCGCCCGGTCACCGTGGGCTACATGCACTACCTGAAGCTGAACCACTTGGTCGACGACAAGATGCACGCGCGTTCGACCGGTCCGTACTCGCTCGTCACGCAGCAGCCGCTGGGTGGTAAGGCGCAGTTCGGTGGCCAGCGCTTCGGTGAAATGGAAGTCTGGGCGCTGGAAGCCTACGGCGCGGCTTACACCCTGCAGGAAATGCTGACGGTGAAGTCCGACGACGTGCAGGGCCGTAACCAGATGTACAAGAACATTGTCGACGGCAACCACGAGATGGCGGCGGGCATGCCGGAATCCTTCAACGTGTTGGTGAAGGAAATCCGCTCGCTCGGTATCGATATCGATCTGGAAGAAGTGAAGTGAGTTGAGGAGGTAACGAGGAGCACTCCTCGTTACCTCTGACCGATTCTCCTTTCCTTATTCCCGATCTTCGGAGACATCCATGAAAGACTTGCTCAATCTGTTCAACCAGCAGCGCACCGCGCCTGACTTCGATGCGATCAAGATCGCTCTGGCTTCGCCGGAGCTGATCCGCTCGTGGTCGTACGGCGAAGTGAAGAAGCCGGAAACGATCAACTACCGCACCTTCAAGCCCGAGCGTGACGGCCTGTTCTGCGCCGCCATCTTCGGTCCGGTGAAGGACTACGAGTGCCTGTGCGGCAAGTACAAGCGCATGAAGCACCGCGGTGTGGTGTGCGAGAAGTGCGGCACGGAAGTGACCCTGGCCAAGGTGCGTCGTGAGCGCATGGGCCACATCGAGCTGGCCTCGCCGACCGCGCACATCTGGTTCCTCAAGTCGCTGCCCTCGCGCATCGGCCTGATGCTGGACATGACGCTGCGCGACATCGAGCGCATCCTGTACTTCGAAGCCTTCGTGGTGATCGATCCGGGCTTGACTGCGCTCGAGCGCGGCCAGCTGCTCAGCGAGGACCAGTACCTGGAAGCCGTGGAAGAGCACGGTGACGAATTCGACGCCCGCATGGGTGCCGAGGCCGTCTACGAGCTGCTCAAGTCCCTGGACCTCCCGGGCGAAGTCGTGCGCCTGAAGGAAGAGATCGGCTCGACCAACTCCGAGACCAAGCTCAAGCGCCTCACCAAGCGCGTTAAGCTGATCGAGGCGTTCCTGGAGTCGGGCAACCGTCCGGAATGGATGGTGCTGACCGTGCTGCCGGTGCTGCCGCCGGATCTGCGTCCGCTCGTCCCGCTGGATGGTGGCCGTTTCGCTACGTCCGATCTGAACGATCTGTACCGCCGCGTCATCAACCGTAACAACCGCCTGCGTCGCCTGCTCGAACTCAATGCGCCCGACATCATCGTGCGCAACGAAAAGCGCATGCTGCAGGAATCGGTCGACGCGCTGCTCGACAACGGTCGCCGCGGCCGTGCCATCACCGGCACGAACAAGCGCGCGCTGAAGTCGCTCGCCGACATGATCAAGGGTAAGCAGGGTCGCTTCCGTCAGAACCTGCTTGGCAAGCGCGTGGACTATTCCGGTCGTTCGGTGATCGTGGTGGGTCCGACCCTCCGTCTGCACCAGTGCGGTCTGCCGAAGAAGATGGCGCTTGAGCTGTTCAAGCCCTTCATCTTCGCCAAGCTGCAGGCTCGCGGCGAAGCCACCACCATCAAGGCTGCCAAGAAGCTCGTCGAGCGCGAAGAAGGCCAGGTGTGGGACATCCTCGAAGAGGTGATCCGCGAACATCCGGTCATGCTCAACCGCGCACCGACCCTGCACCGTCTCGGCATCCAGGCGTTCGAGCCGAAGCTGATCGAAGGCAAGGCCATCCAGCTGCATCCGCTCGTCTGTACGGCGTTCAACGCCGACTTCGACGGTGACCAGATGGCGGTGCACGTGCCGCTATCGATCGAGGCGCAGCTCGAAGCGCGCGCCCTGATGATGGCGACCAACAACATCCTGTCGCCCGCCAACGGCGAGCCCATCATTGTGCCGACCCAGGACGTGGTGCTGGGCCTGTACTACATGACGCGCGAGCTGGTGAACGCCAAGGGCAGCGGCATGGTGTTCTCGGGTATCGGCGAAGTGCGCCGTGCTTATGACAACCGTGCCGTGCAGCTGCATGCCAAGGTCAAGGTACGCATCAACCAGGTGCAGATCGACGAGGACGGCAGCCGTACCGAAAGCACCCAGATCGTCGACACGACCGTGGGTCGCGCGCTGCTGCTTGAAATCATGCCGGAAGGTCTGCCGTTCGCGCTGGCCAACACCGAGCTGACCAAGAAGAACATTTCGCGCCTGATCAACCAGTGCTACCGCCGTCTGGGCCTGAAGGACACGGTGATCTTCGGCGATCAGCTGATGTACACCGGTTTCCGCTTCGCCACGCGCGCCGGTATCTCCATCGGCATCGACGACATGATCATTCCGGATCAGAAGAAGCCGATCCTGGAAGAAGCCGAGAAGGAAGTGGTCGAGATCCAGGAGCAGTACCAGTCGGGTCTCGTCACCGCCGGTGAGCGCTACAACAAGGTCGTCGACATCTGGTCGCGCACCAACGAACTCGTGGCAAAAGCCATGATCGACGGTATCGGTACCGAGAAGGTGGTCGATGCCGAAGGCAACACGGTCAACCAGAAGTCCATGAACTCGCTGTACATCATGGCCGACTCCGGCGCTCGTGGTTCGGTGGCCCAGATTCGTCAGCTGGCTGGTATGCGCGGCCTGATGGCTCGCCCGGACGGCTCGATCATCGAGACGCCGATTAAGGCGAACTTCCGCGAAGGCCTGAACGTTCTGCAGTACTTCAACTCCACCCACGGTGCCCGTAAGGGTCTGGCGGATACGGCGCTGAAGACGGCGAACTCCGGTTACCTGACCCGTCGTCTCGTCGACGTGGCGCAGGACGTGGTGATCACCTCGTCCGATTGCGGCACCGAAGACGGTGTGACCATGCAGCCGATCGTGGAAGGCGGCGACGTGGTCGAGCCGTTGCGCGATCGCGTGCTTGGTCGTGTGGCGTTGGAAGACGTCTATGGCCCCGGCGAAGACAACGAGCCGATCGTCACCCGCGACACCCTGCTGGACGAAGCCCTGGTCGAGAAGCTCGACAAGGCCGGCGTGCAGTCGATCAAGGTTCGTTCGCCCATCACCTGCGCCGCCGATCATGGCGTGTGCGCACTGTGCTACGGCCGCGACCTGGCCCGTGGTCACCTGGTGAACATGGGTGAGGCCGTGGGCGTGGTGGCTGCGCAGTCGATTGGTGAGCCGGGTACCCAGCTCACCATGCGTACGTTCCACATCGGTGGTGCGGCGTCCCGTGCGGCTGCGGTGGACAACGTGACGGTGAAGACCACCGGCACGCTGAAGTTCAACAACCTCAAGACCGTGCAGCACTCGCAGGGCCACCTGGTGGCGGTGTCGCGTTCGGGCGAACTGAGCGTCATCGACGCCAACGGTCGCGAGCGTGAGCGCTACAAGGTGCCTTACGGCGCCACCATCGCCGTCAAGGACGGTGACCCGGTCAAGGCCGGCCAGGCCGTGGCCAACTGGGATCCGCATACCCATCCGATCGTGTCGGAAGTGGCCGGTACCGTGCGCTTCATCGACTTCATCGATGGCGTCACCGTGCAGAGCCAGACCGACGATCTGACCGGTCTGGAATCCGCGGTGGTGACCGATCCGAAGCGCCGTGGTACGGCCGCCAAGGATCTGCGCCCGATCGTGCGTCTGGAAGACGCCAAGGGCCGCGAGCTGAAGCTGCCGGGCACCGACGTGCCGGCACAGTACATGCTCCCGGCTGGCGCCATCGTGTCGATCCAGAACGGTGTGCAGGTGGGCGTGGGCGACGTGGTTGCACGTATCCCGCAGGAAACCTCCAAGACCCGCGACATCACGGGTGGTCTGCCGCGCGTGGCCGACTTGTTCGAAGCGCGCAAGCCGAAAGAACCGGCGATTCTCGCCGAGCGTTCGGGTGTGATCAGCTTCGGCAAGGACACCAAGGGCAAGCAGCGTCTCATCATCAAGGACGTGGACGGCAACGAGCACGAAGAACTGATTCCCAAGTGGCGTCAGGTCATCGTGTTCGAAGGCGAGCACGTGGAGAAGGGTGAAACCGTGGTGGACGGCGAGCCCAGCCCGCACGACATCCTGCGCTTGCTGGGTGTCGAGCCGCTGGCTTCGTACCTGGTCAAGGAAATTCAGGACGTCTACCGCCTGCAGGGTGTGAAGATCAACGACAAGCACATCGAAGCGATCATTCGCCAGATGCTGCGCAAGGTGGAAATCACCGATCCGGGTGAGAGCCACTACCTGCGTGGCGAGCAGGTCGAGCGTGTTCGCATCAATGGCGAGAACGAGCGTGCCATCAAGCGCGGTGAGCGTCCGGCTGAGTACCAGTCGGTGCTGCTGGGCATCACCAAGGCCTCGCTGGCCACGGAATCCTTCATCTCGGCGGCGTCCTTCCAGGAGACCACCCGAGTGCTGACGGAAGCTGCGGTCCGCGGAACGCGCGACACCTTGCGTGGCCTGAAGGAAAATGTTATTGTCGGCCGTCTAATTCCGGCGGGTACGGGTCTGGCGTATCACGCATCGCGTCATCGCCAGGGCGGTCTGACCGCCTCGGAGCTTGAAACCCTCTCCGGCTCCGCTTCGTCGGCTTCCTTCGCAGAAGCCACCTCCGGTAGCGACATTGGTGTGGAGTAAGCCCCTCACGGGTTCTACTCGCTGACATACGAAATGAGGCGCAAGGACTGCGCCTCGTGTTCGGGCCATGGCCGGCAGGGCGTCAGCTTGTCTGTGACAGGCTGCCCATGTTAAATTCCCGCTTCTTGGCAGACCGAGCCGGTTCGGTCTGCCTTTATGTTTCTCAGGAACTGCTTCAGATGACGACAGTCAACCAGTTGGTTCGCAAATCCCGTAGCCCGAAGACCTACAAGAGTGCTTCGCCGGCTTTGCAGAACAGCCCGCAGCGTCGCGGCGTGTGCACGCGCGTCTACACCACCACCCCGAAGAAGCCGAACTCGGCCCTCCGCAAGGTCGCCAAGGTGCGCCTGACGAACGGCTACGAAGTGATCAGCTACATCGGTGGCGAAGGTCACAACCTGCAGGAGCACTCCGTGGTCCTGATCCGTGGCGGCCGTGTCAAGGATCTGCCGGGTGTGCGTTACCACACCGTGCGCGGCAGCCTCGACTGCGCCGGCGTCACCAAGCGCCGTCAGTCGCGCTCCAAGTACGGCGCCAAGCGCCCGAAGTCCTGATCTCTAGGAAATAACTATGTCGCGTAAAGGTTCCCATCCCGCCCGTCTGATCCTGCCGGATCCCAAGCACGGCAGCCAGCTGATCGCTCGCTTCATCAACATGGTGATGAAGAGCGGCAAAAAGTCGGTCGCCGAGAGCATCGTCTACGGTGCGCTGGCCCATCTGGGTGAAAAGAACGCCGAGCCGGTTCAGCTCGTCGAGAAGGCTCTCAACAACATCGCTCCGGCGGTCGAGGTGAAGTCCCGTCGTGTCGGCGGCGCCACCTACCAGGTGCCGGTCGAAGTGCGTCCGGGTCGCCGTATGGCGCTCGCCATGCGCTGGGCCATCGACTCCGCCCGCAAGCGCGGCGAGACCTCGATGCCGCGCAAGCTGGCCGCCGAGCTGCTCGAAGCTTCGGAAAATCGCGGTGGCGCGATCAAGAAGCGCGAAGAAACGCATCGCATGGCAGAGGCCAACAAGGCCTTCTCGCATTACCGCTGGTAAGCAGTACAGCTAGAACTTTCAGAGGTTAAGACCGTGGCACGCACCACTCCTATCGAGCGCTACCGCAACTTCGGCATCATGGCTCACATCGATGCCGGCAAGACCACCACCACGGAGCGCATCCTGTTCTACACCGGCGTCAGTCATAAGATTGGCGAGGTGCACGACGGTGCAGCGACGATGGACTGGATGGAGCAGGAGCAGGAGCGCGGCATCACCATTACGTCGGCGGCAACGACGGCGTTCTGGAAGGGCATGGATCGCTCCCTGCCCGAGCACCGCTTCAACATCATCGACACCCCAGGCCACGTGGACTTCACCATTGAGGTGGAGCGTTCGCTGCGCGTCCTCGATGGCGCGGTATTCGTGCTCTGCGCCGTGGGTGGTGTGCAGCCGCAGTCTGAAACCGTCTGGCGTCAGGCCAACAAGTACAAGGTGCCGCGCCTTGCGTTCGTCAACAAGATGGACCGCACTGGCGCGAACTTCTACAAGGTGGTCGACCAGCTGAAGGCTCGCCTGGGTGCCAACCCGGTTCCGATGCAGGTGCCGATCGGCGCCGAGGACAACTTCGAGGGCGTGGTCGACCTGCTCAAGATGAAGTCCATCATCTGGGACATGGAATCCCAGGGCATGAAGTTTGAGTACGCCGACATCCCGGCCAACCTCGCGGATAAGGCTGCTGAAGCCCGTGCGTACATGGTCGAGTCGGCTGCTGAAGCGAACGAAGAGCTGATGAACAAGTACCTCGAAGAGGGTGAGCTCTCCGAAGAGGAAATCATCGGCGGTCTGCGCGCGCGCACGCTGTCCAGCGAGATCATCCCGGTCTTCTGCGGCACGGCGTTCAAGAACAAGGGCGTGCAGGCCATGCTCGACGCGGTGGTGCAGTTGCTGCCGTCGCCGATCGATCGTCCGCCGGTGCAGGGCGTGGATGATGACGAGAAGGAGGCCACTCGTTCGGCTGACGACTCTGCTCCGTTCTCGGCGCTCGCGTTCAAGATCATGACCGACCCGTTCGTGGGCTCGCTGACGTTCTTCCGTGTCTATTCGGGCACGCTGAACGCTGGTGACCAGGTGTACAACCCGGTCAAGTCCAAGAAGGAGCGTATCGGCCGCATCCTGCAGATGCACGCCAACGAGCGTCAGGAAATCAAGGAAGTCCGCGCTGGCGATATCGCCGCAGCGGTCGGCCTGAAGGACGTGACGACCGGTGACACGCTGTGCTCGCAGGATCACATCATCACCCTGGAGCGCATGACGTTCCCGGAGCCGGTGATCTCGATGGCGGTCGAGCCGAAGACCAAGTCCGACCAGGAAAAGATGGGCATCGCGCTGGGTCGCCTGGCTGCCGAAGATCCGTCCTTCCGTGTGCGTACGGACGAAGAATCCGGCCAGACCATCATTTCGGGCATGGGCGAGCTGCATCTGGACATCCTCGTGGACCGCATGAAGCGCGAGTTCAATGTGGAAGCCAACGTCGGCAAGCCGCAGGTGGCTTACCGCGAAACGATCCGCAGCTCGGACGTCAAGTCGGACTACAAGCACGCCAAGCAGTCGGGCGGTAAGGGTCAGTACGGTCACGTGGTGATCGAGCTGTCGCCGATGACCGAGGAAGAGCGCAAGGGTGATGGCGTCAAGGACGATTTCCTGTTCGTCAACGACATCACTGGCGGCGTGATCCCGAAGGAATTCATTCCGTCTGTCGAAAAGGGTCTGCGCGAAACCATCACCAGCGGTCCGCTGGCTGGCTTCCCGGTGGTGAACGTCAAGGTCAAGCTGGTGTTCGGCTCGTACCACGACGTGGACTCGTCGGAAATGGCGTTCAAGCTGGCCGCTTCGATGGCGTTCAAGCAGGGCTTTGCCAAGGCATCGCCGGTGCTGCTCGAGCCGATCATGAAGGTCGAGGTGGTGACGCCGGAAGATTACGTCGGTGACGTCATGGGCGACCTTAGCCGTCGTCGCGGCCTGCTCCAGGGCCAGGACGACACGCCGTCGGGCAAGACCATCAACGCGATGGTTCCGCTGGGCGAGATGTTTGGTTATGCGACGACCATTCGTTCGCTGACCCAGGGTCGCGCCACCTTTACGATGGAGTTCGACCACTACGCTGAAGCGCCGAACAACATCGCTGAGCAGGTCATGAAGAAGGCCTGATAAGGCCTTCTTCCTCCAACTACCGTTCTTTTTAGAGGTTTAAGTCATGGCAAAGGGTAAATTCGAACGCACCAAGCCGCACGTCAACGTCGGCACGATTGGTCACGTGGACCACGGCAAGACGACGCTGACGGCCGCACTGACGAAGGTTGGTGCCGAGCGCTTCGGTGGCGAATTCAAGGCGTATGACGCGATCGACGCGGCGCCGGAAGAAAAGGCACGTGGTATCACGATTTCGACCGCGCACGTCGAATACGAATCGCCGAACCGCCACTACGCCCACGTGGACTGCCCGGGCCACGCCGACTACGTGAAGAACATGATCACGGGTGCGGCGCAGATGGACGGCGCGATCCTGGTGTGCTCGGCCGCTGACGGCCCGATGCCGCAGACCCGCGAACACATCCTGCTGTCGCGTCAGGTCGGCGTGCCGTACATCGTCGTGTTCCTGAACAAGGCCGACATGGTGGACGACGCCGAGCTGCTCGAGCTGGTCGAGATGGAAGTGCGCGAACTGCTGTCCAAGTACGACTTCCCGGGCGACGACACCCCGATCATCAAGGGTTCGGCCAAGCTGGCGCTGGAAGGCGACCAGTCGGAAATCGGCGTGCCGGCGATCATCGCCCTCGTCGAGGCCCTGGATACCTACATTCCGGAGCCGCAGCGCGCGATTGACCAGCCGTTCCTGATGCCGGTGGAAGATGTGTTCTCGATCTCGGGCCGCGGCACCGTGGTGACCGGTCGTATCGAGCGCGGCATCATCAAGGTCGGTGACGAAGTCGAAGTGGTGGGCATTCGCCCGACCCAGAAGACCACCGTCACGGGCGTGGAAATGTTCCGCAAGCTGCTGGATCAGGGTCAGGCAGGCGACAACGCCGGTCTGCTGCTCCGCGGTCTGAAGCGCGACGACGTCGAGCGTGGTCAGGTGCTGGCGAAGCCGGGCACCATCACCC
This sequence comes from Dyella sp. PARNA 12/25, assembly GCF_055702865.1. Taxonomy (NCBI): domain Bacteria; kingdom Pseudomonadati; phylum Pseudomonadota; class Gammaproteobacteria; order Lysobacterales; family Rhodanobacteraceae; genus Dyella; species Dyella sp. PARNA 12/25. The sequence goes on along the minus strand of NZ_JBVQCI010000002.1, from coordinate 533,812 downwards.
CGCACACCGACTTCGAAGCCGAAGTGTACGTGCTGTCGAAGGACGAAGGTGGTCGTCACACCCCGTTCTTCAAGGGCTACCGCCCGCAGTTCTACTTCCGCACGACCGACGTGACCGGTGCCATCGAACTGCCGGAAGGCGTCGAGATGGTGATGCCGGGTGACAACATCAAGATGAACGTCACCCTGATCCACCCGATCGCCATGGACCAGGGTCTGCGCTTCGCTATCCGCGAAGGCGGCCGTACCGTCGGCGCCGGCGTGGTGGCCAAGGTCATCAAGTAAGGCATAGCGTCCTCGCTTTCGAGCGATGACCACTAAAAAAGCCGACCTCCGGGTCGGCTTTTTTTAGGAAATTCAGCGGGAAGAGAGGTTTAGGGCTTCCCTCCGCCTGATTTTCCAGATATAGTCGCGTTCTTGCCTGTCGCCCGAACCTTGGTTCGGGCGACCTTACAGCGAAATGAGGCACAGGAAGTGCTTCGAGTTCGCTGGCCGGGATGGCCAATACGCAAGAAAGGGCTTGGACGACGAAGCGCGATGCTTTGTTGACCTGGCCATTTTGCGCGTTTTAAAGTTTTTCGTCTGGGCGGGCTCTTCTGGGGCCTGCCTAGTCTTTTAAGGTCGATTCGCGGTGTGGTGATTGCCACGTCAAAAAGCGACCGGTAGTGCAGTAGTAAATGGGTTGTGCGGATGGGTGAGAAGCCCTTCCGGTTCACAGTATTTGTTCTTTCGATAACAGGACACGGTTTATGGCGAACCAAAAGATTCGCATTCGGCTCAAGGCGTACGATCATCGTCTGATCGACCGCTCGGCCAGCGAAATCGTCGAGACGGCCAAGCGCACTGGCGCTACGGTTCTCGGCCCGATTCCGCTCCCGACCAAGATCGAGCGTTACACCATTCTGGTGTCGCCGCACGTCGACAAAGATGCCCGCGACCAGTACGAGACCCGTACGCACAAGCGTGTGCTCGATATCGTCGACCCCAACGACAAGACCGTGGACGCGCTCATGAAGCTTGATCTCGCCGCTGGCGTTGACGTTCAGATCAAGCTCGGTTGAGCGATAGACAGGATACGAAGATGAGTATCGGACTAGTTGGCCGCAAGTGCGGCATGAGCCGACTCTTCACTGAAGACGGACGCTCGATTCCGGTGACGCTGATTGAAGCCACCCCGAATCGCGTTACGCAGCTGAAGACGGAAGATAACGATGGTTACAGCGCTGTGCAGGTTGCAGCCGGCGTCAAGCGCGCCAGCCTGCTGACGCAGCCGCTGAAGGGTCACTACGCCAAGGCGAAGGTTGAGCCGGGTCGTGGTCTGTGGGAGTTCCGCGTGTCTGCCGACGACCTCGGCAAGTACAGCGTGGGCGCCGAGATCAAGGCCGACGACGTGTTCCAGGTGGGTCAGATTGTTGACGTCGCCGGCGTGTCGAAGGGCAAGGGCTTCCAGGGCACCATCAAGCGCCACAACTTCACGATGGGTGACGCTACCCACGGTAACTCGCTGTCGCATCGTGCGCCGGGTTCTATCGGTCAGCGTCAGACTCCGGGTCGCGTGTTCCCGGGCAAGAAGATGTCGGGTCACATGGGTGCAGTGAATCGCACGCAGCAGGGCCTGGAAGTGGTCAAGGTCGACGCCGAGCGTCATCTGATCGCGGTGAAGGGCGCGGTGCCGGGTGCTACCGGTGGCGACGTCGTCATCCGTCCGACGACCAAGGGCTGAGGAGAGACGCCATGGAACTCAATGTTATTGGCGCCAAGCCGCTCAACGTGTCGGACGAAGTGTTCGGCGGTGAGCTCAAGCAGGCCCTGATCCACCAGGTGGTCGTTGCCTATCAGGCAGGCGGCCGTGCCGGCACGCAGTCGCAGCTTACGCGCGGCGAGCTGTCCGGTACCACCAAGAAGTTCAAGAAGCAGAAGGGCGGTGGCGCCCGTCACGGTGACTACCGTGCACCGATCTTTGTCGGTGGTGGCCGGGCTTTCGCTGCCAAGCCGCGCAGCTACGAGCAGAAGGTCAACCGCAAGGCGTACCGCGTTGCCATTCGCTCCATTCTGTCCGAGCTGATTCGTCAGGATCGCCTGAAGGTGGTCGAGAGCTTCGGCATCGATACCCCGAAGACCAAGGCAATGGTCGCCAAGCTGGCCGAGCTGCAGGTTTCTGGCCGCGTGCTGCTGGTGTCGGAAGACGCCAATGAGGCGACCTTCCTGGCCGCGCGCAACATCCCGTACATCCACGTCGTTGACGTGCTGGCCCTGAACCCGGTCAGCCTGGTCGGTTCCGACCACATCGTCATGACGGTGGACGCGGTGAAGAAGATCGAGGAGTGGCTCGCATGAGCAACGAACGCATTCTGAACACGCTGCGCGCGCCGCACATCTCGGAAAAGGCTGCGCGCCTGGCTGAGAAGAACCAGTACGTTTTCGTGGTGGCCCCTGAGGCAACCAAGGCCGATGTCCGCGCTGCGGTGGAACAGATGTTCGACGTCAAGGTCGAGCAGGTGAACCTCGTCAACGCCAAGGGCAAGGTCAAGTCCTTCCGTTTCCGCACTGGCAACCGCCAGGGCAAGCGCAAGGCCTACGTTCGTCTCGCCGATGGTCAGACCATCGATGTGTCGTCCAAGGCCTGAGCCAGGAGTTGAATTGAGATGGCACTGATCACTCATAAGCCGACCTCCCCCGGCCGCCGCGACGCAGTCAGCGTCCGCACCGAGGGCCTTCATAAGGGTGCGCCGTACGCGGCGTTGACCGAAGCGAAGACCAAGAACGGTGGTCGCAATAACTACGGTCGTATCACTGTTCGCCACCAGGGTGGTGGTCACAAGCAGCGTTACCGCATCATCGACTTCAAGCGCGACAAGGAAGGCATTGCCGCCCAGGTCGAACGCATTGAATACGATCCGAACCGCACCGCGCATATCGCACTGCTGTGCTATGCCGACGGCGAGCGTCGTTACATCATCGCCCCCAAGGGCGTGCAGGCAGGCGATCGCCTGGTGTCGGGCAGCGATGCGCCGATCAAGGCTGGTAACAGCCTGCCGCTGCGCGCCATCCCGGTGGGTTCGACCATCCACTGCATCGAGATGCGTCCGGGTAAAGGTGCGCAGATCGCGCGTTCCGCCGGTGCTTCGGTCCAGCTGGTCGCCCGTGAATCGGGTTACGCCACTCTGCGTCTTCGCTCCGGCGAAATGCGCCGCGTGCCGGTCGATTGTCGCGCCACCATCGGTGAAGTGGGCAACGGCGAGCACAGCCTGAAGAAGCTCGGCAAAGCCGGCGCCAAGCGCTGGTTGGGTATTCGCCCCACCGTTCGCGGTGTGGTGATGAACCCGGTCGACCATCCGCACGGCGGTGGTGAGGGCAAGACCTCTGGTGGTCGTCACCCGGTTTCTCCGTGGGGTACGCCGGCCAAGGGCTACAAGACGCGCTCGAACAAGCGCACCCAGCAGTTCATCGTGCGTCGTCGCAAGTAATAGGAAACGATCATGCCGCGCTCTCTAAAGAAAGGTCCGTTTGTCGACCTGCACCTCGTAAAGAAGGTGGAAGCCGCCGTTTCCGCCAATAACAAGCGTCCGATCAAGACCTGGTCGCGCCGCTCGATGATCCTGCCGGAAATGGTCGGCCTGACCATCGCCATCCACAACGGCCGTCAGCATGTCCCTGTGCTGGTCAACGAGAACATGGTCGGGCATAAGCTCGGCGAGTTCGCGACGACCCGCACCTTCAAGGGCCATGGCGGCGACAAGAAGGGCAAGTGATGAGCACTGAAGCCAAAGCGATCCTGCGTAGCGCCCGCATTTCGGCGCAGAAGGCACGCCTGGTAGCTGACCTGGTCCGCGGTTTGCCCGTGGGCCGTGCCAGCGACGTGCTCCAGTTCACCAACAAGAAGGCCGCAGCCATTGTTCGCAAGGTGCTGCTGTCGGCCGTCGCCAACGCCGAGAATAACCTCGGTGCTGACGTCGACGAGCTGAAGGTCTCGCGCATCTTCGTGGACGAAGGTCCGGCGATGAAGCGCATGTATGCCCGCGCCAAGGGTCGCGGTTCCCGCATCCTTAAGCGCACGAGCCACATCACTGTGGTCGTTGGCAACTAAGAGGACATAGACGATGGGTCATAAAGTTCATCCCACCGGTATCCGCCTCGGCATTGCCAAGGACTGGAACTCGAAGTGGTACGCCAATAAGGGCGAATACGCCCAGTACCTCGCAGCTGACCTGAAGGTTCGCGAGATGCTGCGCAAGAAGCTGGCCCAGGCCGGCATCTCCAAGATCCTCATCGAGCGCCCGGCCAAGACCGCACGCGTGACGATTCACACCGCCCGTCCGGGCGTGGTGATCGGCAAGAAGGGCGAGGATATCGAGAAGCTGCGCAAGGAAGTCAGCGACATGATGGGCGTCCCGGCGCACATCAATGTCAGCGAAGTGCGCAAGCCTGAAATCGATGCACAGCTGGTTGCCGAGTCGATCGCGCAGCAGCTGGAGCGTCGCATCATGTTCCGCCGCGCGATGAAGCGCTCGGTTGGCAACGCGATGCGCCTGGGCGCACTGGGCATCAAGATCAATGTCTCTGGTCGTCTGAATGGCGCTGAGATTGCCCGTTCCGAATGGGCCCGTGAGGGTCGCGTGCCGCTTCATACGCTGCGCGCCGACATCGACTACGGCACTGCCGAAGCGAAGACCACCTACGGCATCATCGGCATCAAGGTGTGGATCTACAAGGGCGAGGTCTTCGATCTGTCCCAGATCAACCAGGAGCCGAAGGAAGAGCAGTCCCAGCCGCGCCGTGAGGGTGGTGAGGGTCGTCGTGAATCGCGTCGCGAGGGCGGTGAAGGCCGTCGCGAGCGGACGGCGAAGTAAGGAGAGTTGCCATGCTGCAACCTAAGCGAACCAAATTCCGTAAGCAGTTCAAGGGCCGCAACGACGGTCTGGCTTTCTCCTCGAACCTCGTCAGCTTTGGCGAGTTCGGTCTGAAGGCCACCACGTTCGGCGCGCTGACCGCGCGTCAGATCGAGGCCGGTCGTCGTTGCATCACCCGCTTCGTCAAGCGTGGTGGCAAGCTGTGGATCCGCGTGTACCCCGACAAGCCCATCACCAAGAAGCCCATCGAAGTTCGAATGGGTGCCGGTAAGGGTGGCGTCGAATACTGGGTCGCTCCGATCCAGCCGGGCCGCATGCTGTATGAAATCGAGGGTATCGACGAAGCTACCGCACGCGAGGCGTTCCGCCTGGCCGCGGCCAAGCTCTCGGTCCAGACCCAATTCGTGACCCGGGCGGTGATGTGATATGGCCATCAAAGATCTGACCACCAAGACGGCCGAAGAGCTGAATAAGCACCTGCTGGACCTGCGCAAGGAGCAGTTCAACCTGCGCATGCAGAAGGGCACCGGCCAGCTCAACCAGCCGCACCAGCTGCGCCGCGTTCGGCGCGACATCGCCCGCACGAAGTTCGTGCTCGGCGGCAAGAAGTAAGGGACGGCCGATATGAGCGACAACAAGAAGCAGACGCGTACCCTCGAGGGCCGCGTCATCAGCAACAAGATGGACAAGACCGTGACGGTCCTGATCGAGCGCCAGGAACAGCATCCGCTGATTGGCAAGATCATCCGCCGTTCGACCAAGCTGCACGCGCAGAACGACCTGGGTGCCAACGAAGGCGACCTGGTCCGCATCGCGGAATGCCGTCCTCTGTCCAAGACCAAACATCACCGCGTGGTCGAAATCATCACGCGCGCTAACGTCTAAGGGAGGGTGCAGACATGATCCAGATGCAAAGCACGCTTTCCGCGGCCGATAACAGCGGTGCCAAGGAACTTATGTGCATCAAGGTGCTCGGCGGCTCCAAGCGCCGTTACGCCGCGATCGGTGACGTGATCAAGGTCACCGTGAAAGATGCCATTCCCCGTGGCAAGGTGAAGAAGGGTGAGGTGTACAACGCCGTGGTGGTTCGTACCGCCAAGGGCGTGCGCCGTCCCGATGGCTCGCTGATCCGTTTCGACGGCAACGCAGCGGTCCTCCTCAACAACAAGCTCGAGCCGATCGGCACCCGTATCTTCGGGCCGGTCACTCGCGAGCTGCGCAGCGAGAAGTTCATGAAGATCGTCTCCCTCGCGCCCGAAGTGCTCTGAGCGGAGTCCAGACCATGAACCGTATCCGCAAGGGTGATCAGGTCCTCGTGATCACCGGCAAAAACAAGGGTCAGCGCGGCGACGTGCTGCGCGTTGATGGCGAGCGCGTGTTCGTCTCCAACGTGAACCTGGTCAAGCGTCACACCAAGCCGAACCCCCAGGCCAATCAGGCTGGCGGCATCGTCGAGCGTGAAGCTTCGATCCACATCTCCAACGTCCAGCTGTTCAACTCCGCCACGGGCAAGGGTGAACGCGTTGGCGCCAAGACGCTCTCTGATGGGCGTAAGGTGCGCGTGTTCAAGTCCAACGGCGAAGTTGTGGACGCGTAAGGAATAAATATTATGACGACGCGTCTTGAAACGTTTTACAAAGACCAGGTAATGAAGAAGCTCACTGAGCGCTTCGGTTACCAGAACGTGATGCAGGTTCCCCGCATCACCAAGATCACGCTGAACATGGGCGTGGGCGAAGCCGCCGGCAACAAGAAGGTGCTTGAGAACGCTGTGGCCGACATGGCCAAGATCTCGGGCCAGAAGCCGATCCAGACCAAGGCCCGCGTGTCGGTTGCCTCGTTCAAGATCCGCGACGGCTGGCCGATCGGTTGCAAGGTCACCCTGCGCCGTGCCCAGATGTGGGAATTCCTCGATCGCCTGATCAACATCTCGCTGCCGCGTACGCGCGACTTCCGTGGTGTGTCCGGTCGTGCCTTCGATGGCCGTGGTAACTACAACTTCGGCATCAAGGAACAGATCATCTTCCCGGAAATCGACTTCGACGCCGTCGACGCGATGCGTGGTATGGATATCTCCATCACCACCACCGCCAAGAGCGACGAAGAAGCCAAGGCGCTGCTGGAAGCTTTCAGCTTCCCGTTCCGCAACTGATAAACGCGAGAGATCACTATGGCAAAGACCTCGATGGTCAACCGCGATATCAAGCGGACCAAGCTCGTCAAGAAGTACGCCGCCAAGCGCGCTGAACTGAAGGCAATTGTGCTGAGCCCCACCGCCTCCTACGAGGAGAAGATGGAAGCCCAGTCCAAGTTGCAGAAGCAGCCGCGTGATGCGAGCCCGGCACGCCAGCGTACGCGCTGCGCACTGACCGGCCGCCCGCGCGCCGTGTACCAGAAGTTCGGCCTTGGCCGTAACAAGCTGCGCGAAGCCACCATGCGTGGTGACGTTCCTGGCCTGCGCAAGGCCAGCTGGTAAGACCCCAAACTGGGCGGGGTAGGGCGCCGATCTGATTCGGCATGATCCAACCCCGTTCCGATGCAGCGGCAGGCCTTGGCCTGCCGCTGTTGGCGCGATTACGCGCCGTTATTCGCAAAGCCGGAAGAATGCTGCTATAGTCGTCGGTCTGCGTACCCGCAGGTCGGCCCTTGGCCGGCATACAACTCAAAACAGATTTCCGGTTTTTCGGATATCGGTGCACTCTGAAGGATGTTTTCATGAGCATGACTGATCCCATCGCCGATCTGTTTACGCGCATCCGCAATGCCCAGCTCACGGGCAAGCAGGCCGTAAACATGCCGTCGTCGAAGCTGAAGGTGGCCATCGCCAACCTTCTCAAGAACGAGGGCTATATCCTCGACGCCAAGGCCTCCACCGTGGAAGGCAAGCCGGTGCTCGAGATCAAGCTCAAGTATTTCGAAGGCCGTCCGGCTATCGAATCCATCACCCGTGTCAGCCGTTCCGGTCTCCGCGTCTACCGCGGTAAGGACGAGCTGCCGAAGGTCCTCGGTGGCCTGGGTATCTCGATCATCTCGACTTCCGCCGGTTTGCTGACCGACGCGCAGGCCCGTGCTAAGGGTCTGGGCGGCGAAGTCATCGGCCAGGTCGCATAAGGAGTCGACGATGTCCCGCGTTGCCAAACAGCCGATTACCCTGCCGAAGGGCGTTGAGATCAACATCGACGCCGCTGGCATCTCCGTCAAGGGCCCGAAGGGCACCCTGGCGACCCACGCCCTGCCGGGCGCTTCCGTCACCGTCGACAACGGCGTGGCCAACATCGTCGTCGCCGAAGGCGCTGACGACAAGTTCGGCGGCACGCTGCGCGCGCTGCTGGCCAACATGGTCAAGGGCGTGTCCGACGGTTACGAGCGCAAGCTCGAGCTCGTCGGCGTGGGCTACCGTGCCTCCATGGCCGGTAAGTCGCTGAATATCGCCCTGGGCTTCTCGCATCCGGTCGTGTTCGAAGCGCCGGAAGGCATCACCATCGAAACCCCGACGCAGACCGAAATCCTGATCAAGGGTTCGGACAAGCAGCGCGTGGGCGAAGTGGCTGCCAAGATCCGTGGCTTCCGTCCGCCGGAACCCTATAAGGGCAAGGGCGTGCGCTACTCCGGCGAGAAGATCACCCTGAAGGAAGCCAAGAAGGCCTAATCGCCTATCCGCTTCCTGGAGAGAACACGATGAACAAGAACGAATCCCGCCTGCGTCGCGCCAAGTCGACCCGCTCGCATATCCGCAAGCTCGCCGTCGCTCGTCTGTCGGTGCATCGCACCGGTCAGCACCTGTACGCGCAGGTGTTTGCTGCGGATGGTCTGAGCGTGGTGGCTGCTGCTTCCACCGTGCAGAAGTCGGTCGCTGAGGGCCTGAAGGGCACCAAGAACCTCACCGCCGCTGCTGCCGTGGGCAAGGCTGTGGCTGAGCGTGCGTTGGCTGCCGGTATCGAGTCCGTGGCGTTTGATCGCTCGGGCTTCCGCTTCCACGGTCGCATCAAAGCTTTGGCCGATGCAGCTCGCGAAGCCGGCCTGAAGTTCTAAGCAGGTCAGGGTCAAGTGCCGGTCTCGGTCGGCACTTGAACCCACTAGTAGTACCTACAACTCCAAGCGGCTTAGCCGCAAGCAAAAGTCCCGGATAGTTCGGGCATACGGAAAAGAACATGTCTTCTACCGATCGCGAAAATTCAGACGGCCTGCTCGAGAAGCTGATTGCCGTCAACCGCGTGGCCAAGACCGTGAAGGGTGGCCGCCAGATGAGCTTCACCGCGCTGACCGTGGTTGGCGACGGCGAAGGCCGCGTGGGCTTCGGCTATGGCAAGGCGCGTGAAGTGCCGGTCGCTATCTCCAAGGCCATGGACCGCGCTCGTCGCAACATGGTTTCCATCGACCTGAACAACGGCACCCTGTGGTACGCCATCAAGGCCAACCACGGCGCAGCCAAGGTGTTCATGCAGCCGGCTTCCGAGGGTACTGGCGTCATCGCCGGCGGTGCCATGCGCGCCGTGCTGGAAGTGGTGGGCGTGAAGAACGTGCTGGCCAAGGCCGTCGGTTCGCGCAACCCGATCAACCTGGTCCGCGCGACCATCAAGGGCCTGCAGGCTGTTGCTTCGCCGAAGCAGATCGCTGCCAAGCGCGGCAAGACCATTGAAGAGGTGCTGGGCAATGGCTAAGAACGAAACCGCCGCCACCGTGCGCGTGCGCCTGGTCAAGGGCCTGCGCGGTGTGCAGAGCCGTCATCGCCTGAGCGTCAAGGCGCTCGGCCTGAGCAAGCTCAACGACGTCCGTGAACTGAAGGACAGCCCGCAAGTGCGTGGCCTGATCAACACGGTCTATTACCTCGTGCGGGTTGAGGAGTAATCACCATGCGTCTTAACGACATCAAGCCGGCCGCCGGTTCCCGCAAGACCCGCCTTCGCGTGGGTCGCGGTATCGGTTCGGGCCTGGGCAAGACCGCCGGTCGCGGTCACAAGGGTCAGCACGCTCGCGCGGGCGGCACCCACAAGTACGGTTTCGAAGGCGGTCAGATGCCGCTGCAGCGTCGCCTGCCGAAGGTCGGCTTCCGTTCGCTGAAGAAGAAAGAAAGCCAGGAAGTATTCCTGTACGAGCTGGCCGCCCTGAAGGTTGACGTGATCGACACGATCGCCCTGCACCAGGCCGGTCTGATCGACAGCCACGCCAAGAAGGTCAAGGTCGTCCTCAAGGGCGAGATCGGCCGCGCGGTGAAGCTGTCGGGCGTGCTGGCCACGGCCGGCGCCAAGGCAGCGATCGAAGCTGCCGGCGGCAGCGTGGAGTAATCACGTGGCGTCAGCCCAGGGCACATCGCTCGGATCGCTCGGCAAGCTGACGGAACTGCGTCAGCGCATCTTCTTCGTGATTGGTGCGCTGATCGTCTTCCGTCTCGGTTCCTTCATCCCGGTTCCCGGCGTCAATCCGGAAGCCATGACGAACCTCATCGAGCAGGGCGGCGGCCTGATGAACATGTTCAACATGTTCTCGGGTGGCTCGCTGGCACGCTTCTCGGTGTTCGCACTCGGCGTGGTGCCGTACATCTCTGCATCCATCGTGGTGCAGATGATGGGCTCGGTCGTTCCGAGTCTGCAGGCGCTGCGCAAGGAAGGTGAGGCGGGTCGTCGCAAGATGACCACCTACACCCGCTTTGGCACGGTCGGTCTGGCTGCCTTCCAGGCATTCGGTATCGCCGTAGCGCTGCAAAAGCAGGTGGCGCAGGGTGGTGCACCGGTGGTTTACACGCCTGGTATGGGCTTCATCATGGCGTCGATCGTTGGCCTCACGGCCGGCACGATGTTCCTGATGTGGCTGGGTGAGCAGATCACCGAGCGCGGCATTGGCAACGGTATTTCGTTGCTGATCTTCGCCGGTATCGTCGCCGGCCTGCCTGGCGCAGTGGCGCACACGCTGACCATGGCCAGCAATGGCGAGCTCTCCGTGATCAAGATGATCATGGTGGTGGGTCTGATCCTGGCGGTGACGGCGTTCGTGGTGTTCATGGAGCGCGCTCAACGGCGCATTACTGTGAACTACGCGCGACGTTCCGGCGGGCAGCGGGCCTACATGAACCAGACCTCGCACTTGCCGCTGAAGATCAACATGTCGGGCGTGATCCCGCCAATCTTCGCGTCGAGCCTGCTGATGTTCCCGGCGACCGCGGCAACGTGGTTCGGTCAGGGACACCAGTCGCGCTGGCTGACCGAGCTGACCCAGGCGCTGACCCCGGGTGAGCCCCTGTACGACATTGTCTTCGCGGTGCTGGTGATCACGTTTGCCTTCTTCTATACGGCGATCGTGTTCAACTCCCAAGAGACGGCGGACAACCTGAAGCGCTCCGGCGCCTTGATTCCGGGTATCCGTCCCGGCCGCTCGACGGCCGATTACATCGATAACGTGATGACCCGTCTGACCGGTGTCGGCGCCCTCTACCTGGTGCTGGTCTGTCTGGTTCCCTCGTTTATGCAAAAGGCGTGGCACGTCCCCTTCTACTTCGGTGGCACCTCTCTGCTCATCGTGGTTGTCGTGGTGATGGATTTCACTGCCCAGGTGCAGGCGCACTTGGTCAGTCACCAGTATGAAAGCCTGCTCAAGAAGGCCAACCTCCGCCGCAACTGATGGCTGCTGGGGTGGTGGGAAGTTGGTCTAAGTCGGAGGGCGGCGGTACCCCTGGTACCGCAGGGCTTTCCTGTTGGGTCGTTTACAGTTAGAATTGCGCGTTTACCGCGCACGAAACGCATCGGAGAAAGTACATCATGGCGCGCATCGCGGGTGTCAATTTGCCGGTCCAGAAGCATGTCTGGGTTGGCCTGCAGAGCATTTACGGGATCGGCCGCAGCCGGGCCAAGAAGGTCTGCGCGGACGCAGGCGTGGTTCCCACCACGCAGATCAAGTCCCTGAGTGAAGGTGAAGTCGAAAAGCTTCGCCACGAAATCGGCAAGTACGTCGTCGAAGGTGATCTTCGTCGCGAGGTGGGTATCGCCATCAAGCGTCTGATGGATCTGGGTTGCTACCGCGGTCTGCGTCATCGCCGTGGCCTGCCGGTGCGCGGCCAGCGCACGCGTACCAATGCACGCACCCGTAAGGGTCCGCGTCGCGCCATCAAGAAGTAACGGATTCCGAACATGGCTAAGCCTGTCAAGACCAAGAAGAAGATCAAGCGCGTTGTCACGGATGCCGTGGCCCACGTGCAAGCCTCCTTCAACAACACCATCGTCACGATCACCGATCGCCAGGGCAACGCCCTGTCGTGGGCGACTGCCGGCGGCGCGGGTTTCCGCGGTTCGCGCAAGTCGACCCCGTTCGCAGCTCAGGTTGCCGCCGAAAAGGCCGGCCGTGCTGCAGGCGATTACGGCGTGAAGACCGTGGAAGTCCGAATCAAGGGCCCGGGTCCGGGTCGTGAGTCGGCCGTGCGTTCGCTGAACGCCCTCGGTTACAAGGTTCTGAACATCATCGACGTCACGCCGATTCCGCATAACGGCTGCCGTCCCCCCAAGAAGCGTCGAGTCTAAGGAGCATACCCATGGCACGTTATCGTGGAGCTACCTGCAAGCTCGCCCGCCGCGAGGGTGCAGATCTCAGTCTGAAGAGCCCCGCTCGCGCTATCGATTCGAAGTGCAAGCTGGAAAACAAGCCCGGCCAGCATGGCGCCAACAAGCGCATGCGCATGTCGGACTACGCGCTGCAGCTGCGTGAAAAGCAGAAGGTCAAGCGCATCTACGGTGTGCTCGAGCGCCAGTTCAGCAACTACTACGCCAAGGCGTCGACCCTCAAGGGCAACACCGGCGAGAACCTGCTGCGCCTGCTCGAAAGCCGTCTGGACAACGTTGTTTACCGCATGGGTTTCGCGGTTACCCGCGCCCAGGCCCGTCAGCTGGTCGGCCACAAGGCTGTGCTGGTCAACGGCAAGAAGGTGAACATCCCCTCGTACCAGGTTCGCGCCGGTGACGTGGTGGCCCTGACCGAACGCGCTCGCACTCAGCTGCGCGTCCAGGAAGCGGCAACCGTGTTCGACACCATGGACCTGCGTCCGCAGTGGGTCGAAGTCGACAGCAAGAAGTTCGAAGGTACGTTCAAGGCGATGCCGGACCGCGGCGACCTGCCGACCGACATCAACGAGAGCCTGATCGTCGAGCTCTACTCGAAGTAATCAACCGGAGCCCTGCATGGCAGTATCGTCAACTAGCGTGCTGCGGCCTCGCGGCCTCAGCGTCGAGCAGCTCGGAGCCAACCGCGCCAAGGTGGTGGTGGAGCCGCTCGAGCGTGGTTTCGGCCACACCCTGGGCAACGCGCTGCGTCGCGTGCTGCTCTCCTCGATCCCTGGCTCTGCCATCGTCGAGGTGGAAATTGATGGCGTGCTGCACGAATACACCACGCTTGAGGGTCTGCAGGAGGACGTGATCGAAGTCCTGCTGAACCTTAAGGACGTGGCAATTCGCCAGCACACGGGTGACGAAGTCACCCTGACCCTGTCCAAGAAGGGCAAGGGCGTGGTCACCGCCGGCGATATCGCCGTCGATCACTCGGTGGAAATCATCAACCCCGAGCACGTGATCTGCCACTTGACCAAGGACATCGCGCTCAACATGCGCTTGAAGGTGCGTCGCGGCGTCGGCTATCAGCCGGCCAGCGCGCGCCAGCACCCGGACGATGAAGCTCGTCCGATCGGTCGCCTGCAGCTCGACGCGTCGTTCGCGCCGGTGCTGCGTGTGGCCTACGAAGTGGACGCTGCCCGTGTGGAACAGCGCACCAACCTCGACAAGCTGGTGCTGGATATCGAGACCAACGGCACCATCGGTGCGGAAGACGCGGTTCGCAAGGCCGCTGAAATCCTCAACGATCAGCTGTCGGTGTTCGGTGACTTCTCGCGTCGCGAGAGCGCCACGGACAAGGCGGAGAAGGGCGGTTTCGACCCGCTGCTGCTGCGCCCGATCGACGATCTGGAGCTCACCGTGCGTTCGGCAAACTGCCTGAAGGCCGAGAGCATCTACTACATCGGCGATCTGGTTCAGAAGACCGAAGTCGAGCTGCTCAAGACGCCGAACCTTGGCAAGAAGTCCCTGACCGAAATCAAGGACGTGCTGGGTGGTCGTGGTCTGGCTCTGGGTATGAAGCTTGAAAACTGGCCGCCGCCGGGCCTTTCGCACGGCATGCAGCTGGGCTGATGTTCCAAGGCGACCGTTCGCGGTCGCCGGTAGTATCGGCAAACTGGCGAGCGACCTTCGGTGCGCTCGCCAGTTGCCAAAAGCGGCCTGAAAAGCCGCGCGAAGTTTCGGGCGACCGCCTTGGTTGCTTGGCATTGGCAGTCTGACGAGTGTTGATCCCTCGGATTTTGCAGACGCCCCAGCGGTCCATCCGGCCGCCTTGCTCAACAAGAGCCCGTACCACGAAGGGCTTCACCAGCGGGTAACCGCGGGAAGTCGGACATAACCGCCGACTTTTCATAACAACAGACAAAGAGAGTATTGCCATGCGCCACCAGAAATCCGGTCGCAAGCTCAACCGTACGAGCAGCCACCGCGAGGCCATGTTCAAGAACATGGCGTCGTCGCTGTTCAAGCACGAGCTGATCCGCACCACCTTGCCCAAGGCCAAGGAACTCCGTCGCGTTGCCGAGCCGCTTATCACGCTCGCCAAGACCGATGGCGTCGCCAACCGTCGTCTCGCCTTCGCGCGTCTGCGTGACAAGGAAGCCGTCGGCAAGCTGTTCATCGAGCTGGGCCCCCGTTACCGCGAGCGTCCCGGCGGTTACCTGCGTATCCTCAAGGCCGGCTTCCGCCCGGGCGACAACGCCCCGATGGCGTACGTCGAGCTGGTCGATCGCCCGCGCGGTGAGGAAGCTGCCGAGTAATCGGTTGCTCCAAGTGTTTCGCGAAACCCTGGCGGGGCAACCTGCCGGGGTTTTTGCGTTTCAGGGGCCGAGTTTCCTACGGCACGCATCCTGTAGGAGCGCACTTGTGCACGACATGAACATCCAGACCGTGTCTTAGACCGAGAAGAGGGGGCGATGCCGCGGTCGCGCATAAGTGCGCTCCTACAAAAACGAGGGGGACCGAAAAGGGGCGGGCTGACGGACGCCAGCTGACAGCGACGGGGCAAGTGGGTAATGTCGCGGTTTCGCATCGCAGCATCCCGGTCCCCATGAATCCCTTCCGCTGGTCGTATCGCGCCACCTACTTCGTCGGCTTCCTTGTCTGCGTGGCCCTGCTGGGCTTTGCGCTTTACGCCGAGCATGTGTTGAACATGATTCCGTGCCCGCTGTGCATCTTTCAGCGCATCGCATTCATGGTCATGGGCGTGTTCTTCCTGCTGGGTGCCTTGCATGCGCCGCGCGGCGGTGGCCGCTGGATCTACACCGGCGGCGTTCTGCTCGGCGCGCTGGGGGGGATCCTCACCGCAGCGCGGCACTTGTGGCTGCAAACGTTGCCGGCGGACCAGATTCCTGCCTGTGGCCCCAATCTCGGCTACATGATGGATACGTTCCCGTTCGCCAAAGTGCTAAAAATGGTGTTCACGGGTTCGGGCGAGTGCGCCAAGATCGAACCCGTGTTTGGCCTGCCGATGCCGGCCTGGACGCTGGTCTGGTATCTGCTGCTGGTGTTCGCGGCCGTGTATGCCGCCGCGCGCAAGCGCGCCTGAGCGGGTCAATTCGTCATGTCACACGCCATGCCTCTTGCACCGACATCGATGTACACCACCTCCGGCTGGGCGCCGGGCAGCTGGCAGCAGCGGCAGGCCCTGCAGCAGCCGCAATACGAGAACGCCGAAGAGCTTGGGCGCGCGATTGATCAGCTCGCTACGCTGCCGCCCTTGGTGACGTCTTGGGAGGTGCTGGCGCTCAAGCAGGCGCTCGCCGAGGCGCAAGAGGGCAAGCGCTTCCTGCTGCAAGGTGGCGATTGCGCCGAAAGTTTTGCCGACTGCACGAGCCCGGTGATTTCCAACCGCCTCAAGGTGCTGTTGCAGATGAGTCTGGTGTTGGTGCACGGGCTCAAGAAACCGGTGTTGCGCGTGGGGCGCTTCGCAGGGCAGTACGCCAAGCCGCGCTCCGCCGACACCGAGACACGTGATGGCGTGACCTTGCCCAGCTTCCGTGGTGACCTGGTGAACAGCCCGGCTTTCACCCCGGCGGCCCGCAGGCCGGACCCGCAGCGCCTGATCCAGGCGCATGCGCACTCTGCGCTGACCATGAATTTCGTGCGTGCACTGATCGATGGCGGCTTCGCTGACCTGCATCACCCGGAGTACTGGGACCTGGCCTGGGTGGAACACTCGCCACTGGCCGCCGAGTATCGGCGCATGGTGTCGGCGATCGGTGATTCGCTCCGCTTCATGGAAACGCTGGCCGGCCCCATCGCCGGGTTCTCGCGCGTGGACTTTTTCACCTCGCACGAGGCCTTGTTGTTGCACTACGAGGCCGCGCTGACGCGCCAGGTGCCGCGGCATCAAGGCTGGTTCAATCTGTCCACGCATTTCCCGTGGATTGGCATGCGCACGGCTGCGCTGGACGGCGCTCACGTGGAATATTTCCGCGGGATTCGCAATCCGATTGCGGTCAAGGTCGGCCCGTCGGTGACACCGGATCAGCTTCTGCCGCTGATCGACGCGTTAAATCCCGAAAACGAGCCAGGTCGCCTCACGCTGATTCACCGCATGGGCAACGGGCCGATCGGTACCGCCTTGCCTCCGTTACTGGCGGCAGTGAAGCGCGAAGATCGTCGGGTGCTGTGGGTGGCTGACCCCATGCACGGCAATACGGAGACCACCTCCAACGGCTACAAGACGCGACGCTTCGACAATATTCGCGGCGAACTCGATCAGGCCTTCGACATCCACGCTGCATCGGGCACGCGCCTGGGTGGTGTGCACCTCGAGCTAACCGGAGAGGACGTTACCGAATGCATGGGTGGTGCCCGCGACTTGAGCGAGGCCGATCTCGACCGGGCCTACAAATCCATGGTCGACCCAAGACTCAACTATGAGCAATCGCTGGAGCTCGCGATGCTGATCGTGCGCAAATCCGCCGGCTCACTTGCGGTCTGACCATCGCGCACCCATCAATCGCCCTGAGGCCCGGCACAAGCCGGGCTTTTTTTCGGTCGCTGACCCACGCAAGCATGACCATCGATCAGGATGAGCTGACCACTGTGCGGCGAGATTTCCTGCGACAATGGACGGCATATCGGCAGCTCGCGGATGTCGCCAGACCGGCAGACACGACTCGCTAAACTTCTTGAATGGGACTTGCATGAGCTGATGGCGACGGTAGCGAAGGGGACGGGAGGCGCAAGGAGGCGTGCCACGCTTTACGCAGGATGTCGGCAACTCGCCGTTATTGCTGCTTACGTGGTGTGTTACACGCTGCTTCGTGATGTCTCGGTATCGCATTGGAACCTCACCTCGGGGTTGCGCGTGCTGTGCCTGCTGCTGGTGCCGTACCGGTACTGGGGCGCTCTCGTCATCGGAGAAGCGTTGCCGATGGCGTGGCTGGGTTGGACATACCATGAGCGATTCGGTGTGCTGTGGGCCGCTCTGGTCACCGTACCGCCCATTCTGTTGAGCGCACCAGCGTTCGCATGGTGTCGGCGACACATGACGCTGTTCCGCGCCGGTCTGGTCAACGTGACGGCGTTGTTGTCGTGCATACTCATCGCGGCCACCATCAGCGCGCTCTCCAGCACGGGCACGCTGGCCGTCCTCCGGGTGCCTTCTGGCGAGGCGGCTCCGGTGATCACCACGCACGTCGTGCTTACCTATTTCCTCGGCAGCTATCTGGGCGCGTTGACGCTAGCGCCGGCATTCCTTGCCTGGCGTAGTGCGCTTGCGCGTTGGCGCGCACCCGGTGCCACGGCATGGCTGAGGCCGCTGATCAAGGATTGTCTGACAGGCGTGCTGCCAGCACTGCTTGCGTTGTTGTGGCTGGCGTCTGCAAAACATGGCGACGAGGTGGTACAGATCTCGCGTTTGGCCATGTTTGTTCCGGTGGCGTGGCTGACTGCGCGATATGGGTGGCAAGGCGCGGCTATCGGCGGCACGCTTGCCAGCGTGGCTGTGCAGCTCACAGTGACGGTGGTGCGCGATCCGGCAGCCATCCAGGCACAGGCGCTGATCGCCTTTGCCATGTCGAGTCTGATGATGCTTGGTGGGCGGCTGTCATCCAGTGTCAAAGCACAGTCTCCCATCGATGCCGACACCTTGCGTGGCTTTCAGCTCGCACAGCAGGGGCTTTACCAGGAGGAGCAGCGTTTGCGTCAGGTGGCGGAATCGCTGGATCGACTCGGCCAGTCCATCCACGATGGCCAGCGCCGCATGGTCGAGCGTCTGCGTCCCATGCTGCCCGCCAGCATGGGGCACGGTTATGCGCGGCACCTCGAGTTCACTCAACGAGAGATGCAGCGACTGGCCAATGCCTTGCATCCGCGCGCCTGGCGAGAGCGAGGGCTTGAGGCCACCTTTGTAGATGGTCCGCTGGCACAGGCGTCATCGCTGGTCGGTGCGGACTATGTCTGCGAAGTCAGGGGCAGTGGGCTCGATCAGTTGGCGCCCGATGTCCACATGATGCTTTATCGACAGGCCTGCGAAGTGCTGGTGTATCTGGCGGCACGCGAGTCGATGCGGCGTATTCACGTGCAGATTCGCGGTGGTCATACGGGCGGTCGCCGTTGGGTTGTGTTGCGTCTGACCGGTACGCGCGCTCAAGCCGCGCAGCGGGATCGTTCGGTGCCGGAGTGGCATCAGTTGGTGGCGTTGCTCGGCACCAACGGGCAGGGCATGGCGACGGTACGCGAACGCACGCTGATCTACGGTGGTGTGGTGCACGAGCGCGAAAGCCATGACCAGCTCAGCGTCACGCTACTGCTTCACGATGCGTTGCGATTCAGGTCTCGTCCGGCGGACGCCGATGCGCTGTTGGGGCGTCCGCTACCGGCTTAAGTCCAAGCGGCATGTGTGTACCCAGCGTGCGCGGGCATTCGTTGCACACCGGTCTGCGGCATGATGTCGCGAAGCTGCGACTCTTCCAGTGCGCGCTGCGTCAAGCTGACGCCGCTACCTATAATCGGGGCGGGGGTGCCGCGCTGCCATTCGTAGCCGGTGCAGTCACGCATCACGTGCACTAGGGAAGATCATGAAAGGGCTCTCAGCGAAGCTGTGGCAGGCGGGGCGTGTCGTAGGCGCATCGTTGCTGTTCATCACCCTGGCGTGCATCGGCGTGGCACATGCGCAGGAGGCACAGCACCCACCGATTCCCGACACCTTGCAGCAGCGTATTGCCGCATGCACATCCTGTCATGGCGTGCACGGTGAGGGGACGCCAGAAAGCGGCTTCTTTCCTCGTCTGGCCGGCAAGCCCGCCGGGTATCTTGCGCGCCAGCTCAAAGACTTCCAGGACGGCCTGCGCAAATACGGCCCGATGGAATATACGGTGCGCTATCTCAGCCCCGAGTACATGCGCGAAATCGCCGAGTACTTCGCCGCGCAGGAAGTGCCCTACAGCCGTTCGCCCATGCCGCGTTTGTCGGCAGACGCGCTGAAGCGCGGCGAGGAATTGGTCGCGCACGGTGACCCTGCACGGAAGATTCCCGCCTGCTCCGCCTGTCATGGCACCCAGCTCACTGGCGTGCAGCCAGACATCCCGGGGTTGGTCGGGCTGCCCTATGACTACATCAGCTCGCAGCTTGGCTCGTGGCGCACCCAAACGCGCGCCACGATCGCGCCTGATTGCATGTCGGAAATTGCCAATCGCCTTAGCGAATCCGATATCAGCGCCGTCTCCGCCTGGCTGGCCAGCCGCGAATTACCGGCGGATATGCATGCACAGCCAGCGGGTTCGGTAACGCCGCCGTTGCATTGCGGTGTTTTAGGCAAAGGAGCCTGATTCATGTTCTTTCATAGACCGCGCCGGGAGCTGTTTGCCCGCCAGACAAGGAAGAACGAGGGCGTGTATGTCGAGACACAACCGAGTGATGACGCAGGATGGTGGGCAAACAGGCCCGGCCCGAAGGGTTGGCCGTCTGTGCCCACCAGGAAGCGGCGCGTATCTTGGCCTGACAGCCAGTCAGGCCTGCGTCACGCTCCACTCCCTGGCGAGCACAGACGGCCAACGCAAGCTATGAAAGAACATGAATCAGGCTCCATAGGAGATGGCGCATGAAACGCGTGCTGCTGATCGTGGTGGTGCTGCTGCTCGCGTTGGGCGGCTGGTGGTTTTTCCGTGGTGGCGCGAAACAGCCGGTGTTGCAGGCGTCGAGCAAGGTGGATGCCGCCACGCTGAAAGATCCCGCGCTGATCGCCCAGGGCGAATACCTCGCCACTGTGGGTGACTGTGCGTCGTGCCATACCGAGCAGGGCGGTGCCCGCAACGCCGGTGGACGCGTGTTGCCGACGCCATTCGGCAATATTCCCGCACCCAACATCACACCCGATCGCGAGACGGGTCTTGGCGACTGGAGCTTTGAGGACTTCTGGCAAGCCTTGCATAGCGGCAAGGGCCGGCATGGTGAGTTGCTGTATCCCGTGTTCTCGTACACCTCGTTTACCAAGGTTACGCGTGACGACGCGCTGGCCATGTTTGCGTATCTGCAATCGCTACCCGCGGTACATCAGCCGGCCAAGTCGCCGATGTTGGGATTTCCCTACAGCGTGCGCAACAGCTTGAAAGCCTGGCGCGCACTGTATTTCCATGAGGGCGAATACCAGCCCGATGCCTCGAAATCGGCAGCGTGGAATCGCGGTGCGTATCTTGTGCAGGGCCTGGGGCATTGCAACGAATGCCACGCGCCACGCGATGCGCTGGGCGGTCAGCAAGGTAACGGCTCGTTGGCCGGCGGGCAGATGCCTGCGCAGAACTGGTACGCACCGGATCTGAGCATGCAGGCCAACGGTGGGCTGGCCGGTTGGAGTGAGCAGGATATTGTCGACCTGCTGAAGACGGGCCAGTCATCGCGAGGCACCGCATTCGGACCGATGGCCGAAGTGGTGGTACGCGGCACGCAGCATCTGCAGGACGATGACGCGCGTGCCATCGCCACCTATCTTCAGTCGTTGCCGCCGCGCGCGCCGGTGGCCGAGGAAAAGTCGCCGCTGGATCTCCGCCCGATCCTCGCGCAGGGCGCGAAGATTTACGCGGAGCGCTGCGCCGATTGCCATGGCAAGGATGGCAATGGCGTGGCGGGCGTCTATCCGTCCTTGAACGGCAATTCCTCGGTGAATGAACCGACCGGCATCAATGCGATGCGCGTGGTCTTGCTGGGTGGGTTTGCGCCGGTGACAGCAGGCAACCCTCGCCCTTATTCGATGCCGCCGTTCGCGCAACAATTGAGCGACAGCGATGTGGCGGCTGTGGTGACCTACATCCGACGGTCGTGGTCGAACAAGGCATCGCTGGTGCAGGAGCGCGACGTGATTACCTACCGGCACACGCCGGTCGATTGATCCACTCGAGTATCACGCCGTCGCTATGGTCGGCTTGGCGTGTTCGTCGGAAGTGATGCAACCGATGCCGACCAGCGTGGTGTGCAAAGCGTCATCCAGTGGCGTGTAAAGCGAATCACCCAACCATGCCTTGAGCTTGGCATCGTCGATCCGAATCGGCGATTGCCACAGGTAGCGCATCTTGCACAGCTCGCGCATCGTTTCGTTGAACGGTGACATCAGCCGTGCCAGCCACCAGGGAAACTTGCTGGCGGTGATGCCGGGGCGGCCGGTAACGCGGCGCAGTGCTTTCACCATCGCGTGCCCGTCGAGCCAGTAGCCGCCGAAATGGAAGCTTTCGAACGAAGCGAGGTCGCTTTCCCGAGCGAGCAGGCGAGCCATCGTCTCGGCGACATCCGGCAGATAGGCCCAGCTGTGGCCGATGTCGTAGGGGCCCGGATAGAGCATGCGTTTCACCGGAGCGCCCTGGCTGACCAACCCTTGGGATAGCCAGCTGCCGCCGGCGCGTGGGCCGAAGAAGTCCCCACAGCGAAGCACCAGCACACGCACACCTTCCGTAGTGGCCGCCTTTAGTCGGCGCTCCATCTCGGTGCGGATCGCGCCCTTATGGGTGAGTGGATGCTGCGGCGATTCCTCCTTGAGCGTCGGAAACGCATCCTGGCCGTAGTTGTAGATCGTGCCCGGCAGCACGATACGTGCACCGTTGGCGCGGGCGGCGGCGATGGTGTGGTCCAGCATGGGCAGTACGAGCTGGTCCCAACCGCGATAGCCCGGCGGGTTCACCGCATGGACGATCACACTGGCCCCAGCAGCGGCGCGAAGCACATCGTCGGCGTTCATGGCATCGCCACGCACCCAGTCAATGCCGTCTTGGTTCTGGGAGGGGAGCGTCCTCACCAGTGCGTGCACCTGCCAACCGTGCCGTTGCAGGGCAAGGCAAGCCTCGCGGCCGATACCGCCGTTGGCGCCGATCACCAGAACTGTCTGTCGAGTAAGCATGGCTGGGGTCCTCGTGGAAGTTCTGATCAGCTTGCCGCCGGATCGACCATAAGAAAATTGCCTAATATCGAAGATCTGCTATACAAATATGCATGGCTAACGTCGATCCCGGTTGGGAGCTTTACCGATCGTTCCTGGCAGTGATGCGCGAAGGCAGTCTTTCGGGTGCGGCACGGGCGCTGGGCATGACCCAGCCCAGCATTGGCCGCCACATGCGCGAGTTGGAAACGGCACTGGGGGCGGTGCTGTTCGCGCGCTCGCCACAGGGGTTGGTACCGACCGAGCTGGCGCAGGAGCTGGTACCGCATGCGCAGGCGATGGCCTCAGCATCGGCGGCCCTGCAACGCACGGCCTCGGCCGGGCGAGGGGAGGTCAGTGGCACGGTGCGGGTTACCGCCAGCGAGGTGATCGGTGCGGAGGTGCTGCCGCCGATGTTGGCTGCATTTCGCGAGCGGCATCCGGGCATCGTGGTCGAGCTGGTGCTATCGAATCAGGCGGCGGACCTGCTGCGGCGTGATGCCGATATCGCCATACGCATGGTGCAGCCCACCCAGGAGGCCCTGGTGGCCCGGCACGTGGGGCGGGTTGAGCTGGGCTTGTTTGCGCACCGGAGCTATCTCGACGTCCATGGGTATCCAGCCACCCTGGCCGAACTTGCCGGGCACGCCCTGATCGGCTTTGACACGGAGACGCCGTATGTCAGGCGTCTACGGCCCCAGGGGCTGCCCTACGCCCGCGAGCACTTTGCCCTTCGCACCGACAGCGATCTGGCCGGGCTCGCCGCGCTGCGCGCCGGATTTGGCATCGGCATCGCGCAGGTGGGCCTGGCGCGGCGGTCTCCCCAACTGGTGCGGTTGCTGCCCGATGCGCTCTCACTGCCGCTGGAAGCCTGGGTGGTGATGCACGAGGACCTGCGCCAGAGCTTGCGGGTGCGCCGGTTGTTCGACCATCTCGCCGAGGCGCTGGCCGATTACGCGAAGGGCGAGAAGTGAGTGGAGAGGAGTGAGAAGTGAGAGGAAAGCAGGCGTGCTCCGAGGACGGCTCTCTCTCACTTCTCACTCCTCTCCACTCACTCCTGGCCTCACCAGTGCCGCCAGATCCTGCCATGGCCGCAGATCCCAATGCCCACGCGCCTGACCCGAAGGGGAGGGCAGGACGAACAGCTGGGTCGACCCTATGCGCTCGGTCTGTAGCCCGTAGCCAGCAGCATGACCCAGCGCGGCGCGGGCGGCCGCCTTGCTGGTGAAGGCCAGGATGCGCGGTGCCGCGCGTTCGATGCGCGTCTGCAGCGCCGCGACGTCGAAAGCGTCACGAGGCAGCTCATCGTCGTTGCCCATGTGATGCTTGGCTAGGTCAGTGAGGCCGATGCCAAGCGCTGGTAGCTGGGGAAACTCGGCCGGGGCGAACAGGCGAGGTGTGAGTTGCACAGCGTGCAGGGCGCGCCAGAACAGGTTGCCCGGATGGGCGTAGTACGCCCCTTCAGTGGCGGAGCGTCGGCCCGCGGCGGTGCCGCAGAACACCAGCGACAGGCCTGGCGGCAACAGGTCGGGGAGGATTGTTTTGCGCATCACCGGGCAGCATAGCGGCGCCCCGTCCCGGCAACCTAATCAAAGACTGCCCAGTACACGAATATCCCTGATTTGCAGAGATTTTGGGCGCCAGTTGGCGCGCTCGCTGAATCGATCATCGGCGTGCTTCACCACTCATCGACAGTGTGCGCGTCCTGCCGCTA
Organism: Dyella sp. PARNA 12/25; assembly: GCF_055702865.1. Lineage (NCBI taxonomy): Bacteria > Pseudomonadati > Pseudomonadota > Gammaproteobacteria > Lysobacterales > Rhodanobacteraceae > Dyella > Dyella sp. PARNA 12/25. The sequence continues at coordinate 509,807 of NZ_JBVQCI010000002.1, read as the reverse complement.
TAAAGATCGCCCATCCAGGGGAATGCCCGGTGAGCGAAGAAATCCTGATCAACGTGACCCCACGCGAGACTCGCGTTGGTGTAGTAGAGAACGGCATGTTGCAGGAGGTGCACGTGGAGCGGGCCTCTCGGCGCGGCTACGTGGGCAATGTCTACAAAGGGCGCGTGCAGCGGGTGATGCCTGGCATGCAGGCCGTGTTCGTCGATATTGGGCTGGAGCGCGCGGCGTTCCTGCATGCGTCGGACATTCTGAGGCCGCCGCTGCCGGCGGCCGTCGAAGGCGCCGAGGTGGTGAGCCATAGCAACGGCAATGGCCACGTGCCTTCGATCAGCGAACTGGTTCACGAAGGCCAGGAGATCGTGGTGCAGGTGGTGAAGGACCCGATCGGCACCAAGGGCGCCCGGCTGTCCACCCACCTTTCCATTCCCTCGCGCTACCTGGTGCTGCTGCCGCACGCCCGGACGCTGGGCATCTCTGCCCGCATCGAGGAGGAGGAGGAGCGCCAGCGCCTCAAGGAGGTGCTGAACACCCTGATCGGCGAGAATCCGCTCGGCTACATCGTGCGTACCAATGCCGAGGGGCAGACCGCTGAGTCGCTGGCCTTCGACGTGACCTACCTGGGCAAGGTGTGGCGCGTGGTGCAGGAGAATATCGCCAAGGCCAAGGTGGGCGAGCGCGTCTACGAGGAACTCTCGCTGCCCTTGCGCAGTCTGCGCGACATGCTCAACGACGATATCGAGAAAGTGCGCGTGGATTCTCGCGAGACCTTCGAGAAGGTCGTGAAGTTCGTGCACAAGTTCATGCCGCACCTGGACGACCGCGTGGAGCACTACGCCGGCGAGCGCCCCATCTTCGACCTGTATGGGGTGGAAGATGAGATCCAGCGCGCGCTCAAGAAAGAGGTGCCGCTCAAATCCGGTGGCTACCTCATCGTCGATCAGACCGAGGCGATGACCACGATCGATGTGAACACCGGTGGCTATGTCGGCTCGCGCAACCTCGAGGAAACCGTTTACCGCACCAACCTCGAAGCAGCCCAGGCAGCGGCGCGTCAGCTACGGCTGCGCAACCTGGGCGGCATCATCATCATCGACTTCATCGACATGACCGATGAGGAACACCGGCGCCAGGTGCTGCGCATGCTTGAAAAGGGCCTGGCGCGCGATCACGCCAAGACCACCGTCTACCCGATGTCGGCGCTGGGCCTGGTGGAAATGACCCGCAAGCGCACCACCGAAAGCCTGGAGCGTCAGTTGTGCGAACCCTGCCCGGCCTGCAGCGGGCGGGGCACGGTCAAGACATCAGAAACGGTGACCTACGAGATCTTCCGCGAGATCACCCGGGCGGTGCGCCAGTTCAACACCGAAAAACTACTGGTGATGGCGAGCCCCAAGGTGGTCGGCCGCATCCTGGAGGAAGAGTCCGCCGCCGTGGCCGAACTGGAAGAGTTCATCTCCAAGAGCATACGCTTTCAGGCTGAGGAGCATTACTCGCAGGAACAGTTCGATGTCGTTCTGCTTTAAGGGTCTGGTGGTGAGCGCCGCTGGGCGGGTTTGGTCGTGAGCGGTTCGTGAACACGCTCTGGCGTAAGCGCATGCAACTAGGTGCCCGGGCCCTGGCCTGGGTCGCTGGCGTGGGCGTTATTTCGCTGGCCGTGATGATGGCGCTTACGCAGCTGCTGCTGCCCTTGCTCGCGCGTCATCCCGATTGGGTGGCGGCCCAGCTGAGCGCCAAGCTGCAAACCCCGGTGACGTTCCAGACGCTGGAGGGCCGCTGGCAACCGGCGGGGCCGTTGTTTGTCATGCGCGGCGTGACCGTGGGCGCAAACGAGGGTGGTGCACCGCTGCACATCCCCGAAGCCGAACTGAAGATCGACCTTGGCGGCTGGCTGTTGCCCTCGCGTCACCTGGTGAACATGCATGTGCAGGGCATGCAGCTGGACATGAGTCGTGATCCCGATGGCACGTGGCATATCAACGGCATTGGCCTCGCGGGTGGCGAGGAGCAGCAAACTCCGGACTTCGGCAAACTCTCGGTAGGTGTCTCGCTGAGCCATTCGCGGCTGGACATCACCGACAATCGTTTGCACCGACACTATGTGCTGTTGGCCGAGCAGCTTCGCCTGAGCCGGCAGGGAAGTCGCATTCGCGTGGGTGCACTGCTGCGTCGCGAGGGAGCGCCCGGTGAACTGCGCGGCGCAGGTAATTTCAGCGAAGACGGGGCGGACGGCCGTCTGTGGGTCAGTGCCAAGGATATCGACCTGCATGCCATCGCCAATGGCATCGATCTGGGCGGCTATACGGCTGAAAGCGGCAGCGGCTCGTTCGATAGCTGGCTCGACTGGCGCCATGCCAAAGTGGTTCGAAGCCTCACGCGTCTTCACCTGAGTCAGCTGTCTTTGGGTAACCCAGATGGTGCGATTGCCAACGTGCCGGCACTGGATGGCATGGCGGAAGTCGCCATCGAAAAGGATGGATACACGCTGCGTTGGGCGGCCGATGATGGTGGCGCGGCTGTGGTTGCGTTGCACGGCATGGGCACCGATCAAGCCCATGTCGAAGCGGCGGCTCGACAGCTGCAACTGGCCCCGCTGGTGCCGTGGCTTGCACTCAAGCCGCAACTGTCGACTGGGCTGGCGCAGTGGGTTGGCGGCGGCAAGCCGCGCGGCCAGATCACCCGCGCACAGTTGGGCTGGAATCACGCCGACGGCTTGCAGGGCTTGAATGTCTCTTTCGAAAACCTTGCGATCAACCCGGTCGGCAAACTTCCTGGCATCGATGGGTTGAAGGGCGAGTTCCGTGGCGATGCGCAGGCCATGGTGGCTTCGTTGCCCGCACAATCCACCGTGCTGCGTTTCCCCCACACGTTTCGCGAGCCCTTCGCCATGTCGAAGCTGGCTGGCGATGTCGCGTTCTGGCATGAGGATGACGCATGGCATATCGGCACCGATCCGTTTAGCTTCGAGGGCGCAGGTTTCGGCGGCGAAGCGCGCGGTGAAGTAGCGCTGCCGGATGCGGGTGGTCCCCCCTTCCTCGATCTTTATGCATCGATAGCGCATGCGGATGTGGTGGCGGCCAAATTGTTCTGGCCGATCGATGCCATGGCCCCGGCGGCCGTGCAGTGGCTCGATCAGGCGCTGGTCGGCGGCAAGATCGACCATGGCGACGTGGTTGTGCGTGGCGACCTGAAAGACTGGCCGTTTCACCATAACGAAGGCCGCTTTGAAGCACGCGCCGAAATGAGCGGGCTGGAACTCGATTATGGCAAGGAGTGGCCGCACGCACAGAACGTCAGCGCCGTTGCCAACTTCATCAACAGCGGCATGCTGGTCGAAGTGAGTGCGGGTGAGTCGCTGGGCAATAAGGTGGATCACGCCGTGGCGTTGATTCCCGAGTTCGGCAACACCGTGCTGGATCTCAACGTGAGCGGCAGTGGCACCGGCGCCAGCATGATCGATTTCGTGAAGCGCAGCCCGATCGGTATTCACGAGGCCGATATCTTGACCAAGCTGAAGCTGGGTGGCACCGGCACGTTTGGCTTCCATCTCTCGTTGCCGGTCGCCGATGCAGAGAACTTCGTGCTCAATGGTCGCGCCCAGCTCAAAGGTATGGATTTCGACGCGCCGGAGTGGAACCTCAAGCTGGACAAGCTCACCGGGCCCGCCACCTTCGACAAGACGGGCTTTCACGCAGGTCCGCTGGATACCAGCTTCCGCGGACAGCCATCCAAACTCGATCTGGCGATCGCCGGCGCGACCGGTCAGCCGGATACGGTGCTGTCAGCGAAGCTCACGGGCCGTTACAGCATGGCCGAACTGACCCAGGGCTATAAGGAACTGGACTGGCTCAACCAGGTGGCCGAAGGCCGCAGTGATTTCACGGTGGGCTTCAACATCCTGCACGCCAATGGTTCGGCGGCGACCACGCAACAGCTGAGTGTCGATTCGGCACTGAGCGGCATGGCGCTAACGTTCCCGGTGCCCATGAAGAAATCGTCCGAGGCCGCACTGCCTCTGCATGTCGACATGAACCTGCCGATGCAAGGCAGCGATGTGCAACTGAGCGTCGGGCAGGTGGTGCGCGCACGCCTGCTCCTGCCACAGAATGAAAACCAGCCGCTGGCGGCAACCTTTGCGTTCGGCACCAAAATGCCGGATTCCCTGCCAGACAAAGGCATTCGCGTGCGCGGTCGTGCGGCGAAGCTCGACGTGACCGGTTGGGTGCAGTACGCCGCTTCGGGCAGCACCAGTGGTGGCCCTGGCATGGAGAGCATCGACGTTTCCGCCGAGCAGGCGATGGTGTTTGGCCATCCATTTGCCGACATGCGTCTGCTCGCCTCGGTGCAGGCGGACGGCATGACGGTGGATGTGGACAGCGCTGGCCTGGCCGGCCGCTTCGGCGTCCCACTGGCCGACCTCAACAAACGAGGCGTCACCGCGCGCCTGCAGCGCCTGTATTGGCCCAAGGACGTGGTGCCGCCGAAGAAGAGCGCCTCCGACAGCACGGCGCCAACCACGCCGAGCGACGCTGCGGCGAATGCTAATGCGGTGACGCCTGCAGCGAATCCGGCAAACACCGGCATCACGCCGTCCGCCTTGCCGCCGTTCCACCTGTGGGTGAGCGACCTGCGGTTCGGTGATTCCAAGTTGGGCGAATTCCGCCTCGAAACCTGGCCGACCGATCGCGGTATGCATATCGATCAGCTGCGTACCTTGTCGCGTGGCGTGCAGATCAACGGCACGGGCGACTGGGAAGGCACGGCCGGCAACAGCCATTCGCATATGCGCATCGACTTTGCCGCAGAGAATCTCGGCGAAATGTTGGGTGCGTTCGGCTACGAGGGGTTGCTGGCCGGCGGCAAGGTGCGTTCGCAGCTCGATGCCACCTGGCCCGGCGCGCCATCGGCGATGGAGCTGGGCAATATGGAAGGCAAGCTCAGCATCAACATCACCGATGGACGCATGCCCGAAATCGGACCCGGCGTCGCGCGATTGTTCGGTCTGGTGTCGGTGCTGGAGCTGCCGCGCCGGCTCACGTTCGACTTTGGCGATGTGTTCGGCAAGGGGCTCGCCTTCGATGCCATCAGCGGTGACTTCAAGCTGACGGACGGTAACGCCATCACCGACAACCTGCAGATCCGCAGCCCCGCCGCGGAAATCTCGATCAGGGGTCGTACCGGCCTGCGCGCCAAAGATTACGACCTGCAGGTGCTGGCGATCCCGCATGCCGGCAACAGCCTGCCAATCGTCGGTGCGGTAGTCGGCGGCCCCATCGGCATCGCTGCCGGTTTTGTCGCCCAGGGCTTGCTGGGCAAGGGCATCAATCACGCGGCCAGCGAGCGCTACAAGATCACCGGCAGTTGGGACAAACCAGTGATTGCGTTGATCGAAAGGAAGAATGTGCCCGTGCCGGCCGCAGTGCCGCCACTGACGGACGGCGCCGTCACGACACCGGCGCCGGCGAGTACCTCGGCGCATTAATTAGCTTCGCTGAGCGTTTAGGAGCGCACTTGTGCGCGGCCATCACATTGACGCCGACCTCAACGGTCGGCGGTCGCGCACAAGTGCGCTCCTACAGAGTGAGCTTGCTCAGGCGGTTGTGTCGTTCGGCTTGGTGCTGCCGCGGAACGGGAACAACTGCTGGCGCACGAAACCATCAGGCATGTAGTCACCCACTACGCCATAGTGCTCCGGGAACTTCTTGGTCGACTTCACCGCTGTGCCGAACAGATGGTCGAGAAAGGCGTAGTGCGCGGCGTAGTTCTTGTCGATCGCCTCATCGTCGGAGGCGTGGTGCCAGTGATGGAAATCCGGCGTCACCATCACGTACTTCATTCGTCCCCACGGCAGATGCACGTTGGCGTGATTGAACACCGCCTGGAAGCCGACCACGATGATGTAGGCGTTCATCACCGCCTCGCTGAAGCCGAGGATGTAAAGCGGTGCAAGCACGCACACTCGCGTGGCGATCAGTTCGAGCATGTGCTGGCGTGAACCGGCCAGCCAATCCATGGTTTTCACGGAGTGGTGTACGGCATGGAAGCGCCACAGGAACGGCACCTCGTGATAGGCACGATGCGTCCAGTACTGCGCAAGGTCGGCAACCAGAATGCACACCAACAGCTGCGGCACGAAGGGCATGTGCTGCACGAACTGCTGGAAGTCGCTGCGCACCAGCCAACCGAAGAGGTGGTGTAACAGGTAATTCACTACCAACAGCGCCAGACCCACGATGAAGTGATTCACCGCGAAATGCTTAAGATCGGTCTGCCATTCCTTGCGGAAGACGCTCTGGCCCTTGTAGAGGGGAAACAGTTTTTCGATCACCACGAATACCAGCGTGGAACCGAGCAGATCGAGAATGAACCAGTCCAGCCCGATGTAAGGCGTGTGATCGGGGAAGTCGCCCACGGGTACGCGTGAACCGCCTAGTGCGGTTGCCACCATCACCAACGCAAACGCCACCATGCTCAGCTTGCGCATGCGGCCAAGGATGATGTTGGCCAACGACATGCCGCCCGCGATCAGCAAGGCCGCCAGCAGCAGTTGGCGCAGCACATCCACCGAATACTTGTGGCGCAGGTCGGGCGTGGTGAGGTACTGCGGAAAATGAAAGGCCAGCACGCCCAGCAGACTCAGGAAGCCCAGCGACAGCGCGATCACGCTGCTGATCTTGCCCAGACCGGGTTTGAGTTCGCCATCCCGATGCAGCAGCTCGCGGGTTTCCTCAATAGGGGCCTTGATGGCGCGGTCAATGACCTGGTGCGCGCGCTGGCGCCGAGGGGTGTCGCTCATGTGTGATCCTTCACGTAGACATCATGGGTATGGTCGGGCCGCATCCTAACGGCTCCACCCCTTCTTGGGCATCTTTAAACAGCGTGGTGCGGCCCCAACTTGGTAAAGTCTGATTCTTTACACATGGCAACGACCTCATGGATTCCTTGATCACGCAGGCTGAACGCCGCCTGCTGGCGCCGGGTGGGCTGGCCGCCACCGACCTCGACCGCGTGTTCAACCAGCTGATGGGTCCCTCCATCGACGCCGCCGACCTGTATTTCCAGCACTCGCGCAGCGAGTCCTGGCTGCTGGAGGAGGGCATCGTGAAAGACGGCAGCCACTCCATCGAGCAAGGCGTGGGCGTCCGTGCGATCAGTGGCGAGAAGACCGGCTTTGCCTACTCCGACGAAATCGTGATGCCGCAGCTTTTGGACGCCTCCAAGGCGGCGCGAACGATTGCGCACGGCGGTAACGGCGCCGGCAAGCCACTGGCCCTGAATGGGGCACGCCAGCTTTACCCCGCCATCGACCCGGTCGAGAGCCTGCCGAACCCGGACAAAATCGCTCTGCTGCGTGAGGTGGACGCGTACGCGCGTTCGCGCGACCCCCGCATCAAGCAGGTGATTGTCAGTCTCGCCGCCACCATGGACACCGTGCTGGTTGCTTCCTCCGACGGCACCCTGGCCGCCGACGTCCGTCCGCTGGTGCGCCTGAACGTGCAGGTGATCGCCGAGCAGAACGGTCGTCGCGAGCAGGGCAGCGCGGGCGGCGGTGGCCGTTACGGCTATCGCGAGCTGATCGACAACTGCCGCGGCATGGCCTTCGCGGATGAAGCTGTGCGCCAGGCGCTGGTCAATCTCGACGCCATTGACGCGCCGGCCGGCAGCATGCCGGTGGTGCTCGGCCCTGGTTGGCCCGGTGTGCTGTTGCACGAAGCCATCGGCCACGGCCTGGAGGGTGATTTCAACCGGAAGGGTAGTTCCGCCTTCGCCGGCCGCCTCGGCCAGCGCGTCGCGGCGCCGGGCGTCACTGTGGTGGATGACGGCACCCTGCAAGGCCGCCGAGGCTCGCTCAGCGTCGACGACGAAGGCACCCCTACCGAGTGCACCACCCTGATCGAGGACGGCATTCTCAAGGGCTACATGCAGGACAAGCTTAATGCACGCCTGATGGGCATGGCGCCCACCGGTAACGGTCGTCGCGAGTCGTTCGCGCAGCTGCCGATGCCGCGCATGACCAATACCTACATGCTCGCCGGACAGCACGATCCGCAGGAGATCATCCGTTCGGTGAAGAAAGGCCTTTACGCCGTCAACTTCGCCGGTGGGCAGGTGGATATCACCAACGGCAAGTTCGTGTTCTCCGCCAGTGAGGCCTACCTGATTGAAGACGGCAAGATCACCCGTCCGGTGAAGGGCGCCACCTTGATCGGTTCGGGTCCAGAGGTGCTCACCCACGTCTCCATGATCGGCAACGATCTGGCCCTCGACGAAGGCGTGGGCGTGTGCGGCAAGGACGGCCAGAGCGTGCCCGTAGGCGTGGGCCAGCCGACGCTCAAGGTGGATGCGATGACGGTGGGTGGCACAGCCTCCTGACGAGTCGGTCACAAGGCGCTAGGCCTGGCTTTCTGGGGCTGGGTTATTTGTGTGAACATGTTTGACGGAGCGGCCCTATTCGGGCCGCTTTTCACATGGAGGGGATTGGTTATGCGCGGAGCCGCTGTCGGAATTATTTCAGGAATGGTTGGATGTCTGCTCTCTTGGGCGGTGGCTGCTGCCCAACTGGATCAGGTGCCTGGCGCGACACCGATATCCACGCCTCTTCTTGGGGCCACACCGTATTCAGACGGGCGCTTTACCGATGACGAAATGCACGCCTTTCTTGCGGCAAAGAAACAGGCCGAACAAATCAGTGATCCACTTCAACGCTGTCTGAAATATCCCAATCCGCCTGGTAGCCACTGGGCATCCGAAGGCGTAAAGGCCTATTGCCAGTTTCGCCTGCAGCCAGTGATCGGCGTTACCGAATTGAAGGCGCTACTTGACGGCGGACGAGCAGGTGAAATCGATCGGCGGCTCATTGAGTGGTCACGACAGCCGCAGACGCATCCAGATTCGTTCTGGCGGATGATGAGCGAAGATTTTGGGAGCACGGACCCTGGTACTCGCCAGATGCTAGAGGCTTGGAAGCAGCAGTCACCACAAAGCGCGTTTGCTTTTGCAGCCAGTGGCTACAATTTTGTGTTGAGCGGCTGGTTCGCCCGTGGCAGTGCCTTTATTCAAGATACGCCGCAGTCGAAGCTGGCTGCCATGGAAACCTTTCTGACTCGTGCTGACGGTGACTTGCGCAAAGCAATTAAACTCGATCCTTCGCTTGCCTTGCCTCATGCCGTGATGATCGAGATTGGGACGTTGCTTGGTGATGATGCCTATGCTTCAGAAGCCGCCAGGCAAGGTCTGTTGGCCGCTCCACCGAGTTTGAAACTCTATGAATCGCTTGAGTTGGCTGCGGAGCCTCGCTGGGGCGGAAGCCGCGAGGCGCAGATGACTCTCATGGCGAGCGTAAAGACGAACGCCCCTAAGAATCCGCTGCTTTTGATGATCCAAGCTAAGGTCGAAGCTGATCAATTGGTTGGCGGCTGCTTTTGCGACTCATCTCAGAGTGATGTGGTTTACCGTCGAATTTTTGACCAGGTATCAAGTCGAACCGACTTATATGCCGCGGGTGATAGTGCGCTCAAATACGGACATTACGAAGCTGCTGTGATCTACCTTGCCGAGGCCGCTCGTTTTGGCCATCCGAGCAGTAATGAAAAGTTGAATCAAGTCGTGGCGCTGATCAGTTCGGCACAGTCAGCCTCTCATTGAAGTGTGTGCCCGCGGATGGCAGCGGGTATATGCATAGAACAAAACCTCATTTTTCTTTGTCCGTTGGCGCGCGGAGAGTGTGGCCTGCGGCCAGCTCTTTCGGCCACCCGGCCGTCCAGACGTCCGGTTCAACCCGGTGCCTGATGAGGGAGAGTGTGATGGATGAAGCCGCGCGTGTTCTGCCGGATCAGGCCAGGGCCAAGAATGTCGCCGTAACGCGTCCTGTGTGGTGGGGCATTTTCTCCAACGAAGACTGGTGGTCGGTATGGATTGGCCTGCTGGTAATCGTGGTGGCCTGGGCGTTGTTCGCGAATGGCAGCAGCCTGAAGTGGCTGGCGGTGGCGCCGGCCAAGTGGAAGACCCTGGCCGAGGCGTGGCAGGGTATCGTTTCGCATGGGCCGAGCTACCTCGCGCTGTTTGCGGCATTTGCGCTGCTGTTCGGCACAGGGCTTGCCGTGCTCGGGCATTCTCTTTCGCGCTTTCTGCCCGCCTTCCTGATTCTCTTCGTGGCGTCCTTGCTGATCTTTACTGCGTCGGCGTGGGTCGAGGCATCCCGCTACAACCTTGAGGCGCCTCTGCTCGCACTGGCGCTCGGACTGCTGGTATCCAATATCGTGCAGCTACCGGCATGGTTCCATGCGGGGTTGCGCGTGGAGTTCTACATCAAGGTCGGCATTGTGCTGCTTGGCGCGACCTTACCGTTGACCTTGCTGTTCTGGGCCGGCCCGGTTGCGGTAGGGCAGGCGACCATTGTGTCGCTTGCGACGTTTTTCACCATCTTCTTCGCGGGCAAGGCGTTGGGTCTCGATAAGCGCTTTGCGGCGGTGCTGGGTGTTGGTGGTGCCGTATGCGGCGTTTCTGCGGCTATCGCCAGCGGTGGTGCGGTGCGTGCGCGCCGCGAGGACACGTCGATGGCGATCACGTTGGTGGTGGTGTGGGCCATCGTGATGATCTTTGTGCTGCCGCTGGCATCGCGCGCGCTGGGTCTGTCGACGGCGGTAGCCGGTGCGTGGATCGGTACGTCCGAGTTTGCGGATGCTGCCGGCATTGCGGCAGCGCAAGCCTATGGAGATGCGGCACGCCACTCCGGCGGCGCCATTGCCGGCGCGCCGGATGCGGCCGTGCAGGCGTTCACGCTGATGAAGGTGGTGGGGCGCGATATCTGGATCGGCATCTGGGCCTTTGCGTTGGCGTGGATCGCCACTACGCGCTGGAATGCCGAGGGCGGCGTGCAGGCCAAGGCGGACGTGCAGGAGATTTGGGCGCGCTTTCCGAAGTTTGTGATCGGTTTTGTGCTGGCTTCAGCGCTGATGACCTGGATTAGCAGCCACTACTCGCTGGTCGACTACCGCAAGGTAGTGACACCGGATCTGGTGGCGCCGATCAGCACGCTGCGCACCTGGGCTTTCACATTCTGCTTTCTCAGCATCGGCCTGACCACGAGGCTGCGCTCACTCACGGCCACTGGCTGGAAGCCGCTACTGGCGTTCACCATCGGTGTCGTGGTGAATATTTTCGTCGGCTATGTGTTGTCGGTGCATGTGTTCGCCGACTATTGGAACGGGCTGAGTGGATGAGCAGCGTGGCCGTCATTGCGGCGCGTTGCGAGCATTGCCGCTTTCGGCGTGATGATCCGCAGGAGACGGAAGCGCGGGTGCCGGGGCTGACGTCGTTGGGTTCGGCTTATGGTGCGAGTATCGGTGCCAGTGCGTTATGCGAAGTGCACGATTGCTTTGTGTCGCCCGAGGATCGGTGTGCGAGATTTCGGCAGAAAACGGACTGAGGGGCGTTGGGTCGCGCACAAGTGCGCTCCTACAGGGGTATCGCATTTTTGTAGGAGCGCACTTGTGCGCGACCCACGAAACCTCAGTCTTCGTTTTCTTCCGCGACGTCGCCTTCATCCGCAACGGATTCATCGGCGCCACCACCGCTCGCCAGATCCTTGAGCAATTGGTAGATCTCGCGATACGCGCGCGGCGGCTTGTTGCCGTCCTTCTCGATCTTGGCCTGTCGTACCAGCGAACGCAGGTGCTGGCGGTCAACGTTGGGATACTGCGCAATCAGCTCGCCCAAGGCGGCATCCGCATCTTCCAACAGGCGTTCGCGCGTCGCTTCTATGCGGTGCATGGCAGCGGTTTCCTGGCGCTGGCGTTCGCGGTTTTCGCCCAGCGCGGCACGCACGCCATCGAACACCTCGGGGTCATGGCGGCGCATCATCTTGGCCAGAAAAGCCAGCTGCCGCTTGCGCGCGATATGGGCGGTAATACGGCGCGTGTTGGCGATCTCGCGCTGCACGTCCTCCGGCAGATCCAGCTTCGCCAGCTTGCTCGCCGGCAGCTCCACCAGCTGGTTGGCCAGGGCCAGCACGGCTAGCGCGTCGCGGCGCTGTTGGGTGCGGGTGGGGCCGTAGTCGTGATCGGGGTCGTGGGTGTAGGTGCGGTTCACTTGGATCTTCCAACGGATGAGAGCCTGCTCCATGTCTCCACGTGGCCCGCGCCGGGAGCTGTTTGCGCGCAGGCCAAGGAAGAACGAAGGAGTGTATGTCGATACACGACTGAGTAATGACGCCGGACTGCGGGCAAACAGACCCGGCCCGAAGGGTTGTTCACCTGAGTCCGCCGGAGCACGGTGCGCGGCTTGACCTGACCACCAGTCAGGCACTGCGCCCCGCCCCGCACTCTGGCGGACTCAGGTGAACAACGCGGGCTACGTGGAGACATGGAGCAGGCTCTTTAGTGTGGCTTGTGGCTGCCATCGAACAGGTTCGGTTCGGCCTGTTCCAATGCGAAACGGGGGATGGGCTCGCCATCGAGTTCCACGGTTTCGCAGAACATGGTGGCGGGGCGCACCCACAGCCCGAAATCGCCGTAGAGCGCCTGATAAACCACTAGTTCTTCCATGGTTTCGCTGTGCCGGGCCGTGCCCAGTACGCGATAACGCTGGCCTTTGTAGTGGCGGTAGATGCCGGCGGTCGGTGACATGGCTTATCTCCGCAGGTCGCTCTTTGCTTTCGGCCGCGCCACCCCCATGTCGGGAGGCTGCGCGGGTAGGACCGCGTATTCTACCCGTTACCCGACCGTCTGTAGGACTTCAACGCGTGACCCAACTCAGCCCCGCCCAGGATCGTAGCCTCGATGAGCTCGACCGACTCGCCCAGCTGGCCGAAGACGTGATCCGCCGCGCCCGTGCGGCGGGCGCCAGTCAGGCCGAGGTGGCCGCCAGTATCGATACCGGGCTGAATGTGAACGTTCGCCTGGGCGAGGTCGAAACTGTTGAGCACACGCGGGACCGTGGTTTTGGCCTGACCGTGTACTTCGGCCAGCGCAAGGGTTCTGCCAGCACGGCCGACCTCAACCCGGATTCGATCCAGGCCACGCTGGACCAGGCCTGCGCCATCGCGCGGTTCACCGAGGCGGACCCGGCGGCAGGCCTGGCCGACCCGACCCTGATGGCCACCGAGTTCCCGGATCTGGACCTTTGGCACCCCTGGCGCATCGACACCGAGCGGGCGATTGCGCTGGGCAAGCGGATCGAGGACGCCGGCCGTGCGCATGCGGGCATCACCAACTCCGATGGCGCGAGCGTGCAGATGGGCGAGAGCCTGGCCGTTTACGCCAACTCGCATGGCTTCCTGGGCCGCGAGCGCGGCACGCGCCACTCGTTGTCGCTGGCGTTGATTGCCGGCGATGACGACGGCATGCAGCGTGACTACTGGTACGACAGCGTGCGTTCGGCCGACGATTTCATGAGCGCCGACGCGCTGGGCGACAAGGCGGCGCAGCGCACGCTGTCCCGCATGGGCGCCCAGCGGCTGTCCACGCGGCAATGTCCGGTGCTGTTTTCGCCCGAAGTTGCCCGTGGCCTGATTGGTCACCTGCTGGGGGCGGTCAGTGGCGGCGCGCTGTATCGCCGCGCTAGCTTCCTGCTGGACCATGCCGGCAAGCAGATCATGCCGTCGTGGCTGAATATCGTGGAGCGCCCCTTCCTGATGCGCGGCCAGGGTTCCGGTGCGTTCGACGCCGAAGGTGTGGCTACGCGCGACAGCTCGCTGATCGAGAACGGCGTGCTGGCCCGTTACGTGTTGGGTAGCTACTCCGCGCGCAAGCTGGGTTTGGCCTCCACCGGTAATGCCGGCGGCATCCACAATTTGCTGGTGGAGCCGGGACAGGACGATTTCGCAGACATGCTCAAGCGCATGGGCACCGGCCTGCTGGTGACGGAAGTGATGGGGCAGGGCGTGTCCACGGTGACCGGCGATTACTCGCGCGGCGCGGCGGGTTTCTGGGTGGAGAACGGGCAGATCGTCTACCCGGTGGAGGAAATCACCATCGCGGCAAATCTGCGTGACATGTACGCCAACATCGTGGCCGTCGGTGCGGACGTGGACCGGCGCTCGCATCTGCTCACCGGGTCGATTCTGCTGGAGCAGATGACCATCGCGGGTGAGTAAACGTCGTAGTACCGGAAATTCCTGCGCGCAGTTGCTAGGATCGGCATAGCCGGCGAGGGGCCGGCCATGCCAATCAGGTTCACGACCCAGGAGAAGTACGCATGAGCGTTCCACCCGAGTCCGTCGTACCACCACCCGCCGACATGCCATCCCACGAAGAACGGCAGTGGGCGCTGTTTGCCCATTTGTCCGCGCTGCTGGGTTGCATCCTTACCGGTCACTGGTTCGGCTGGGGTTGCTTCCTGGGGCCGCTGATCATTTGGCTGGTGAAGAAAGACACCATGCCGTTCGTTGATGATCAGGCCAAGGAAGCGCTGAATTTCAACATCACCTTCGCCATCGTTGGTCTGGCACTGTTCGTGCTCACCCTGATCACCCTGGGGCTGGGTGCGTTGGTTGCCGTGCCGGTGGGTCTCGTGGTCGGCATTGCGTGGCTGGTGCTTACCATCGTGGCGGCGATTCGCGCCAATGAAGGTGTGCGCTACCGCTACCCGTTCACGTTGCGGCTGATCAAGTAAGCGCGATCGCGTTGCAGAAATAGGCGGCCACGTGGCCGCCTATTTCGTTTCAGTGCAGGCCAACATAAGTGCGCTGGAAACTCACGGGCTGCTGCAGCGTGGGGACCTTCCACGTGCCATCGACCACCAGTTGCTGCCCGTCGGCCGACAACGCCCAGGTCTGATCAAGCTGGGTGCCGTCGGCGTACTGGATGGACACCATCAGCCGACTGTTCTCTACCCGGCCACGCACCATGGCGTTGCCGTTGAGCGATTGGTGGGGCAGGCCATCGAGTTTGCCGGTGAGCTGGTCGCCGTTGTTTAGACGCACCTGGAAGGTCTTGGCGTCCTGTTGCACCAGCAGTACCGAATCCACCTTCAGCGTCGGTGGCATCGGATAGGTGGCGGATGCGATAGGGTCTTTATCAGTGCTGGTGGTGGGCTTGCTGTCGTTGCCACCGCCATGATGGCCGTGTCCGCCGCCTCCCATACCGCCGCCGTGGCCCATGCCGCCCCCACCTGCGCCACCGCCACCCATACCGCCACCATGATGGCCGCCACCCGCATGGTTGTCGCTGGAAGGTGCGCCTACTGACGATGCAGGCTGTTGATCCGTACTGGCCAGCTCCTTGCGTGCTTCCGTCCGCATGGCCGTGGTCAGTGTGTCGGCGGTGTCGCTGTTACGGTCGTCCAGACGCCAGGCGCCGCTGAAATCGGTGTTCTGGGCGGCCGCTTGGGCCTCGGTGGCAATGAATAGCGCGACGAAGGTGCCGAGCAGCAAGGCACCCAGCGAGCGCACAAAACGAACGGGGAAAGGCATGGGGGCGAACCGAGGGGAAGTCTCCTCAGGCAAACGCCCCACGGGCTCGCTTGTTGACGCGGTCAGGTCTCAATGCGCGCGGGTGGCTGCGTAACGCGCAAGCTCTGCCAGCAGTTCGCCGCGTTCGCCCAGGAAGGCGATGGACTCCAGCGCTTCGTCGATGAGACGTGCGAGGCGCTCGCGCGACGCCTCCATGCCAATGATGGAAGGGAAGGTCGGCTTGTCGGCGGCAGCGTCCTTGCCAGCCGTTTTGCCGATGACGTGCGATTCGCCTTCCACGTCGAGAATGTCGTCGCGCACCTGGAAGGCCAGCCCGACGGCGTGGGCGTAGCGGTCGAGGGCGGCCAGGGCTGGCTCGTCGGCACCGGCCGCCAGGCCGCCAAGCTGGACCGAGGCGCGGATCAGCGCACCGGTCTTGCAACCGTGCATATGCTCCAGCTCAGCCAGACTTAGCTTGCGGCCGACGGCGGCGAGATCCAGGGCCTGCCCGCCGGCCATGCCTTCTGCGCCGCAGGCACGGCCGAGTACGCGGAGCATTTCCACACAACGGGTGGGCGAGACGCCGACATCCACATCGTGGGCCAGCAGCTCAAAGGCCAGTGCCTGCAACGCGTCGCCAGCCAGGATGGCCATCGCCTCGCCAAACACGATATGGCAGGTAGGGCGGCCGCGGCGCAGGTCGTCGTCGTCCATGGCCGGCAGGTCGTCGTGGACCAGCGAATAGGCGTGGATCAGTTCGACGGCGCACGCGGGCGCATCCAGCCGCGACCCGGTTTCGCCAAAGGCGTAGCCAGCGGCATACACCAGCAAGGGGCGCAACCGCTTGCCGCCGCCGAGCACGGCATAGCGCATGGCGCGATGCAGTTCGACCGGCGCGGTGTCTTCAGGCGGCAGGGAGCGGGCCAACACCTCGTCGGCGCGCGCGATCAGTGACTTGAGATCTCGCCCCAGGTCAGAGGTCGGGTTCAAACGGTTCGGCAGTGTCTGGGGCATCAGGGTCGAGCAGCAGTCGTACACGCAGTTCGGCATTTTCCAATGCCTGCTGGCAATGACGATAGAGGCCGATGCCACGTTCGAACGAGGCGAGGGATTCGTCGAGGCTCAGGTCGCCGCCTTCCATGCGCGCCACCAATTGCTCGAGTTCGTCCAGCGAATGCTCGAAATCGGCCGCAGGAGCGGGAGTGGCAGGGGCGGAAGCAGACTTGGCCATGGCCCGCAAAGCTAACGCAGGGGGCGTGCGGAATCAATCTGCAGTGACGGCTGTCGCGCCGGTTGTGCGACGGGCCGCCGGTTATCGGGCGGGCTGCCAGCGCGGCCGGGCGCCGGCCGCATCGAACAGAGACGCGCCCCGGCTGGTGAGCCATCGATCACCTACGCCGATCAATTCGTCGCCGTCATACAGCAACGGGCAAGCGAGCCGACGCCAGGGAGGCATGCCGCCTTGCTGAAATAGGTCGCGAAGTTCGCGCGTGTGGGCGTCACCCGCGGGGCGAAAGTGTTCACCGCCCTGGCGCAGACCCACGGTTAGCGGAGCGGCGAGGTGGCCGGGTGGGTCGAGCAGCAGGCTGCCGCCATCCGGTAGGGCGAGCGGTTCGCCTTGCCATGTGGCCGTCCAGGTCGAGTCGATGGTCGTCTGCGGCGGCAGTGCCCAGAGCCGCGCTTTCCACACATGCAGCTCGGCGCCGGGCCAGCGGATGCAGGGCAGCTGGCCGTCGCGGGCGCGGCACTGGCGCTCAATCTGTTCGCGCTGGGCCGTGGTGGGTGCGGGGAGGCCGCGTGCGTGAAGCCAGTCGTCCAGCAGCGGATGGCGCAGGGCGGGTGCGAGTGCCAGCCAACCTTCGGCGTCGAGGCTGCCGGTCACAGGGTCGAGCAAACGCGCTTGTTCTGCACGCCATTGTCGGGCCAGCGCATCGGCAGCGGAGCGATTGAGGCTGGCGCTGTGCACGATGGATTCCACCGCTTGCGGCCTGTGCTGGCTCAGGCGCGGCATGATCTCGTGCCTGAGGAAGTTCCGCGACAGGCGCGCGTCGTTGTTCGAAGGGTCGTCGATGCATGGCAGTCCATGTTGTTCGACATAGCGGCGCAACAGCTGGCGCGGCGAATCGAGCAGCGGGCGCCATAGAGCGCCCTGACCCAAGGGGCGCGTACGTCGCATGCCGCCAAGACCTTCTGGTCCTGCGCCACGCAGCAGTTTAAGCAACACCGTCTCGGCCTGATCATCGCGGTGATGGCCGAGCAACAGTTGTTCGTTCTTCTCGAGCGAAAGCGCAAAGGCGCGATAGCGCGCCTCGCGGGCGGCGGCTTCCAGCCCATAGCCGCGCGCATGGTCGACTTCCACGCGCAGCACCAGACAGTGCACGCCCCATTCCTGCGCCAATTGCCGGCAATGTTCGGACCATGCGTGACTATCGGGATGCAGGCCATGATCGACATGCAGCGCACGCAATCCGCGGGCGTGTGCTTCCGGCAGTTGCGTCAGCGCATGCAACAGCGCCGTGGAATCGGGACCGCCGCTATAAGCCACGCACAGCGCGCCTTGCGGGTGCTCCCGCAGCGCACGCTGCAGCATGGTCGACAGCTCAGTCACGAGTGGCCGATTTCTTCGTCTTGTTGCGCACGTAGATCACCTTGGGGCGACCTTCGCCAGGGCTGCGCCGATCAATTTCGAACAGCGTGGTGGCGGTGATCAGCTCGCTCAGCTTGTTGTAGCCATAGCTGCGCGCATCGAAGTTGGGGCGTTGCTTAGTGATGATGGAGCCGACGCCACCCAGCGCAGCCCAGCCGTCGTCATCCGACGCTGCTTCCACT
The DNA here is from genome assembly GCF_055702865.1 of Dyella sp. PARNA 12/25. Lineage (NCBI taxonomy): Bacteria > Pseudomonadati > Pseudomonadota > Gammaproteobacteria > Lysobacterales > Rhodanobacteraceae > Dyella > Dyella sp. PARNA 12/25. The sequence continues at coordinate 491,590 of NZ_JBVQCI010000002.1, read as the reverse complement.
GCATTGCGGAGCAGGTTCACCAGGCTGGAATCCTGCTTGAGTTGTGCAGCCGTCTTTGGCTTGAGCGGCTGCTCTTCATCCGGTTTGGCGACGAGGATATCGGTGTAGATGAATTTGTCGCACGCTGCCACGAATGGGTCTGGCGTTTTGCGTTCACCGAAGCCGTACACAATCAGGCCAGACTCTCGAATGCGCGCGGCCAGCCGCGTGAAGTCGCTGTCGCTGGAAACAATGCAGAAGCCATTGAAGCGACCGGAATACAGCAGATCCATCGCGTCGATGATCATGGCCGAGTCGGTCGCGTTCTTGCCGCTTGTGTAACCAAATTGCTGGATGGGTTGGATGGACTGCGTGAGCAGTTGTTCCTTCCAGCCTTTCAGGTGCGTACTGGTCCAGTCGCCGTAGGCACGTTTGACGTGTGCGGTGCCGTATTTCGCTACTTCTGCCAGCAGCGCTTCGGCAATGCCGGGCTGCGCGTTATCGGCGTCGATGAGGACGGCGAGCTTGGTCGTGGAGTGGTCATTAGCCATGGACGCGTTTCCGGGCTGGTGATGCCGCGGATGGTAACGCGTGGATGGCGAAGAAGTGAGTGAAGGGGAGTGAGTAGTGAGAGAACGCAGACTCTCTTTTCTCACTCCTCGCCCTGCTTACTCCGTGTACGCGCCGTAACCGCGCAGACGCTTGTAACGCCGCTCCAGCAGATCCGTCATCGGCATCGCTTCCAGCTCGTCGAGCTGATTGAGCAGCACAGCCTTCAGACGCACGGCCATCGAATGCGGGTTGCGATGGGCGCCGCCCAGCGGCTCACGTATGACCTTGTCGACCAGGCCCAGCTCAAGCAGACGTGGTGCGGTGAGACCCAGTGCTTCAGCGGCGTCCTTGGCTTTTTCGGCGCTCTTCCACAGAATCGAGGCGCAGCCTTCCGGCGAGATCACTGAGTACGTCGAGTACTGCAGCATGACGGTGCGGTCGCCCACGCCGATCGCCAGTGCGCCGCCCGAGCCACCCTCGCCGATCACGGTGCAGACGATCGGCGTCTTGAGGTCGGCCATTTCGAGCAGGTTACGGGCGATGGCTTCGGACTGGCCACGCTCTTCCGCGCCGACGCCCGGATAGGCGCCTGGCGTGTCGATCAAGGTGATCAGCGGCAGGCCGAAACGCTCGGCCATCTTCATCAGGCGCAGCGCCTTGCGGTAACCCTCGGGACGCGGCATGCCGAAATTGCGGCGCACCTTGCCCTTGGTATCGCGAGCCTTCTGGTGGCCGATGATCATCACCGAGCGGCCATTGATGCGGCCCAGGCCACCCACGATGGCGGCGTCGTCAGCATACGCGCGGTCGCCGGCTAGCTCGTGGAACTCGTCGCACATCACGCTGATGTAATCGAGCGTGTAGGGGCGGCCCGGATGGCGCGACAGCTGCGTCACCTGCCACGGCGTGAGGCTGCGGAAGATCTCGTTGGTCTTCAGCTTCAGCTTTTCACGCAGGCGGCCGACTTCTTCGTCGATGTTGAACGCCTGCCCATGGCTGGCATGGCGAAGCTCTTCAATCTTCGCGTCCAGCTCGGCGATGGGTTGTTCGAAATCGAGGAAGTTGGGATTCATTCGGTGCAGTTCATGACACGGAAGCGCGCCAGTATACCGATCTGGGGAAAAACGCGGGAACGGGGGCGTATGGGGGTGAGGAAAGAGTGAAGGCTGCCTCATTGTGTGAAGGAGCCTGCTCTTGCTCGTCATTCCGGCGCAGGCCGGAATGACGAGTGTGTGGACAGAGGCTCAGTCACCGCGCGGACGGTCGTCCGACTTCACGATGCGCAGCTTGGCCGCCTCGACGCCAGGCACTGCCCGGATCGCGCGCAGCAGCTCAGGGATGGCATCCACGCGCCACTCCTCACCCAGCTCCAGGTCAGCCTGGGCGATGGCGTTGTGATAGCCATAGAGCACCACACTGGCCCGACCGCCGCGGTATCCGGCGAGCGTGCGGCGCAGGTCGTCGATGAAGCCGGGGCCCACGCCATTCAGTTTTAAACGCAACAGGCGAGCGAAGCGGCGGCAACCGTCGCCAAGGGTGTAGGCGCTTCGGGCTCGAAGAGCAAAGCCACCGCCAGAGAAGTCGTCGATGCGCAGTCCGCCCTCGACCACCAGCATCTGGTCGCGCGTGAGCATCGGGGCGATCTGCTGGTAGAGCTCGCCGAAGAAGCTCACCTCAATGATGCCGGTGCCGTCTTCAAGACGGACGAAGGCATCGCTATCGCCGCGCTTGCGCACGCCAGTCACCATGCCGGCAACGGTCCACGGCGTGTCGGGGCCACGACGGAAGCGGTTATCGTCGCCATCACTCTTGCGAGGTTTGGGCGGCTGGTAGCGTTCGGCGATTTCGCCGAGCGGACAGGTGGACAGCTGCGCCAGTTCGTCCCGCCACGGATCGGTGGGATGGCCGGAGAGATAGTGGCCGAGTGTGCCGTGCTCGCCCTGCAATATCTGCTCAAGCGGCCAGTCGGCGACGACGGGCAGGTCGACTTCGACCGTCGGCACGGTCGCGCCCATCATGGCGCCGAACATATCGTTCTGTCCGGACTGCTTGTTCTTCAGGTGCTGGTCCGCGGCCTTCATAGCGTTTGGCAGCTGCGCCATCAGGCTGGCGCGGTTCGGCGCGAGCGCGTCGAGCGAACCGGAAAGAATCAGTGCTTCGAGTACGCGGCGATTGAGCTTGGTCGAATCGACGCGACGGCAGAAGTCGGCGAGATCCTTGTAATCGCCGCCGCGCTTGCGTTCTTCGGCAATCGCTTCGCAGGCGCCTTGGCCGACGCCCTTGATGGCGCCCAGGCCATAGCGGATCACGCGCGGCTCGACCGCGACGAACATAAACTCCGACGCGTTCACGTCCGGTGGCAGCACCTTCAGACCGATCGCCTTCGACTCGTCGATGAAGGTCACCGCCTTGTCGGTGTTGTCCATGTCCGACGAGATCGTCGCGGCCATGAACTCGGCGGGGTAGTGCGCCTTCAGCCAGGCGGTGTGGTACGAGACGAGCGCGTACGCAGCGGCGTGCGACTTGTTGAAGCCGTAGCCCGCGAACTTCTCCATCAAGTCGAAGATCTCATCGGCCTTTTCGCCGGTGAGTCCGTCTTTGGCGGCGCCCTCGCGGAACTTGGCGCGTTCCTTCGCCATTTCCTCGAGCTTTTTCTTACCCATCGCGCGGCGCAGCAGGTCGGCGCCGCCGAGCGAATAACCGCCCACGATCTGCGCCATCTGCATCACCTGCTCCTGATAGACCATGATGCCGTAGGTCTCTTTCAGGATCGGCTCGACGCGTGGATCGGGGTAGATCACTTCCTCGCGGCCGTGTTTACGCGCGACGAAGCTGGGAATCAGGTCCATCGGACCGGGGCGGTACAACGCCACCAGCGCAATGATGTCCTCGAAACGGTCGGGCTTCGCATCCTTGAGCATGCGCTGCATGCCAGAGGATTCGAGCTGGAACACGGCGACGGTCTGCGCCTTTTTCAGCAGGTCGTACGCAGCGGGGTCATCGGTGGCGATGGTCGCGATGTCGAGTGCTTGTTCGCCATTCGCTGCGCGACGCGCGTTGATGGCCTTCACCGCCCAGTCGATGATGGTGAGCGTGCGCAGGCCGAGGAAGTCGAACTTCACCAGGCCGACGGCTTCCACGTCGTCCTTGTCGTACTGCGTGACGACGCCCGCGCCGCCCGGTTCGCAGTAAAGCGGGGCGAATTCGGTGAGCGGCTTGGGGCCGATCACCACGCCACCCGCGTGCTTGCCGACGCCGCGCGTGAGGCTTTCCAGGCTCAGTGCCAGGTCGATCAGCGTGCGCGCTTCTTCGTCCTGGTCGTAGAGGTCGCAGAAATCCTTGACGATGCGATCGGGTTCTTTCTTCGCCTTGTCCGAACGACCCAGCGCGCATTGCAGCGTGAGGTCGAGCGGACGTGCGGGAATGAGCTTGGCGATGCGGTCGACCGCGTTGTAACCCATGCCGAGCACGCGACCGGAGTCGCGCAGTACGGCCTTCGCCGCCATCGAACCGTAGGTGATGATCTGACTGACGTGATCGCGGCCGTATTTGCGCGCGACGTAGTCGATCACCTCGTCGCGGCGATCCATGCAGAAGTCGATGTCGAAGTCGGGCATCGACACGCGTTCGGGGTTGAGGAATCGCTCGAACAGCAGGTCGAACTGGATCGGATCCAGGTCGGTGATCTTCAGCACCCACGCGACCAGCGAACCTGCACCCGAACCACGGCCGGGGCCGACGGGAATGCCGTTCTGCTTACCCCAGTTGATGAAGTCCGCCACGATCAGGAAGTAGCCGGGGAAGCCCATCTTGATGATGACGTCCAGCTCGCGTTCCAGACGCGCTTCGTACTCCTCGCGCGTGCGGCCGGGCGCGACGCCGGCGAATTCGAGTCGCTCCTTCAGGCCTTCGCGGGAAATCTCGCGGATGTAGCTGGCCAGGTCGTGGCCTTCCGGCACCGGGAAGTCGGGCAGGTAATACGTGCCGAAGTTCAGTTCCAGCGTGCAGCGCTTGGCCAGCTCGATGGTGTTTTCCAGCGCCTCGGGAATATCGGCGAACAACGCCTCCATTTCTTCCGGCGACTTCAGGTACTGCTGGGCGCTGTAGTCGCGCGGACGCTTGGGATCGGCCAGCACGCGGCCCTGGTTGATGCATACGCGCGCTTCGTGCGATTCGAAGCCTTCCTGCTTGAGGAAGCGCACGTCGTTGCTGGCGATCACTGGCAGGTTGAGTTGAGCGGCAAGGCCAAGCGCGGCAGCGTTCCAGTTCTCTTCGCCCTCGCGCCCTGTGCGGGTCAGCTCGAGGTAAAGGCGATCGGCCATCTGCATTGCGAACGGACGCAAGCGCGCCGATGCGGCATCCACGCCCTGGTTGACGGCGATGCGTGCCGCTTCGCTGTCGCGGCCGAGCACCGCGATCAGGCCGTGCGTCACCTCCGGCGTCAGCCAGGCCGCGTCGACCATGGCCCGGCCGCTGTGCTGGCCGTCGCGCCAGGCGCGCGACACCAGGCGTGACAGGTTGAGGTAGCCGGCGTGGTTTTGGATAAGCAGGGTGAGACGCCAGGGGCGCGGGTCGTCCGGCGCGCTGACCCACAGGTCACAGCCGCCGATCGGCTTGATGCCGGCCGCGCTGCAAGCCTTGTAGAACTTGACCAGCGCGAACATGTTGCTGTCGTCGGTCAACGCGACGGCGGGAATGCCCTGGCGCACGCAGGCGTCGACCAGCCCTTTGATACGGACGGTCGAGTCGACCAGCGAGTATTCGCTGTGAAGGTGGAGATGAGCGAAGCGGACGGACATGGCGCACGCGCAGGATGGAGGTCCAGCCTAACGGCGCGGCCCCGAGCGGGCAAGAATTGACATTGCTTCCGGACCGGTTTTCTTACGCCAGATCAGGAGGATGCCGGTGTCGTCGTGGTGCCGGCTGCGGCCCCTGGTGCCGGTTGAACGAGCAGCTCATTCACCTCTTCCATGATGGTGTCGAGCATGTCTTCGTCATAGCCATAGTGGGTATGGGCGACGCGTCCATCACGTCCGATCATGACCAGGAAAGGCAGCCCCTTAACATCATACGGCTTGCCGATGCGGCCATCGGGCGGATCGTAGGTCAGGACGATGTCGAGGTTCTTCCAGCGGCGGCGAAGGTCTTTGTACTTGTCGTAATCGTCGTCGTGGTTCACACCAACCACTTGCAGGTCGTTGGTGCCTTTCAATTTCTGGAGCGCAGCCAACACCGGGAGTTCCTTGCGGCAGTACCCACACCACGATGCCCAGAAGGAAACGATGACCACCTTCCCGCGCAGGCCCGACACACGCAGGTCGTGCCCGTCGCGATCCTGGCCCAGAAAATCGGGTGGAATGTCGCCCGGGCCTGGGCGGGCCTGGCACAGGGTAGCGACGCTCAGCACCAGCACGGCCAGCGCACATCGAATGAACGTTCTCATGTTCCCCTCCCTTGGTGTGCCAAGCGTAACGGAAATGCAGGGCCGGTCATGTGGCTGGGAAAGGGTGGACCCATGGCGGTTGCAGTAGGGGGCCGGGACTGGCATGGTCGGATGCTTTCATCTCCAGGACGGCAGCTCCGACACTGCCGGGAAAACAACGATGTCATTGATCCGCTCGCTGTTCACCGTCAAACCTATCGAGGAGTCGCTCTCTGCGAACGACAACCTGCGACGCACCTTAGGCCTCAAGGACCTGATCGTCCTGGGCGTGGGGGCGGTGATCGGTGCGGGCATTTTTGTCATCACGGGTCAGGCGGCCGCTGAGCATGCCGGTCCGGCTTTGACGATTTCGTTCGTACTCGCCGGCCTCGCAGCGGCGCTGGCTGCGCTCAGTTACGCCGAGTTTGCGGCAATGCTGCCGGTATCGGGCAGTGCTTACGTCTACGCATACGCCACCTTTGGCGAACTGCTGGCGTGGTTTATCGGCTGGAACGTCGTCGCAGAATACCTGCTGGCGGTGTCCTCGGTGGCAGTCGGCTGGTCTGGCTATGGCGTGGGCCTGCTGCACAGCCTCGGCATCGACGTGCCCACCGTGCTGGCCAAAGCGCCGCTGGCATTCAAGGACGGCCACTTCACGGCCACCGGCGCATGGATCAATCTGCCCGCTTTGCTGGTGGTGGCTGCGATCACTGCGCTGCTCTATGGCGGCACCCGACAATCGACGATGTTTGCCAGCGTGGTGGTGGTGCTCAAGGTGCTGGTGGTGATCCTGTTCGTGGTGTTTGGACTGCAGTACATCGACCCTTCGCTGTGGCACCCCTACGTGCCGGCCAACCAGGGTGATGACCATTACGGCTGGTCCGGGGTTTTCCGCGCAGCCACCAGCGTGTTTTACGCCTACATCGGCTTCGATGCGGTAGCGACGGCGGCACAAGAAACGCGCAACCCGCAGCAGAACGTGCCAGCGGGCATTCTCATCTCGCTGGCCATCTGCACGGTGCTCTACATCATCGTAGCGGCCGTGCTTACCGGCCTGGTGCCGTACCCGCAGCTGGCCACGGCGGAACCGGTGGCTACCGCACTCGCGGCGCATCCCCCACTGGCCTGGTTGAAGCTGTTGACGCAGGTGGGCGCAGTGGCGGGCCTGACCTCGGTGATTCTGGTGATGCACCTCGGCCTGGCGCGCATCCTCTACACCATGGCGGGCGATGGCTTGTTGCCGCGCGCCTTCGGCGCCGTGCACGAGCGCTTCAATACACCCCATCGCACGACGCTGCTGGTGGGCGTCATTGGTGGCGTGCTGGCGGCGGTGTTCCCGCTAAGCCTGCTGGGTGATCTGCTTTCGATGGGCACGTTGCTGGCGTTCTCCACCGTCTGTGTCGGCGTGCTGGTGCTTCGCCGTACGCGCCCGGAATTGCCGCGTGGCTTCCGCGTACCTGCCGCGCCAGTCGTGTGTTCGCTCGGTGTGCTGGTGTGCCTGTTTCTGCTGGCGCAGATGAACGCCGGCAATTGGGCATTGCTGGCAGGCTGGACGGCGCTGGGCATGCTCATCTATGTCAGTTACGGCTATAGGCACAGCCGCTTGCGGCAGCGTGCGTGATCGCACGCCGCTTTGCGGCGACGGACGACTGAAACTCCGTCGCCGCTGATACTCCTAAATTCACCAGATGTGGAAGCGCTCGCCTCCAAACGCACTTTCGATGTAGTGGTCCAGGCCCTGCACTTTGAGCGGGTGCAGGTCGTAGTCGAAGTGGTTCCGTTCGGCCTCGACGATGGCGGCGATCTCTTCCGGCGTGAGTTGCGATGACGGTGTTACGTTCGGACTGGCGCCGGGCGGTGCGTTGTTGTGGGGGTGGGAGGAACGTGGCATGACACGACTCCTGCGGTGAGCTACGCGCTGATGGGAGTCCACAAAACCCACACGGCTTGGGGATAACCGCATGGGGCCATGCGTCCCTGCCAGTTGGAAGTGCGCCGTGCCGCAGATGAGGTGTTGCTGTTGCGGTTGCGTTGGCGTGGGCTCAGCAGCCTGGCGACTTCGCTTCCTGTATCACTTGGGATGCAGCCATGGCGAAAAAGGTTGCCTTGGCGAAAGACCTCTGTTGCGTCCGTCAAAACGGGAGATTCCCGTTATTTCCTGACTTTGCCGGGGCCGTGTCGCAGGTCACGGGTTCCCGTGAGTCGACACTATTCTAGCTCCGTGACATGCGGGTGACGTGGGCCGTTGGGCATGCATGCTCACGCCGCGTTTGGCCCTGTTGATGCATTGGCCCGCGACTCAATGGTGATGATATGGACGTCTATTTGTGAAGCGCGATCAGAACAGTACGCCTTGATCCACCAGCAGTTTTACGGGTGCGAAACTGCGTCGATGGTGCGGGCAGGGGCCGAGCCGCTTCAAGGCGTCGAGGTGAGCCGGCGTGCCGTAGCCCTTGTGTATGGCGAAGCCGTAGCCGGGATGTTCCTGGTCCAATGCGACCATCCAGCGATCGCGCGTGACTTTGGCCAGAATCGATGCCGCACTGATGGCAGGTTCCAGCCCGTCGCCACCGATGATGGCGCGCCCAGGGCAAGGCAGGTCGCGGGGCAATGCATTGCCATCGATCAACGCTTCCACTGCGGCTGGTGTCAAACCGGCGACGGCGCGGCTCATGCCGGCCATGGTGGCCTGATAGATGTTGATGCGATCGATCTCCTCCGGCATCACCATCACCACGCAATGAGCCAGCGCGTTTTCGATGATTTGCGGATAGAGTGCTTCGCGCTTCGCCTCAGTGAGCTTCTTGGAGTCGTTCAACCCCTGAATAGGCCTGGCGGGATCGAGAATGACGGCAGCGACCGTTACCGGGCCGGCCAGTGGGCCACGGCCCGCTTCGTCAACGCCGGCAATCAGTCCGCCGCTTGCGGTAATCACGGATGCAGGTAGGGTGCCCGCGACAAGCTTGGCTTTAGGCACGATTCACCTCAATCAGTTCAGCGACCGCATCGGCCGCCAAGTCGCCTGCGTGACCCTCGAGGTCGCCGCGCAAGGCCAGGTGCAATTGCTCAAACGCAGCAACGATCGCGCCGCGGCGCTCACTATCCTGAAACAGGGCGACGGTCGCTTTGGCCACCCGGTCCGCGGTGAAATCGTCTTGCATCAGTTCGGGCACCAGCACCACGTCGTCACCCATGCCGCTGGCGCGAGCGAGAATATTGGGCAACGAATAGACGTCCGTTTTGAGCATGTTGAGTGCGCGCGCAATGCGGTAGCTCATTGGCGAGACGCGATACCCTACCACCATGGGGCGCTTGGCCAGCAAGGCCTCAAGCGTCGCCGTACCGGAGGCGAGCATCACGACATCCGCCGCGAGCATCGCTTCATGGGCGTGGCCTTCAAGCAGCTGTACAGCGTTACTGTTACCCATGTCGCCCAGCAGCGCCTTGAGGCTGGCGTGCACACGCTCATTCGCTGCGGGGACGATGATGCGGAGCCCCGGGAGCTCGGCGGCGACCTTTCGAGCGGCCTCGAGGAAGGTGCGGCCTAGTTGCTTGATCTCCGTACCGCGACTACCCGGCAATACGGCAAGCACTGGCACGTTCTGCGGTAGACCGAGAACGTCGCGCGCTCCCGCGCGATCGGACACCAGGGCGAATCGATCCGCCAGCGGGTGACCCACAAAGCGTGCGTCGATGCCGTGTTTGGCGTAGATCGCTGGCTCCATCGGAAACAGGCACAGCACGCGATTCGCGCTGTGGCCAATCTTCTCAGCGCGCTTCTCACGCCACGCCCACACGGATGGGCTGACATAGTGCACGGTGCGCAGGCCGGCTTCGCGCAGGCGCTTTTCGACGCCAAGGTTGAAATCGGGCGCGTCGATCCCGACCACTACGGCGGGCTTGGCGGCAATCAGGCGGGCAACCAGCTCCTTGCGCAGACGCAACAGGCGTGGCAGATGCGAAATCACTTCCGCAAAGCCGAACAGCGACAGCTCCTTGATGTCGTACCAGGAATCGAAGCCCACGGCTTGCATGCGCGCGCCGCCGATGCCGACGAAACGTGCGTCGGGGTAACGGCGGCGAAGGGCGGCGATGAGGTCGGCGCCGAGCTGATCGCCGGAGTCTTCGCCGGCGATGATGGCGATGAGGGGGGCAGACGATGTTGTTTCGATGGAAGCCATTTCGTGACGTCAACCACCAGAGCCAGAGCGCGCGCCTGATTTGCTGATATGAGCGAAGCTCATATCAGCGTGCCAGCGATCGCTCACTGCGATCGAGGAATTCCAGCATGGCGCGCACATCTTCGCTGTCGATCGCCTGTGCTGCCAGTTGCTCGCGAGCATCGGCCAGGGTGAGGCCGGCCATGTACAGCGTGCGATAGGCGCGCTTGATGGCGGAGATTCGTGTGGCGTCAAAGCCGCGGCGCTTCAGGCCTTCGCTGTTGATGCCGCGCGGGCGACCGCGCTGGTCGTTGGCCATCGTCACGTAAGGCGGTACATCCGAACCAAGCAGGCAGCCCATGCCAATGAAGGCATGCGCGCCGATCTTGCAGAACTGATGTGCGCCGGAGAATCCGGCCATCACTACCCAATCGCCGATCTCGACATGACCGGCCAGCGCGGAGTAATTGGAGAACACCGTGTTGTTGCCGATCTTGCAGTCGTGCGCAATGTGCACGTAGGCGAGGATCCAGTTGTCGTTGCCGATCTCGGTCTTGCTGCCGCCGTCGCCGGTGCCACGGTTGATGGTGACGTACTCACGGATCTGGTTGCGGTCGCCGATGACCAGTTCCGTGCGCTCGCCAGCAAACTTCTTGTCTTGCGGGTCGCCGCCCAGCGAAGCGAACTGACTGACGCGGTTGTCACGACCGATGCGCGTAGGGCCCTCGATCACCACATGCGGGCCGATCACCGTGCCTTCGCCGATGTGCACATAGGCGCCGATCACGCTGTAAGCGCCGATGCTGACGTTCTCGGCGATGACCGCCGAGGGATCGATCTGCGCAGTCGGGTGGATCATTTGTCGGACCTCGCCGCGCACATCAGTTCGCAGCTGGCCACCACCTTGCCGTCAACGACAGTGCGCGCTTCGAACAGGCCCATGCTGCGCAGCAGGCGCTTGAGTTCGACTTCGAGGCGCAGCTGGTCGCCCGGCACCACGGGGGCGTTGAAGCGCGCATTGTCCACCTTGGCCAGGTAGAACAGGGGGCTGCCGGTGGAACCCTTCAAGCGGCTGGAAATCTGGGTGAGCAGACCCGCAGCCTGCGCCATCGCTTCGACAATGAGCACACCCGGCATCACCGCATGGCCGGGAAAGTGACCCTGGAAGAACGGCTCGTTGATGGTGACGTTCTTCAGCGCCACCACGCTCTTGTCCGGCACCAATTCGATCACGCGATCGACCAGCAGGAACGGATAGCGATGCGGCAGCAGTTGCTGAATCAGCTCCACATTCACGGGAAGGTGGAAGGGCACGGTCAGGTCACTCATTGTTGCTGTCCTTCTCCAACGCCGATAGCCGGCGTACGTATTCATCAAGATGTTTGAAGCGGGCTGCATTGCGTCGCCACAGGCGGTTTTCCTGTAGCGGGACGCCCGAAGAATATTCGCCGGGTTCGCGTATCGAGTGCGTGACCAGGCTCTTGGCGGTAATGGTAACGCGATCAGCCACTTCCAGATGGCCAAGCACGCCCGCATTTCCGCCGATCATGCAATAACGGCCAATTTTGGCGCTGCCAGCCACGGCCGCGCAGCCGGCCAAGGCCGTATGCGCACCGATATAAACGTTGTGGGCGATCTGGATCTGGTTGTCCAGCCGCACGTCTTCCTCGAGCACGGTGTCGTCGAGCGCGCCACGGTCGATGGTGGTGTTGGCACCGATTTCGCAATCGTCGCCGATGCGCACGCCGCCAAGCTGAGGCAGCTTGATCCAGTGATCGCGATCGAATGCGAGGCCGAAGCCGTCCGAACCGATCACTGCACCCGGATGCACCAGCACACGCTTGCCGAGTGTCACCCGGATCACCAGCGTCACGCGCGCGACCAGCCGGCAATGCGCGCCCACGGTGCACTCGGGGCCGATGATGCAATGCGGACCCAAGACCGCACCGTCTTCGATCACAGCGCCATCATCGATGACGCAGCCTGGACCGATGCTGGCGGTGGGCGCTACGCGTGCACTTGCAGCCACGACAGCCGACGGGTGGATCCCCTGAGGCGCCGCAGGAAGGCGCTCAAACAGTGCGGCAATCTTGGCGTAGGCCACATAGGGGTCGCGTGCCACCAGCGCGGGTACGGGGCTCTCCGCCACGTTCTCTTCACGCATGACCACCACGCCCGCGCGGGTACTGCTCAGCTGTGAGGCGTATTTGCTGTTGGAGAGAAAGCTCAGCTGGCTCGGGCCGGCGCCCGCAAGCGTACCGACGCCATCGATAAGGTGCGAGCCGTCGCCGTGGCAGGCGAGGCCGAAGCGTTCGGCAAGTTCGGCGACGGTGGTTTGGAAAACGCTCATATCGGCTCCCTGCAATCGGGACATTGTAGGGCTCCACGTCAGGGGCATCAAAAGATCGTGTTGGTGACGGCCCGGAGGGTGGCCGCCAGGAATGGCTCGGTGGCCACAAAAAATTGCCAGGAGCAACTTTTACATCGCGTCAGCGGTGGCCCTAAGGATGGTCGCCAGGAATGGCTCGGTCGCCACAAAAAATTGCCAGGAGCAACTATGACATCGCGTCAGCGATGGCCCGAAGGGTGGCCGCCAGGGATGGTGGCCACAAAAAAAGGCGCGGCATGGCCGCGCCTTCTCTTGTCACTACCCTTTGGCTTTTCAGGCCATCAGAACTGGCTGCCGAAGGTGAACTGGATGCGTTCTTCGTAGTGGCCGTCGTCCTGCTGGGTGCGGATCGGCACCGCGAAGTTGATGATCAGCGGGCCGATCGGCGCCTGCCAGTGCAGCGAGACACCGGTGGACACGCGCAGCGTCTTGGCGGTGAAGCTCTGGTAGTCCTGGTAGGCGTTACCCACGTCGACGAACCACGACACGCGGGCGGTGTTGATGTCCTTGAGGAACGGCAGCGGCAGGTACAGCTCGGCCGTGCCCAGCACCTTGAAGGCGCCGCCCAACGGCTGTGCGTAGGAGTACGCACTGCCCGAACACGTACCGTTGGGGTTCGGCTGAATCGGCTTGCCGTTGGCATCCACACCGGTACAGACACGAGGACCGAGCGTGTTGTCCTGGAAGCCACGCACGTCGCGCACACCACCGGAATAGAAGTTCTCCCAGAACGGGAAGGTGACCGGATCGCCTGCCTTGTAGGAGGTGCCGCCGTCGTACGGGAAGGTCTGGCCATAGGCCTTGCCGTAGCCGACCTGGCCATCCACGTACAACACGAAGCCCTTGCCGATCGGCCAGTAATGGTTGGCTTCACCGAAGATCTTGTAGTACTGCACGGTGGAGCCCGGCAGGGCGATATCGGTGGACAGCGAGATCAGGCCACCGCGCGTGGGTGCCCAGTAACCGTTGCGGGTGTCGTGCGTCCAACCCAGCGTGGCGTCCCAGGTGTGAACGGTCCGGTGACCAATCGCGTTCTGGTAATCGATCAGCACCTGCGGTGAGTAACTGATCGTCGTAATCTGACCGGTGGGGTTGCCGTTCGCGTCGACCTGCTGCTGCTGGTACGCCAGGTTGATCTTGTTGCTGCTGATACCCAGACCGGTACGGACGTTGTCCGTTTCGGAAATCGGGAAGCTCAGGAAGCTCGAGAACGACTTCAGCGAGCTTTCGTAGTTCACGAAGCTGCTGTTGGTGTCGGCGTAGTTACTCTTGGTGTAACCCACGTTGTAGCCGATACCCACGCCGTTGTCGGTGAGGTATGGGTTGAAGTAGCTGGCGTTGATCGAAGTGGAGTAGTCGCTGCGCGACGCGCCCACCGTGAAGCTGTCGCCGGTGCCCAGGAAGTTGTTCTGCGATACCGAGGCCGACAAGATGATGCCCGAGTACTGCGAGTAGCCCACGCCGAACATCAGGCTGCCGGCGGACTGCTCTTCCACCTTCACGGTCAGGTCGACCTGGTCCTCGGTGCCCGGCACCAATGCCTTGTCGATGTTGACCGTTTTGAAGTAGCCCAGGCGCTGCAGACGGATCTTGGAGCGGTCGATGGCCGGCTGCGAGAACCAGCTGCCTTCCAGCTGGCGCATTTCACGGCGCAGCACATCGTCTTCCGTGCGGGTGTTGCCCTGGAAGTTCACGCGGCGAACGTACACGCGCTTGCCCGGCTCGATGTAGAGCGTGAGGTCGACGGTGCGCTTGTCCTTGTCCAGCTTCGGCACCGGCGTCACCTTGGCGAAGGCATAGCCGATGCTGGCGAGGATGGTCTTGATTGAATTGGTGCTGGCTTCAATCGCCTTGCGGTTGAAGGTGTCGCCCTTCTTCACGTACACGAGCTGATGCAGCGACTCTTCCGGCAGGATCAGTTCGCCGAGCAGGTGCACGTCGGAGATGGTGAAGATCTCGCCTTCCTTCACGCTGGAGGCGATATACATGGTGCGCTTGTCCGGCGCGATGGTGACCTGCGTGGAGTCGACGCCGAAGTCGGCGTAGCCGCGATCCATGTAGTACGACTGCAGCTTCTCGAGGTCGCCGCTGAGCTTTTCGCGCGAGTACTGGTCGTCTTTGGAGTACCAGGACATCCAGTTGGTGGTATCCGACTCGAAGCCCTTGCGGATTTCTTTGTCGGAGAACGCCTTGTTGCCGACAATGTTGATTTCCTTGATCTTGGCAACCTTGCCTTCGCGGATTTCAATGTCGATGGCGACGCGGTTGCGATCAAGGTTGGTCACGTGCGGCTCGATCGACACGTTGTACTTGCCGCGGTTGTAGTACTGGCGCACCAGTTCCTGCTGCACGCGATCAAGCGAGAGACGGTCGAAGGTTTCGCCTTCGGCAAGGCCGATTTCCTTCAGGCCCTTGCGCAGATCGTCTTCCTTGATGTCCTTGTTGCCGCGCAGGCTCAGCTTGGCAATGGACGGACGCTCCACCACCTTGATGACCATGATGTCACCTTCGCGGGTGACCTCTACGTCACTGAAGAACTTGGTCTGGTACAGGGCACGGATGGCGCGCTGCGCACCATCGTTGGTCAGGCGGTCACCCCTGTTGATGGGCAGGTAGTTGAGCACCGTACCGGTGGAAATGCGGCTGAGGCCATCGATACGGATGTCGGAAACGACGAACGGCTCGAATGCGAGGGCGTTGGCAGACAGTGAGGCAAGCAGGATCAGGGCGGCGATACGCTTCATCGTCGATTCCGTTGGTTTTATTCGTATGAGGCGGCCGGAGCCGCCCCGATCAATACGTGAAGCCAGGACAAGCCCAGCCTCGAAAGGGTGCTTGCATCTTCCCCAGATGCGACGGGTGAACCACCGCCATACCCCTCAGCGCGCGCGTGACCGCGCTCGCCATGGATACGCCATGATCCCCGGACTCGGTGCGACTTTCGGCAAAGTCGTTACGCGTCACGAGGGCAGGAAGCGATGGATGTCGTTGTAGAAAGCCAATCCCATCAACGTAAACAGCAGCACCAGGCCGACATACTGACCGGCCATCATGGTGCGTTCGCTGACAGGGCTGCCCTTGACCAACTCAATAAGGTAATACAGCAGCCAACCGCCGTCCAAGACGGGGATGGGCATCAGGTTGAGAATCGCAAGACTTAGCGAGACCATCGCCAGGAAACTGAAGAACCAGCCCACGCCCATGCTTGCTGAGGCATTCGCCACCTGGGCGATGCCGATCACACCTGAAAGGTTCTTGGTCGAGGCTTGGCCAGTGACCATCTTGCCGATCATGTTGAACGTCGACGCGGCGGTGTTCCAGGTGGTTTCCAGCGAGGCGCCCATAGCCTTGACCGGACCATAGCGCAGCATGGCCTGCTCGCGCTCCGTGGCAGTGACGCCGATGATCCAGCCGGACGACTGGCCTTCCAGTGACTCCATGCGCGCCGTGATCGACAGCGGCAGCGTCTGTTGTCCGCGCTGGACCACGATAGCGAGCGTGGGCGACTTGGCCGCCTGCGTGGGCACCAGCTTCTGGAACTCTTCGTAGCTGGTTACGGATTGACCATTGATGCTGACGATGCGGTCACCGCCCTGCATGCCACCTTGGGAGGCAGGCTTGCCAGGCAGCACGGTGCCAACCACTGGCTGCATCGGAGCGAGTTTCAGGCCGAGCTTGTCGAGGTATTGACCAATGTCCTCGCCGGCCGGCAGCTGATTGAGGGGGAGCGTCACGGTACGCTCGGCACCATCCGTGCCACGCAGTCGCATGGGCAACGGATCGCGGCCCAGCAGAGCATTGGCCACGGCATCCATGGAGTCGCTCCAGGTCGCTACGTCATGGCCGTCCACGCTGAGAATCCGGTCACCGGTACGAACGCCGGCCTCGGCCGCAATGCTCTGCGGTGTGGCGCTGATCACCGGTGCCACGTCCGGCTTGCCGACCATGAACATCAGCCAGAACGCGAACAGGGTGAAGATGAGATTGAAACCGGGGCCTGCGGCGACGATGGCGATGCGCTGCCATACCGGTTTGCCGGTGAACTCCTGGCCGGCCAGCGCGGGGTCGACCTCGCCCTCACGGGCATCGAGCATCTTCACGTAGCCGCCCAGCGGGATCATGGCGACCTGATATTCGGTGCCGTCCTTGCCGATGTGCTTCCAGATGGCCTTGCCGAAGCCCACGGAGAAACGCAGCACCTTGACGCCACAGCGCCGTGCTACCCAGTAGTGCCCGAATTCGTGAAAGGTCACCAGCACGCCAAGCGTGACGAGTAACCAAAACACTGAGCCAAATACACTATTCATCAGTAAGAGCTTATCAGGCTTGTCAGCACACGTTGCGAAGGATGCGTCGGGCGGCCTCGCGGGCCATGCAGTCGCGTTCATTCAGGGTCGGGACATCGACCACAGCTTGCGGCGACAGTTCCGTAAGTACGCTCTCCACGAGATCGGCGATACCCAGGAAGGGCAGACCTCCGGCCAGGAAGGCCTCCACCGCCACTTCGTTCGCGGCATTGAGAATCGCCGGCGCGTCGCCACCGGCGCGCAGCGCCTGGAAAGCGAGTGCAAGACAGCGGAAAGTGGCCAGGTCGGGCTGCTGGAACGCCAGTGGCGCCGAGGCGGCGAGATCCAGCGGTGCTACGCCGGCTTCGATGCGGGCAGGCCACGAGAGTGCATATGCGATGGCGGTGCGCATGTCCGGGTTGCCCAGTTGGGCGAGTACCGACCCGTCGACGTACTCGACCAACGAATGCACCAGGCTCTGCGGGTGCACCAGCACATCGATCGCATCGGGTGCAGCGCCGAACAGGTGATGGGCCTCGATCACCTCCAGACCTTTATTCATCAGCGTGGCCGAGTCGACCGAGATCTTGCGTCCCATTACCCAATTGGGATGCTTGCACGCCTGCTCCGGCGTGACGCCCGCCAGTTCTGCGCGCGTGCGGCCACGGAACGGGCCACCTGATGCGGTAAGCACCAATCGGCGCACGCCGCTGGTGCCCAGGTTGGGGCGGCCGCCCGGCAGGCACTGGAATATGGCGTTGTGTTCCGAGTCGACCGGAATCAGCTCGCCACCACCGGCGGCCAGGGCCTGCAGCAATAGCGGGCCGGCCATCACGATGGATTCCTTGTTGGCCAGCAGCAGCCGCTTGCCGCTGCGTGCGGCCGCCAGGGTGGAATCGAGTCCGGCGGCGCCCACGATGGCCGCCACAACGGTGTCGCACAGCGTGCCGGACACCGAGGCGGTGATGGCGTCGTGACCACTGGCGATGTCGCAGCGCACGTTGGCAGCGGCGAGTCGGCGGGCCAGTTCGCCCTCCAGTGCAGGATCGGCGATTACCGCGAGGTCAGGCTGATGCCGAGCGCATAATTCGGCCAGTGCGGCGACGTTGCTGTGCGCGGTAAGTACGCTAGCGCGGAAACGGTCCGGGTGGCGCGCGATCACGTCGAGCGTGCTGCCGCCGATGGAACCGGTGGCGCCCAGGACGGCGACCTTGCGAAACACAGGAGCGCTCATAGACCCAGCAGCAGTTTGCCGGCGGCAAACACGGGCAGGGCGGCGAACACGCTGTCGAGGCGATCAAGCATCCCGCCGTGGCCCGGGAACAAGTTGCCGGAGTCCTTCACGGCGGCGTGGCGCTTCATCAGGCTTTCCAGCAAGTCGCCAACCACCGAGGCGACCACCGTCACCAACGACACCACCAGCAGTCCTGCCATTTTGCCACCGGTGACGCCAAGCAGCATGCCGCCGACGTAGGTGACAATGGCGCCAGCCACCAGGGCGCCATAGACGCCAGCCCAGGTCTTGCCCGGGCTGATGGTGGGGGCGAGCTTGCGGCGGCCGAACAGGCGTCCGCTGAAGTAGGCGCCGATGTCGGCGGCCCAGACGATGAACAGCGCCAGCAGAGTCCACCACTGGCCGCGGTTGCTCGCGCCGTGAATGGAGACCACCGCCACCCAGGCGGGGACGATCACCAGCAGGCCCGCGCCCAGCTTGATCAGGCGGTTTTCGCGAGTGGGCGCCGCGCCAAAGGCAAAGTGGCGCAGCCACTGACCCACCACGATCCACCAAGCCACGCCGACGCCGATGAGCAGGGGCCACCAGGTGGTGTCGCGTGCCAGCCAGCAAAGCACGAACAGTGCTGCGGTAAAGGCGAGCAGGCCGCCACGGGGCAGCACCTCATTGAGGCCCGAAAGGCGGGTCCACTCCCACATGGCGGCCAGAAAGGCGATGGCCACGATGGGCGCAAACAGCAGGTTCGGCGTAAACAGGATCAACCCGATCACCAACGGAGCGAGTAGCAGAGCGGTGAGGGTGCGCTGGAGCAGCATGCAGGTCCTTGTTACGCCTTGTGGGCAACTTGTTCGCCGGTTTTGCCAAAGCGGCGTTCACGGCGTGCGTAGTCTTCGATGGCGCTCTTCAGGCAAGCCTGGTCGAAGTCGGGCCACAGGGTATCGGTAAAATGCAGTTCCGCGTAGGCAAGCTGCCACAAAAGAAAGTTGCTGACCCGACATTCGCCACCGGTGCGGATGAAAAGATCGAGCGGCGGCAGCTCGGACAGGCACATCCAGTGCCCCAGCAGCTTCTCGTCGATCTCTTCGGCGCGCAGCTCGCCACGCGCCACGGACTCAGCCGCTTTGCGGGCCGCCTGCACGATGTCCCAGCGACCGCCGTAGCTCACCGCAATGTTCAGATGCAGAGCGTCATTGCCTGCTGTGCGAGCCATGGCACCGGTCATGCGCTGACGCAGGCCGGTATCGAACGTGCTCAGGTCGCCCACGAAACGAATGCGCACACCATTGCCGTGCAATTCGTCGACTTCCTTGTCCAGCGCGCGCACGAACAGCTCCATCAGCGCGCCAACTTCGTCTTGCGGGCGCTGCCAATTCTCGCTGGAGAACGCGAACAGGGTGAGCACGTTGACGCCCTGGCGCAGGCAGCCTTCCACTACATCGCGCACCGCCTTGCGGCCGGCGTTGTGGCCGAAAGTGCGTGGCCTGTGGCGGAGCTTTGCCCAGCGGCCGTTGCCATCCATCACGATGGCTACGTGGCGCGGAATCCGCGCTTGAGCGGCGCTGGTCATAGAGGATTGATGGCGCTCAGAGCGCCATCAGCTCCTCTTCCTTGGTCTTGACGACGCTGTCGACGTCCTTGACGAAACGATCGGTGAGCTTCTGGATCTCGTCCTCAGCCTTGCGCTCGTCGTCTTCGGTGATCAGCTTTTCCTTGAGCAGATCCTTGACCTGCTGCATGGCGTCGCGACGCACATTGCGGATGGCGATCTTGGCTTCCTCGCCTTCATGCGCGACGTGCTTGGCCAGCTCGCGGCGACGCTCTTCGGTGAGCGGCGGCATGTTGAGGCGAATGGTGGTGCCAGCGGTGTTCGGCGTGATGCCGATATCGGAAGCCATGATGGCTTTTTCGATCGGGGCGACCAAGGTCTTTTCGAACGGGGTAATGATGATCGAGCGCGAATCGCCCAGCGCCACCGTCGCCACCTGGTTCAGCGGCATGTCCGAGCCGTAATACGGCACCTTGATGCCGTCGACCAGTGCGGTGCTGGCGCGACCGGTGCGCAGGCGCGTCAAGGTGTGACGGAGCGAGTCGATGCTCTTGCCCATGCGGGTCTGGGCATCGTTCTTGATGTCGTTAAGCATGGGAAACACCCCTCAAGCGTGCAAGCCCGCGAGTATAGCAGGGGGTAGTCGGGCGTTGGGGTGTGGGGTGGCGTTGCTTAGGTTGCGGGTATCGCTTGCGCGGCCAGCTCCTTGCTCCCTCTCCCCTCCGGGGAGAGGGTTGGGGCATTGCCACCTTCACGGTGGTGAGGGGCGGGTGCTCGCGAGGGTGCGTGTTCCCCTCACCGTCACCCCGGCGCAGGCCGGGGTCCAGTGACTTTCGTTCTTGATCTAGCGTCTCCGCCAGCGTGCCGCCTACGACGCAAAGCTAGTCCCTGTGGGACGCGGCGGGCGTTTCGATCGCCTGCCGGCGCTCGAGTCACTTTTCTTTTGCTGGCCCAAAAGAAAAGTAACCCAAAGAAAACGGCCTCAAGAGCGGGGTGATCGTAGCGTCGTGCTGAATAAAAGACTTGGCGTCCGTGAAGCCCGGAGCGTCACGATTGTCCGACACGCGGTACGGCTACACCGTAACGCACCATCGCGAAGAGGGCTTAAAGCGCGAAGCGACACATTGCGCCTCGCTACTTCCCTCGAGGAGATTTGCTCCTCCCTTTGCGGGGAGGAGCAACGCAAACTCAGTTATCCGAAACGAGCGTGCCGACTTCCTCGCCGCGCATGATGCGCATGAGGTTGCCCGGCACGGTCATGTCGTAGATGCGCATCGGCATGGCGTGGTCGCGGCACAGGGCAATGGCGGCGGTGTCCATCACGGCCAGCTTGCGCTCGATCACCTGGTCGTAGGTGAGGTGGTCATAGCGCGTGGCGTCGGCGTGGCGGGCCGGGTCGGCGGTGTACACGCCATCGACCTTGGTGGCCTTCAGTAGCAGGTCGGCGCCTGTTTCCACCGCACGCAGCGCAGCGGCGGAGTCAGTGGTGAAGAAGGGGTTGCCGGTGCCGGCAGCGAATAGTGCGATGCGGCCCTTTTCGATATGGCGAATGGCGCGGCGGCGAATGAAGTCTTCGGCTACGTCGTGGATCTGGATGGCGCTCATGACGCGGGCGAAGCCGCCGCGACGTTCGATGGCATCCTGCATGGCCAGTGCATTCATCACGGTGGCCAGCATGCCCATGTGGTCGCCGGTGACGCGATCCATGCCAGCGGCAGCGAGGCCGGCGCCGCGGAAGATGTTGCCGCCGCCGATGACCACGCCGATCTGCACGCCGGCTTTCTGTACTTCAATGATTTCATCGGCAAGGCGGCCGATGACCTTTGGGTCGATGCCGTAATCGGCCTCACCCATCAGGGCTTCACCGGAGAGCTTGAGCAGGATACGACGGTAATTAAGCGGTGCGCTCATGGGATCTCCGGATTGTGTGGGGCAAAACGCGCGCATTGTAACGGCAGCGACGCGAACGGGTAAGCGTTTTGTGCTGCGGCTGTGGGGGAAAGTCCTGTCCAGCCGTGGACTTGGCGCCGGTGATGGCGCACGGCATGGCTGCCCGTGTGGGGGATACGGGTGGGCATGGAGAGGGCTTTCATAAAAACAAGAAAGCCGCGGTTTCCCGCGGCTTTCTTGAGATCCCACAGGGGATGGAGGTGCTTAGCCCTGCATCGCCTTGGCCACTTCGGCCAAGTAGTCTTCCTGCACCTTCTCGATGCCTTCGCCCACGGCTAGGCGAACCACGGCCACGACGTCAGCGCCTTCCTTCTTCAGGACGTCGCCCACGGTGGTGTTGGTGTCCAGCACGTACGGCTGGCCGACGAGGGTCACTTCCGAGACGATCTTGTTGATCTTGCCGGAGATGATCTTCTCGAGGATGTCGGCCGGCTTGGCCTTGTCCTTATCGGTCATCTGGCTCAGCGCGATGTCCTTTTCCTTCGCGATGAACTCAGCCGGCACGTGTTCCGGCTTGATGTGCGGCGGGTTCATGGCCGCCACGTGCATGGCGATGCCCTTGGCCAGCTCTTCCGAGCCACCCTTGAGTGCCACGATCACGCCGATCTTGCCGCCGTGCGAGTAGGTGGCCAGCGGGCCATCGTTCGCGATGTGGGCAACGCGGCGCACTTCGATCTTCTCGCCGATGGTGGCGGTCTGCGCCTTGGCGGCGGACTCGACGTTGTCGGCGCCCGGGAAAGCGGCAGCCTTGGCGGCGTCGATGTCGGTAGCGCCCGAAGCCAGCACGGCCTCAGCGATTTCGTTGGTGAACTGGATGAAGTTCGGCGCCTTGGCGACGAAGTCCGTCTCGCTGTTCACCTCGACCAGCACGGCCTTGCCGTTGGCCTGGGCGGTGGCGATGCGGCCTTCAGCGGCCACGCGGTCAGCCTTCTTGTCAGCCTTGGCCAGGCCGGTCTTGCGCAGGTATTCCACAGCGGCGTCGATGTCGCCGTTGTTTTCGACCAGCGCCTTTTTGCAATCCATCATGCCGGCGCCGGAGCGCTCGCGCAGTTCGCTAACCAGTTTTGCGGAAATGGCGGTCATCTGGGTTCCTCAAAAGCTTTGATGCGCCCCGACCCTTGCGGGCCGGGGCAGGGAAGGCTTACTCGCCGTCCGACGACGATTCGTCGTTGCGGCCGCCGCGGCCACCGCGACCACCGTCACGACGCGGCGCGCCAGCGCCCTTCTTGGCCGGGCCGCGGTTGTTGCGGTCGTCACGGCGCGGGGCAGCCTTGCGCTCTTCCTTGGCAACCGGGTTGCCTTCTTCGTCGAGCTCGACGAACTCGTTGGCGTCGCCCTGGGCGGCGGCCGGCGCAGCGGCCTTGCCTTCCAGGATGGCGTCAGCGGCAGCGCGGGCGTACAGCTGGATGGCGCGGATGGCGTCGTCGTTGCCCGGGATGGCGTAGTCGACCAGTTCCGGGTTGTAGTTGGTATCGACCACGGCAATGACCGGGATGCCGAGCTTCTTGGCTTCCTGCACGGCGATGTCTTCATGACCGATGTCGATGATGAAGAGGGCGTCCGGCAGACGGTTCATGTCCTTGATGCCGCCCAGCGAGTTCTGCAGCTTGTCGCGCTCACGGCGACGGGCCAGCACTTCGTGCTTGACCAGGCGGTCGAAGCTGCCATCGGTCTCAGCGGCTTCCAGCTCCTTCAGGCGGGCAACCGACTGCTTGACGGTGCGGAAGTTGGTCAGCATGCCACCGAGCCAGCGGGCGGTAACGAACGGCATGCCGGCGCGTGCGGCTTCTTCGGCCAGCGGCTCACGGGCGGAGCGCTTGGTGCCGACGAACAGCACGGTACCGCGCTTCTGCGCGATCGCCGACAGGAAGTGCATCGCGTCGGTGAACAGCGGCAGGGTCTTCTCGAGGTCGATGATGTGGATCTTGCCGCGAGCACCGAAGATGTACGGAGCCATCTTCGGGTTCCAGTAACGGGTCTGGTGACCGAAATGCACGCCAGCTTCGAGCATCTGGCGCATGGTGACTTGAGCCATGGGTAAAACTCCAAATTGTTGGGCCGGCTAGGCCCGGGGGTTGGGACCTCCACGCATCCCCGGCTTCGACCCCGGTAGCCCCAATGAAGTGGTGGGCTGGCCGAGGCACCCCGAAGGCGGTGCCGACGCGTGTGTGGCGTTTAGTTGTCCAATCAAGGACTTGTGGGGTTTGTACCGCAACGCGGTTACAATCTTCCCCGCTTTGCGACGACCTGACTTATCAGTCGAAACGGACGGGTCGGGTCAGCAAAACTTCGAAATTGTAGCCGGTTGGCCGGCAGCGCGGCAAGTTGCTTGGGTTTCCATGTGTTGAAGCCCGGCACGGTTGCCGCCATATGAGCGGAACTATGGCAGTTACTCTGAAAACCCTTGAAGACATCCAGGCCATGCGCGAGGCCGGCAAGCTGGCCGCCGAAGTGCTCGCCATGCTCAAAGAGCACGTGAAGCCCGGTGTGACCACCGAGGACCTGGACCGGCTCGCCTACGAGCACATCGTCAATGTGCAGAAGGCGATTCCAGCCAATGTGGGCTACAACGGCTTTCCCAAGACCTTGTGCACCTCGGTCAACCATGTGATCTGCCATGGTATTCCGAGTCCGGCCAAGGCCCTGAAGGATGGCGACATCATCAATCTCGATGTCACCGTCATCAAGAACGGCTGGCACGGCGATACCAGTCGCATGTATTTCGTGGGCACACCGTCGGTGCTGGCCAAGCGACTGGTGGATACCACCTACGAGGCCATGATGCGCGGCATCCAGGCGGTGCGCCCGGGCGCCACCCTGGGCGATATCGGTGCCGCTATCCAGAAGCATGCCGAGGCAGCGGGTTTCTCGGTGGTGCGCGAGTACTGTGGCCACGGTATCGGCAAGGTCTATCACGATGAGCCGCAGGTGCTGCACTACGGGCGTTCGGGTACGGGCCTGGAGTTGAAGAAGGGCATGACCTTTACGGTGGAGCCGATGATCAATGCCGGTAAACCGCAGACCAAGCAGTTGCCGGATGGCTGGACGGTGGTGACCAAGGATCATTCGCTGTCGGCGCAGTGGGAGCACACCATTGCGGTGACGGATGATGGATTTGAGATTTTGACGCCTTGGCCGGATGCGGGCTGAGGTGTTGAGAAAAGGGTCGCTTCGGCGGCCCTTTTTTCTGCGCAGGGATGTGGGCGGGTGCTCGCGAGAACGCGTGATCCCCTCACCGTCATCCCGGCGAAGGCCGGAGGCGCTTTTCAACAGCCGAATGGCTGGTCATCCAGTGACTTTCTCTCTTGATCTAGCCCTTCCGCCAGCGTGCCGCCTACGCGGCGGGCGTTTCGATCCCCTGCCGGCGCTCGAGTCACTTTTCTTTTGCTGGCCCAAAAGAAAAGTAACCCAAAGAAAACGGCCTAGAAGAGCTCATGGCGTCGTGTTGAATACGAGCCTTGGCGCCGACGAAGCCCGGATCGTCACGATCGCACGACACATGTGGAGGCTACACCGCAACGCGCCGCAGCGAAGAGGGCTTAAAGCTGGTGTCGTTTAGCGCTCTTGCTCCCTCTCCCCGGTGGGGAGAGGGTTGGGGTGAGGGGGCAATCTAGCGCCAGACAATCATCAGAGCCGTTGTTCTTCCGAATTGGCTAATGGCTCGCCATTTTCCACCATTTCCCCAAATCCCACCTGCACCTAACTCCCATGCGTGGCAGACTTGCTGCATCGCCACACACGTCCGTTGATCATGCCCGTCGCTCCGTTCGTGCTGCCCCCGTTGCCACGCCTGCCTGCGGCAGTGCCGCGTTCGGGTGTGTCGGCGGATGCGCGCCGGGCGTTGCGTCAGCTGTTGGGCGACGTGGATCGATCCCTCGCCACCGCATTCCGTGATGGTGCTGATGTCACCGCGCTGGCCCATCGGCGCAGTGAGTCGGTGCAGCGCATCGTGGTGCACGTATGGGTGGCTTGCCTGGGCGATGTGACGGATGCAGCGCTGTTCGCCGTGGGCGGCTTTGGGCGTGGTCTGTTGTTTCCCCATTCGGACGTCGATTTGCTGGCGCTGGTAGGACCATCAGAGCCGGCCCGTCTGCGCGCGCTGGAGCAGTGTTTCGCGACGTTGTGGGACATCGGTCTGAAGGTGGGACACGCGGTGCGTGATCTCTTGCAATGCCGTGTGCTTGCCGCGAACGATGCGAGTGTGTTCACCAGCCTGCTCGATGCCCGGCGTCTCGTGGGCGATCCCGCAATGGAGCGGGGGCTGAACGCGATTGTGAATGATCCGGCATTGTGGCCTCCTGCCGCCTACCTTGCAGTGCGCCTCGCCGAGCGCGACGCGCGCCATGCGCGCTACAACGATACGGCGTACAACCTCGAGCCGAATATCAAGGATGGCCCGGGCGGCCTGCGCACGCTCGACGCGTTGCGTTGGCTGGGGCGTCGACTCGCGCATGCCGAAGACTTCGACGACATGGTGGCGGAAGGGTTGCTCGATCCCGCGGAAAAGGATTCGCTGGAGCAGTCTGAGGCGACGCTGCGTCGTTACCGTTTTGCATTGCACCTGGAAGCCGGGCGGGCCGAGGAGCGATTGCTGTTCGATTATCAGCGAGCGCTGGCGGAGCAGCTCGGTTTTCAGGACGAGCACGAGAAGAATCTCGGCGTCGAGCAGTTCATGCAAGGCTATTACCGCGCAGCCAGTCAGGTGGAGCGACTGGGCGTGCAGATTGCCGAGCGTTTTGAAGAAATGCTCGAGCCACCGACGGAGCCCAAACCGGTGGGCGATGATTTCGTCCGCTACGGTAAGCGGCTGGCTGTGCGTGACCCCGATCTCTTCATGCGTCGGCCGGCAGCGCTGGTGGAAGCGTTCATTGTGCGCCTGGGCGAACCGGGGATTACCGGTT
The DNA here is from genome assembly GCF_055702865.1 of Dyella sp. PARNA 12/25. Classification (NCBI taxonomy): domain Bacteria; kingdom Pseudomonadati; phylum Pseudomonadota; class Gammaproteobacteria; order Lysobacterales; family Rhodanobacteraceae; genus Dyella; species Dyella sp. PARNA 12/25. The sequence goes on along the minus strand of NZ_JBVQCI010000002.1, from coordinate 465,171 downwards.
TTACCGCTGAAACCATGCGGCGCATGCATCAGGCGTCAGCCATGTTGGAACACACATTGGCGGATGATCCGGAGGTGCTCGCTGCATTCTTGCGTTTGTTGCGATTGGGTGCGCCGGCAGTGGAGGCAATGTGGCGCATGAATCGCCATGGTCTGCTGGCTGCCATCCTGCCTGCATTCGGCAAGGTGTTCGGGCGCATGCAGTACGACCTGTTCCACGTCTACACCGTGGACGAACACACGCTGCGCGTACTGCGCAATGTGGCGCGATTCGCTGACGCCGCGTCTGCCGGCGAGTTTCCCATTGCCTGCGAAATCTGGCCCACGCTGCCAAAGCCAGAATTGCTGCTGCTTGCCGCGCTGTTCCACGACATCGCAAAGGGACGTGGTGGTGATCATTCCGTGCTTGGCGAAGAAGAGGCGCTCGCCTTCGGGCGGCGCATCGGCTTGCCAGAGGACGACATTCAGCTGGTGGCGTGGCTGGTGCGTTGGCATCTGGTGATGAGTACTACCGCGCAACGACAGGACATCACGGATCCCGATGTGGTGCAGCGATTTGCTGAGACCGTGGGGGACGCCGAACGGCTGGATTTGCTCTATCTGCTGACGATTGCCGACATCATTGGTACCAGCCCGAAACTGTGGAATGGCTGGAAGGATCGGTTGCTGGCCGACCTATATACGTCCACGCGATACGCGCTGCGCAGCGAAGAGGAAGTACCTGCCGACGCGGAAGCCCGCGTTCGCGCGTGCCAGGAGCAGGCTCTGATGCTGCTTGAGCGCGAGGGTTTCACGGCAGACGTTTGCCAGCGCCTTTGGCGGGGGTTTCCCGAGTCGAGCTTTCTGCGTCACCGGCCGGAACAGATCGCCTGGCAAACCGCCGCTATTTTGCGTGCGCGTGGCGCGACGCCGCTGGTGGAAGTGCATCCGAAATCCATCCGCGGAACCACGGAGTTGTTCGTTTACGTACGCGATCGCGATGGTTTGTTCGCAGCGGTAACCGCGATGCTCGATCGTTTGCATCTCTCCGTGATGGAGGCGCGCATTCTCTGTTCGCCTACGGGCATGGCATTGGATACCTTCCTGTTGCTGGAGTCGGATACGCAGCTACCGGCTACCCCCGAGCGTGCCGAGGAGCTGAAGCAGCGCATGCATCGCGCCTTGTCGCAGCCGGGGCATGTACATCAACCGTCACGTCGCAGCATGTCGCGTCATCTTAGGCACTTTCAGGCCACCCCCAAGATCGCGTTCAGCACCGTGGGTGGGCGTACGCGGCTGGCACTGGTGTGCAGCGATCGTCCCGGCCTGCTGGCGGCGGTGGCGCAGGGCATGATGGATGCGGGCGTGCGCGTGCACGATGCGCGTATCGCGACGTTTGGCGAGCGCGTGGAAGATTTTTTCCTGATCACCGACCGGCATGACGCACCGCTAAGCGCCGAACTGCAGGATCGACTACTGCATGCGCTACTCGAACGACTCGGGCCGGCTAAGGAGAAGCGCGCGTGACCGCGCCTCGGCACTGATCGCAAGAACTTGGCATATCTTCTTTCAGCGGGTGTAATGGCCCTACCGCGCTGACGACACTGTTCGTCATTCCCCGCGCGGATTTGGCTGTTTCAAAGGAATCACTCGCTGTATGAATACCCCCAAGCTTTTCCTGGCCCTGCTCGTGGGCCTGTCGTTCTGCGCGCCTGTGTCTGCCACTTCGGTTTCCGCTGTCGGCGGCGATGGTTCGATTGGCATCAATCTCGGTGTGCCGCTTTCCACTGGATTGCGCGCGGATCTCGGCTACCTGAAGACGGATGATCGGCGCGGCGACGCGGACGTCTACTCCGCCGCACTCATGATCGTGCCGGCATCGCGCGATATCCATTGGGAAATCGGCGCGCGCTACCAGTACCAGGATGCGCGTTACGCGTCGGGCGGTGGCGTCGGTGTGGGCGGTTCGGTGAGCGTGCCGACCGGCATTCGCTGGCTGTCACTCGGCGCTTATGGCTTCTATACGCCTGAAGCACTGACCAACGGCGACATGAATCATGGCTATGACGTCGGTGCCCAGGTGAATGTGCGGCTGGGCGGCAACATGTCCGTCTTCGGCGGTTACCGGCGCATGCGTACGTCGTTCGACGGCCTCGGTGACCATGATCTCTATAAGGGCCCGATGTTCGGCATCCACGTGGGCCTGTAAATCCGGCATGCCTGCGTCGCTCTCCGGGTGGCGCAGGCGTCGACTCGCGATGGACGGCTTTTCTGTCAGAATCCCTTGTCCCTTGCGGCGCCAGGCGCTGCCCCTTCGAGCCCATATTGTCGTGAACACCATGCAAACCATCGAAACTCTTATCAACGATGCCTTTGAACGTCGCAACGAGCTGACCCAGGCTGAGATCGACACGCATTTGCGCCCAACCGTGGAGCAGGTGATCAACCTGCTCGAATCCGGTGAGCGCCGCGTCGCCGAGCCGGATGGCAAGGGCGGCTGGACGGTGAATCAGTGGATCAAGAAAGCCGTGCTGCTGTACTTCCGCATCAACGGCAACCGCGTCGTAGACGGTGGCCCGGCGCTGGCGTTCGACAAGGTGCCCCTGCGTTTCGCACATGGTAATGACGCTGAACTGCAAGGCCTCGGTGCTCGCGTGGTACCCGGCGCGTTGGTGCGACGCGGTGCGCACGTGGCCAAAGATGCCGTGTTGATGCCCAGCTACGTCAACATCGGCGCCTACGTCGGTGCGGGCACCATGGTCGATACCTGGGCCACGGTCGGCTCGTGCGCGCAGATCGGCGCGGGCGTGCATCTGTCGGGTGGCGTGGGCATTGGTGGCGTGCTTGAGCCGCTGCAGGCCAACCCGACCATCATCGAAGACAACTGCTTTATCGGTGCGCGTTCGGAAGTGGTTGAAGGCGTGATCGTCGAGAAGGGCAGCGTGATCGGCATGGGCGTGTTCCTGGGCCAATCCACGCGCATCTACAACCGCGCTACGGGCGAAGTCAGCTACGGTCGCGTGCCGGCTGGCAGTGTCGTGGTGGCCGGCAGCCTGCCATCCAAGGATGGCTCCCACAGCTTGTATGCGGCGATCATCGTCAAGCAGGTGGACGAGAAGACCCGTAGCAAGACCGGTATCAACGAACTACTGCGCAGCGCGGAGTAAGCGTCATGCCAACCCAGTCACCTTCATTGCGGAGTCGTTTCTTCGTACTTGAGGGTGTCGGGTTGGTGTTGTTGCTGCTTGCGTTCCTGCTGCCGCCGTTTGCCCAGCCGCAGGGCTATCACGATTTCGCGGACAAGCGCAGCTGGATGTTCGTTCCCAATGGTGGGGACGTGATGTCGAATGCGATGTTCCTGGTGTTCGGGCTTGCAGGGCTGCTGTCGATGCGCCGGCCAGCGATAAGCGCAATGGATCGGACTGCACGACGCGCCTATGGGCTGATGTTCGTGGGCCTGATCCTTACCGCGTTCGGCTCTGGCTACTACCATTGGGCACCCTCGGACGCACGCCTGGTATGGGATCGCTTGCCGATGACCGTGGTGTTCATGCCGCTGCTTGCCGCCACGTGCGCTGAACGGCTGCACTGGCGCAGCGACATGCCGCTGGTCGTGCTGACCTTGCTGGGCATGGGTAGCGTGGTTTACTGGCAGTGGAGTGGCAACTTGTTGCCTTATCTCTTGGCAGAGGCTGGCGCGATCCTGCTTATCCTGCTGGCATTGCTGGTGCTGTCGACGCCATGGACGGGTCGTTGGCTATTCATACCGGCGTTCGCCAGCTACGGCGTTGCGTTTGTCGGCGAGAGGCTCGACAGGCCGATCTTCGAGGCGACTGGCGGAGTGATCAGCGGACACACCATCAAACACCTTGCGGCGGCGACGACATTCTTCTTCATTCTGCGCATGCTGCGGCGACAGCGGCTCAAAACGGACACGATCGAATGACTACACTTTATGGACTGCCCAATTGCGATACATGCAAGAAGGCGCGCAATTGGCTGGATCGTTTTGAAGTGCCTTACAGCTTCGTGGACTACCGCGCGAACCCGGTGCCGGCGACGACCTTGAAAGCATGGGCGCAGCAATTGGGTGGCTGGGAAAAGCTGGTCAACAAATCCTCCACGACGTGGCGCAATCTGCTGCCGCAGCGCAAGGACCCGGGCAGCGATCCAGAGTGGACCTTGCTACTCAAGGAATATCCCGCGCTGGTGCGTCGTCCGGTGGTGGTGCAGGACGATGGTTCGGTGAGCGTGGGTTTTACGGACAACGGTTTCAAGAAACTGTTCAGGGACTGACATGAGCAAGCCACGCTCGGCCCGACATTACCGTGCCAATCTGCGTATCGAGCGCGACAACGCCATGCTCTACGATCATCTGGCCGAGCTTGCCTCGGACCAGCGGCTGAGTCGCGCCTATCGCCGTATTGCCGATGGCGAGCGCGCGAATGCCACGTTTTGGGAAGAGCGCTTGACGCAGATGGGGGCGGAAGTGCCTCCCGCGCGCGTGGGCGCGCGAGTGCATGTGCTGACCTGGTTTGCGCGCCGCTTTGGCACCGAATTCGTGATGCCTACCGTGGTGCGTCTGGAACATGCGGATCATTTGCCGACGCCGGTGGATCGCAATGGCTATCGCGACCACTTCGTCGAACCCACCGCACCAACGACACGCAGCGGTCGTCATCGCACGCAAAGCGGCAACACGCTGCGCGCGGCAGTGCTGGGCGCCAATGATGGTCTGGTGTCGAATGGCAGCCTGGTGATGGGTATGGCCGGAGCCGCATCCGGCGATCACGCCATTCTGCTGGCGGGTTTTGCCGGCCTCGTGGCGGGCGCGTGCTCCATGGCGCTGGGTGAGTGGTTGTCGGTCAACAGCTCGCGCGAGTTCTACCAGGCGCAGATCGCGGCCCGCGCGGAGCGTCTGGCGGTTTCGCCAGAAGACGGTGCCCTGAGTCTCGCTGGCATCTATCGCGAGAAGGGTATGGAGCCGAAGACGGCGGACGCGCTCGCGGAGCAGATTTCGGAGCGTCCGCGTACGGCGCTGGACACGCTGGTGCGCGAGGATCTGGGCATTGATCCCGAAGAACTGGGCGGATCGGCCTGGGGCGCCGCCATTTCGTCGTTCTGCCTGTTTGCCCTGGGTGCACTGTTTCCCGTCGCGCCTTATCTCTTCCTCAAGGGCAATGCCGCGTTCATGGCCTGCATTGGGTCGACCATCGCCGGACTGGTGCTGATCGGCATGGGCACGGCCTTGTTCACCGGGCGCAGCATGATGTTCTCCATTGCGCGACAGCTGGCCATTACGGTGGCGGCGGCTGGTATTACTTATGCGGTGGGTCATGTACTTGGTACGGCCCTTAGCGGTTAGCGTCGACACGCTGGTGCTTGGTATCGGCGTCCATCTGTTCTGTTCCAAGGCTCGAGGGAATCATGTCAGCTGTACTCGATCTCACTTGTGATTTGATCCGCCGCCGCTCAGTCACGCCGGACGATGCGGATTGCCAGCACCTGATTGGCGAGCGGCTGAAAGCGGTTGGCTTCAAGGTAGAGCAGCTGCGTTTTGGCGAGGTCGATAACCTGTGGGCGACACACGGTGCTGGCGGTCCCTTGCTGGTTTTCCTGGGGCACACCGACGTGGTGCCTTCCGGCCCGATCGAGCAGTGGAAGAGCGATCCGTTTGAGCCGTCGATCCGTGATGGTTTTCTCTATGGCCGCGGCGCGGCCGATATGAAGGGTGGCGTGGCCGCCATGGTGGTGGCCCTGGAGGCGTTTGTGGCCCAGCACCCGGATCATCGCGGCCGCGTAGGGCTGCTGCTGACCAGTGACGAAGAAGGGCCGACCAATCTCGATGGTGTGCGTCGCGTGGCTGAGCATTTCCGTGCCACCGGCGAGCTCATCGACTGGTGCGTGGTGGGTGAGCCCTCGTCGAAAGAGCGGCTGGGTGATTTGATCCGCGTCGGTCGGCGTGGTTCGCTGTCGGGCACGCTGGTAGTGCGCGGTGTGCAGGGCCACGTGGCGTATCCCGAAAAGGCGAAGAATCCCATTCACACCTTCGCGCCGGCTCTGGCCGAGCTGGCGGCCGAGCGATGGGATGAAGGCAACCAGGATTTCCCGCCCACCTCGTTCCAGGTGTCCAACCTCAATGCAGGCACTGGCGCCAACAACGTCATTCCTGGCACCCTCACGGCGCTGATCAACTTCCGATACAGCACAGCAAGCCGCGCGGAAGATCTGCGCAAGCGTACTGAGGCCATTCTCGACAAACATGGCGTGGACTGGCAGATCGAATGGTCACTGTCGGGCGAGCCATTCCTCACGCCTCCCGGTGGCGCGGTGCGTGAAGCGGTGGTTTCCGTGTGCCGCGAGCTGTGCGGCATCGCACCCGAGGAAAGCACGGGCGGTGGTACCTCGGACGGTCGCTTCATTGCGCCGCTCGGCGCAGAAGTCGTGGAGCTCGGGCCGGTGAACGCCACCATCCATAAAGTGGACGAATGCGTGGCGGTGGCCGATCTCGAGAAACTGCCGTCGCTATATCACGCCATCTGCAACCGATTGCTCGATTGATAACAGAGAGCTGTCGGCGGTATTGATGAGAAGGTCGCTCCGAAATTGCGTCTGGCTGCCTCTCTGTAGGAGCGCACTTGTACGCGACCGTGGAGCTTCACCGGCAGCGCTCCGTCGGGTGATCGCGCACAAGTGCGCTCCTACAGGAAAGGGCCGGGCGGCTCTTTTGAGAGCCACCCTTTTGATGCCGTTGCATTAATCCTTGCCCGGCAGCAGCGTCAGCGTGTGCTGGTCCGGCCCCGGCAGCAGCGGCGTCGGGCGTCCATTCACCCAGTCTTCGTGGCCCGCGCTGTGATACGGCGATAGCGGGTTGTCGCTTTGGCCACCCGGCATGTGCAGGATGCTTTGCGCTTCGTGGCCGGGCATCACGTCCAGGCGTTCGGAGGCACCAAAGCCCGGTGAAACGACGCGCGGCATGTTGTGGTCGCCGGCGACTGGCTCGTCAGGCATGTCCAGCATGCGCCCGACAAAGGCGGGCAGGGCGCGTGACAGTGGATGGCGGATGGCGGTGCGATTGATTTCGCCCCAGCTGCGTGCGGCGAGGCCGCCGGGTTGCTTGCCTAGTTCATCCGCCACTTGACGCGCTGCGGCCAGCAGCAGGGCGTTCCAGTTGTCGTATTTGGGATCGAGCATATGCTCGGGGCGGTCGCGCAGCAGCGCCCACACGGCCGCTTCAGCGTCGATCATGCCGGGCCAGCGGAAGTCGTCGTGCTTGTCCTGCACCTGCGCGACGAATGGCGCTAGGACATCTCCCTTTACCTTGTCGCGGAAGGCGCGTACCAGTCGGTAGTCGACACTTTCCGGCGCGGCGCGCCCCATCCATGTGGCGGTGAGCTGGCGCAGCTGTTCCAACTCGGGATCGTGCGTACCCGCCAGTGTGTCCTGTAGCAGGCGTTGCCAGCGCGTGAGCAGCACGGCGCGATTGTCCAGTTGTACGTCGAGCATGTTGCCGGCGGTGAAACTGTTGCGAGCGCGCAGGTCGTCGCGAATCTGTTGCGCGCGTGCACCCAGATCGTGTCCGCCGTTGCCGAGCAGCTCGAGTTCCGCACCATCCACGGTGCGGTTGTTGGCCGTCCACAGACGCCCGTCGGCGGGATCTTCAATGCGCGGATATTGCGAGGGATCGGCACAGCCCACCCAACCGGTGTCGGCCGTGGACCAATCGGCCGGCAGCTGCGGATTGAAGCCTTTGCGCAACGGAATGCAGTTTCCGGTGACGGTCCAGCCGATGTGGCCCGCGCTGTCGCCGGCCAGCAGGTTCTGCGGTGGCATGCCCATGGTGGCGGCAAGATCGAGCGCGGCATGCACGCTGTCCGCGTGCTCCAGCTGCATCACGCTGAGGTTGTAGCCGCGAGCGCGATCACCGATCCACGCGAGTGCCAGTGGCGTGCCGTCGACGTCCTTGCCCATGATCGGGCCCCAGCGCGTGACTTCCACCTTCAGCGTGTGGCTCGGCGCATCCTTGATGCGGATGACCTCGTCATGCGTTTCGATGTTGGCCCAGCCTTCGGGCACCTTGTAGCGTGTGGCGTCGGTCGGGTCGCGTCGCACGCGCACCCAGTCGAGCCAGTCGCCATAACTGTTGGTGAAGCCCCATGCCACCTGGCCATTGGAGCCGACCACCAAGGCTGGCGTGCCGGGCAGGGAAACGCCGTTGGCGTCACGCTGGCCACCGGGCGCGGTGGGGTCGGGATAACGCAATCGCGCACGGAACCAGATGTTGGGCACACGTAGGCCCAGGTGCATGTCGTTGGCCAGGATGGCTGCACCGTTCTCCGTGAGGTTGCCCGCCACGGCAAAGTTGTTGCTGCCGGGGCGCGGCTGGTCCAGCGCAGGCAGCAACGCTGCCGTGAGCGCCGCCTCGTCAGCGTGGCTCGCCGGTTGCGCGCGACGAAGATCAAACACGTCGGCCCCAGGAATCACTGGTGGTCGCGAGAGATCACCCTGCAGTGGTGCTTCCCAGTCCGGATCAGGCGACAGCAGGAAGTCCGCCACGGGTGCAGGCAATGCTGAGCGCAATTGGGCCATGTGCAGTTCGCGCTCATTGCGACCGTCGCCATTGAGGTCCAGGTACATCGCCGCGATCACCAGGAAGCCGTCCTCCGGCCGCCACGGCTGCGGCTTGGTGTTCAACAGCAGGTATTCCCACGGCTTTACATGCAGATCGGATAGGCCTGCATTGACGCCGGCGGCATAGAGGTCGAGTGTGTGCTTCTGCTCTGGCGTCAGCGCTGCATAGGCAGCCTCCGCCACGCTGCGAAGCCGATGGCGGCGATGATTGATGTCGGTATCGAGGGCCTTTGCGCCCACCAGCTCCGAAAGTTCACCGGCGGGCTGGCGGCGCATCAGGTCCATGGCGAAGAAACGCTCCTGGCCATGCACATAACCGAGCGCGTAACTGATGTCGTCGCGGCTCTTGGCCTGCACAGTGACGGTGCCTAAGGCATCGCGGGAGATCGCCACAGCGTCGCCGAGGCCAGGCAGATGCACCTCGCCATCGAGACGCGCGCGGCTGCCGGCCAACAGGTACCAGCCGGCAACAAAGACACCAAGCAACAGGATCAACAGGGTACCGACGAGAGTACGAAGCCAGCGAAAACGTCGAGGGCGGGTCATGGCGCGGATGGCTCGGTCAGATGGTCGTGGAAGAACAAGAGACCGCTAGCAATCGCGGCCTCAAGGTGTCGGTCGGGCAAACACTGCGAAAATACCGGCGTATGGCTTCACCATGAACGTGGGCGCGCCGGCATAACCTTCGCCTTCCACGTAGAACTGCGAGATCGTGCCATCCAGGTACAGCGCGTTGCGACAGCCCAGTTCTTCCTTGAACAGTCGCGCAAAGGTATGAAAGTTCACCGGCGCCTCGCTGACGGCAAACACAACGTGGTGCGGGGTCTTTGCACACACGCCGCTGCGCCACTTGAGGCTGTTGGAATCATCGATGAACTGATCGTTGAGCTTGCCGTCGATGACCAGCATCGGGCCGGACTGGCTGGCCCATTGCGTGGGTTTGCCTTCCGCCTTGAAGTCGGTGCTGGTGCGCACTTCGGCGTGCCCGTCCGGATAGATGGCGAATACGCCATTGGGCAGCAAGGAGAAATTGCCGGACGCGGGATTGCCATGGGCAAGATTCAGCGGCACCACCGTCTTGCCGTTCTCTACGTGTAGGCCCAGCGGCGCGAACTGGCGGTCGTAGATGCCCGCGTTGGCGGCGAACAGCATGCGCTGGCCATGCGACATGCCCCATTGGCGCAGTGCATTGATATTGCTGAAGGGCTCGCCGTTCTCCGGATCTTTCCAGTGCAAGCTCAGCGTCTCGCGCTTGAGGTCGATGCTGACCACGCGGAAGTTCTGGTTTTCGAACACGTGCTCTGTGCTGTCCACTGCCTGCGCCTGCCGCGAGCACCCCGCCACGCCGCCCAACAGCAGGAGCGGGGCGAGCAGCCATAGCAGTCGACTGGGCTGGTGGATGAACGCAGACATACCCCAGATGGTCGCCGGGGCGACCTGATTGGCGCAAGCCCGGCGACACGTTGTTTTAAACTGGTCCTTTTCCAAGGTGTCGCGGACCCATGCCCTACACGCCCATCGTCGCCACGCTCGGTTATGTGTTGTCGCCCGATCGCCGGCAGGTATTGATGATCCACCGCAATGCGCGCCCGGAAGATCAGCATCTGGGCAAGTACAACGGCCTGGGCGGCAAGATGGAGCCGGGCGAAGATATCGCCGCCTGCATGCGCCGCGAGATTCTTGAGGAGGCTGGCATCACCTGCGAATCGATGTCCCTGCGCGGCACCCTCAACTGGCCGGGCTTCGGCAAGCAGGGTGAAGACTGGCTGGGCTTCATCTTCATCATCGACCGCTACAGCGGCACGCCGCTCACCGCCAACCACGAAGGCACGCTGGAATGGGTGCCGCTTGAGCGCCTGATGGACCTGCCCATGTGGGAAGGCGACCGTCACTTCCTGCCGCTTGTGTTCGACGACGATACCCGGCCGTTCCATGGCGTCATGCCGTACGAGGACGGACGCATGCAGTCCTGGGCGTACTCGCGGCTGTGAGCGACGCGAGGCTCATCCGCATCGTCGCCGCGGTGATCCGAGACGAGCAGGGTAGGGTGCTGCTGGTGCGCAAACGAGGCGCGGCGGTATGGCAGCAGCCGGGTGGCAAGCGTGATGCGGTGGATCCAGATGACCTGAGCACGCTTGCGCGCGAATTGCGTGAAGAGCTTGGTTGCGCCATGCGTCGCGAGGGAGCGCGTTGGATCGGTCGTTTCAGCGCGCCTGCGGCTAACGAGCCGGGTTATGTGGTCGAGGCCGAGGTTTATGAGGTCAAGGCCGATGGGCCGTTTCTGGCGCAGGCGGAGATCCAAGGGCTGTGCTGGGTCGATCCGGCGGCACCTGGGGATTTGCCGATTGCGCGGTTGAGTCGGGAGTCGATTCTGCCGCTTGTTGTGCGAGCGCAAGTTGAGGCGTCGTCGCGAGATTGACCCCTCACCCCAGCCCTCTCCCCGGAGGGGCGAGGGAGAAGTGCGGTGCATCGGGTATTCCTGGTCGCACAAAAGGACGGCAACGGCGCGCTGCTTTAAGTCCTCTTCGCATTGGCGCGTTGCGGTGTAGCACCGAGGCATGTCGGGCGATCGTGACAATCCGGGCTTCGCGGCCGCCAAGGCTTGTATTAATCACGACGCTACGAGGGCCTCGCTCTTGAGGCCGTTTTCTTTGGGTTACTTTTCTTTTGGGCCAGCAAAAGAAAAGTGACTCGAGCGTCGGCAGACGATCGAAACGCCCGCCGCGTAGGCGGCACGCTGGCGGTATTGCTAAGTCAAAGGCGAAGTCACTGGATCCCCGCTTTCGCGGGGATGACGGTACATTTGAGACGGTGAGGCTAGATTTACACCACACCTAAACTCACGACATCCGCTTCACCGCCACCACCGCATTCAATCCACCAAATGCAAACGAATTGCTGATCGCCGCATCCACCTTCTTCTCACGCGCCACGTTCGGCACGTAATCGAGATCACAGGCCGGATCCGGCTCAAGGTAATTGATCGTCGGCGGGATGATCCCGTCATGGATCGCACCAATAGCCGCAACCAACTCGATCGCGCCACCGGCACCCAAAGCATGGCCGTGCATGGCCTTGGTGGAGGAAATCAACATCTCGCGCGCATGCGCGCCAAACACGCGATGGATGGCGCGCGTCTCCGTGCTGTCGTTGGCGACCGTGCCGGTGCCATGGGCATTAACGTAATCCACGTCCTGAGGCGACAAGCCACCATCACGCAGCGCCATATTCATGGCCGCTGCAGCACCGATGTCCGACGGCGCAGCAATATCGCCGGCATCTGAACTCATGCCGGTGCCGACCAGTTCGCAGATGATTTCAGCGCCGCGCTTCTGCGCCGACTCCAGCGTTTCGAGGACATACATCGCCGCGCCTTCACCCAGCACCAGGCCGCGACGGCCCTTGCTGAACGGGCGACAGGTATCGGGCGCCAGTACGCGCATGGCTTCCCACGCACGCAACGTACCCAGCGTGATACAGGCTTCGGTGCCGCCAACGACCGCGGCATCGACCATGCCTGAGCGAATCATCATCGCCGCCTGGGCGAACGCATGATTGGACGACGCGCATGCGCTGGCCACCACGAAGGCAGGGCCGGTAATGCCATGCACCATGCTCACCTGGCTGGCGGGCGCATTCATCATCATGCGTACGATGCCCAGGGGATGGAACCGCCCCTGGTGCTCGCCATAAAGGCGTTCGTAGAGATCGTCGCGGGTTGTTTCGCCACCCGCACCGGTACCAATCACCACCGCCGTGCGTGTGCTTGCTTCGCCTTCGAAGCTGATGCCGGACTGGCGGATGGCCTCGTTGGCTGCGATCAGCGCGTATTCGCTGAACGGGTCGAGCAATGCGCGGCGTGCATCGTCAAAGAAATTGGCCGCATCGTAATCGGCAACCTCCGCAGCGATACCGCCATTGCGAAGCTGGCCCGGCTGGATGTGATGGATCGGGCCGATGCCGGCCCGGCCCTCGGTCATCGCCTTCCAGACAGAAGGCGCGTCGTGTCCGAGTGCGCAAATGGCACCCATGCCAGTGATCACGAGGCGGCGCATAGGCTTATTCGTTGGTCTTTTGGGCGAGCTGACGCTCGATGGCTTCACAAAGCTGTCCCACGGTACCGTTGTCGAGGTCGGTGTCTTCGTTGGGCAGGTTGATGTTGAAGTGTTCTTCGATATCGAAAATCACTTCGATGGCGTCCAGGGAGGCAATGCCCAGGTCCTTCAGAGTGGACTCCGGCTTGATCGTATCCAGCTCGATCTTGGCCTGTTTGGCGATGATGTCGAAGGTTTCCTGCTGAACTGTGCTCATGTGTGCTTTCCTGGATTCCTTGGCGCCTGAGTGGTGCGGCATCAAACCGATGCCGTCGATCAAGCCTGACGAACCCTTTGGGCAATGTCCAGAACGCTATCGCCGAATGGGCGGTAGGTCTCATCCTCCGCATGCTGCCTTTCGCCAACCTTTAAAGGCTGCCGGGCGGTGTCGGGCTGGCCCCGGGAGTCGTATCCTATGCACTCGCGACTAGTGGAAGCGCCGAGTGCGGTACCTCAACCAGCTTGAACCGGATGCGTTGATCGCCCGGTTCGCCGAGCATCCCCCCATCAATTTCAGCGTGACGGAAGCGGCAGGCACGCCGGCCTTCGTGGCGCCGTTCGACCTGTTGACCACGGCCGACGCGGATGTGCGGGAAAAGGTGACCAAGGCGCCTGGCTACCGCTGGTGGGGCCGCCTGCTGCGCTGGCGCACGGCGTTCGTCGGTACCACGGTGTCCGAGTACGCGCTGTTTCCGCATGACGCGCAACCCGCCGCGCTTGCTACAGCGCTGCGCGATCAACTGGGTCGTCGCCAACGGCTGATGATCGTCAAGGACATCCCTCAGGCCTCGCCGCTGTTCGATGCGGCCACGGCGGACTGGTGCAGGCGTTTTGCCGATGCCTGCGCTGCATCCGGTTTTGTACTGCTTGAAGGCCAGGCGCTGGCCTATGTGCCCGTCGATTTCGCCAGCGAGGACGAGTACCTCGCGCGATTGTCCTCGGGACGCCGCAAGGACATTCGCCGCAAGCTGCGCAAGCGCGACGAGGTACAGGTGGAAACCGTGCGTTGCGGCGCCCCCCTGTTTGCCGACGATGCCGTAGTGGATGCGTACTACTCGCTTTACGAGAACGTGTATGCGCAAAGTGAAATCCACTTCGACAAATTGAGCCGCGCTTTCTTCGCCGCGGTGCTTCGCGACCCGGCCAACGGTGGCGTGGCGTTCGTCTACCGTCATCAGGACGTGATGATCGGCTGGAACCTGTGCTTTGTGGTGGACGGCAAGCTCATCGACAAGTACGTCGGCTTTGCCTATCCCCAGGCGCGCGAACAGAACCTGTACTTCACCAGCTGGTTCCACAATCTGGCATTCGCTCGCGAGCAGGGGCTGACCCATTACGTGGCGGGTTGGACCGACCCTGAAATCAAGTCGTATCTGGGTGCACAATTCACCCTGACCCGGCACGCGATCTACCTGCGCAATCCGCTGTTGCGCATGCTGGCGCGGCGACTGGGCAAGTTCTTCGAAAGCGACAGCCAATGGGCAGCGAATGACAAGGCGTGAACCACTCGTTCTGGACTTCGACAGCTCGGTAGGCGACCTACCGGGCGCGACCACCCTTGCGTTGACGGACTGGCAGGAGGCCATTCGCTTCGGCTGCACCATGCGCACGTTCAACCGCCTGCGCGATTACCTCGAAACGCGCATGCCGGCTAACTACGGCACGGTGCTGATGGGGTCGGGCGACTACCACCATCTCACCTGGCCACTGGTGCAGCGTCAGCGCGCGCGTGGTCCGTTCCAGTTGGTGGTGTTTGATAACCATCCTGACAACATGCGTTTCCCCTGGGGTATCCATTGCGGTTCGTGGGTGCGCCGTGTGGCGATGCTGCCGTACGTTACGCACGTGCACGTTGTGGGCATTACCTCGGCTGATATCGGCGCCAGGCATGCCTGGGAGAATTACCTGCGCCCGCTGCAGGCCGGCAAGCTCACGTACTGGTGTATGGACGTGAATGTGGACTGGGCGGCCAAGCTGGGCCTGTCGGAAGCATTCCGCCGCTTTGACGATCCGGATGCACTCACTTGCGCGTTTGTTCAACAGTTGCGCCAAGCCGCGCAGCCGACCTACCTGTCCATCGACAAGGACGCCTTCAGCGTCGATACCGCACGCACCAACTGGGATCAGGGGCTGCTGGAAGAGACGCATGCCATGGCGATCATCGAGGCCTTGCGTGGTCGCATTGTGGCCAGCGACATCAATGGCGAAGTCTCGGCCTATCAGTACCGCACCTGGTGGAAGCGCTTGCTCAGCGGGATTGATGGCCAGGAGCCGATTCCACAGAGTGAACTGGATGCCTGGCAGGCGCAGCAGCGTGCGTTCAACGGTCGCCTGCTTGCCGCCATAGCAGAAAGCAGTGTGTAAGCGGCTGCCTTAACCATCACGTGGTCTGGGAGCAGGGCGTGACACAAGGACGCGGGCAAACGTGACGGAGTGCCGGCTCATTCCGGTGACCGTTGGGACGCAGCGTTCGTTATGACCGAACCCGTTTTTCTCCATCGTCGGGCGCTGCTTTTTCTGGCGTTCGCCTTCGGCATCACCTGGTGTGCATGGGGCGCCGCGGTGTTGTTGACGCAGGCACACGCCTCGTCTTACGGCAAATGGCCTTTCATGACGCTGTATGTGCTCGGTGGGCTGGGGCCCACCATCGCTGCGTATGCCGCCGTTTATCTCACCCAAGCACAGTCGCCGCTGCGTGAATTCAATCAGCGTGTGCTGCGCTGGCGCGTGCGGCCCGTGTGGTATGCGGTGGCGATAGGGTTGCCGATAGCGTTGGCCTTCGTGGCGATCGGCATAGCGGTGGCCCTGCGCCCGGCGGTATCGAGCCAAGTCGCTATCAAGCCCTGGTACCTGTTTCCGCTGCTCTTTGCCATGACCATCGTCGGTGGCGGTCTGGAAGAGTTCGGCTGGCGCGGCGTTACGCAGGAAACCTGGGGGCCCGTGTTGGGGCAAGCGCGGGCGGCACTATTGATCGGCCCCATCTGGGCACTGTGGCACCTGCCGCTCTTCTTCCTGCCTGGCGTCAGCCAGTATCACGGCCAGTTCCCCTTGTTCCTGCTGGGCATCATGGGCAACGCCTTGCTGTTCGGTTGGCTCTACAGCCATACGCGCAGCATCCTTCTATGCGTGTTCATGCATGCGGCAAGCAATGCCATCGTCATGCTCGGTGTCGCGGTGCCATCAGGACATGGGCTTTCGCTGATCAGCCCGTGTCTCGGACTAGCGGTGGGTGGCTTGCTCTTGCTGTCCAACGGCAAGCACAGCGCGTCTGCCGTTTCGGACGTGCACTGAGCAGATCAGGCCGGCTGGTCCGCGGTGCGTTCCAGCACCGAGCAGATCGACTCGAAGGTGGCGTCATCCAGCCACAGGCTGTTGGTGATGGTCAGCGAGCGGGCGGCGAAGCTGCGTGCATTCGGTAGCGGCGTATCCGCCACGATATCGCGCAGGTACGCATAGTCGGGCAGGGCGTGGATAAACAGGCGGCTGACGCCGAGGCCGGCCGTCCATAGCGCGCGCAGGGCTTCATCGCGCGCCTTCTCGCTGGGTAACGTCAACAGCAGGAAAGGCCATACGCCACGCTGGTTCGGTGCGTCGTCGAACACCGTGACGCCGGGTATCTGGCGTAGGCGTGCCACGCGATGCAGCGCTTGTGCGCGGGTGGCCTCGAGAAAGGCGGGAAGTCGGGTAAGCGCGCGTGCACCCACGGCCTGGCGCCAGTCGCTCACAGTGTGCAGCGGAATGTCGGGGCCGAAGTCGTCACCCACCGCGGTGACAGGATCATTGGCCGCCAGTGCCTTGCGCAACGGACGACCATAAGCCAGCGGCAACAGCGAAGGGCGGTAGGCCACGGCGTAGCCGACAAGTTCCAGCGCACGCTGCCAATCCATGCGTGCATCGGGGCGGATCGTGGCGTCATGACTGACGGCGAAGGCATCGCGCAGCACGGGGTCGCGAGTGAGCAGCAGACCGCCTTCGAACAAGGTTAGGCCCTTGCCGACGGCCAGGCTGAAAAAACCGGCATCACCGAGCAGGCCAAGGCTGCGGCCATCCTGTTGTGCACCCAGAGCCTGTGCTGCGTCTTCGAGCACATACGCGCCCACGCGATGCGCCACGTCGAGTGCTGTGTTGACGTCGGCCACGCGGCCGGCGAGGTGGGTGGGCACGATGGCCAGCGTGCGATCTCCGGCCAGCGCGTGGAGCTGGGCAGGATCCATATCAAAATGGTTCGGTACGAGGTCGCACAGTTTGGGCTTGAGCTGTGCGCGATGAATGGCGAGTGCCACCAGCGGGCAAGTCCAGGCCGGCACGATCACTTCGTCGCGCTCCGGACGCAGGCGCTTCATGGCCACCAGTGCCACGACCATGGCAGCTGTGCCCGAGCATTCCAATTGCAGCTGTTCGACGCCGAGCCATTGCGCCACGTTGGACGCGAACGGTGCGCGGCCTGGCCACAAATCGGTGACGTGAAGCGGCAGGCCGGCGGTGGGCGGCAGCTCGCTTGGCACGTCAGTCTCCCGCGGCCACGCCTAGCGCGCCCTTCGCTTCGGTGGGCGCGTCGTGTTCCGGGTGAGCGGTTTCAGCAAAGGCCAAGCAGATGATGCCGGCGACGATGGCCACGGCACCGATCACGCGCGCCCAGGTCAGCGGTTCGTTGAAGAGCCAGATGGAAAACAGCATGACGCTGACCACTTCGAGATGCGTTACCGCAAACGCTGGGCCAATCGGCGCGTGCTTGAGCAGCGTCATCCACGTGAAGAAGTTGCCGATATAGCCGATCACCGCGATGTAGATCCACGGATGGCCGAACACGCGCACGATCCACGCCCAGTTGGCTTCAGGCGGGAAGGCGTGATCGCCCGCGTACTTGAAACTCAGCTGCACCAGCGTGTCGAACAGCACGAGGACGGTAAAGCCAATGGCGTAGAACCGAGCGAGCTTCATTGGCATGGCTTAACCGCCTCCAGCAACGCCGACGATGGCCACACCTGCCGTTACCAGCAAAATGCCGGTAACGCGCAGTGGCGTCAGCTTTTCTTTGAACAAAATGCGGCCGGCGATCATGATCACCACGATATTGATCGAGCCTAGCAACACGCCTTCGGAGAGATCCACCAGCGAGAGGAAGGCGATCCACACCAGGAACTCGGCGACGTACGCGATCACGCCGATCCAGATCCAAGGCCTGGCCATCATGTACTTCCAACGAGCCACGCCATCGCCCGCAAGCGGATCACCCGCCGCCGCCTTGAAGGACAGCTGGCCGACGGTATCGAGCGTGACGTTCAACAGCCACAACGTAACAGCCAGCGGACCCATGATGAGTCCTCAGGCCGCAGCGCGGGCAGCAGGTTCGTAGGTAGCGGCGATCTGGCGGAAGAACTCGGCCGAGCGATCAGTCAGCAAGCGGCGTTCCCGATCCACGGTGATCATGTGGTAGCTGTCTTCCAGCCACAACGTTTCCACCGGGCCGGACACGCCACGCTGCACGAGATGTGCGTTCTCGACGCTGGCGATGTCGTCTTCGGTCGCGTGGGCGATCAGGCAGGGAGCCGTCACCTTGGGCAGCTCGCGCTTCACCACGGCGGCCATGTTGTACATCTCGGCGAGCGACGGCCAGGGGTTGCCGGGCAGGCCGGCCGCTGCGCTGTCGCCGCTGAGCATGGCGTTGCTGATCTGCGCACGCAGGCGCTCATCGCGAATGCCGTACGGTTCGCCCTCATGCACCATGCGGTGCTTGCCAATGCCGAACCTGTGCAGGAACGGCAGCAGGAAGGAGAACTTGCCGATCCACGGAATCGCCCAGCCGTCATAGCGGAAGGTGGCGCCGTAGACGCCCACGCCTTTGACCCATTCCGGGCGCTCGGCGGCCAGCTTCAGCGCCAGCACGGCACCCATCGACAGGCCGGCCACGAACAGGTGATCCACTTCATGGCGGAACTGCTCGGCGGCGGCTTCCACGCTGGCGTACCAGTCTTTCCAGCCGGTCTTCAGCAGGTCATCCACATCGCCGCAGTGGCCAGCCAGCTGCATGCCGTACACGCTGTATCCGGCGCGGTTGAGACCCTTACCCAGCAGGCGCATCTCGGTGGGGGTGCCGGTGAGGCCGTGAATAAGCAGCACACCACTGCGGCCGCCCTCGTAGCGGAACTCGACATTCTGAATCACTGGGAGGCTCCGGTACGGCGCGCGGTCGTGCGGTTGGGGCGCTGGTGGCGCATGGAACTATGACGAATAACCATGGGCCCAGTGTGGGGGCTCACCCTTTCCAAGAACTTTCGACCCCATGGCCACGGTTCACAGGGGGCGCTTCGCCCCCTGCATGGCACCGGCTATTTGGGGCGTGGCGTTGTGTTGGTGCTGGGCGGTAGGGTCGGATAGACGATTTCTGGCTGGCGTCCGGTGAGGGTGCTCAGGAAGAGGGTGATGGCATCGACATCCTCCTGGCTGAGCTGCTTGCCCAGCTGAGCATTGCCCATGATGGAGACGGCTTCCTTGAGATCCCAGACTTGACCACTGTGAAAGTAGGGGGCGGTCAGGGCGACATTGCGTAGCGGGGCCGCGCGGAACACGTACTCATCGCCCTCGGTTCGGGTGATCGCAAAGCGGCCCTTATCGCCGCTCGGGCGGACCGACTCGGACGGCTTGCTGACCAGGCCGAACGGGAAGTAGGCCTGGCCACCCACATTGATGCCGTTGTGGCACGACGTGCAGCCGCTGTCGATAAAGGTTTTCAGGCCCTTTTTTTCGGCCGCGTTGAGCGCGTTGTCGTCACCCCTCAGGAACCGATCGAATCGCGAATCGGGCGTGATCAACGTCGCTTCAAACGCCTGGATGGCTTTGGCCATATTGTCGAAGCTCACCGGCGACTTGTCGCTCGGGAAGGCCTTTTTAAAGGCATCGACATAGGCCGGCATGCTTGCCAGCGTCAGTTCGACCTCCTTTGGCGTGTTGTGCATCTCGATGGGATTTTGAACAGGTCCTTTGGCTTGCTCTTCCAGGTCCTTGGCGCGGCCGTCCCAGAACTGTGCGACGTTGAAAACGGCATTGAGCACGGTGGGGGAGTTGCGTGCCCCTTTCTGCCAGGCGTGGCCGGTGGAAGTGGGCACGTTGTCGGCGCCCCCGCTGCCGACGTTGTGGCAAGTGTTGCAGCTGATCACCTGGCTACTGGACAGTCGCGGATCGAAGAAAAGTTGCTTGCCGAGCGCGACCTGTGCCGGGGTGATGGGCTTGCCTTGAATGTCGCCGACGTGTTGTGGAATCGGCTTGAACAGCGCGTTGGCCTGGTCGCGCAGGGTATCCGCATGAACGGCAGATACGGCCAGTGGCAGCAGCGCGCCCAAGGCGCTTAAACACATGAACCGCACGGTGATTCTCCTTGTCGTGGTGATCACGCCAAGGAGAAGAAATCCTTAAGCAGCACGGGCTGACTTGGATCAATCGCGGTGAAAACCCCGATCGGTGAATTAACGGCCGAAATGCCCCTGCGTACCGCCCACGGAAATACTCATGCCCCCCGTGGGGTGCGCGCAGCTGCCAAATGCCTGACTCAGCGTGACGCCTGCACCGGTGTAGCTGCCGCTTCCATGCCTACCCGATTCCACGCCGACGCCGACAGAGCCGTGCATCTGTGGCTGGTTATAGGTGGCGTCATCACAGGTGACGACCGGCTGGCTGGCGGCTGTGTGGGTGTTGCCCATCGCGCCGCTGGTGTCGCCGTAGTAGGTGCCCGGTGGGTCTTTGGCGTAATTGCCGGTGGCGGTGTTGGCCTGCGTCGTCGCGTTTGCTGTGTTGGGTGCCGGCTTGGTGTCGGCGCTAGAGGCAGTGGGTGCTGCGCTGCTGCTGGCGGCAGGCGCGTTGGCGGGAAGCTTGAGGTTGAGCGGCGGGCTGGCGTTCTGCGCCCACGATGCTGCCGCAAGCAGGCTCGTGGCAAGGAAGGTGAGGATTCGGACGGTCTTCATAGGGAGCATTCCGGGGACTTGGTGCTTATAACGCGTCACCGCTGGCGGTGTGCACATGGTCCGTTCGATTGGCTGCCCGGCCATGAAGTTCCCCTCTTTCTCTGTAGGAGCGCACTTGTGCGCGACCGCCGCGCCGTAGCGTTACGGTCGCGCGCAAGCGCGCTCCTACAAAGGGATGGAGGGTTAGCCCGTCGTCTCGATGCGCTCCACGCGACGCAAGCCCTGCGGTAGCAGGCCGCCACGGGTGGCGCGACTGCCGCCGTACTCGACCAGGTTCGACCACTTGAGCGTGAGCTTGCGCTGGCCGGCGTAGAGCGTCACTTCGCCCTTGCCTTCGGTGACCACGGCGACGCCGACCACCTTTACGCCCGACGTGAGCTTGGCCTTCGGTACGTCGATCAGCTTGTTGCCCTTGCCCTTGTCGAGTTCCGGGAGCTCAGCCACGGAGAACATCAATAGGTGGCCTTCGGTGGTGACGACCACGATGCGGTCGCGCGCAGGATCGGCACTGATCTGTGGTGCCAGCACCTTCGCGCCGTCGCCCAGTGTGATGATCTGCTTGCCGGCCTTGTTGCGGCCGGTGAGCGCCTCGAAGCGGGTCACGAAGCCGTAGCCGTGGTCGGTGGCCAGGATCAGTCGCGTGTCGTTGTCACCCGCGGTGAGCGCGTCGAAGCTGGCGCCCGACGGTGGGCTGAAGCGGCCGGTGAGCGGATCGCCGTTGCCGCGTGCCGAGGGCAGCGTGTGCGCTGGCGTGGAGTAGCTGCGACCGGTGGAGTCGATCACGGCAATCTGCTGCGTGGTGCGTGCCTTCACCGCGGCGAGCAGGCTGTCGCCTTCGCGATAGTTCAGGCCGTCGGCGTCGATGTCGTGGCCCTTGGCAGCGCGGATCCAGCCCTTCTGGCTCAGCACCACAGTGACTGGCTCGCTGGCGACCAGGGCGCTTTCGTCCAGTGCCTGCGCGGCTTCGCGCTGCACCAGCGGCGAGCGGCGGTCATCGCCGTACTTGGTGGCGTCGGCGCGCAGTTCTTCCTTGATCAAGCCCTTGAGCTTGGCCGGCGACTTGAGCAGCACGTTGATGCGTGCACGCTCTTCTTCGAGCTGGTCGCGCTCGGCGTTGATTTTCATCTCTTCCAGGCGGGCCAACTGGCGCAGCTTGGTTTCGAGGATGTAATCGGTCTGCTCTTCGCTGAGGCCGAAGCGTGCCATCAGCACCTGCTTGGGCTCGTCCTCGGTGCGGACGATGCGGATCACCTCGTCCAGGTTGAGGTAGGCGATGCGCAAACCTTCCAACAGGTGTAGGCGACGCTCGACCTTGGCGAGGCGGTGCTCCAGGCGGCGCGTCACCGTGTCGGTACGAAACTGCAGCCACTCGGTGAGGATGCGCTTGAGATCCTTCACCTGCGGGCGGCCGTCCAGGCCGATCATGTTGAGGTTGATGCGGAAGCTCTTTTCGAGATCCGTGGTGGCGAACAGATGCTGCATCACCTCGGCGGCGTCGATGCGGTTGGAGCGCGGCACCACGACGAGGCGGATCGGATTTTCGTGGTCCGATTCGTCGCGCAGGTCTTCCACCATCGGCAGCTTCTTCGCGCGCATCTGCGCAGCGATCTGCTCGAGGATCTTGGACGGGCTCACCTGATGCGGCAGCGCCGTGATGACGATGTTACCCTCGTCCACGTGGTACACGGCGCGTGCGCGCACGGAACCCGTGCCGTTCTGGTACATCGCCAGCAGGTCGTTGCGCGGCGTGATGATTTCGGCTTCGGTCGGGTAGTCCGGACCCTGGATGTGTTCGCACAGGTCGGCGATGGTGGCGTCCGGATCATCCAGCAGGCGGATGCAGGCGCTCACCACTTCGCGCAGGTTGTGCGGCGGAATGTCGGTGGCCATGCCCACGGCGATGCCCATCGAGCCGTTGAGCAGCACGTGCGGCACGCGCGCCGGCAGCCAGCTGGGTTCTTCCAGCGTGCCGTCGAAGTTCGGAACCCAGTCCACCGTGCCCTGGCCCAGTTCACCGAGTAGCGCTTCGGCGATGGGGCTGAGGCGCGACTCGGTATAGCGCATCGCGGCGAAGCTCTTGGGGTCGTCCGGCGAGCCGAAGTTGCCCTGGCCGTCGACCAGCGGGTAGCGGTACGAGAACGGCTGGGCCATCAGCACCATCGCCTCGTAACACGAGGTGTCGCCGTGCGGATGGAACTTACCGATGACGTCGCCGATGGTGCGGGCGGACTTCTTCGGCTTGGCCGTGGCGGCCAGGCCCAGTTCGCTCATGGCGTAGACGATGCGACGCTGCACCGGCTTCAGGCCATCGCCCACGAAGGGCAGGGCGCGATCCAGCACCACGTACATCGAATAGTCGAGGTAAGCCCGCTCGGCGTACTCCTTGAGCGGGATCTGTTCGAAATTGGCTTGCAAATTCATGGGGTTGCGTCGTTTGATTGCGCGCAGGCGGCGCGCTTAACCGGGGGATGGTGCCAGAAAGGGGGACCGGGGGGCGAGGGGGCGGGGCCTAGCCCTTGTAGGAGCGCGCTTGCGCGCGACCGGCGGCCCGATGGCGACGGGTGAGCTGGATGGCATGGATCGGGAACCGTGGTGTTCGGGGCAAGCTGCGGTCGCGCACAAGTGCGCTCCTACAGAGGGCTGCGGAGGCCCTGCGATCAGTTCTGGATGCGCGAAGTCGTGATGCCTAGCTTGCGCAGCTGCTCCTGCAGGCTGTCGGGGCCGGCAAGGTGGCCCGCGCCCACGGCGACGAAGCTCACTCCAGGCTGCTGCATGCGTTCGGCGATGATCTTCGCCCAGGCCTGGTTGCGCTCGACGATGAGCCGCTGGTACAGCATCGGGCTGTCCTTGCGCAGGTCTTCGTCTTCAATCTTGGCGATGGCGTCGATGTCGCCACGGCGCCACGCATCAACCAGTTCGCGCAGCTTGGTGGTGCCTTCAGCCACTTCCTTGAACGACTGACGCAGCAGGTCGAGCTGCATGGGTTCGGGCAGGTCGGCCAGCATGTGAATCTGGTTTTCCGAGGTCTCCAGCCCGTCCACCGGTTTGCCAGCCTGCTGCATGCGGGCCTTGAGCCGCTTGTCGACGCCCTGGCTGGGGTCCATGCCGGCCTGCATCAGCGGCGCCATGGTCAAGGTCAGCGCGGCCAGCCATGGCTTCATCGGTTGCAGCGCAGACATGCCGCCCGGGACCTTGGCGGTTTCAGCTGCCTGCGCCAGGCGGTGCTGGTCGCCGTCGTCGAGCTTGCTGGACAGCGTCTTGTTGAAGTCCACGCCATATTGCATCACCAGCCCCTGCATGGCGGGGGCGTCGTCGTCGACGATTTCGATGCTCAGGCGCTGACTGTCCGCCAGGGCCTTGTCGAGGGTGGGGGAGGTCCAGTGGGTGTCCGACGGCAGCAAGTGCACCGTGCCGAACAGGTAGACCGTGGCGTGATCGTTCTTGGCCACCCACAGGCCAGGCTGCGCCACCGCGGTGGAGGCGAGCAGCAGGCTCAGGACGAGCGTGGCAGCAAAACGTCGAAGCAACTTCACAAGGGATATTCCGGGCGAGGGAGAAACGCAACACAGACGGCGGCGGGGACACAATCGAGCCGCGAGACCCGCATATCATGCAGAAAACAGCGGGTTTCGTCGAAAGTTTTCGGTTCTATGGTCTACCGAGGCACCCGATAGCCCCCTGGCACCCCGTGAGGGCTCAGGGTGAGTTGCCACAGCTGATTGCGCCGGCTGCGGAACACGGCAGCCGAGACGGCCAGGTAGAAATGCCACATGCGGCGAAACCGGTTGTCGTACAGCTCCGCCAATTGCGGCCAGGCCGCGTCGAAGTTGGCCCGCCATGCGCTGAGGGTGCGGTCGTAATCGGCCCCCAGATTGTGCCAATCCTCCACCACGAACAGATTCTGCAGTGCTTCTGCCACCTGGCCGGCGGCAGGAATCATCGAGTTGGGAAAGATGTATTTCTCAATCCACGGATCGGGCCGGCTCGGTGAACTGTTGCTGCCGATGGAATGCAGGACGAACAGGCCGTCATCGCGCAGGCAACGACGCGCCACTTCGAAGTAGGTGCGGTAATTGAGTGCACCCACATGCTCGAACATGCCGATGGAGAAGATCGCGTCGAACGGTTCGTTGAGTTCGCGATAGTCCTGCAGGCGAATCTCTACCGGCAGGTTGGCGCAAAGCTCGCGCGCATACTCCGCCTGTTCTTGAGACACGGTGACGCCCACGCCGTGCACGCCATAGTGTTCGGCGGCGTATTTCAGCGCTTCACCCCAGCCGCAGCCGATGTCGAGCACACGCTGGCCGGGCTGCAAGTTCAGCTTGCGACAGATCAGGTCCAGCTTGGCGACCTGGGCATCGTCGAGGCTGGTCGCCTGTGCCCAGTAACCGCACGAATAAACCAGTCGCTCGCCCAGCATGGCCTTGAACAGCTCGTTGCCCAGGTCGTAGTGAATCTTGCCGATCTCGAATGCCTGGTCGCCTCGCTGCATGTTGACGAAGCGGGCTTTGAGATGCGCCAACAAGGTGTCGAGTGATTTCAACTCGACGTCCAGATGCGAATTGAGTAAGCGGGTGAACATGCCCGGTAGATCGTCGGCGTCCCACCAGCCGTCCATGTAGCTCTCGCCGAGGCCCAATGAGCCATGCGCAAAAACGCGGGCGTACAGCCGTTCATCATGCACGCGCAGGTCAGTGGCGCTGGATCCGTCGAGGTGGATGCCAGCGTGTTCAAGCAGACTGGCGGCGCGTGCTTTGAGGGAGTCCTGGCTCATGCGTTCCTCGTGTGGCGTGACGAAAGTTTGCAGCGTGACCTCTGGGCAGGTCCCGACGAATGCCCTGCTTCAGGGGGTATTCGCAGCCTTGCCCAACGCACCAAAGCTTGCGGAAGCCATTGCATACACCGCGTCGACATCGGCCGCCCGCACCGTTTCAAGCAGGGCGTGGGCCTGTGGCTCGGTCAGCAGGAATTCGACCTTTACGGAAAGATCATCCGCTAGCTCAAAGAACTGTTCTTCGTGCAGCACGCCGTGCCGCCCAAACCCGCAGATGGCGCGGAAGGCCGAGCCTCCGCCAATACCTTGCTGGCTGGCGTGCTCGAGCAGCCACTCGTAGACCAGCACGCCGTGATGGCGCGCCCGCGTATGACAGTAGAAGGTGAGCAGGGTGCCTTGCTGCCGGGTTTCCATGCGTTCTCCTAGCTGCGAAGTACCAGGCGAGTGAGCGCAATGCCGGATACCGTCATTGCAATCGAACCCACTAGATGCAGCGCGATATGACCACCGAACCAAAGATACTGCTGCCGCAACAGCAGCGTGGTCGATTCGGCGGAAAAGGTGGAGAAGGTGGTCAGCCCGCCAAGAAAGCCGGTGGCGGCAAACAGGCGCAACTCGGGCGGCAGGGTCTGGAAGTGGTCGAACACGCCCAGCACCATACCCATCAGCAAGCCACCGATCAGGTTGGCGGCCAGCGTGCCCAGCGGTACGGTGGGAAAGAGGGGATTGAATAGCACACCCAGGGTCCAGCGCAGCCAGCAGCCCAGTGCACCGCCGATGCCGACCATCACAAATCCGGAAAAGCCCACGTCTCGTCTCCTCAGCAAGTCAAAGGACTTTCCGGAAACGGGCACATGCCTGCGCCCCGGAAAGCTCCGGTGGTGCAGGCATCATCAACCCGAGGGTGGTTCGCCCGGTGGAGCCGGGGCGGGAGGCATGCCATCTCCCTTTGTGTCGGAATCCTAACGGATGATGCGTCGAACGTCATGGCTCGGCTGCAGGGTAGGCGCCGCTATACTCGTCGCTTCATCCCCCCGTGCTTTTGCCATGACCTCAACCAAGCGCCCCGTCCGGCGCAGCCTGCCGTGGTTGTTGGCGGGACTGTCGATGATCGGTCCGTTTTCGATCGACGCCGTTTTTCCGGCGTTTCCGTTGATCGGTGCGCGCTTCGGGGTGGATAGCGCAGGGTTGCAGCAGATGATCAGTGTGTACCTGATCACCTACGCAGTCATGAGCCTGTTTCACGGCGCCATTTCCGACGCGATCGGACGCAAGCCCGTCATCGTCAGTGGCATGGCGGTCTATGCGCTGGCATCGGCTGGCGCTGCCGTCTCCACCTCCTACACCATGTTGCTGACCTGCCGCGCCCTGCAGGGCATGTGCGCGGGCGCGGGTCTGGTGGTGGGGCGCGCTGTGGTGCGTGACAGCCTGGAAGGGGCTGCCGCGCAACAGCTGATGTCGCGGGTGATGATGATCTTCAGCGTAGCGCCGGTGATCGCGCCCATCGTGGGTGCGCAGCTGCTGTTCCTCAACGGCTGGCATGGCATCTTCTGGGTGCTGATGGGGTTCACCCTGATGCTGGCGGTGGCGCTGGTGTTGTTTCTGGACGAAAGCCACCCGCCGGAGGCGCGTACGCGCTTCCATCCCTCCACACTGGTACGAGGCTACATAAGCTTCGGGCAGGACCGCCCGTTCTGGCCATTGCTGATTTCGTGCACAGTGAATTTCGCCGGTCTGTTTTTGTATATCGCGTCGGCGCCGCACATTGTCCGTGACCTGTTGCATCTCTCTGCACAGGGCTTTCCGTGGCTGTTCGTGCCGGTGGTGGTGGGCCTGGCTGCTGGCGCATGGATGTCGGGCCGGCTGGCCAACCGGCGCAGCGTGGTGTTTACCGTGAACCTGGGTTACGCGTCGATGTTGCTGGCGTGTGCGCTGCATGTGCTGATGGCGCTGGTCACGCGCGAGCCGGTGTTGCCGTGGTCGATGCTGCCGCTGGTGTTGCACGGCGTCGGCGTGCAGCTGGCGTTTCCCACGTTGACGCTGCTGTTGCTCGATCGCTTTCCGCAACGACGAGGCGGAGCGTCGTCGGTGCAAGCCTTCTGCAGCCTGTTGTTGTGCGCGATCGTGGCGGGCGTGTTGTCTCCGCTGTTATCCGGCCACATGCTGTATCTGGCACTTGGTGCGAGCGTACTCACGGTGATCGGCTGGTTCGCATGGCGCTGGTATCACCGGCTGACCCGGCGTCCTTCGGTCACGCAGACGGCGGCGTCGACGGTGGAGACGGAGTGGCAGACGGAAGTTACTGAGCCGAGGTGAGGATTACCTCGCCATTGAGTTCTGCTCATGCCCGCGAGATTGGAGCATCTGCGAAGCGTGCAGAACGCCGCAGGGCGGCTCTAATGGGGCGGGTATTCGCGGTAACGCTTGCGACCCCTCACCGTCATCCCGGCGAAGGCCGGGATCCAGTGACTTTGCTCTTGGCTCTTTATTGCGGCGGCCTCGCCAGAGTGCCGCCTACGCGGCGGGCGTTTCGATCGTCTGCCGACGCTCGAGTCACTTTTCTTTTGCTGGCCCAAAAGAAAAGTAACCCAAAGAAAATGGCCTCAAGAGCGAGGTTTTCGTAGCGTTGTGTTGAATACGAGCCCTCGCGGCCGCGTAGCCCGGAACGCCACGATCGCACGACACGCGGTACGGCTACACCGCAACGCGCCATGGCGGAAAGGGCTTAAAGCGCTGCGCTGCGACATGGCACTTCTCCCTCTCCCCTCTGGGGAGAGGGCTGGGGTGAGGGGCAATCTTGCCTCAACATTCCAAGCGAGTCGTCATTCCGACAAAGGACGGCATGACGGTCTTGAGGGGGCGCGGCGACCCTTTTCCACTCAGTGCTCGTTGACCTGCAGTTTGTCCAACAGCAGGTTCAACTTGCCCTTCATCGCTTCCTCGGGTTTCGGCCCGTCCACCCCGTAGAACGCCGTATAGAGCACGTCCGGTTTGACGCCGGCGCTGGTCTGAGTGCCACCCACGGTACCGATATACGTCATGTCGTTTTCGCTGTACGGCACACCATCATCCGGGTGGCTGCGGTGAACGACTTTGCCCCAGGAGTTGCGATAGCTGTCGTCCAGGTCGTCCGATGGCGCCATATGCCGGTTGAAGCTGATGTTCTCGGCGTTGTCGATGTTCGATTTGACCAACACCTTGGAAACATCCCACACCACCTTGCCGCGATCTTCAAAGTAAGACATGCCCAGCACCAGCTGGCTGTCCTGGTCGATCTTCTGCAGTTCGGGGGTATAGGCAAAGCTGATGCGCTTGGATTGGTAGCGGAAATCGTTGCCGTATTCGAAGCGGATCGCTATATCCGAAAGCACGGTGGGCAGCAGGCTGGTCTGGGTAAGGTAGTCCTTCCATTGCGCCAGCGTGCCGCTGTAGGACACATACACGAAGTCGGTAAGCGCCTTCAGGTCGGCCAACTCCTCGTGTTCGTTCTTGGCCGGGGCAACGCGAATCATCGCCGCATAGCCGTCAGGCACCGGGAGCAGGAAAGCGATGAGCCAGGAGTTGTCGTAAGCCATGGGCCACTCGCGCACCTGCCAGCGTCGCTGGTAGGCATCGGTGAAAAGGCTCTCTTTGGTTGGCTTGCCCAGTGAGGTGACCTTGACCTGCTCCGACCCTACGTGGCGCTGCAAAGGTGAGCCTTGCAGCACCATGTCCGTGAATAGCTTGGCGTCGCTGTAGAGCTGCTTGCTCGATACATCATCGGGCTTGCGCAGGTGGAACATCATCTGGTTGCCAACCACCGCCTTCGAGACATAGCCGTTATGCGGCAGCGTGCCCTTGCTCTCGCTGGTACTGGCAATCACCCAGGTGCCGTTGCTGCTGCGGCGGAGCAGGGTGGGAAAGGGGTTGAGGTTGGAGTTGCTGTGCAGCAGGCGGCTGGCGCCGGCGCCTTTGGGAAACATCGAGCTGGCATTTTCCGTCAGCAAGTGCTGCAGTTGCTGGTCAACGTTGGCGTTGTACAGCTTCTGAAATGTCGCGCTGAAGTCGGCAAAACTCTTGGGCAGCGGGAACTGTGCCTTGAAGGTGTTGAAGTCTTTGCTGTCGATGACGTCGAGCTGGTACGTGCCGCGCGTGTCGATGTCAGCCACATTGGCCGGCGCTTTCAGCACCAGGTCGATGGGCAGCGCGTAGTTGAGATTTTCATCGGGCGACTTCATCAGCACGACGCCGATGAGCTTGCCGTCCTTGTCCAGCAGCGGGCCGCCACTGTTGCCGGGAGAGGCGGCGGCGGAGAAGCGCATCCACTTCCAGCGACCGTTTTCTTCCTCTGGCGTCTGCGAGGTGTACAGACCATCGCGAATGACAATGCCCGTACCCAGCGCGTTGCCCACCGCGTAGACCGCCTCATTCATGGTCGGCTGCGTGTTGACCTCCAGCGGAGCGACCTTCGGCGGATCCTTCAGGGTGAACTCGACGAAATCTTCCTGCAGGGAGAAGCGGGTGATCTTGTCGATGGCAAAGACGTGGCCGCCGCTATCGCGCACGGCAGGCTCACCCATCAGGCTGTCGATGCCGATCGACAACACGTGGCCGGCCGTGATGTAGCGATTCTCGCCTAGTGCGAAGGCGGTGCCGACCGAGTAGTACTTATCGTTGCGCTGCTGAAAAGGCAGCTGGTCGAACGGTAGCGGCTTCTCGTAGCTGAGCGGGTCGTTCACCGGCTTGGGAATCACCACTTCAAATGTGGCCCCCTGCACCCGGGGCAGTACGGCGGGGTCGAGTGTGGCGGCGTCCACCACGGCCGGGTAAACCACCACGGCGAGACAGGCCAGCCACGCCCATCGGCGCTGCTGTCGCCGGACGCTTGATACACACATCAACCTGGCGCGTTTCATCTGCTTATCCATATGCAGCCCCTGTCAGTGTCCAAGCGCCGTTTCGGCGCGATCCCCGGGCGATGCCGGCTTACACGGCGAGTGTAGCTAAGGCGGGGCGTTCCGGAATGGGTGTGCGAGACAGATCATGAAACCGCCTCGATTCGGTCGGCGCACTTTCATGCGGGGACCCCCAAAGGGAGTAGTACGCACTAAGCTGGCGCCGTTCTCCGTGGAATTCCGCATGCCTGTTCCGATGGCCGCCAGTACGCTGCATCTACCGCCCGGGCCCTGGGCGACGGTGCTCGACGCGTTGTGCGCGCAGTTTCCACGAATCGATCGTGTGCAGTGGATGGATCGCTTTGCACGCGGCCGTGTGCTGGATGTCAGGGGCCAGCCGCTGCCCGTGGATGCGCCTTACAAGGTTGGCCTGTGCGTTCGCTATTTCCGCGAAGTGGAAGAGGAAGAACCCATTCCGTTCCGTGAGACGCTTTTGCACGTCGACGCGCACCTGGTGGTGGTCGATAAGCCGCATTTCCTCCCGGTGACGCCGGCGGGAAGTTTCGTGCACGAGACGGTGTTGTCCCGGCTGGTGCGCGCGCTGGACAATCCGGACCTTGTGCCGCTGCACCGCATCGATCGCCACACGGCAGGACTGGTGCTGTTCTCCGCCAACCCGGATAGCCGCTCTGTCTATCAAGCGTTGTTTCGCGAGCGGCGCATCGAAAAGGTTTATCAGGCCTGGGCAAACCCGCTGCCGGCGCTGACGTTTCCCCATGTGCGGCGCTCGCGCATCGTGGCAGGCGAGCCGTTCTTCCGCATGCATGAGGTGGCGGGTGAGGCCAACAGCGAGACCCGCATCGACGTGTTGGAACGCAGCCGCCAGCATTGGCGCTACGCACTGCAACCCATCACCGGGCGCAAGCATCAGCTGCGCGTCCACATGGCGGGCCTTGGGGCGCCGATCCTGCACGATCCGTTCTATCCCGCCTTGCCGGAGCCTGCGCCGGATGACCACGCCAGGCCGCTGCAGTTGCTGGCCAAAGGGCTGTCCTTCGTCGATCCCCTCAGCGGCAAGCCGCGCGAGTTCCTCAGCGAGTACGAGTTGCTGCCGGCGGAATGAGGACGACACGCCGACGGCTCGCTAAAATGCCAGGCCGCCACCCTGGAATGTGCCTCGCGTGATGTCTGCCATGTTCTCCGCCGCTGCCGACGATGCAGCGCTGGAGGCCCTGTTCGTACCTTTCGACACTGGTGCGCTGGACCTGCCAGCGGACGGGCGCGTGCTGGTCTTGCGTGCACGGGACGGGTTTCGCCTGCGCGAGATGGCGCGGCCGGGATGGGTATGTGAGCAGAGCTTCAAGCCATTTGCCGATGCGCTGGAGCGCAGCGGCTTGCGCGTCGTATCGAACGCTGGCGACGGGCAGTTTCCACTGGTGCTAGTGCTGCCACCGCGTCAGCGCGACGAGGCGCGGGCCTTGTTTGCACAGGCGGTGAGCCGAGCCGGGGCGCAGGGTATCGTGCTTGCTGCGGTTCCCAATGCTGAGGGTGCCAAGTCGGCAGAGAGTGATCTCGCGAAACTCGCAGGTCCCCTGCATCAGCTTTCCAAACACAAATGCCGGGTGTTCTGGACCCAGCCGCTGGGCGACAGCGTGGATCACGATTTGCTGGCGGCATGGCTGGCGCTCGATGCGCCGCAACGGAATGCCGCCGGCTATGTGAGCCGTCCCGGCCTGTTTGCGTGGGACCGTGTAGATATCGCTTCCGCCCTGCTGGCATCCCATTTGCCTGCGGATTTGGCCGGGCGCGTGGCAGATCTGGGGGCAGGGTACGGTTATCTTTCCGCTCAGGTCATCAGCCGTTGCCCCAAGGTGAGCTCGGTCGATCTGTATGAGGCTGAGGCGCGCGCGCTGGAACCGGCGCGGCTCAATCTTGAGCAGGCACAGCGCGAAAGCGGCAGAGCCGTGACGTTCGCGGTGCACTGGCACGATGTCACGCAAGGCCTTGGGCAGCGTTACGACGCGATCGTCTGCAACCCACCGTTCCACCAGGGGCGTGCGGATCTGCCCGAACTAGGTCGCGCCTTTATCGATACGGCAGCCAATGCGCTGTCGTCGCATGGTCGGCTGTGGCTGGTCGCCAATCGCCATCTTCCCTATGAGGCCACGTTGGCCGCCCGTTTCCATGAGGTACGTACAGTGACGACGCAAGACGGTTTCAAGGTCATCGAAGCGCGAGGAGCGCGCCCATGAAACTGGTCAAGCTGATCGCCAATTTAGGCTATGGCAGCCGCAAGGACGTCGCGCTGATGTTCCGCGAGGGGCGCATCACCGACCCCGATGGCGAAGTGCTGTACGCAGATGACAAGGTGCCGTACGAGCACATTCGCATCGATGACGAACCGCTCGATCCACCCGCGGGCCTGTTGTTGATGATGAACAAGCCGCTTGGTGCGACCTGTTCACGCAAGGACATGGGCCGCGTGGTGTACGACCTGCTGCCGCCACGCTACAAGTTGCGCGATCCCGCCCTTTCGACGGTGGGGCGGTTGGATCGGGAGACTTCAGGCTTGTTGCTGTTCACTGACGACGGCGCCTTGCTGCATCGAATCATTTCACCTAAAGCGCAGGTGGCCAAGGTCTATGAGGCTACGCTGGCGCAAGATCTTCGCGGTGATGAGACGGCGCTGTTCGCCAGCGGTACGATGATGCTGGAGTCGGAAACCGATCCGCTGGAGCCGGCCGTGTTGCAGGTGCTTGAACCCCGTCGTGCGCGTCTGACGCTTACAGAAGGGCGTTATCACCAGGTGCGTCGCATGTTTGCCGCCGTGGGCAACCATGTGGAAACACTGACGCGCGTGGCCGTGGGCAGTCTCACGCTGGGTGACCTTGCGCCGGGCGCGTGGCGCGCGCTCAGCACTCACGAGATATCGCAAGTCTTCGAGGCACCTGCGCGCGACTGAGCGCGTAGGTCAAGCGGTTTATTCAACCTGTTCGCGACGTCGAGCGAGCTCATCTTCTCGTCGCGAGTGGGCGCCGGGTTGCCAGCAAACGAGCTGAAAATCACGGCGTTCGTTTTTGTTCTTGCGGGCGTCCTGCATGCCCTTATGAGCGAGCATCCCTGCTACCAGCTGCATACCGCGTTCAAGCGCGGAGCGTGCGAGAAGCATGTGCATTTTTCGACTCCCGGCTACCCCTGTGTAGCCGTTCAGCCACCATATAACCAGTTTCACGAAGCTTGCACAAATGCCAATTGGCACTGAACTGCGTCGCAGGTTCCTTGTGAGGGCTGTCACATCTTCACAAAGGTGAAGGCTCGGTCCACGCCCCGGGTGAAAAAACTTGCGCCGCCAATGGCGCACGATAGAAACCTCAAGGCTTCCCTCTCGTCATCTCATTGCCCATGCGATCCCTGCACTTCGACAACGCGTTCGCGCGAGACCTTCCCGGTGACCCTGAGCAGGGCCCCCGGCAGCGCCAGGTGCTTGGCGCGCTGTATTCCGCCGTGGAGCCGACGCCAGTGGCGGCGCCTAAGGTCATTGCCTGGTCGCAGGACATGGCGGACACCTTGGGCATCAGCGCAGCGGACATCACCAGCCCCGAGTTCGCGCAGGTGTTCGGAGGCAATGCGTTGCTGGAAGGCATGCAACCGTACGCGGCGAATTACGGTGGCCACCAGTTTGGCGTGTGGGCCGATCAGCTCGGTGATGGGCGCGCCATCTCGCTGGGCGAAGTGATCAATGTCGCCGGTGCGCGCTGGGAGCTGCAGCTCAAGGGCGCCGGCCGCACGCCTTATTCACGGGGCGCGGATGGACGAGCGGTGCTGCGGTCCTCCATTCGCGAATTCCTTTGCAGCGAAGCGATGTATCACCTCGGTGTGCCCTCCACGCGTGCACTGAGTCTGGTCACGACCGGGGACATGGTGGTGCGCGACATGTTCTACGACGGCCATCCGCAGGAAGAGCCGGGTGCCATCGTGTGCCGCGTGGCGCCGTCGTTCATTCGCTTCGGCAATTTCGAATTGCCGGCTGCACGCGGTGACAACGCGCTGCTGAAGCACTTGGTCGACTTCACCATTGCGCGCGATTTCCCTGAGCTGAAGGGTGAGGGCGAATCGCTTTACGCCGAATGGTTTGCGCAGGTGTGCGAGCGCACCGCCGTGATGGTGGCGCACTGGATGCGCGTGGGGTTTGTGCATGGCGTGATGAATACCGACAACATGTCCGTCCTCGGGCTCACCATCGATTACGGCCCTTACGGTTGGATCGACAACTTCGACCCGGACTGGACACCCAATACCACGGATGCAGGGCGCCGCCGCTATCGCTTCGGCCAGCAGCCGAATGTGGCGTGGTGGAACCTGAGTCGTCTGGCGATGGCGCTGTCGCCGCTGTTCACTGGCACCGAAGCTTTGCAAGCAGGGCTGGACCGCTATGCGGCGGTCTATGCCGAAGCAGATCGCGCCACCATCGCGGCCAAGCTTGGTCTTGCCGAATGCACCGACAGCGATGTCGACATGATGCGCACGCTGTACACGCTGCTTACCGATGCCGATGTCGACATGACGCTGTTCTTCCGCGCACTCGGCGATGTGGACCTGAAGCAGCCTTCGCTCACGGTATTGCATGACGCTTTCTACGACGAGGCGAAGCGGCAACAGTTCGAGCCGGCCTTCCAATCCTGGTTGGAAGCTTACGCATCTCGCGTCATGGCTGATGCGATGTCGCCTGAGCAGCGACGTGCACGCATGCACTCGGCCAATCCGCGCTACGTGTTGCGCAATTATTTGGCGCAGGAAGCCATCGACCGGGCGACGCAGGGCGACTACGACGGTATTCACGAGCTACTTGAGGTGATGCGCCGGCCCTATGACGATCAGCCCGGACGCGAGCACTACGCGCAGAAACGTCCCACATGGGCGGTTCACAAAGCCGGTTGCTCGATGCTCTCGTGTAGTTCGTAATGAGTGTTATTGCAGCGCGTTGGCCAGAAACTGCCTGAGCTGCAGCGCATTGAGCGCACCCGCCTGGCGTGCCACCTCGTTTCCGTTGCGCAACACCAGCAGCGTGGGGATGCTGCGAATGCCGAAGCGTTGCGCCAGCGCAGGCTGAGCTTCGGTATCGACCTTGGCCAGACGCAGCTGCGGCTCCAGGCGAGTGGCGGCGTCCGTAAATACGGGCGCAAACTGGCGACACGGGCCGCACCATGGCGCCCAGAAATCGATCACCACTGGCAGGTCACCGCGGCCGGCAACGGCGTCGAAGTTGGCGGTCGTGAGTTCCACCGGCTTGCCGCCAAACAGCGGCTCCTTGCAGCGACCGCATACGGGGCGTTCGCTCAGACGCTCGGCCGGCACGCGATTGAGCGCGCTGCAGTGAGGGCAGGGGATCGCCAACGTGGTGGACATGACAGGCCTCGGTGAAGAAGACTCGATGTCGCGTCAGATGGTGTTGGCGAAGAGCCGAAACAAGGGCGAGGCGGGCTTGGCATGAATCGGCAGCAAGAGAAAGCCGCAAGCGGTGTCCTGCGCATTCCCGGTGTGCTGCTCGGCGTTTGCTGGACGCTGCCCAATAGCGTGCTGGGTCTGGTTGCTGGCGTGGTTTGCATGCCATGGGGTGCGCGCCCGGAATGGCGTTGGCGTGAATGCGCGTTGGCATTCCGCTGCATGCCAGCGCCAGGTGCGGGTGGTGCACTCACGCTGGGCAACGTGATCTTGTACTCCAGTCAGGAGCTGGATACGCCGTGCCTCACCTACGCCCATCGCGCAGGCCACGGCCATGAGCCGCACATCTCGCTGGCCGATCATGAGCGGGCGCACGTTTACCAGTACATGGTGCTCGGGCCGTTGTTTCTGCCGGTGTACGCGCTGTGCGGTGGCATCAGCGTGCGTAATCGATTTGAGCGCGCCGCGGACCGCTACGCGCAGCATCATCGGGGATGGTGGCCTTGGTAAGCGCAGGCGTCGCGATGGTGGCTCGATCAAGCTGACGCCGCGCTGCAAATCCGAGGCTCAGTTGCCGCCTTGACCAGACGGGGGAGGGCGCTGCCCCTGGCCGGGTGGCGGGTGGCCACCCTGACCTGGCGGTCGGTTGCCGCCTTGGCCTGGCGGACCACCCTGACCCGGCGGGCGATTGCCCCCCTGGGCGGGCGGACCACCCTGACCAGGTGGGCGATTACCGCCCTGTCCCGGTGGAGGACGATTGGCGCCCGGGTTGGGCGGCCCGGGGCGGTGTCCCTGGCCCGGCAGCGGCTGAATCCCCTGCGGTGGCGGACGATGGGCAGGCGGCTGTTGGAGCCCCGGTGGCGGTGGACGAAATGCCGGCGGCGGTTGCAGCCCTGGCGGCGGTGGACGATAGCCTGGCAGAGGCCGGTACCCAGGCGACGGCGGACGATAGCCCGGCTGCCAGCCCGGCGGGCGCGGCGGCGGCCGGGGCGCAATCGGGCGGCTGTACCAGTACTCACGATTCCGATAGAACGGGCGGTCGCGGTAGTAAAGGTTCCAGTACGGGCCGATGGCAAACGTCACGATGGGAACGCCAATGCGTGCGCCGTAATCCATCACATACACGGGTTGGTTCTGATACATCGATTGGACAAACGTGCCGGGAACCCAGCCGCGCAGACCCAGCGTGACCACATCGCACCAGGTCCAGTCAGGGGTGCACCCCTGGACGATGACGCTGCTGCCGATTGGCAGCTGCGCAACGACGGGAAAGCTCACATCTGGCCCGGCGTACAGTTCGGTGTACGCGGTGACCACGCCGTTGAAGACCTGCGCATGGCACGGCGCGGCAAGGCCAAACAGCAGCATGAGGGACCAGAAGAATCGTTTCATCGATGCTTCTCCCGGATACGCGACACGATGAAACTGCGACGGGTGCGAAGAGCCCGTCAAAGCCTTAATGGTCGTGGCAGTCTGGGTTCAGCCAGCGACGCTTCGCCGTTGCCACACGTAAATCGGCCAGCCACACAGCAGTAGTACCGCGCCCCATGCCAACGGTTCAATGCCAGCCCCCGCCAGCGCCCAGAGACTAAAAACCAGCGCGCCAGCCGCCACGATCTTGCGTCGCATGCTCGCGCCTGCGCCGTCGAGGCGCCACCACGCCAGCGTGGTGATCAGGTATGGCAACAACGTCGTCGCGGTGGACAGCAGAATCATGAAGGTGAACAGCGCCACCAGCGAACGCGTGTAGTTCGTTGCGACCAGCGCGCTGCTCAACACGCTGCTCACCAGCAGACCCAGCCATGGCGTGCCACGACCGTCAGTGCGTGCGAATGCGCGAGGAAACAGCCCATCTTGAGCAGCGGCCATGGTGGTCTGCGCCACCAGCAATACCCAACCGTTGAGCGTGCCGAAGCAAGCGATGGTTGCCACCAGCGCCATGCCAACACCTGCCATTGGGCCCCAGACATGCGCCGCTGCGGTAACCATGGGGGCTGGCGATGCCTGCAATGTCTCCCTTGGCAGCATGCCGATGACGACGGTGCAGGCCAGCATGGTTGCCAACCCGGCCATCAGCGTTCCGATGACAGTGGCTCGCGGCACCGTGCGCAAAGGATCAGCCACCACGCCGGTGGGTACCGTTGCCGTCTCTAGCCCGAGCAGCGCCCACAGCGCCAGCGTGGCGGTGGAAAGCGATACTTGGACCAGCGGTTTGCCACTGGGGTTGAAGGTTGCCTGGTCATGGCCATGCATCGCGCCAAGGCCAAGCAGTCCAAACACCAGCAAGGGCACCAGCTTGAGCAGCGTGGTAAGCACGGCAACGCGACCCGCTTCGCGAACGCCGGCGAGTGTGATGCCGGTGCATAGCCACAATGCACCCAGGGAACACAGCGCACCGCGCAGTGGCGTGGCCGTCGCCGCCGGCCACAACGCGCCCAGGCTGCCGGTGAAAGCCACGGCGATGGCGGCATTCGCCGACCAGGTGCACACCCAATAACTCCATGCCACCACGAAACCGGTGCGATCGCCAAAGGCGCGCCGGGCATAAGCGTAGGGGCCGCCGTGATTGGGGATGCTGCGCGACAACCACGCAAACACCAGTGCCAGCGTCCATGCGCCGCCCAGGCTGATGCCCCAGCCCAGCAGGCTCGCCGCGCCGAACGGCGCCATCGACGCCGGCAACACGAAGATGCCAGAGCCGATCATGTTGCCGATCACCAGCGCGATCAGCGTCCACAGTCCGATCACCCGTGGCGATGTGCTCATGCGTCGGCAAGCGTATCGCGGTAAGCGCGGCGCACCAGTTCGTGGAAATGATGCACGGCGTTCTCGCGCAGCGGGTTCAAGCGCCCCGCCTCATAGGAGCCGGAGGCGAGCCCACGCTGTACGTCCTCGCAGATGGTGACGTCCTCGTCCTGCACTTCGTCGCTGAACTCGACGTCGCGCGCCCGTCGCGTCTGCGCCTCGTCGCTATCGTCGGGGGCGTAGTAGAAATCGAACTCCACGCGACAACGGTCCACACCGAGCGGCAGCACCCGATTGGTCTGCAACCGCCCCGGCAGAATGTTGAGCATGGTGTTGGGATGGATGAAGTAGTACAGCGCCTCGCCGCTGCCATACAGATCGCTGGCGCTCTCCAGCGGGCTGAACTGGAACGAATACCACTCGGCCGTCTCGGTGATATAGCTGCGGTAATCGAGCAGGCTGTTCAAGCCCGGATGGATGCACGGTACGTGGTAACCCTCGAGATAGTTGTCCACGTAGACCTTCCAGTTGCAGGCCACGTCGTAGCTGGAGCGATGATGGAACACGTAATGCTCCAGCGAGCGGTCAGGCCCCAGTCGCTCGTCGATACCAGCAACCACCTCCTGGAACGGCGGCGCCTCGCCGATGGCGACAAACACCAGGCCCTGCCATACCTGCACTTTTACTTCCGGCAGACGGATGTCCGAAGGGTGGAAGTCGGGTGTGCGACCCATTTCCGGGGCGCCGCGCAGCACGCCGTCCAGGCCGTAGGTCCAGCCGTGATAGCGGCAGCGCAACGCCTTGGCGCCTTTTCCGTCGCAACTGGCGATGGGGCCGGCGCGATGGCGGCAAACGTTGTGGAAGGAGCGAATGGTGCGGTCTTCGCCACGTACCACCAGCAGCGGCAGGCCGGCAATCTGCGTCACCACGTGGTCACCCGGATCGGGCAGTTGCGATTGATGGCAAACCAGCTGCCAACTGCGCGCGAAAATCGCTCGCGCATCCAGCGCCGCCATGCGTGGATCGCTATAGAAACGTGCGGGCAGCGTCAGCGCGTGATCAAGCGGTTGCGGGGCAAGAACAGGAGCATCGAGCAGATCACGCATGCGCAACTCGCCATCAGTGGTTTGGCCGAGTATTGATCGCTGGACGCTGCGCCGAAAAGGGGGTTAATCGGCCACGTTTTCACGCGGTGGCGAGTTGCCCCTGCACGTCGTTGATGGAGTTGCGAATGCGCTGGCTGAATACGGAATCTTCGTGGTGAATCAACACCAGCCGCTCCGTCGCACGCGTCATCGCGACATACAGCAGGCGCGCTTCGTCGGCTTCATTTTTGCCGGGCTTGGGCAGTGACCCCAGGCCTGGAATGATCACCAGCGGAAACTCCAGGCCCTTGCTGGAGTGCATGGTCACCAGCTTGACGGTATCGTCCACCACAAACAGCGATGTCTTGCCGTTGCCCTCGGCCAGCTGACCCGGTAGGCCGGCGCGTTGCATGGCTTCGTGCAGCTTTTCGCCCTCCCAGCTGTTGCGGAAAACTACCGCCATATCCGACAGTGGGCGACCGTTGTCGCGCTCATCGCGCAAGCGCTGGATGATGGCCGGCAGTTGGTCCTCCTGCCGCTCCACGCGGATCAGTTCGGGCAGCGCGCCACGACGGCCGGCACTTTCCGGTGCGATCAGCGGCACGCTGTCGTCGTCCTCGCTGCGTTCCAGCAGCAGCTCGTTGGCGAAACCACGCGCCACCGAAAGAATCTCCAGGGTGTTGCGATAGTTGAGCTTGAGGATGGTGGTGCGGCCCTGTGCCTGCACGCCCAGGCTCTTCCAGCTGATTTTCTTGCGGCTGGCCTGGCCGTAGATGTTCTGGGCATCGTCGTAC
The DNA here is from genome assembly GCF_055702865.1 of Dyella sp. PARNA 12/25. Lineage (NCBI taxonomy): Bacteria > Pseudomonadati > Pseudomonadota > Gammaproteobacteria > Lysobacterales > Rhodanobacteraceae > Dyella > Dyella sp. PARNA 12/25. Next base: position 424,796 of record NZ_JBVQCI010000002.1, on the reverse strand, counting down.
AACACCAGCAGCGAGTTGGTGTTGGGGTCGATCATCTGCACGATCAGCTTGTACCAGTCCGGCTCGAAATCGTGACCTTCGTCGATCAGCACCGCGCCGTACTGAAAGCGTGGTATCTGCCCATGGTCGACGCCGGCGATCACCGCCGGCGGCAGCTCCTCGGCAAAGCGAGGGCCGTCCGGCGGCAGCGGCACGTGGTAGGCCGTAAGCATGCTGCGGCACCACTTGTGGAAGTTGTACACCTGCACCTTGTCGCTGAGGCCGCGCTCGCCCATCAGCTGGTCCAGGCGCGCCGCCAGGGTCTTGTTGTAGCAAAGCACCAGGATGGGCTTGGACAGCGCGCGCGCCAGTTCCATCGCGCGAAAGCCCAGAATCATGGTTTTGCCCGAGCCGGCCACGCCGTGGATGATGCGATGCTCGTCGCCCAGCGAGCGGGCCAGCAGTTCCTGCTGCGCATCCATCACCTTAATGAGGTCGGGTACCTCCACCTTGGTGACCTTGGTTTTCTCGCTGGACGCGAACAGGCCGAACTGGCCATCGCCCGGCTCCACACGGATCTCCGGGAACAAGTGCCAGCGCACGCGATCGATCTGCGGCAGTGTCAGCGCGTTGGGGAAGATCCACGGAAACATGGCCCACAGGCGCTCCTGAAACACCTCCGGCTCGACCGACTCGTACATCTCGTCCTGGCAGATCACCAGGTGCGCGGGAATCACCTTCTCCAATTCGCCCGCCTCGAACTGTTTGCGGCTGATATTGGCGAGCACCACGCCGTAGCCCCACGGCATCAGCAGCTTGCCTTCGTGGGTGTGCCCTGGTGGAAAACGCAGCGCTGGATCTCGTTGCAGCACCTTGTAGATTTCGGTGGCGTAGTCTCGCGCCTGCATCAGCGGATTGGGCTGTTTCACGCTGCTGGTGTTGGCGAGCAGGGTGAACAGCATGGGGTCGGCGTGCTGGATGGTGCCGGGCTTCCAGTCCTTCACTTCCAGCACCAACAGGCCACGGCGCGGATGGAACACGATGAAGTCAGGATGGCGCTGCTTGGGGCCGACGGGCACGTCGTACCACAGCAGATAATCGTCCTCGAGCTTTTGCTCCAGTCGCTCGGACAGGCGCTTTTCGCCGCTGGTCATGCGCGAAAGGCAGCTGTTTCGGGATGGAATGAGCTTGGCCATCTAGGGGCTGCCTTGTGCCTTAGGGTGCCTCGCGCCGGGAGCTGTTTGCCCGTAGGCCAAGGAAGAACGAGGGAGTGTATGTCAATACACGACTGAGTGATGACGCCGGCTTGCGGGCAAACAGACCCGGCCCGGAGGGTTGAGGCGCTCTGGCGGCCACACCACCTCAACGCGAGGCACCCTAAGGCACAAGTCAGACCCTCAGCCCCTGACGTCCGGTCTGGCGACGTTAACGGAAAGGGCTGGCGTGTCAATCTCAGGAGGCACTCAGATTTTTTCCAAGACCGGACGGGATGGCAGGCATAGTGTCCTTGCACCGGCCCACTCATGGAGTCTTGCGATGAATACCTCGAAACCACCCGTCATCAAGGAAGTGTTTCCCTACCTTCGCGTGCGCAATGCCAACGCGGCTCTGGCTTACTACCAGCAAGCGTTCGGCGCTCGGCTCCGGATGCGGCTCGATGAGCCAGGCACCGGGCGGGTAGGGCATGCCGAACTGGAGCTGGGACCCGTCTTGTTGATGGTGTCCGACGAATTTCCCGAGCATGGCATCGTTGGCCCCCAGAGCCTCGGTGGTACCACCGTGTCGATTCACCTGCACGTGGACAACGCCGACGCCGCGCTTGCCCGGGCGGTGGAGGCCGGCGGCACACTCGTGCGGCCAGCCGAAGATGCGTTTTACGGCGAGCGTGGCGGCACAGTGCGCGATCCGTTCGGCCATGAGTGGTTGCTTGGCCACCAGATCGAAGAGGTGAGCCCTGAGGAGATGCAGCGCCGCTATGACGCCATGATGGTGGAGGGTTGAGAGCGGCACCCCAGCAGAGCACAAAACTCGTCATTCCGGCCTGCGCCGGAATGACGAGCATAGCGTCTGACTCGTGTCGCTGGCGGTTCAAAGTCACCGCCAATGCTGCAGCGTATCGGCTGGCACGCCGACACGCGCACAGGCGCGGCTGGCGATGCCATCGTGCAGGGCGGCGCGGAATACCGGCGCCACCGACCACAAGGCACGTGCAGCCAGTCGTGCCTGCGCACGCTGCAACGGCGAGCGCTCCAGCAGGTCCTCTGCCCATTCGGGCAGCAGGGCCGCGCCGGCCTGCAAAAATACGTCGCGGGACAAGCCCGCAATAGGCACCGGCAGGCGGACGCGCGAAAGCACCTTCAACACTTCGCGCGAGCGCCCGCTGAAGGTCAGCTCCGCACGAATCTGGCGGAAATAGGTGTGGATCTGCGCCCCCGATGCCGGCACGTCACGAGCACCAAGGGCCTCCGCAATACGGCGCACTTCGTCGTAGTAGCGATCCGCTGCGTCGGCTGGCAGCTGATGATGACTGTAGCGACGGTAACCCTGCAGGAAACTGTAGGCCTCAGTGACATGCACCCAGGTCAGCAGGTGCGGGTCATCCGCGGCATATGGACGTCCATCTTCGGCAACGCCGCGCACCTGGGCATGGATGGATTTCACCCGCTCGATCAACGCGTGCGCCTGATCGACTGGCGCATAGGTGGTGCCGCTGACGAACGAAGTGGTGCGGCGCAGGCGGCCAATCAAGTCGTCGCGAAAATTGGAGTGATCCCACACGCCCGCCAGCGCGAGCGGATGCAGCGTCTGCAGCATCAGTGCAGCCAGACCACCGGAAAGCATGCCGGGAAAGTCGGCATGTACGCGCCAGGTGGCGCTCTGTGGGCCGAACAGGCCGACGTCACCCAGAGGCTGGTCGTAGTCGACATGGCCACCGCCGCCACGCGGAAAAGCACTGAGCACCCAGCGGCGGATCGGTTCACGGGCCGGGCGGGTGAGGATGTTCCAGGGTGACGACATGGTCGTGAGTGTAACGGTCGCAGCAGGCCGTTGGTTTCAAATGCATCCTTTGCATGCGCGAAAAGCCTGTGTTATCTCTACTGCCCATGACCTTCCAACCCACTCGCCAGTATTTTTGGTTTTACGGCTATCCGATGCCGCTGGCGGAGGGTTGGTCGCGACTGTCATAACGACAAGTCACCATTCCCAAAAAGGCCGCCAGCCACCACTGGCGGCCTTTTTTATGGTCGCGAGTGGCACCCCACCAGGAGACCACCGTGAACCCTTCCACCGACGATCTGCGCATTCGCACCATCACCACGCTGAGCACGCCAGCGGAGGTCATGCGTGATTGCGCCATCAGCGCGCGCGCAGCGAACACCGTGACCACGTCACGGCAGGCATTGCACCGCATTCTGGCCGGCACCGACGACCGTCTAGCCGTCGTCATTGGCCCGTGTTCGATTCACGACACGGCAGCGGCGCTGGAATACGCCGACCGGCTCGTGGCCTTGCGCGAGCAGCATGCCAGCGAACTGGAGATCGTGATGCGGGTGTACTTCGAAAAGCCGCGTACCACGGTGGGCTGGAAGGGCCTGATCAACGACCCGGATCTCGACGGCAGCTTCCACATCGACAAGGGGCTGCGCATGGCGCGTGGGCTGCTGCGAGATATCAACGAGCGGGGCGTGCCGGCGGGCTGCGAGTTCCTCGACATGATCACGCCGCAGTACATCGCCGATCTGGTGGCGTGGGGCGCCATTGGCGCGCGGACCACGGAAAGCCAGGTGCATCGCGAGCTCGCTTCCGGGTTGTCCTGCCCGGTGGGTTTCAAGAATGGCACGGACGGCAACGTGAAAATCGCGGTCGATGCCGTGCAAGCAGCATCACAGCCACACCATTTCCTGGCGGTCACCAAGGACGGCCAGACGGCCATTGCCGCGACTACCGGTAATGAGGATTGCCACGTGATCCTGCGTGGCGGCAAAGCGCCCAACTATGACGCGGGCAGTGTGGATGCCGCCTGCTCAACCATCGTGCGGGCTGGGCTGGATAACCGTGTGATGATCGATGCCAGCCACGCCAACAGCGGCAAGCAGGCGGAAAACCAGCCGCGCGTGCTGGACGACATCGCCGCACAGTTGGAAGGTGGCGAGCGGCGCATCGTGGGTGTCATGGTGGAAAGCCACCTCGTGGGTGGTCGCCAGGAGTTGGTTCCGGGGCAGCCACTACGCTACGGCCAAAGCATCACCGATAGCTGCATTGGCTGGGATACCACGGTCGATGTGCTCAATCGTCTCGCGCACGCCGTGCGTGCTCGTCGCGGTATCGAACGTGCAGCACGGCGCCAGGTGCGGGTCGCGGTGGGTTGCTGAGCGAGGTGAATCTCAGCTGCGACCCTCGCGACTCAGCGCACTCGGGTCGACGGCAAGCGTCAGTTGCGCCACCTGGATACCGTTTTCCACGCTCAGCGCTGCCACCGACTCCTTGCCGTGCTGGGAGGTGTAGACGTTGTCCTCATTCAACGTCGTGCGCGGTTCGCCGCGATGCTGGTAGGGCGTGCCCGCCATCGCAGCGATGCTTGCGGCTTCGGGAAAGAACAATTGCCCGGTGTGCACCACCTGCCCACCGCGGTAATGGCCATCCTGCATCTGCCCGCCCACATGCAACTTGAGATGGATGTGGTTGCAGCGACCAGCGTAAAAGCCGGGAAAAATGGTGTGGAACTCGGCTTGTCCCCGCGCATCGGCAACCTGCGCCCCGCGCAGGAAGGTCAACTCGTCGGTCGCCACGCTCTTCGGTGGCATGCCATGTGGCGCGCCGCCACCACCCGGCGGTGGGCCAGGCGGCATGCCGTGCGGCGGTCGACCGGGTGGTGGCCCCATGCCTGGGCCGCCTGGCGTCATGGTGGTAAATCCTGAGTACAAGCCTTGCGCGTCGCAGTGCCACACCTCCAGCGCGCTGTCGCTCAGCGGCCGGCACGTGCGGCTGTCCAGCACCTGGAAGCGCAGTGTCAGTGGTGAACCGGGTCTGCCTTCGGTGATGTCCTGGCGCAGCAGTGCGCGATCCAGGTAGTAAGGCCCTTCCGTCTGTTCCGGGCTGAGGCGACAAGCAGCACGTCCATCTGGAAGCGCACGCGCGATACGGGACAAGGGCAGGGCGGCGATGCCGCCCAGGCACAGTTGCAGAAAGTGCCGTCGATTCCAGGTGATTTTCACGAGGTGTTCCGATGATGACGGGGCGCCATGAAGACGCGGCATCTATCGAACGCCCGGGGGGCTTTGGGGATGACAAGCGGTGAAGTCGCCACGGGGGCGCAAGTTGGCGCAGTATGCCGAGCCGGTCATGCACGAAACGCGAAAGCCAAACGGCGTTGCCTTCACATGCGATTCGCCGCCGGGTGTTTTATCCTGCGCCGCCTTGTGATGCCGTGGGAGCGTTTCATGTCCGCCGAGATCAGTCACAACCCCCAGACACATCGCTTTGAGATCAAGGTGGACGGTGTGCCGTGCGTGCTCGACTACACGCTGATCAATGGTGTCATGACCATCACTCACACCATCGTTCCTTCGGCCGTCGGCGGCCGCGGCATTGCCTCCAACCTGGTGCGTACGGCGCTGGACACGGCCCGCGAAGAGCATTGGAAAGTTGATCCTGCCTGTTCGTACTCCGAGATATGGATGACACGGCATCCGGAATACGCTGATCTGCACATCTGAAGCTTTTGGGCGATAGCCACTGCACCGCCGGTGAGACGCATTAAGATGCGCCATGCCCGGCGGCGGGCCATGGGAGATTCGCCTTGATGACGTGTCGTAAGCCTTGCGCAAAGGCTGTTGCATGAACGTGCCTGGCGGCGAACCGCCCGCTGCACGCCACAAGATTCCCTTGGGCATTCTTCGCGCCCGGCCGCGTTTGTCAGCATCGGCTGCCGTTTTCCTGGCCACAGGGCTGGTGCTGTGGCTGGGCCTGCATTTGAAGCCGCCGAAAGCGCTGCTATTGAGCTTTGACGTGGGCGTGTTGGTGTATCTGCTCGCGCTTGCGCTGATGTTCAACCGCTGCACCGCGCCGGAACTGATGCAAAGCCAGGCGCGCAAGCAGGACACAGGGCGCTGGGGCGTGTTGTGGACCGCGCTGGCGCTGACGGCCGTGGTGGCCTTGGCGCTCACCACGGAGATGGGCGCGGCGCGCAGCGGCGGCGCTCAGGCGCTGCTGGTCGCGGCAGCCAGCATCGTGCTGTCGTGGCTGTTTCTCAATGTGATGTTTGCCATGCATTACGCCCATGGCTACTACGGCGACTTCGGCAAGAAGCACGAAGGACTGGAATTTCCCGGCACCACCCAGCCTGACTACTGGGATTTCGCGTACTTCGCCATCGTGATCGGCATGACCTTTCAGGTGTCCGATGTGCAGATCACCAGCCGCTATCTGCGTCGCGTGGCGTTATTGCATAGCGTGATCGCGTTCTTCTTCAACGTATTCATCATTGCGATCAGCGTGAATATTGCGGCGGGGCTGGCGGGCTGAGCGTGTGGCCCCTCAGCACCGCCTCCTGTAGGAGCGCACTTGTGCGCGACCGCAGAGCCGCGAAGCGTTTCGGTTCACGATTTTCGCGACTCTTGGCCTTCGATAAAACGTTGCGGTCGCGCACAAGTGCGCTCCTACAGGGGGAGCTGAACTCCTGACCTTCAGGCGGGCATTAGTCGCGGAAATTGTCGAACTGCAGCGGCAACTCCACATCCGCCTTGCGCAGCACGGCCATGGCTAGCTGCAGGTCGTCACGTTTCTTGCCGGTCACGCGCAGCTTGTCGCCGTTGATCTGCGCTTCGACCTTCAGCTTGGCCTCCTTCAGCGTGGCCACCAGCTTCTTGGCAATCGGCTGCTCGATGCCCTGTTTCACGGTGATCTTCTGGCGTGACCCGCCGAGATTGGTTTCGGCATCACCTACTTCCAGTGCGCGAATATCGATCTTCCGTGAGGTCAGGCGGCCGCGCAGGATGTCCAGCATCTGTTCCAGCTGGAATTCGCTGGGCGCGCTCTGGGTGATCACGAAATTGTCCAGCTCAAACTTGGCGTCGGTACCCTTGAAGTCGAAGCGGCTGGTCAGTTCGCGGTTGGCCTGGTCCACGGCATTGGTCAGCTCGTGCTTGTCGACTTCGGAGATCACGTCAAACGAGGGCATGGTGGTGGCTCCGGGGGATATGGAAAGGCTCAGTTTAAGCGATGTGGCCCCGCCTGGCGGATAATGCCCGGCTTATGTGGATGGAGCAGGTTATGACGGCGGTGCGCGCGTGAAGGTAGATGTTCTGGTCATCGGTGCTGGTGCCGCCGGGCTGATGTGCGCCATGGTGGCGGGGCAGCGCGGCCGCAACGTGCTGGTGATCGACCATGCCAACAAGGTGGGCAAGAAGATCCTGATGTCCGGTGGCGGGCGCTGCAACTTCACCAATATGGGGGTGACGCCGGCGTGCTATCTGTCGGCCAACCCGCATTTCGCCAAGTCCGCGCTGGCGCGCTACACGCCGTGGGATTTCATTGCGATGGTGGAGAAGCACCGCATCGCCTACCACGAAAAAGAACTCGGGCAATTGTTCTGCGATGAGTCATCCAAACTCGTCGTGCGCATGCTGCTCGATGAGTGTTCACAGGCCGGCGTACGCATCGAAACCAGTTGCGGTGTCCAGCGCGTGCGCAAGACCGACGAGGGCTTCAACGTCACGACGTCGCATGGCGAAGTGCATACACAATCGCTGGTGGTGGCGACGGGTGGCTTGTCCATCCCGACCATGGGCGCCACGGGCTTCGGCTACGAAGTGGCCCGCCAGTTTGGTCATAACGTCTTGCCGACGCGGGCGGGCCTGGTGCCGCTGACCTTGAGCGGCAAGCATCAGGAGCGCTATCAGGATCTTTCGGGCGTGGCGCTACCCATGGTCGAAGCGCGAGTGGGCAAGCGCGCGTTTCGCGCAGGCATGCTCTTCACGCATCGTGGCGTCAGCGGACCGGCCATTCTGCAGATTTCTTCCTATTGGCAACCTGGCGACGATCTGCGCATCGACCTTTCGCCAGACACCGGTGCCGCCGAGTGGCTGCAAGCGCAACGTGCGGCACGCCCGGCTGCCGAGCTGAAGAACGTGCTGGCCGACCTGTTGCCGCGGCGTCTCGCGCAGCGACTTTGTGAGTTGTGGTTCGAGAGTCGCCCCATGCGTCAGTACCGCGAAGCGGAGCTGGCTGAGATCGGCGCGCAGCTGCACGACTGGCCCATCGTCGCCAGTGGCACCGAAGGCTATCGCACGGCAGAAGTGACGCTGGGCGGTGTCGATACTGATGGGCTTTCCTCGGCCACCATGCAATCGAAGCTCGTGCCTGGCCTGTTTTTTGTGGGGGAAGTGGTCGACGTCACCGGCTGGCTGGGTGGCTACAACTTCCAGTGGGCATGGGCGTCCGGTCACGCGGCTGGCGAAGTCGTGTGATTTCGCGCGAGTTGAACGCGTAGCGTGATCCACTGGGCGTGCGACACGTTCTGGAGGAAGCGCATGAAAGTAGGTTTTATCGGCCTCGGTGCCATGGGTAGCGCCATGGCGAGCAACCTGATCAAGGCCGGCCACGAGGTCACCGTCTGGAATCGCTCGTCGGGCGCCACTGAGCCGTTGGCGTCGCTCGGTGCCAAGGTGGTGAAGAGCGCCGATCGCGCGGCGCAGGGCGAGGTGTTGTTCAGCATGCTGGCCAACGACGAGGCCATCCGCGATGTGTTCTTTGTCGGCGGTCTGCTCGACGACATGGACAAGGGCACGGTACACGTCAATCACGCCACCATCTCCGTGGCGCTGGCCCGAGAGATGGCGGCAGCGCATATCCAACGCGGACTCGATTACGTGGCTGCTCCGGTGTTCGGGCGACCGGATGTCGCGGCAGCGGGCAAGCTCAATATCCTGGCTGCCGGTAAGTCGTCCGTGATCGAAATGGTCAGGCCGCTGCTGGAAGCTATGGGGAGTCGCATCTGGCCGTTGGGTGAATCACCTGAACGCGCCAACGTGGTGAAGATCGCTGGCAATTTCATGCTCGGCGCGGCGATCGAAAGCATGGCGGAGGCTTCCGCATTGGCGCGTGCGCATGGTGTCAGTGCCGCCGATTTCCTCGATGTGATGACCAATACGTTGTTTGCTGCACCGGCCTACAAGGTCTATGGCCAGCTGATGGCGGAACAACGCTACACGCCTGCCGGTTTCGCATTGCCCCTGGGCTACAAGGATATTGGACTGGCATTGTCTGCCGCCGATGCAGCGCGCGTTCCGCTGCCGTTGGCCGGGCTGTTGCGTGAGCACTTGCTCGAAGCGCTATCGGCCGGTGATGACGATGTGGACTGGGCGATCCTGGCGCAAGTCGCCGCGCGTCATGCGCATTTGGACGAACGCAAACTCTAAGTGACCAACCACTTGTAGGAGCGCACTTGTGCGCGACTGAAGACTTCATGTCGACTGCCATATTCGGTGATCAGCGTTGCCGGCAATCTGCAACCACGATTCGCTAAGGCTAGAACGTTGCGCTGCGGTCGCGAACAAGTGCGCTCCTACAAAAGAAGCATGCAGGGGTGTCAGCGGGCTTGGCGTCGCCGCGTCAACCAACGATCGAGCTGATTGGCGAAGGCCTGTTTGTCGCGCGGATGGAATGCGGAAGGGCCGCCGGTGTCGACGCCGGCGCTACGCAGTTCATCCATGAAATTCCGCATGCCCAGCCGTTGCGCGATGGTGTCCGCGGTATACAACTCGCCGCGCGGATGCATGGCCAACGCACCTTTGGCGATCACCGCAGCGGCAAGGGGGATGTCCTGGGTGACGACCAGATCGTCAGCGCAGACGCGTTGCACGATCTCGTTGTCGGCCACGTCGAATCCACCCGGCACCTGGATCGCACGCACGAAGCGCGAAGACGGCGTGCGCAGCCACTGGTTGGCCACCAGGGTCACCTGCACCTGCTCGCGATCGGCGGCGCGAAACAGCACCTCCTTGATCGCCACAGGGCAGGCGTCGGCGTCCACCCAGATTTGCGCGGCGGCATTCACGCCGCGCCGTTCCAGTGCAGGGCGCCGTCGATGATGGTGTTGGTGCGTCCACCGATCCACACCGTATCGCCATCGATGCGCACGGTGAGGCTGGCGTCATGGCCGATCTCGCGGCCCTGGCTCACGGTGTAGCCACGCGCCAGCGGACCATTGGGCTCCGCGTGGGCAATGTAGGCGGCAATCAGTCCATTGGCAGCACCGGAGGCAGGGTCTTCCACCAGGCCGACTCCGGCGGGGAACGCACGCACGACCAGCTGATAGTCGGGATGCGAGCTGCGCGCGAAGACGCACAGGCCAAGGCTGTCAGTGTCATGCGCCAACGCGCCAATCGCGGAGTGATCCGGTTGCCAGCGGCGCAGGCTGGCCTCGTCGGCGCATTCCGCCAGCCACCAGTGCCTGCCCCCGGCGACGTAGGCGGGCGGCAACGTGCCGAGCTCGATCCCGCCCAGCGCAGCTTGCAGCATCGGGTGGGCATCGCGGCCGGTTTTTTCCACCGTGGCCTGCGGTGATTTCAAAAGTAACTGTTCGCCATGGCCGTTGGCCTCGACGCGAATGGGCAGCACGCCGGCACCGCATTCCTGCCACAACACGCCGTCTTTCGGCGTGGCGAGACCGCACAGCAGCACGGCATGTGCGCTGCCGATGCTGGGGTGGCCGGCAAAGGGAATTTCCTTGTGCGGCGTAAAGATACGCACGCGGTAGCTAGCGCCAGGCTGGCTCGGTGGCAACAGAAAAGTGGTCTCGACCAGGTTGGTCCAGCGGGCGAAAGCTTGCATTTGGGCATCGCTCCAGCCAGTGGCGTCGGTGACGACACCCAGGTGGTTGCCGCCGCCGGGCGTGGCGGCAAAGACGTCCAGATGCAGGTAACGGATCGACATGGGGGATATGCCTGCAGGCGTGGGGGAAACGCGCGAAAGGCGCGAATGATAGTGCCTTCGGCCCGCTCATGCTTGCCTGATTCGCGTATGGCGGTGTCGACAAGCGGGCCGCGCGCCGCCAAGATGCGTGCTCTTTGTCACTGCCTGCCGACGGTTACGGAACACCGCATGGTCACCCTGATCATTATCGCCATCACCTGTGTCGTGTCCTTTATGTCGTTCAACAACGCCCGGTTGATGAACGACCTGATCCTGTGGCCGCCGGCCATCACGCGCAACCGCGAGTACCACCGCCTGGTGACCTACGGGCTAATCCACGCCGACTTTGGCCACCTGCTGTTCAACATGATCACGCTGTTCTTCTTCGGTCGCGCGATGGAAGGGCTCTACACCGCGTGGCTGGGCTCACTGGGTTTTGCGCTGTTCTACATCCTGGCGCTGGTGGTCTCGATTCTGCCGACCTACCTGAACAACCGCAGCAACCCGAATTACCGCAGCCTGGGTGCCTCCGGTGCGGTATCGGCGGTGTTGTTTTCCTACATCCTGATTGCGCCATGGGCGCGCATCGTGGTGTTTGTGCTGCCGATGCCGGCCATCATCTATGCCGTGCTTTACGTGGGCTATTCGATCTACATGGATCGGCGCGGGCAGGGCAACGTCAACCATAGCGCGCATCTATGGGGCGCCGCCTTCGGCGTGGCGTTTACTTTGTTGGTGCGTCCGGAGGTGTTCTCGCACTTCCTTTCGCAGCTTGCGCAGCCGCGATTCTGAATGGTGCATCGGTGCCGTAAGCATGGCCTTAAACGCGCGCCGGCATCCAGCATGGCTGGCAGCTAAACGTTCGCCGGGCGCGCGTGCGCGATTGATTGCGTACGGGGTGACGCAGGTCCAGAGTGGTGTTGTCCTCCCCCCTGAGGCCTCGAGTCATGAAACGCATGTTCGCCGGTTTTGCCTTGGCGGTAGCTGCCGCGGCATTGTCCGGTTGCTACTACGATCCGGGTTATAGCTACGTACGGTCGGCGGGTGGTGGCGGCGCGTACTATGGCACCAGCGTGGTCTACAGCGGCGGCTACTACCCGGGCTACTACTACCCCGGCTATTACGGCTACTACGGTTGCTGCTACGCACCGGTGGCCATCGGAATTTACGGCGGTTCGGGCTACTACCACCGCGGCTATTACGGCGGTGGCGGCTACTGGCATGGCCACCCGGGCGGTGGTCACGGAAGCTGGGGCGGTGGCCACGGGAGCTGGGGTGGCGGCCATGGCGGCTGGAGCGGTCACGGCCACTGAAGCACAATCGCGGCATGAGACTGTTGTCCGCATTGCCGCTAACCGCAAAGATGCTCAGGCCCATCGCCGCGACGGCGATGGGTCTGCTGCTTTCCGCCTGCAGCACGATGGGCTACTACAGCCACGTGGCGCGCGGCCAGGGCGAGCTGGTGATGCAGCGCCGGGATGTGGCGACGGTGGTCAAGGACCCTTCCACCGATCAGGCTACCCGCCAGCGGTTGATGGTGGCGCAAGAGGCGCGGCGTTTCGCTTCCACCCATCTGGATCTGCCGGATAACCGCAGCTACACCAGCTACGTGCAGCTGGATCGCCCCTACGTGGTGTGGAACGTCTTTGCGACACCGCCGTACTCGGTGGCGCCGCTGCAACACTGCTTTCCCTTTGCCGGTTGCGTCGCCTATCGCGGTTATTTCTCCCGCGGCAAAGCTGATGACGAAGCGGCGAGGCTGAAGGCGAAGGGCAACGACGTTTACATTGGAGGCGTGCCGGCGTATTCCACGCTGGGCTGGTTCTCGGATTCCATCCTGAGCAGCATGATGCGCTGGGACGACGACGAACTGGCCGGCACCATCTTTCACGAGTTGGCGCACCAGTTGATCTATGTAAAGGACGACAGTGCGTTCAACGAATCCTTCGCCAGTTTCGTGCAGGAGGAAGGGTTGCGCGAATGGCGACAATCGCGCGGGCTGCCGCCGCAGGACCGGCATCTCAAGGCGATGGACGACGGTTTCACTCGGCTGGTGCTCGACCTGCGAGACCGTTTGAAGGCGTTATATGCCAGCGGCGTCGACGAGCCGACCATGGCGGCGGGCAAGCAACGGGAGATCGAAGACTTCCGCACACGCTATGCGCAATGGCGCGACCGGGAATGGCCGAACGATCACCGTTACGACACCTGGGTCAAGGCGCCCATCAACAATGCACGCTTGCTGCCGTTCGGTCTCTATGATCGTTGGACGCCTGCTTTCGGCGCGCTATTCAAGCATGCCGAAAAGCAGTGGCCAGCGTTTTACGCCAGCGTGCGCCAGTTTGCGCAAACGCCGCATGCTCAGCGCGAGCAATTGCTTCAGCAGTGGTTGGAGGCGAGCAATCAGTCGTTGAGTGCGCCGTCGTTATGACAATCTTGCGCGATTTGTCTTCAGGCGCATTCTCTACATCTTCGCGCGACCATATCTCCCCTCACCGTCATGCCCGCGATGGCGGAAATCCAGCGACTTTCAGTTTCCCTTGCCGCTTAAAGGCACTGGATGACCAGCTTCGCTGTTGTAAAGCGCTTCCCGCTTTCGCGGGGGTGACGGTGAGGGTGAACGGGATCAAATGGAAATCTTGTGCGGTTTCTAGTGCTCGCTTTTACGCCCCGCCATATGGCGCAAATACGCCAACAGCGCGTTCAGATCCTCATCAGAGATGGCTTGCTGATCAAAACCGGGCATGCGGGCTTGCGGCCAATGCCTCAACGATTGAGGATTGCGTATGTAGGCACGCAGCAGGTCTTCGCGAAGATACTCGGTGGGGTTGTGCGGAACGTTGAGGTCGGGGCCAAGTTGCGCATAGCCCTGCTTGTTGAGTGTGTGGCAGGCGAAACAACTCCGTTCAAAAACAGTGAAGCCGTGGCGCACCTCGCTGTCCGGCTTCAACGCAGGGTCGGGCAGGATCCCGGGGAACCGCTCGGCCACCGGTGATAGCCGCCGTATGGTAGACAGCTGGTAAGGCCATTGCTCGGAGCCGACCTTCATGGCTTGCGGATCGGTCCACACGACGTAGAACGGGCCGGCGCCCCCCTTGGCTTCGGCCAGCTGTGGCCACGGCTGAGAGGGCTCCTCGATCGCCAGCCACGCCTCTGAGCCGTGCGCGTGCAGGATCAGGTTGGCCGGGATCTCCGCGGCGAAACCGTCCGTAGCAACGAACAGCAAGGCGTCGTCCGCGCTTGCACCTTGCAACAGCGCCTTCAACGGTACGGCGCGGTAGTGCATGGCGTGTTTGAACGAAACGTCGTCGGGGATGTGAATAATGCGTGCATCGCTGCGGGCGAGCAGCTGCTCCGTGGAGTAGGTGTGCACGCCATGCCCGAGGTCGACGCTGAGTTCGGCCGCTTGCAACGGCAGGGCAAGGAACAACATTAAAAAGCTTAGACGGCGCAGCAGCGGGAGCATCGGGCGATCCGGTCGGGTGTGGCCGACGATTGTAGGGCTGCCCGCCAGCTTGCCAAAAGCTGAACAGATCCGGCAGTCCACTTGAACTAGGTCAAGGCCGACCACACTAAGTCATCGTATCGCCGTGATGGCGACAGGAAGCGGTGCAGTTTCATCGCACTGCTGGGGGGTCGGTCCTGTTCCCCTCTTTGTTTGAGACCGGCCTGACAAAACCTCGGTAGTCCCTCCCCTGACTACCGAGGTTTTTATTTGTTTGCGGGATGCGCGTCGGGCTCGCCGCCATGGTGCCAACGCGGGGATAATCGTCACATTCCCCCGTGCCGCGTGAGCGCCGATGATCGTCACCTCCCTGCTCGATACCGATCTCTACAAGTTCTCCATGATGCAAGTGGTGCTGCACCACTATCCTGCAGCGCAGGTGGAGTACAAGTTCAAGTGCCGCAATCCGGGTATCGATCTGGTGCCCTACATCCAGGAGATTCGCCAGGAGCTCGATGGGCTGTGTTCGCTGCGGTTCACGCCGGAAGAGCTGAACTACCTGCGCACCTGGCGCTTCATCAAAAGCGATTTCGTCGACTTCCTCGGGTTGTTTCAGCTCAACGCCAAATACGTCGAGATCTATCCGGCGCAGGACGGGCCTGGCGAGATCGAGATACGCATCCGAGGCCCGTGGCTGCACACCATTCTTTTTGAAGTGCCGCTGCTGGCGATCATCAACGAGGTGTACTTCCGCAACACGCAGCCGAGACTCGATCTGAGCGAGGGGCGTCGTCGCCTTCGCGAGAAAATTGCGCTGTTGCGCGACACCGAGGGTTACGAAAGCTGCCGCATCGCCGACTATGGCACGCGCCGCCGCTTCTCGCGCCAGTGGCACGAGGAAGTGGTAACCACCTTGCGTGAAGGGCTGGGTCCGCAGCTGGCGGGCACCAGCAACGTGTGGCTGGCCTGGAAGCTCGGCCTGACTCCGCTAGGCACGCTGGCGCACGAATACCTGCAGGCGCACCAGGCGCTTGGGCCGCGTCTGCGCGATTCGCAGGTGGCCGCGCTGGAGACCTGGGCGAAGGAATATCGCGGCGACCTGGGTATCGCCCTGTCAGATGTCTATGGCCTCAGCGCGTTCCTGCGCGACTTCGACATGTACTTTTGCAAGCTGTTTGACGGTACGCGGCATGATTCCGGCGATCCGTTCGCGTGGGGCGAGCGCGTACTCGCTCATTACCGGGCCAATCGCGTTGATCCGCGCAGCAAGGTGCTGGTGTTCAGTGACGGTCTCGACGTGCCGAAAGTGATGCGCCTTTTCGCGCACTTCCATGGGCGCTGCCAACTTGCCTTCGGCGTAGGTACCAATCTCACCAACGACGTAGGGCCGGAGCCGCTGCAGATCGTGATCAAGATGGTTCGCTGCAACGGCCAGCCGGTGGCGAAGATCAGCGATACACCCGGCAAGAACATGTGCGACGACAGCGCCTATGTGGCGTACCTGCGGCAGGTGTTCGAGATTCCGGCCGACCCCGAAGCTGTGACTTGCTAAAGACACTGTAGGAGCGCACTTGTGCGCGACCGCGGCGTATCGTCGTTACATCGACGCCGGGCTGGTCGCGCACAAGTGCGCTCCTACAGGAGTAGAACGGGTTTCAGAACGCCGGCAGCACCGCGCCATGGTACTTCTGCTCAATAAACGCCTTGATCTCCGGGCTGGTCAGCGCCTTGGCCAGCTTCTGGATGCGCGGATCGTCCTTGTTGTCCGGGCGCGCCACCAGGTAGTTCACATACGGCGAATCCTTGTCTTCGATCAGCAGCGCGTCCTTGGTCGGGTTGAGGCCCGCAGCAAGCGCATAGTTGGTGTTGATGAGGGCGAGGTCCACTTCGTCCAGCGTGCGCGGCAGCATGGCGGCTTCCAGCTCGCGGAACTTCAAGTTCTTCGGGTTGGCCGTGATGTCCTTGAGCGTGGACAGTTCGTTGCTGGGATCCTTCAGCGTGATGATGCCGTGCTTGGCCAGAAGCAGCAGGGCACGGCTGTTGTTGCTGGGATCGTTGGGCAGGGTGACCGTGCCGCCGTCCGGCAGCTGGTCAATCGACTTGAGCTTGTGCGAATAGGCGCCGAACGGCTCGATGTGCACGCCCGTGACCACTGTCAGGTTGGTGCCGCGCTCGCGATTGAACGCGTCCAGGTAGGGCTTGGTCTGGAAGTAGTTGGCGTCGATCGACTTTTCCAGCACCTGGGTGTTGGGCTGCACGTAGTCGGCGAATACCTTGATCTCCAGGTCAACACCTTCCTTGGCCAGGATCGGCTTGACCTGCTTGAGGATTTCCGCGTGCGGCACGGCCGTGGCCGCCACCACCAGCTTCTGGCTGCTGGCATCGCCGCCGCTGGAACTGGAGGACGAGCAGCCCGCCAGCAGGAGCAGGGCGGCAAGAACGGCAATCAGCTTCTTCATGGTGGCGCATCACCTTTGGTGCGGCGCACCAGAATAGCCGTCCATACCGCCGAATGCAAAGCTCAGCGTCGGGTGTAGCGAGCCACGAGGCGGTCGCCCAGCATCTGCAGCAGCTGTACCAGCACGATCAGCAGCACCACGGTGACCAGCATGTAGTCTGACTTGTAGCTGAGATAGCCGTAGCGGTAGGCGAGATCGCCCAGGCCTCCTGCGCCAATGGCGCCGCCCATGGCCGTATAGCCCACCAGCGCGATCGCTGTGACCGTGGTACCGGCGATCAGCCCGCCGCGCGCTTCTGGCAACAGCACGTGGCGCACGATCTGCCAGGTGGTGGCGCCCATCGACTGGCTGGCCTCGATCACGCCGTGCTGCACTTCGCGCAGCGCCGTTTCGACCAGTCGGGCAAAGAACGGGGCCGCGCCAATGACCAGCGGTGGAATGGCGCCGCGGATGCCCAGCTTGGTGCCCACCAATACATACGTGAGCGGCATCAATACGATCATCAGGATGATGAAGGGAATCGAGCGCAGCACATTCACCACCAGCGACAGCACGGCGTACAGCTTGGGCATTTCGCGCAGCTGGCCCTTGCCGGTGAGATACAGCAGTACGCCGAGCGGCAGGCCAATCACCACAGTAAGCAGCAACGAACCACCGAGCATCAGCAGTGTGTCGATGCAGGCCTGGCCGAGTTCGCTCCAGTCGTCAATATTGGGAAACAGACTTTGCAGTGAGGCGCTCATGCGCGGTTCTCCGGCGACGGGGTGATCTCTTCCACTTCAATCCCTGCCTGGCGCAAGGTGGCCAAGGCGTCATCGACGCGGGCGCCATTCATGGCGAGGGTGAGCTGACCGTAGGGCAGGTCCTTGATGCGGTCGATGCGGCCGGCAAGGATGTTGAAATCCACCCCGGTATCGCGTGCCACGCGGCCCAGCGCGGGGGTCCAGGTGGCTTCGCCTCGGAACGACAGGCGCAGGATGCGGCCTGCGACATGCGCGAACGGCATCTGCTCGCCTGCGGCTTCTTCCGGCAGCGCTTCGTTGACGAACCGGCGCGTCGTGCTGTGCTTGGGATGCAGGAACACGTCGGCCACCGCACCGCTCTCCACGACATTGCCGGCATCCAGCACCGCAACGCGATCACACACGCGGCGTACTACATCCATTTCGTGGGTGATCAGCACGATGGTGAGTTTCAGCTCGCGGTTGATCTCGGCCAGCAGGTCGAGCACCGACGCGGTGGTCTGCGGATCGAGTGCGCTGGTGGCTTCGTCGCAAAGCAGGATGGAAGGGCGGTTGGCCAGGGCGCGGGCAATGCCCACGCGCTGCTTCTGACCGCCCGAAAGCTGCGACGGGTATTTGTCGGCATGCACCGTGAGGCCCACACGCGCCAACAGCTCATCGACGCGTTTCCTGATGGCCGCGCTATCACGCTCGCCGGCGAGCCGCAGCGGAAACGCCACGTTCTCGGCTACGGTCTGCGAGGCCAGCAAGTTGAAGTGCTGGAAAATCATGCCGATGCGCTGGCGCTGCTGGCGTAGCTGAGCTTCGCTAAGCGCCGTCATATCGGTGTCGCCAATCACGATGCGGCCGCCGCTCGGGCGCTCGAGCAAGTTGATCAGACGTATAAGCGTCGATTTACCCGCGCCAGAATGGCCGATGATGCCAAACACTTCGCCATCGGCAATGTCGAGGCTGAAACGTTGCAGTGCGGGAACGTCCCGGCCGTCGACGCGGTAGGACTTGTGGACATCCTGAAATCTGATCACGGGGTACCTTCGTGGAACCGGGGGAAGCTTCGGCCGCCGGGGATACCGGCCGGCGAAAGCATAAGGCATGTGCCCGCCGTGGTCCCATGACAAAGGCATAGGCCGGTCTCGCCCAGTCCTTACGTGCCGGACTACACTGGCGTCTTCTCCCCCGAGGAACGCTGCGATGACCTCCGTCTACGACTTCTCCGCCCGCGACATCGACGGCCATGAGCGCTCGCTCGCCGAATTTCGCGGCAAGACCATGCTGATCGTCAATGTGGCCTCCAAATGCGGTTTCACTCCGCAGTACACCGGCCTGGAGGCACTGTGGCGCGTGGACCAGGACAAGGGTCTGGTGGTGCTGGGTTTCCCATGTGACCAGTTTGGCCACCAGGAGCCGGGCGAGGAGGCGGAGATCCGCAACTTCTGCTCGACCAGCTATGACGTGACATTCCCCATGTTCGCCAAGGTCGAGGTGAACGGCGACGGTGCGCACCCGCTCTACAAGTGGCTCAAGAGCGAGGGCAAGGGCATTCTCGGCAGCGAATCGATCAAGTGGAACTTCACCAAGTTCCTGGTCGACCGCGACGGTCGGGTGGTGAAGCGCTACGCGCCCACGGATACGCCCGAGAAGATCAGTAAGGACATCCAGACTCAGTTGGCGGGATGAGTCGCCACTGCCGGGGCTGATGCCGCCGGTGCCGCTATGGGATTGCGAGAGGTGGCAAGCAGCACCGCGATGGCGTCGATGTCATGGCTGGCGCTGGGTGCGCCGGCCGGTGGGTCGTAATTGTTGAGCATGATGGCGAACGCGAGCCGCTCGCCATCACCGGTGGTGACGTAACCGGCCAGGCTGTGCACGAAGCTCATGCTGCCGGTCTTGGCGTGGACGTTGTTCTCGGCCGGGGTGTTGCGCATGCGCCATTGCAGCGTGCCGTCGACACCGGCCACCGGCAGGGCTTCCTGCAAGGTGGCCGCATAAGGCTGGCTGGCCAGATAGGTGAGCAGCCGCGCCATCGCATGGGGCGTGGTGAGGTTGCGACGGGAAAGGCCCGTGCCTTCTTCGATGATGCTGGCGGCGGGCGTAATGCCGATCTGCTCCAGCAACTGGTGCATGGCGCGGATACCCCAGCGCTCACTGGTGATGAAGCCCTGGCTACCTTCGCGCTGCTCGGCGTCGGCTTGCGCCTTCACGCCCGCTAGCAGCAACAGGTTCTGCAGGTACAGGTTCTGCGAACGCTTGAGGCCGCGGCCGAGAATGTCGCCGACAGGCGGCGAGAGCACCTCGGCCAGCGTGCGGGGTTGGGCGGGCAGGGCCGTATCCCGTCGCGGCCAGCGCAGCGACACTAGTTTGCCGTCGAGCTGGATGCCGTGACGAGCCAGCGCCTGCTGCAGCAGCTCGCCGGCAAAACGTGCCGGATCGGGTACGGCCAACTTGTAGTTTTGTGCCGTGGATTTCGCAGCGATGTTGCCGAACGCATACAGTACGCCATCGCCCGGCGCGCGATAGAGATTGACGTCGTTGCGCGAGCGTGCAGCGGAGGTGATGATCTCGTTGACGATGCTCGGTATCGCACCGGATGGGGTGAAGCTGAGCGTAGCCGGTGCGCCTTCTGCGGCAGCCGGTGACACGGTGACGTCCACCTGGTTTTCCTGCACGCTCAGTGCGGTGGCTGGCACGGCAAACCAGCTCTGCAGATCAATGGCCTCCCAGCCCGTGCCCATCACCGGGCTGGCGAAATAGGTGGCATCGGCAATCAGGTCGCCATGCACGTGACGCAGCCCTTGCGCGGACAGCTGGGCGGCCAGCTGATCCGGCCATTGCGCCGTGGCGGTGTCGGCGCCCAGCGTGGGGTCGCCCATTCCGTAAAGAATCAGGGGGCCATCCAACTGGCCGTTGCGGACCTCGCCACCCGCCAGTAAGCGAGTGGGGATGCGGTAATCAGGCCCCAGCTCGGCTAGCGTCACCGCAGCCGTGAACAGCTTGGCGGTAGAGGCCGGCTGGAACAGCTGGTCGGCGTGGCGGGCGTAGAGCGTACGGCCGCTGCTGAGAGAGATCACCGAGATCCCCCAGTCGGCGCCCGCAAAGCGCGGCTGATCGATCAGGTTGTCGATCTGCTCGGCCAGCGTCGGCGCCACGATGGAGGCGGCTGGGGCGGCGGCAGTGCGGGGTGCCGCAGGTGGCGTGGCCGCCATCGCCAAGCTCGCCAGTCCGATGCCCAGGACGGCGGCAGTGCAGCGGCGAAGCAGGTATTGCGGCATGGCCATGGGCGAAGTATCGCCAATCCCTCCGGTCCCCGGCTAGCCAGTCTGTTAATCTTGACGCTTCGTGCCGGCCACAGCCAGTGCTCCCTCCCTATTCGAGAACATCATGCAGATCGCCAACAACACGGTTGTTTCCTTCCATTACACGCTGACCGACGACCAGGGCCAGGTGCTCGACAGCTCCCAGGGCCGCGAGCCGCTGGTGTACCTGCAGGGCGTTGGCCAGATCGTGCCGGGCCTGGAAAAGGAAATGGAAGGCCGCCAGGTCGGCGACCAGTTCAAGGTCGATGTGGCGCCGGAAGAAGGCTACGGCGTGCACCACGCCGAACTGATGCAGGAAGTGCCGCGCGAGGCGTTTCAGGGCGTGGAAGACATCCAGCCGGGCATGCAGTTCCAGGGCCGTGGTCCGCAGGGCGTCATCAACGTCACCGTGACCAAGGTTGATAGCGAGACGGTGCACATCGACGGTAACCACCCGCTGGCCGGCCAGACGCTGCATTTCGACGTCGAAGTGACCGACGTGCGTGCCGCCAGCGAAGAAGAGCTCTCGCACGGTCACGTGCACGGCGAAGGTGGCCACCACCACTGAGTGGGTTGATGATGCCTGCGCTTTCGCAGGCATCGTCTAGCACCAACCCGGGTGTCGGCAGTATTGCTGGCACCTCTTCGGTGTTGCCTTAACCCAGTTCGACAAGGAGTTGTCATGCAGGGACGGTTGCGCATCGCCATCGTGGGCTATGGCGTTGCAGGGCAGGCCGCCTGCCTGTTTCTTTCCGCGGCCGGGCATGAACTGACCGTTTTCGAGCAAGCCGAGGCGCCAGGACCGGTCGGTGCCGGTTTTCTGCTGCAACCTACTGGGCTGAGTGTGCTTTCCCGATTGGGTTTGCACGAACAGGCGCTGGCGCGAGGCCAGCGTATCGAGCGCCTCTATGGTTGCAATGTGGCAGGTCGCAGCGTGATGGATATGCGCTATGCCGACCATTCGCCGGATTGTTTTGGTCTGGGCATGACGCGGGGCGGTCTGTTTACGCTGCTGCATCGCGCGTATGACGGGCGCGGAGCCATTCGCACAGGTACCCGCATCGAAGGTGTGTCGGCGGATGGCAAATACCTCCGCGATGCATCAGGCCAACAGCATGGCCCGTTCGATCTGATCATCGCTTCCGACGGCGCGCATTCGGTACTGCGTCGCCAGCCGGATATCACCGAGCGGGAATCGCTCTACCCGTGGGGTGCGATGTGGTGTCTGTTGCCTGCGAGCTCGTGGCCGCACACCCATGTGCTGCACCAGCGCTATGCAGGCACGCGCGAAATGATTGGCTTGCTTCCCGTGGGCCAACGCGATGATGACGACGAACGCTGGCTCACGTTCTATTTCAGTTTGCCGGGCGCGCAGGTGGATGCATTTGATGACGATGCGCTGGTGCGACTGCGCGATCGCGTGGCAGCGATCTGGCCCGATGCCGTACCGTTGCTTGCCGGTATCCGATCAGCTGCGCAGCTGCATCGCGCGCGCTATCGCGACGTCGTGCTGCGCGGTTCGGTGCATGGCAATGTGGTGTTCATTGGTGACGCCGCGCACGCGATGAGTCCGCAGCTCGGGCAAGGCGTGAATATGGCACTGCTGGATGCCCAGGCACTTTCCAGTGCCTTGGCCGCCCATGACAACGTGACCACCGCGCTTGCTGCGTATCCACGCGAGCGCCGCAGGCATGTGCGCATCTATCAGCGATTAAGTCGCTGGTTGACGCCCTTGTTCCAGTCGGACCGTGAAGCGTTGGCCTGGGTACGTGACCATTGGTTTGGGCCCTTGGGGCGCATGCCCATCGCGCGCAGCCAGATGCTTCGCATACTCACCGGTACCAAGAAGACCTGGTGGTAGCAGTTGGCCCCTGGTGTCGCTTCAGTACCAGTCGAGCAACGTCAACCCAATGCCCAGATACGTGGCGTTGTGGTTGTAGTCGATCAGGCTCTCGCCGTAACCCTTGAACAGCTCCATATAGCCGCGCAGGTTGCCCGCCACGGGGAACGACCAGGTGAACTGGGCGGCACCATGACTCCGGTCACCGCCGCGTAGCGAGTGACGCAGCATCAGGCCGAATTCCTGGCCCTTCCACTCGTGGATGATCTGCATATCGGCGCGCCCGACGTAGTCGCTGATGTCAGGGTTGTTGTCGTCGGTGCCGCCTTCGGGCACGCGCCACCACGGGCGTACCATCACCGTCCAGTTCTCACGCTCAAAACCGACGTAACCCATCACGCGATTCCAGCTGCGAGAGAGCGGGTCTGATTGCCCGTTGGATTGGTGGTTGAAGCCTATGCCGAGCAGTCGCCCGTTCCATCCAGCGATCTCGTAGTTTGTATTGAAAACCAGGATCGCCTCGGGCTCGTAGTTTGTTTCACGGAATGGCCGCGACTCCTGCTTGTTGTAAACCTGCCAGCGCGAGGACTGGGTGTAAGCCACCCACACATCGCCGGCATCGCCGAACACGCCTTGCCAGATCTTGGTCTTCAGGCTGAGCTGGAATTTGCTCTCGATGTTGTCCAGGTGTTCCGGTGTTTCGACGGTGTTGAGCGGATTGGGGCTGCTAGGTTGGCGGTTCTGGTTGCTGCTGGCGAAGAACGGCAACACCGTAATGGGCTTGTAGCCGCGCAGATTGAACGTGCCCAGTTTGCTTTCCGGCGACAGCTCCCAACGACTGTCGAGCAACGATAAGGCCGGCGCCTTCTGCGCTTCCTCGGATGAAGGGGCGACCACTGCAGTTGCTGCTCTGGGCGTTTCGTGACTGAACACGGTGCCCGTTGGCTCATGCGATACGGTTTCGCTGGTTTCGTTCTTCTTTTGGGCGGCGGGCATGCCCTCGCGCCCGGCAATGCGGTCGTAGCAGGCCAGTCGTTGCGAATCGGTTTCAATAGCGGTGCACGCACGAATATCCGTGGGCTCCGCGTTCTGTGCGAGCACGGTGAACGGGAGAAGGCCAGGAACGAGCGCCAGGGCTGTTACAGAGATCGGTCGCAGCATAAAGCGTCATCCTTGTGTTGCACGCGATCGATGCCGTCTGATCTGACCTCTCGTCCTCCGGTGGAGGCGGCACGCATCGCTGGTAACGACACGGGGCGCGCTTGGCTGCGCCCCGTGTCGGGAAGCATCATCTTACCGGTTGTTTACCCAGCGCTCGTACTGGGATCTGGTGATGTGTCCGGTGTGCCCCGTGTCGACATGCAGGAAGTCATTGGCCAGCAACGGATAAGCTGCGGCCTGATCCTCAGTGATGTAATGCGTACCGCCGGACAATTGCTCAAAGCTCGGCGCCGGGCCGGCGTTCACTGGTGGCACGGTGGAGTGAATGGTCACCTGGCCTTGCGCCGTGTTGAACTGCGCTGTGCCTACGGTGCCCGCGGACTGAGATGTCGGCATCGTGTTCATCGGTGCCGATGACGGCGTTATGGACTGGTTCTGTGCCAACAGTGCGCCGGCGAACAACATCGAGCCTGCGGTAACAAGTGCAAGTAGGGGACTACGGTATTTCATCTTTGCGACTCCATGCCAGAATGCGTGGCTCATGGACGGATGTAGGCGTCTTGAATGCATCGCGGCGAAGTGGTGCCGCTGCTGTTCTGCGCCGACTCCAACGCTAACAAAGGTCGGCTAAATGCCGCTTCAATACAGGCTCGCGATCACGTGAAGTCATCGTTACCGTTGTCGTTCCCTTCATCCTCGGCGCGCGTCGCATTGAGCCTGACGCAAGCGCAGCGCCTTCACCTTGCTGCACAAGGGCTGCTGCATCGTCCGCGTTCGCGCGCGCAGCCTGCCGATGTGGTGGCTGCCATTGCGCGTATGAAACTGCTGCAGATAGACAGCATTCATGTCGTCGCACGCAGTCCTTATCTTGTGTTGCATTCCAGGCTTGGCGACTACGATCCGCAATGGCTGGACGATGCATTGGAAGTCGGCAAACTTGCGGAGTGCTGGGCACATGAAGCGTGCTTTGTGCCTGCTTCCGACATTGCGTTTCACCAGGCCTGGCGCATGCAGCGTTCGGCACACTGGGCCTACAAGCATGCCGATCGCATGCATCGCGAACACCGCGAAGGCATGGATGGATTGCTTGCGCGGATTCGCGACGATGGTGCTGCGCGTGCAGCGGATTTCGAAAGCGAGCAACGCAGTGCTGGCGGCTGGTGGTCATGGAAGCCGGAGAAGCGCTGGCTGGAAGCATGGTTTGCTTTGGGCGAGCTCATGGTCACGCGTCGCGAGCGCTTTCAGCGCGTATACGACCTGGCCGAGCGTGTGCAGGCCAAGCTCGACCCGCCGCTGGATCGAGATCTGCTCGCGCTCGACCATGCAACCCTGCGCCGACGCTTCATCGTCGAAAGCGTGCGTGCGTTAGGTGTTACACAAGCGCGGTGGATCGCCGACTACCATCGCCTCAAGCCCACCGTGACAGACAAGGAATTGGCACCACTGGTGGAAGTGGGCGAACTGCTTGCAGTGCAGGTGGCCGATTGGGATGTGCCCGGCTACGTGCATCCCGATCACGCAGAGGCGCTGGAACAGGCTGCACAAGGACAGTTGCGCGGAACGCATACGACCCTGCTGTCGCCCTTTGACCCGGTCGTGTGGGATCGCGCACGCGCACAAGCGCTGTTCGGCTTCGAATACACCATCGAGTGCTACGTGCCGGCACCGAAGCGTCGCTATGGCTACTACGTGCTACCGATCCTGCATCGGGGCCGGTTGATCGGTCGCCTCGACGCCAAGGCACACCGTCGCGAAGGCGTGTTTGAGATCAAGGCGCTTTTTCTTGAACCGGGTGTAGAGGCATCGACTCGCTTGCTGGCCGATGTGGCCGAAGCCGTGCAGGCATCGGCTCACTGGCATGGCACACCCGAGGTGCGCCTGGCACGCAGCCGGCCCGCGCCTGTGGCGGCCGCGCTGCGTGCACTTTGGCGTAGCACCTAGCCGCTCAGTGCGCGCTGGATGAGGGGGCCGGGTTCACTGGGGTGCACGACTTGCCATGCAAGGCTTGTCGTAGCTGGGTAGCCAGGGCGGTGCAGCGCGCGCCCAGCTGCGGCCGGGTATTCGGGTCCTGCGAATCGCGGATCAGGCTGCTGCGCATCGCTTCGTAGCGTGGCTGGATCTCATCCGGGGTATAGACGGCTGCTGCCCGGTGGCATGCCACGTAGCTGGACAGGAAATCGTCGCAGGCCGGGATGCCGGTGCTGTCCGGCAAGGCGTTGCCGGCCGTTGAGGCTGCAGGGACTTTGCTGGCCCGCGTGCTGGGCGCTCGGGTGCTGCTGGCTGCGCCGGTGGCGCTGGTGGTGGCGTGGGTCGTTGTGGCGGTCGGTTTGGTGGTGGACGACTGGCCGGAGCAGCCCGCCAGCGTCAGGCCGCCGATGGCAAGGGCGAGGAGGGCTAGGCGGTAACGGGGCGGCATCATGGGGCTTCTCCTGCGCATGAAAGATTCCAGACCGGACATCCGGAGTGGCGCTCCGGAGTTAAAGAAAGGATGAAATGCGAAGATGACGTGAAAATCAAACGCAAAATAAGATCGCTTGATGGGCATTCATTCAGGTTGGTGAGTGCCAAACCATTCCCCTTGCGAAGATGGACCGGCTATAATGCAAAGACTGTGTTTGCTGGGGTCACCAGAGTTTTGTGACCCGATGCCGCCTGATCTCGATCTAGCCTCATCGCATCACCCCTAGGGTTTCCTTGCACACCAGTAAGCCGGCCAGCGCATGTTGCGCGGGCTGAGTCTCTTTAAATCCTACGGAGTGATTTATATGTCTGATCGTCAGATCGGTACCGTCAAGTGGTTCAACGACGCCAAGGGTTTCGGCTTCATCAGCCGTGACAATGGCCCGGACGTTTTCGTGCATTTCCGCGCGATCCAGGGCAATGGCTTCAAGAGCCTGCAGGAAGGCCAGAAGGTCAGCTTCAAGGTTGTGCAGGGCCAGAAGGGCCTGCAGGCTGACGAAGTGATCCCGCAGTAAGTAGCGTTTTTCATAAACGCAAGAAAAAGCCAGGCAGCGATGCCTGGCTTTTTTGTTTTCACGGGTTAAATGTCGTGAAAATGTGAAAATACAAAAATTGATAATGGTCATTCACTTGGATTAATAAAATCCGTTATGCTGGATTTACTGTGGTTGCTCGGTCACGCGCGTGCCCGATGCGCGACTCGCAAGGGTCCACATCGCTTCACCCGATCCCTGCATGCCCAGTAAGCCGTCGGCCCAAGGGGGAGGCTGACTTGTCTCAGCATCGAGAAGATCGGAGTGAGTCATGTCGGATCGTGAAGTTGGCACAGTCAAATGGTTCAACGACGCCAAAGGCTTCGGCTTTATCAGTCGTGAAAGCGGCCCGGATGTTTTTGTACATTTCAGGGCTATCAGTGGCAGCGGATTCCGCAGCCTCAAAGAAGGACAGAAGGTGAGCTTCAAGGTTGTGCAAGGCCAGAAAGGTCTGCAGGCCGACGAAGTCGCACCTGTCTGAGCTGACGAATAGCGATAGCGAAAGAGGCCGGCGCAAGCCGGCCTTTTTCGTGCGCGTGACTTTTTACTCACGTAACGATTCGCTAGCCTGTGTCGCTTTCTGTCGCGACGCATCCACACATGTCTGCAGCCTCTATAGTTGAGTTGTCATTACCCGTCAGCGAAACGTTGCTTGCTGTAGCGGGCGACGGTGCCCGGGCGGAAGTGTTGTTGCAGCTGCCCCCGGGTCATGTGTCGCAAGTGCTGTATTGGCTACCCGCGTTGGGCGTGTCTGCCAAACACTATTTGCCGCTTGCGCAATCGCTGGCGGAGCGGGGCATCGCCGTCGCTATCCACGAGTGGCGCGGCATTGGCTCCAGCAATCGGCGCGCGGGCAGGCATGAGGACTGGGGCTATCGCGAAGTGCTGCAAGACGACCTGCCGGCTGGCCTCGCCGCGGTACGCGTGCGCTTGCCACAGGCGGACTACTGCCTGGGTGGGCACAGCCTGGGCGCCCAGATGGCGTCGCTCTACGCCAGCCTGCACCCGCAGGACGTGGCGGGGCTGGTGGTGGTGGCCAGCGGGTCGCCTTATTGGCGGCAGTTTCGCTATGGCCGCCTGATCTGGCTCGCCTATGCCGCTGCCCCGTGGCTGGCCCGGGCCGTGGGTTACCTGCCTGGGCGCAGGATCGGTTTTGGCGGCAACGAGGCGCGACGGCTGATCGACGACTGGGCGCGTAGCGGCCGTACCGGTCGCTATTCGGCACAAGGCATGGCAGACGATCTGGAACAGCGTCTGCGAGGCCTGGACGTGCCCCTGCTCGCATTGCGCCTGCAAGACGACTGGCTCGGCCCCCAGGCATCGTTGGCCTGGTTGCTCGGCAAAATGCCGCGTACCCGCAGCGAACAACAAGTGATCACGGCGACCGATCTCAGCGGCGATCGTGCAGACCATTTTGCTTGGATGAAGTCACCGCGGCCCATCGCAGAGCACATTGCTGCCTGGTACGCGGCAGGCCGATTGCATGCGGGGCCTTGAAGCGGATGCGCAACGACGGCATGTGGAGCAGAACTTTTTCCGGATGGGTCCCATGAAACTTTTCACTCCTTTCGAACAGCGCAGCCTATCCCTGCGGAATCGGTTGGCGATTGCCGCCATGTGTGAATACTCGGCGGTCGATGGATTGCCGGACCACTGGCATCTCGTGCATCTGGGCAGCCGTGCGGTGGGCGGGGCAGGCTTGCTCATCACCGAGGCAACCGCCGTTTCTCCAGAGGGCCGCATTTCAGCTGGCGACGTGGGGTTGTGGAATGACACGCAGCTTGCCGCGTGGCAACCGATCACCCACTTCATCAGAGGGCAAGGCTCGATCGCCGGCGTCCAGCTGGCACACGCCGGTCGCAAGGCCAGCGTGTTGCCGCCGTGGGACGGCGGGCATCCGCTCACGTCGGAAGCGGGGGCCTGGCAGACGGTGGCGCCGTCTGCGCTGCCATTTGATGCGCACTGGCACGTGCCTCATGCGCTCGACTTGGCAGGTATTGCCAAGGTCGTGGCCGATTTTCGCGCAGCGGCGCAACGCGCGCTCGATGCAGGCTTCCAGCTGATCGAACTGCACGGTGCCCACGGCTATCTGCTGCACCAGTTTCTTTCGCCGTTGAGCAATCACCGCACCGACGCCTATGGCGGGAGTTATGAGAACCGCGCGCGACTGGTGCGCGAAGTGATCACCGCGGTGCGCGAAGTGTGGCCGGAACATCTGCCGCTATGGCTGCGCATTTCCGCGACTGATTGGGCTGATGGCGGTTGGGATGTCGAACAAAGCGTGCAGCTAGCGCGTGAGGTGAAGTCGATGGGTGTCGACCTGATCGACGTCTCCAGCGGCGGCGTGGTTCCGCACGTGAAAATTCCCGTGTCACCCGGCTACCAGGTGCCTTTCGCCGCGCGCATTCGCCAAGACGCCGGCATCGCCACGGGCGCGGTGGGGCTCATCACCGAATCCACACACGCCGCGCGGATCATCGACGAAGGTGCAGCCGATGTGGTGCTGATCGCGCGCGAAAGCCTGCGCGATCCCTATTTCCCTCGCCGTGCCGCGCAGGAACTGGGCGTCACCATCACCGCGCCGTTGCAGTATCAGCGAGCCTGGTAACCAAGGAGTCAGGATGGAACAGCAACCGATGCTCATAGAAGGTCGCGTACACGACCTTGGCGATGGCTTCAACGTACGACGCCTGTTACCGGTTTTGCAGGCCCGGCATGTCGGCCCGTTCGTGTTCTTCGACTACATGGGGCCCGTGACCTTTCTTGCCGACAAGGGCATGGACGTGCGGCCGCATCCGCATATCGGACTCGCCACCGTCACATGGCTGTTCGAAGGAGTGATCCGTCATCGCGACAGCCTTGGCAGCGTGGCCGACATTCGTCCCGGCGAAGTGAACTGGATGACTGCGGGACGCGGCATCGTGCATTCCGAACGCACGCCGCCCGACGCACGCACCGGTGGCTTGCGCGCGCACGGTATTCAGGTGTGGGTAGCCTTGCCGCAGAAAGACGCGGAAGTGGAGCCCGAGTTCCATCACCATGGAGCCGATGAGTTGCCGCGCATCAACCTGCCGGGCGCGCAGCTGGTGTTGATTGCGGGTACCGCCTACGGCAAGCAATCGCCAGTGAAAGTGTTCTCGCCCATGTTCTTCATTGAAGCCACACTGGAGGCCGGTGCGGTGCTGCCGTGGCCGCCGGAGCACACCGAGCGCGGCGTGTGTGTGGTGGATGGCGACGTGGAGTGGGAGGGCGTCACGGTGCCGCCGATGCAAGCTGCCGTGCAGGCGGGGCCCGATGCGCCACCGTTGCGTGCACGCACCGCCAGTCGCGTGATGCTGTTTGGCGGTGCGCCGCTGGATGGCGAACGTCACCTGTGGTGGAACTTCGTGGCCAGCACGCGCGAACGCATCGAACAGGCCAAGGCCGACTGGGCCGCACAGCGCATGGGCAAGGTCGTAGGCGACGAAGCCGAGTTCATTCCGTTGCCAACCTGATCGAGCGACGCACAAGAGGCGTTGCATGCTGCATCCGCGCATGCAACGCCGGGTGTGGCGGATTACGCTGGCGCTACCGCCTCAGGGGTGATTCGCATGTCCCGCTACGCCAGCTTTCGCGAGTTCTATCGGTTCTATCTGAACGAGCACAGCGACATTCAATGCCGCCGCATGCACTTCATCGGCAGCACCCTGGTGCTGGCGGTGATTACGCTGGCGCTGGTGACTGCTAACGCGTGGTGGCTGCTGCTGGCTCCGGTGGCAGGCTATGGCTTCGCCTGGATCGGACATTTCGTGTTCGAGAAGAACAGACCCGCCACCTTCACCCATCCGCTCTACAGCCTGATGGGCGATTGGGTGATGTATTGGGAGATCCTGCGCGGCAAGGTCAAGATCTAAGGCTGCTGTTCTGTAGGAGCGCACTTGTGCGCGACCGCAGAGCCTCGTCGGTATCCTTGCGCGTGCTGTCGCGCACAAGTGCGCTCCTACAGAGGGGCCGGGGCTTACCGGTAATGCTGATGGCAGGACTGGCAGGTCTCACCGATCGGCTTGATGGCGGTCGCCAGCGCCTTGCAGTCGGCAGGGGCGGCATCCAGCGCGGCCTTGGCCTTGTCGTGCAACTTGGAGGCCTCGTCCAGGAACGGCTGATCCATGCCCGGGAACGCGGCGGTGATATCGGCCGAGGTTTCCAGCAGGCGGGTCAGATGCTGGCGGGATTCGGCGGCGTCGCAACGCTGGGTCTTCACGGCCTGGCTGAGCGCGCCTGCATGGTGTGCCATCACCGCCATCACGGCATGCGGAAACGGATTGCGCTCGCGCAGGGCATTCATGGCGAATACGGTGCCGATGATGCCAATGACCAGGCCGAGTGCGATCAGAATGGCGTTGCGCATGCAGGATCTTCCTGGGGTGAGAGCCCCCAAGCATAACCCGCCGGTTGCCCGGCCAAGCTGCAGTAGCGGCGCCCAGCCGGTAAAATGGCTGGAGTTCAACGGTTTGGAATCGTTCCAGTGAAGCATCCAGAAGTGGCGGACGGCATGGGTTCCGCCCGTCATGACGCGCACACCGAGGCTGAAGCCGTCGCGTTTCCACGCGAGCGGTTTGCGGGTGTCGAGCGTCTTTACGGCGCGGGTAGCGTGGATAGGCTGTCCCAGCGCCACGTGTGTGTGATCGGCATCGGCGGTGTGGGTTCATGGGCCGCCGAGGCGTTGGCGCGCAGTGGCGTGGGTCATCTCACGCTGATCGACGCCGACGACATATGCGTGTCCAACACCAATCGCCAGTTACATGCGCTGGATGGCGAGTACGGCAAATCCAAGGTCAAGGTGATCGAGGCCCGCTTGCGCGCGATCAACCCGGCCATTCGGGTGGACGCCATCGAGCGTTTCCTCACCACCTCCACGCTCGACGAACTGCTTGATCGCGGCTACGACGTGGTGCTCGACGCCTGCGATGCGTTCCGCGTGAAGCTGGAGGCCATCGCGTGGTGCCGCCGCCGCAAGCTGCCGATGGTGACCGTGGGCTCGGCCGGCGGCCGTACCGATCCTACGCAGATTCGCGTACGCGACCTGTCACGTACCGAGCACGACGCGA
Organism: Dyella sp. PARNA 12/25; assembly: GCF_055702865.1. Taxonomy (NCBI): domain Bacteria; kingdom Pseudomonadati; phylum Pseudomonadota; class Gammaproteobacteria; order Lysobacterales; family Rhodanobacteraceae; genus Dyella; species Dyella sp. PARNA 12/25. Next base: position 392,882 of record NZ_JBVQCI010000002.1, on the reverse strand, counting down.
TGTTCAGCCTGATCCGCAAAAAACTCCGAGCCGACTTCAACTTTCCGCGCAACCCGGATCGCTACTTTGGTGTCTCGGCGGTGTATTCGCTGCAGAACGTGCAGTACCCGCAGCCCAACGGCACGGTGTGCGGCGCGCGCCCGCCGGTGGCGAACGGGGCGGAAGCCCTGAATCTCGCCTGCGGTGGCGGACTTGGTGCCGCCACGCATGTCACCGGCGCGTTTGCGTTTGCGGCGGTGGGGAAGGTGATGGAGAAGCTCTTGGGCTGAAACGGCCGAAACGAAGCGGGGCGCCTCGATGGGTGCCCGCTCCAAAGCCCCGTTACCTATTTTGGCAACGCGCGAGCGCGTTACCAGCCCATGTAATGACCACCGTTGATCGAGAGGTTGGCGCCAGTGATCCAGGCGGCCTCTTCACCGGTGAGGAAGGCGACGGCATGGGCGATTTCTTCGGGCTTGCCCAGGCGGCCCACTGGGATCTGCGCAATGATCTTTTCGCGCACTTCTTCCGGCACGGCCATCACCATGTCGGTGCCGACGTAGCCCGGCGAAACGGTATTCACCGTGATGCCGAACTTGGCGTTTTCCTGCGCCAGCGAGATGGTGAAGCCGTGCATGCCGGCCTTGGCCGCTGCGTAATTGGCCTGGCCGTACTGACCTTTCTGGCCGTTGATCGAGCTGATCTGCACAATGCGGCCCCACTTGCGGGCGCGCATGCCGTCAATCACCGGGCGGGTGACGTTGAAGCAGGCATTGAGGTTGGTGTTCACCACTTCCATCCACTGCGGATAGGTCATCTTGTGGAAGGTGGTGTCGCGGGTGATGCCGGCATTGTTGACCAGAATCTCCACCGGGCCCAGACCGGCCTCAATGATGCGCGCCATGGCTTCGCAGGAATCCGGGTCCTTCACATCGCCCGGCACCAGCATGACTTCGATGCCTTCCTTCGCCATCATTTCCTTCATCGCTTCGGCTTTCGCCTGGTCGCGATAATTGGTGGCCACGCGATGTCCCTGGCGGGCTAGATAGCGAATGATGGCCGTGCCGATACCACCGGTACCGCCTGTGACCAATGCCGTGCGCTGCGTCATGCCTGTTCTCCGAAAGATGCTGATACCTGCCCGACGTGATCGTGCTGCCGGGGCGATGCCATGTCTAGCACGCTCCATGTGGCAAAACGTCGACGGGCAGACGTCGTTTTGCCACCACGAGCGACAAATGAGAAGCGAAGGTCTTTATAGCGTTTTACGCCGCGGCGCGTTCGCTGCAATGCGGCAAACGGGCCGGGTCGAAATGAGCAAGCGCATGGGCCAGCAGCTCTGAAGGATCGCGCGCGCCGTGCGCGAGTGGCAGGTCGAGAAAAACGAGGGCCCGCCGCAGCGCAGGCATCGGGTCGGTGGGGTCCACCGGATGGGCCTGCTCCGACTTCGATAGCTTGCGGCCGTTGCCGTCCAGCGCCAGTGGCAGATGGAGGTAGTGGGGGGCAGGCAGGCCCAGGCAACGCTGCAGGTAAATCTGGCGGGGCGTGGAATCCAGCAGGTCGTTGCCGCGCACCACGTCGGTGATGCCCTGGAAGGCGTCATCCACCACACAGGCGAGCTGATAGGCGTAATACCCCTCCACGCGGCGAATCACAAAGTCGCCCGCGGTGGTCCGCAGGTTTTGCGCCTGCGGACCCTGCAAGGCATCGTCAAAGCAAATCTCGACATCCGGAACGTGCAGTCGCCACGCAGGGGCGCGCCCCTCGACGGGGGCGGCCAGGCATTGGCCGTCGAGGTGCAAGCCGCCAGCGAGGTCATTGCGGCTGCACCAGCACGGGAACACGTGGCCGGCCGCCTTCAATTGCTCGAAGGCGGCGTCATAGGCCCCGATGCGGGTCGACTGCAACAACGCGGGGGCGTCTGCCACCAAGCCGAAGGCAGGCAGGGCGGCAAGGATGCTTTCGGCTGAGCCGGGCATCTCGCGGGGCGGGTCGATGTCTTCTACCCGCAGCAGCCATTGCCCGCCCGCATGCCGGGCGCACAGCCAGCTGCCGACGGCGGCAACCAGTGAACCGAAGTGCAAATGGCCGGTCGGAGAAGGGGCGAAGCGTCCGCGATAGCTCATCGGCCCATTTTAAGGGTGGGACGTGCCTTGTAGCAGAGTACGCTTGTGCCCGACCTGCAGAGAGCTGCAAGCTGACGCGGTGTTAAAGCCAGAACAGCCTGGACAGACATCACCGACTATCGACCCTTGAAACCGTAAGATTTCGCCACGATTCTTCGACAGTGGCTTAGGCCACATCCCCTTTCATGACTGCCTGAGAGACAGCCATGCGTCGCATCGCATTGTTCCTGCTTACCAATATCGCCGTCCTGTTCCTGCTGAGCATCGTATGCCGTTTGTTTGGCGTCGATCAGTGGGCCGCCTCCCGTGGTTATGGCGGTATGGGCGGGTTGCTCGCCTTCGCTGCCATCTTTGGCATGGGCGGTGCCTTCATTTCGCTGGCCATGTCCAAGTGGATGGCCAAGATGTCCACCGGCGCCCGCGTGATCGAACAGCCGCAGAACGAGGCTGAGCGCTGGCTGCTCGATACCGTGCGCCGTCACGCGCAGAACGCCGGCATCGGCATGCCCGAGGTGGCGATTTACGACGCCCCGGAAATGAACGCGTTCGCCACCGGCATGACCAAGAACAGCTCGCTGGTGGCCGTAAGCACCGGCCTGCTGCAGCAAATGGATCGCGAACAGGTCTCGGCCGTGCTCGGTCACGAAATCGGCCACGTCGCCAATGGCGACATGGTGACGCTGACCCTGATCCAGGGCGTGCTCAATACGCTGGTGATCGTGGCGTCGCGCGTGGTCGGCCGTCTGGTCGACAGCTGGCTTTCCGGTGGTCGCGATAGCCGCGATGGTGGCGGTATCGGCTATTTCATCTCGGTGATGGTGCTGCAGCTGGTGTTTGGCCTGTTCGCCTCGATGATCGTCATGGCCTTCTCGCGCTGGCGCGAATTCCGCGCTGATGCGGCCGGTGCCAAGCTGGCCGGTCGTGGCGCGATGGTCTCCGCCCTGCAGCGCCTGCAGGTGCAGCACGGCGAAAGCACGCTGCCGCAGACCATTGCCGCATTCGGCATCTCCGGCCACCTGGCCACGGGTCTCAAGCGCCTGTTCATGAGCCACCCGCCGCTGGAAGAGCGCATCGCCGCGCTGCAGAACGCGTCGACCAACGCCTGATCTTCCCCCTTGATCTTCACCCGCTCTCACCACGGGAGCGGGCAGCATGAGGGGCCGACTTGTCGGCCCCTTTCTCTGTGCCGAATCCTTTCCGCCTGATATCCGCATGAGTCCTTTCGCATGACGAACGCTGCGCCCGAAACCCGCAAATTCGAAGCCGAAGTGGCCCAGGTGCTGAACCTGGTCACGCATTCGCTGTACTCGCACAAGGAGATTTTCCTGCGCGAGCTGATCTCCAACGCCTCTGACGCCTGCGACAAGCTGCGTTTCGAATCCCTGGCCAAGCCGGAGCTGCTGGCGGGCGAGGGCGGGCTGCGCATCGACGTGAGCTATGACGAGCACGCGCGCACCATCACCGTGCGCGACAACGGCATCGGCATGAGCCGCGACGAAGTGGTGGCCAATATCGGCACCATCGCCAGCTCGGGTACGCGTCGTTTCCTTGAGGCGATGAGTGCCGAGCAGAAAACCGATGCGCGACTGATCGGCCAGTTCGGTGTTGGCTTCTATTCCGCATTCGTGGTGGCTGATCGCGTGACGGTGCTAAGCCGTCGCGCCGACTTGCTGGCGGGTGAGGGTGTGAAGTGGGAGAGCGACGGCAAGGGTGAATACAGCCTCGCCCAGGTCGACCTGCCTGAGCGCGGCACCGCGGTGATCCTGCATCTGAAGGCGGACGAGGAGGAGTTCCTCAAGGGTTGGGAGCTGCGCTCGCTGATCCGCAAGTATTCCGATCACGTCGCGTTTCCGATCCGCATGCCGAAGGAGCACGACGGCAAGCCCACCGACGAGTGGGAAACCGTCAATGACGCCTCGGCGCTGTGGGCCAAGCCGCGCAACGAGATCTCCGACGAGGATTACCAGAGCTTCTACAAGTCGCTCGGCCATGACTTCAACGATCCGCTGGCCTGGACGCATAACCGCGTCGAAGGCAGCCAGAGCTTCACCACCTTGCTGTACGTCCCCGAGCAGCCGCCGTTTGATTTGATGATGGGTGGCCGCGATGAGCGCAAGGGGCTGAAGCTCTACATCAAGCGCGTTTTCATCATGGACGCGGCGGAAGAGCTGCTGCCCAACTATCTGCGTTTCGTGCGTGGCGTGGTCGATTCGGACGATCTGCCACTCAACGTGAGCCGCGAGATCCTGCAGCACAATCGCCAGCTGGAGCGTATCCGCGCAGCTTGCGTCAAGCGCGTGCTCGACCTGCTTGAAAAGCTGGCGCGCGAAGAGCCTGAGAAGTTTGCAACGTTCTACAAGTCCTTCGGCAATACCTTGAAGGAAGGCATTGCCGAAGACGCGGCCAATCGCGAGCGCATCGCCAAGCTGCTGCGCTTCGCCTCGACCAAGGGCGAGGGCGCGGCGCAAACCGTATCGCTGGATGACTACATCACACGCATGCCGGTGGGCCAGGACACCCTCTGGTACATCACCGCCGATGGGTATGCCGCGGCGATTGGCAGCCCGCAGTTGGAAGCGTTCAAGGCCAAGGGCCTGGAAGTGCTCTTGATGTTTGATCGCATCGACGAATGGATGCTTGGCAGCCTTAACGAGTACGCGGGCAAGAAGCTGCGCAACGTCGCCAAGGGCGAGTTGCCGCTCGACGAGGCCGACAAGAAGCAGCAGGAAGAGGCCAGCAAGGCAGCGGCACCGCTGGTCAGCAAGCTCAAGGAACTGTTGGGTGATCGTGTGGGTGACGTCCGCGTGTCGGCACGCCTCACGGATTCGCCGTCTTGCCTGGCGCTGTCCGACTTCGAGATGGCGCCGCATCTGGCGCGCCTGTTGCGTGAGGCAGGTCACGACATGCCGCAAGCCAAACCGACGCTGGAAATCAATCCGCAGCATCCGTTGCTCAAGCGCGTTGAAAGCGAGGCGGATGCCGCCAAGGCGGCAGACCTAGCCAACCTGCTGCTCGATCAGGCGGAGATTGCGGCCGGTGCACAGCTGCCAGACCCGGCGGCATTTGTGCAGCGTTTGAATCGCTTGATTGTGGGCTGACGCCCTTTGTGATTCCGGCAACGATGCCGTAGACCAGGGCATCAACGAAGCGGCCGCTATACTGCGGCCGTTTCGTTGTCCGGGATGCCTATGAGCGCACTGTTGTTGCTATTTGTCTGCCTTCTGCTCGGCGTCTTGGTCGCGCGCTTCGCCAAGCCGCCGTCCGGCATCGTCCATAGCATCAACTGGTGGGTGATCAATGTTGCGCTGCCGGCGCTGGTGCTGGAGCTGGTGCCGCGCATCAAGATAGACGCGCAGCTGTGGTTTCCCGTCGCCGCCATGTGGGTGGTGTTCTTCGGTGGTTGGCTGCTGTTTGCGCTGGTGGGCAAATGGCGGGGCTGGTCACGTGAACGCATTGGTGCGCTCACGCTGGTGTGTGGCCTGGGCAATACCTCATTCATGGGCTATCCCATGATGGAAGCGCTGCACGGCAAGGAAGGGCTGGCACTGGCCGTCGTGGCCGATCAGCTGGGGTGTTTTCCGCTGCTTGCTTCAGCGGGTGTGGCAGTGGCCTCGTTGTACGCCGGCAAGACGCCGCAACCGCGATTGATTGCACGGCGCATCCTGACGTTTCCCGCCTTCCTGTCGTTGGTCCTCGGTGCGCTGGTGGGGGCATGGGGCGGCTGGCCGGCGATGCTGGACGGCGTGTTTACACCCATCGGTGCCACGCTGACTCCGCTGGCGCTGTTCTCGGTGGGGTTGCAGTTCAAGTTTCATCTCAGTGCGCGGCAGGTTTCTGCGTTATCGCTGGGGCTGGGTTGGAAACTGGTGCTGGCGCCGCTTGCCGCCTGGGCGTTGGGTAGCATCGCGCAGGTCAGCGGCCTGACGCTTACCGTCGGCGTGCTGCAAGCGGCGATGGCGCCGATGATCTCGGCCGCGATTTTGGCCGACGAGTACAAGCTAGAGCCTTCGCTGGCCAACACGACGCTGGGTGCGGGCATTGTGCTGTCCCTACTTACGGTGCCTTTGGGCAACTTCTTGTTGAGTGGCTAAGAGGAAGAGGCGATGGATCTTGCAACGCAGTTGTTCGATCTGGAAACCCAGTTGCACCGGCTGGACGTGCGCGGGGATGCCGATGCCTTGCGGCGCTTAATTGCCGACGATTTCTTTGAATTTGGCGTATCGGGCACGGTGTGGACCCGGGAGTCGATTATCGAGGCGCTGCGGGACGAGGCGTTTTCGGTGCGCGAGGCGTTTGATTTCCGCTTGAACCGGCTCGCTGACGACGTGGCGCTGGTCACCTACCGTGCGCATCGTTGTGCGACGGACCACCGCCCAGCCGCCGATTCGCTGCGCAGCTCCCTCTGGCGTCAGCGCGATGGCCAGTGGCAGATGGTGTTTCACCAGGGCACACCGCTGTAGACGCCGACCCCGCATGCCTACAAAAAGCCCTGCAGCGGGGCGACAATGACGCTATGACATCACCTCAAGCTCCTGGCGCGGCGATGGTTCGCGCCGATGTGTGGCTCTGGGCCGCGCGTTTTTTCAAGACCCGCAGCCTCGCCAAGCAAGCCATCGATGGCGGCAAGATCGATCTCAACGACGCCTCCTGCAAGCCCGCCAAGGCGGTGCACGTGGGTGACGTGTTGCGCATCAGCCGCGGCGAGGAGCGTCTGGAGGTCGAGGTATTGTCCCTGTCCGAAAAACGTGGGCCTGCACTCGTGGCCCAGACGCTTTATCGGGAAAGCGAAGCCAGCGTGAAGGCGCGTGAAGAAGCGAAGGCCCAGCGCAAGCTTGTAGGCGCCATGGCCCCTCCAGGCCGCCCAGACAAGCAGGCACGTCGAGAATTGCGACGGCTTAAGGATTCCATGTGAGTCACCCATCGCAGAATGCGGGGCGATTCTGCGGGAGCATCAGCACTGTGGAAAGACTGCGCAGGGGGCGCGGTGTTCCATCGAATTCGGTGCTGGAGAAACGACAATGGCGAGTTTGGCATTCCTGAAGCGGTGGCTAGGCGCTACGACGCAGGTGGGGCAGCCGGACACATGGTCCAAGACCACCCAGGGCGCGCGCGTCATGGTGGTGGACGACTCGGCCACCATTCGCGCGGTGCTGGGGCGCATGCTTGAGGTGGATGGCTATCAGGTCACCCGCGCAGCGGACGGTGAAAGTGCGCTGGAGCTGGCCCGGGTCGAGCCACCTTCGCTGATCTTCCTGGATATCGTGCTGCCGGGCATCAATGGCTTCTCGGTGTTGCGCACGTTGCGGCATGACCCGCTGACGCGGCATATCCCCATCGTGATGATCAGTGGCAACCAGCAGGCGACCGAACAGTTCTACGTGCAGCGTTTCGGTGCGGATGACTTCATCAGCAAGCCGTTCGGCCAGGCCGATGTGACGCGCAGTATCGATGGGTTGGTTCGCCTGGGACGACTGCCGCTGCGCGAGGCAGGCGAGGTGATTCCGCTGTCGGCGCCGTTGGAGGAGATTCCTGCGCTGCTGGCCAATGCCACGGGCGATGTGCCACCGGTCCATAGCGTCCCTGAACTGGCGGCCTGAGCGGAGAGTCGTGCATACAGAAGGGCGACATCCCAGGGATGCCGCCCTTTGTTGTATCCAGACGCGCTGGAAGGTGGGTTAGAGCTTGAGGCCTAGCGCCTTGGCGACTCCCGCGCCGTAAGCCGGGTCAGCCTTGCTGAAGTGGCCCAGCTGGCGGCGGACGATTTCTTCCGGCACGCCCTGCATCGCTGCGGCGATGTTGCCGAACAACTGCTTCTGCTGATCCGCATTCATCAGGCGGAACAGATCGCCAGCCTGCGTATAGTCGTCATTGCCCGCGCGGTGATCGTAACGGTCGGCGTCACCGGAGATCTTCAGCGGCGGCTCCTTGACCGACTTGTCTTCGACTGGACCATTGAACGAGTTGGGCTCGTAGTTGACGCTGCCGCCACCGTTGCCGTCGAAGCGCATTTCGCCGTCGCGATAGTAGTTGTGCACCGGGCAGCGCGGGCGATTCACTTCCAGCGCCTCATGATTGGTGCCCAGGCGGTAACGCGCTGCATCGGCGTAGGAGAAGATGCGGAACTGCAGCATCTTGTCCGGGCTGTGGCTGATACCCGGTACGACGTTGGCTGGCGAGAAGCTGGATTGCTCGACTTCCGCGAAGTAGTTCTCCGGATTCTTGTTGAGCTCCATCACGCCCACCTCGATCAGCGGATAGTCCTTGTGCGGCCATACCTTGGTGAGGTCAAAGGGGTTGTACGACGTCTTGTCCGCATCCTTCTCCGGCATGATCTGCACGTACATGGTCCACTTCGGGAAATCCTTGCGCTCGATGGCCTCGTATAGGTCGCGCTGATGCGATTCGCGATCGCCGCCAATCACTTTCGCCGCTTCGTCGTTGGTCCAGTTCTTGATGCCTTGCTGGGTCTTGAAGTGGAACTTCACCCAGTAACGCTCGCCCTTGTCGTTCCAGAAGCTGAAAGTGTGACTGCCAAAGCCGTGCATATGGCGCAGCGTGGCGGGCAGGCCGCGGTCGCTCATTAGGATGGTCACCTGGTGCAATGACTCGGGCGACAGCGACCAGAAATCCCACATGGCGGTAGCGTTGCGCAGGTTGGTGCGCGGGTCACGCTTCTGCGTATGAATGAAGTCGGGGAATTTGTACGGGTCGCGCACAAAGAATATGGGTGTGTTATTGCCTACCAGATCCCAGTTGCCTTCCTCGGTGTAGAACTTGATCGCGAAGCCGCGCACGTCGCGCTCAGCGTCGGCCGCACCACGTTCACCGGCTACGGTAGAGAAGCGCAGGAACAGCGGTGTCTTGGTTCCCGGCTTGAACACCTTGGCGCGCGTGTACTTGGTGATGTCGTGGGTGATGGTCAGCGTGCCGTGGGCCGCCGAGCCCACAGCGTGCACTACGCGTTCGGGAATGCGCTCGCGATTGAAGTGCGCGTGCTTCTCGAACAACTGATGGTCCTGCACCAGCAAGGGGCCACGGGGCCCGGCCGTCAGGCTGTTCTGGTTATCGGGAATCGCCGCGCCGGACGAGGTGGTGAGGGTTCTGCGGTGTGCGCTCATGTCGAGATCCTTGCTGACGGGGAATGGCTGGCGATAGCTGGCTTGCCTGTCAATGTAGACGGGCGCGTCCATTGACGGAATTTGATTGTTTTTATGCAATTCATAGCTTGAGCCTATGAATGGCGGTGCCAGCCACGAGATGGAAACGGCAGGATGTACCCCGTCAGGGTGATGGTTGCGTGATGGCATGAAGGGCATGGGAAGACGCCCGACGCCTCGCGTTTTTCAGGCGGATGCGACTGCAGAAATCATGTTTGACGGCATCTGCCTGCCGGTTGCAGACAAGTATTCGAATGGCCTTCACACCTGTACGACCGAGGGTGGCTGACGATGCGGACCCATCTGCACGAAAGGAGATGACGTTGTGGCCGAAGCCATTGAAGAAGGCGATATGGTGTTCGTGGTCGACGGCGAGGACGGCGTCGGCTCAGTGCGCCGCGTGCTTGCCGGCGGCGATGCTTACGTGATCTACATCGAGAATGGTGGCGATTTCGAGATACCCGCCGGCGCCATACGTGCGGTGCATTCGGGCAAGGTCATACTCAATCTCGATCGGCTCGCCAGTCCGGTGCTGGAAGCGATAGGCCATGCCAGGAAGTCGGAATACCCGCACTGACGTTGCGACGTCAGTGCATACGAGAGCAGGGTAGAGATAACGCGCGCCGTACGTGACGCGCGTTACGGCCAGCCATCAGGCCAGCGACTTGAGTCGATAAAGCGCTTCCAGCGCTTCGCGCGGTGTCATGGCATCGGGGTCGATACCCTCCAGTGCGCGTTCCACCACGGATGGCGGCGCGGCGAACAATCCCAGCTGAGGCGACTCCTGCGCAGGCGCGTGACTGCCCGCCGCTGAGGCCTGCTGGTACATGCCACGCTCCAATTCCGCAAGCGTGCGTCGCGCATCGGCAATCACCGATTTGGGTAGACCCGCCAGCGCAGCGACCTGCAGGCCGAAACTGCGATTGGCGGGACCTTCCTTCACGGCATGCATGAAGACCAACTGCTCGCCATATTCCACTGCGTCCAGGTGCACATTGGCGATGGTGGGAAATTCGTTGGCAAGTTCGGTGAGCTCGAAGTAATGCGTGGCGAACAAGGTGTATGAGCGACTGCTGGCCGCCAGATGCACTGCCGCTGCGCGAGCGAGCGCAAGACCATCGTAGGTGCTGGTGCCGCGGCCCACTTCGTCCATCAGCACCAGGCTGTGCTCGGTGGCGTTGTGGAGGATGTTTGCCGTCTCGCTCATTTCCACCATGAAGGTGGACTGGCCTCGCGACAGGTCGTCGCCCGCACCGATGCGGGTAAAGATGCGATCAATCGGGCCGATCACGGCACGCGACGCCGGCACGTAGCTGCCGATATGTGCCAGCAGCACAATCAAGGCGTTCTGGCGCATGTACGTCGATTTACCGCCCATGTTCGGGCCGGTGATGACCAGCATGCGGCGGTTGTCGTCCAGCGCGAGATCGTTCGGCTCGAACGGTTCGTCGCGCACTTTCTCCACCACCGGGTGGCGGCCGCGTTCGATGGCGACGCCGGGCTCGTCTGTGAGCTCCGGCGCGCTCCAATCCAGCGCTGACGCGCGTTCAGCGAGGGTGCTCACCACGTCCAATTCCGCCATGGCGGTGGCCGCGTTCTTGAGCGCTTCGAGCTGGCCGGTCAGGTTGTCCAGCAAGGCCTCGTACAGTGCGCGTTCGCGCATCAGCGAGCGCTCCTTGGCCGAAAGCACTTTGTCCTCGAAGGTCTTCAGTTCTTCGGTGATATAGCGCTCGGCGTTCTTGGTGGTCTGGCGGCGCGTGTAATGCGTGGGTGCCTTGTCGGCCTGGCCCTTGCTGATTTCGATGTAGTAACCGTGCACACGGTTGTAACCCACCTTGAGCGTGGGGATGCCGCTGGCGGCTTTCTCACGCTCCTCCATGTCCACCAGATATTGGTCAGCGTTGGTGGCGAGACGGCGCAGTTCGTCAAGTTCCGCGTCGTAACCATCGGCGATGACACCACCATCGCGCTGCAATACGGGTGGCTGCGGCACCACGGCCTGGGCGAGCAGGGTGGCGGTGCCGGCGTGATCGCCGATGCGTTCCACCAGCGTGTGCAGCAGAGGGCTGTCGAGTGGTGCCATCAGTTCGCGCAACGCGGGTGCCGCGGCAAGGCCATCGCGCAGCGTGGAGAGATCGCGCGGACGCGCCGAGCGGAGTGCGACGCGGGCAAGGATGCGCTCGAGGTCACCGATGCCGCGCAGCTGCTCACGCAGTGCGTCGTAGCGACGGTTGTCGATCAGTGTGCCGATGGCCTGATGGCGGCTGCGCAGCAGATCGCGCGAACGCAGCGGACGATTGAGCCAGCGACGCAGCAAGCGTGCGCCCATCGGCGTCACGGATTCATCGAGCACGCCGAGCAGGGTGTGCTCGGTGCGGCCGCTGGGGTGCGTGTCCAGTTCCAGGTTGCGGCGTGTGGCGGCATCGAGCGCAATGGTGTCGCCCGCGCTTTCCACGGACATGCCGGAAAGATGCGGCAGTGCGCTGCGCTGCGTTTCCTCCACGTAGCCCAGCAAGCAGCCCGCGGCAGCAATCGCCAGAGGCAGTTTGTCCACGCCAAAGCCGCCAAGGTCGCGCGTGCCGAAGAAGCGATTGAGTTCTCGACGCGCGGCATCGCCGTCGAAATGCCACGGCGGCCGCTTGCGCAAGCCGGGCAGGCCGCTGACAAACTTGGGCCACGCCACGTCTTCGCCCACCAGAGTTTCAGCTGGCTGCAAGCGCGCAAGTTCCGAGGCGAGCGCTTCGGCACTGGGTACTTCGCTCAGCAGGAAGCGGCCACTGGCCAGATCCACCCAGGCAAGGCCATAAGCGCCATGCGCGCCGGCAGCAATGGCCATCAGCAGGTTGTCGCGGCGCTCTTCCAGCAGCGCGGCATCGGTCACCGTGCCTGGCGTAACAATGCGCACCACCTTGCGTTCCACCGGACCCTTGGAGGTCGCCGGGTCGCCGATCTGCTCGCAGAGCGCGACCGACTCGCCGAGTTTCACCAGACGGGCGAGGTAGTTTTCCACCGAGTGGTAAGGCACACCCGCCATGGGTATGGGCTGGCCCGCCGATTGGCCGCGCTGGGTCAGGGTAATGTCGAGCAGTCGCGCCGCCTTGCGTGCGTCGTCGTAGAACAGCTCATAGAAGTCACCCATGCGAAAGAACAGCAGCACATCCGGGTGCTCGGCCTTGGCCGTCAGGTACTGCCGCATGACGGGCGAATGGTCTTTATGATTTTCTGACATGTAAGGCGGGTTGTTTTGGTCTGTTTTGAATGGCCGGGTGACGGGGGCGCCGACGAGTCCGGACGGACTCTGGCTGAAGCAGTCGCCAGCTATTGGCCGGGCGCGTCACGAAAGGCGTCACTGTAGCTGCTTGATGCCTGAAGGTGTGCCGCTGTTGGAATCATTGAGCTCGCGCAGGCAAAGGGCGATCCCATGGCCCAGGGCTTGGCGGCACCATCTCAACCGGGTAGAACGGCTAGGGCAACACTGATTAAGTATCGCCGCCGTCACCAGCCCTGTCTGTTCGCAGGCCACAGGGGCATTGGCGAAGGCAGACTGGCCGTCTGTCGAGCCAAGGGACCGAAGGCGTGCGGGCAGACAGGGCTGGCCCCAACATGTTGAATTTGAAGCGACGGGGTGATGACTGGAAGGCCCGCAGGGTGTGCCGCGCGGCTTGGCAAGACGGCCAGTCTTCCCCGCGCCACGCGACACACCCTGCGGGCCTTCCAGTCATCATGACGACGGCGATACTTAATCAGTGTTGCCCTAGCTTCGCTGGCGAAGATGCCAATCTGCAGGAGTAGTCCATGGAGCAGTCCATTCCCACTGACGCCGAACTGAAAGCGTTGGCAGAGCAGGTCGCCGCGACCGTCCAGCAAAAGGCGTTGATGGTGGTAACCGCCGAATCCTGCACGGGCGGCTGGATTGCCAAGACCCTGACTGATTTGCCGGGCAGCTCTGCCTGGTTCGACGCCGGCGTGGTCACCTACAGCTACGGAGCCAAGGAGGCGTTGCTGGGAGTCAATCCGCGCACGCTCGAGCGTACCGGCGCGGTCAGCGAAGAGACCGCACTGGAGATGGTGTCCGGTGCGTTGTCCCGTTTTGGCGCGGGCGTGGCCGTGGCGGTCACCGGCATCGCCGGACCCAGCGGCGGCACGCCAGACAAACCGGTGGGAACGGTCTGGATCGGCTGGAAGCGCCGCGGCGGCTATGCCTACGCCCAGCTTTTCCACTTCGACGGCGACCGCGAAGCTGTGCGCCGGCAAACCGTGGCAGCGGCGCTCACGGGCGTGCTCAAGACACTGACGAGCTGAGTCGCCCTGCCGGCCATGATCCGGTTGACCGGTGTGAGATAATTTCCCATCTCAGATCGCAGCCCGTGAGATTACTTGCGGGCATCATGCCTTTCATTCACTGCCACCCAGGATGCAAGACGATGGATGACAACAAGCGCAAGGCGCTCACCTCCGCCCTCGGCCAGATCGAAAAGCAATTCGGCAAGGGTGCCGTCATGCGCCTGGGCGACCGTTCTGACGACGTCATCGAGACGGTGTCCACTGGCTCGCTGGGCCTGGATATCGCACTGGGCGTCGGCGGCCTGCCGCGCGGCCGTATCGTGGAAATCTATGGCCCGGAATCCTCGGGTAAGACCACGCTGACCCTGCAGGTCATTGCCAACTGCCAGAAGAACGGCGGCACCGCTGCCTTCGTCGACGCCGAGCACGCGCTGGACCCGTCCTACGCCGCCAAGCTGGGCGTGAACGTGGACGACCTGCTGGTGTCGCAGCCCGACACCGGCGAACAGGCGCTGGAAATCGCCGACATGCTGGTGCGCTCCGGCGCCGTGGACGTGGTGGTGATCGACTCGGTCGCCGCACTGACGCCCAAGGCGGAAATCGAAGGCGAAATGGGTGACTCCCACGTAGGTCTGCACGCCCGCCTGATGAGCCAGGCGCTGCGCAAGCTCACGGCCAACATCAAGAAGTCCAACTGTCTGGTGGTCTTCATCAACCAGATCCGTATGAAGATCGGTGTGATGTTCGGCAGCCCGGAAACCACCACAGGCGGTAATGCGCTGAAGTTCTACGCCTCGGTGCGTCTGGACATCCGCCGCATCGGCGCGGTGAAGAAGGGCGAAGAGGTCATTGGTTCGGAAACCCGCGTCAAGGTGGTGAAGAACAAGGTGGCGCCGCCGTTCCGTCAAGCCGAGTTCGAAATCCTCTACGGCGAGGGCTCGTCGCGCGAAGGTGAGATCATTGAGCTAGGCGTGGCGCAGAACCTGATCGACAAGTCCGGCGCGTGGTACAGCTACAAGGGCGACCGCATCGGCCAGGGCAAGGAAAACGTCCGCCAGTTCCTGCGCGACAACCCGGCCATTGCCAACGAGGTCGATGCCGAGCTGCGTGCTCGTCTGCTTGTGAATAACGGCTCCTCACCGCTGCCGGCCGTGGAAACGGAAGAAGCCTGATCGACGCATTGGAGGCGCCATGCCAGGACTGAAGGGAAGCTTCTTTATCGCAGTTCTGGCGGGCGCCGCCGCCGTTATGGGGTGGGCGGCGTATCAGCACTATGCCCACCCATGGCCCGATGGCGTCGCCGCGAGGCGTTTGAGCGGCGGTGTGTGGGTCTCGGAACAGATCACACCACAGCAGCTCGAGCTGCTGGGCAACGGCCGTTTCGCCACTGTTGTGGATCTGCGGCCGGACGGCGAAGTGGACGGGCAGCCGTCCTCGGCCGAAATGGCTAGCGCCGCGGCCAGGGCCGAGTTGCATTTCGCCTACGACCCAGTGCCTCACGGTGCGATTCCCGATGAAGCGGTCCAAGCGCTACAGAAGGTGCTGGCCACGCAGCCGAAACCTGTCTTGCTTTACTGCCGTAGTGGCCGTCGCGCTGCCCGCACTTGGGCGCTGGCGGAGGCGGCGAGTCCTGGCGGCCTCGATGCCTCATCCATTGAGCAGGTCGTGCAGGCCGCTGGACAATCAGTGGATGATTTGCGCGGTGACATCCAGGCCCGCATTGCGGCCCGTCCGCGAGAGGGTTAGGGCGAACCATGGATATCAATGCTGTTGAAGCACAAGAACGGACTTATGACTCGGGTTGGCGCATCGTCGTGAAGTTGCTGGTGATCGCTGTGGGTTTGGCACTTGGGGCGATCCTCGGTGCGATGGGTGCCCTTTTCACAGGCTTGGTAACCATTAGCTGCTGATTCATGGCGCAAGACCGCGACGACAAGAAAGACAAACCCACCGCCTACAACAAGGCGCTGGGCATGCTCGCGCGTCGCGAGCATTCGCGCCGCGAATTGAAGCTCAAGCTTCGCCAGAAGGGTTACGAAGGCGACGAGGCGGGTGAGGCGCTCGACCGCCTCGGTGAGCAGCAGTATCAGGACGACGACCGTTTCGCGGAAATGCTGGTGCGCAGCCGGGTCTCGCAGGGCTACGGCCCCATGCGTGTAAGGGCTGAGCTAAAGAGCCACGGCCTGTCCGACGCCAGAATCCGCGCTGTGCTGGACGAGGCCGACGTGGACTGGGAAGCCAGTGCCTTGAGTCAGCTGAAGCGCCGTTTTGGCGTCGGATCGGCACCAGATCGCGAAGAAAAGGCCCGGCGGGCGCAATTTCTCTTGCGTCGGGGCTTTCCCGCCGCCACAGTACGGAATGTTACCCACGCCGACGTGGACGACGCTGCCGACGAGTCCGACTGACCGAGGCGGTGCGCCCAGGGCGTGGCCTTTCCTTCAGGTCGTCCCCAACCGCATGAAAACCGCCGAAATCCGTTCGACTTTCCTCGAGTATTTCCGTTCGAAAGGGCACACCATCGTGCCGTCCAGCTCCTTGGTACCGGCCAGCGACCCCACGCTGCTGTTCACCAACTCGGGCATGGTGCAGTTCAAGAACGTATTCCTCGGTAGCGAAAAGCTGCCGTACGTGCGCGCGGCCGACGTGCAGCGCTGCCTGCGTGCCGGCGGCAAGCACAACGACCTGGATTCGGTGGGCTACACAGCGCGTCACCACACCTTTTTCGAGATGCTCGGCAACTGGTCGTTTGGCGACTACTTCAAGCGCGACGCCATTGCCTATGCGTGGGAGCTGCTGACCAGCGTCCTCAAGCTGCCGCAGGAGAAGCTCTGGGTCACCGTCTATCACACCGATGACGAGGCCTTTGACATCTGGAACAAGGAAGTGGGCGTGCCGGCGGAGCGCATTGTGCGCATCGGCGACAACAAGGGTGCGCCGTACGCCTCGGACAATTTCTGGCAGATGGCCGACACGGGTCCTTGCGGTCCGTGCACGGAAATCTTCTTCGACCACGGTGCAGAGATCGCCGGTGGCCCGCCAGGATCGCCGGACGAAGACGGCGATCGCTACATCGAAATCTGGAACCTGGTGTTCATGCAGTTCGACCGCGCGCCGGACGGCACGCTGTCACCGCTGCCGGCCCCCTGCGTCGATACCGGCATGGGCCTGGAGCGCCTGGCCGCCGTGCTGCAGCACGTGCACTCCAACTACGAGATCGACCTGTTCCAGCACCTGATCAAGGTGGCGGCTGAGCTTACCCGCACCAACGATCTGGCCAACAAATCCCTGCGCGTGATTGCCGATCACATTCGCGCGTGCTCGTTCCTCATCGTGGACGGCGTGCTGCCGTCGAACGAAGGTCGTGGTTACGTGCTTCGTCGCATCATCCGCCGTGCACTGCGCCATGGCTGGATGTTGGGCGTGCGTGGCGACTTCTTCTGGAAGATGGTGCAGCCGCTGGTCGAGGAAATGGGCGAGGCCTATCCCGAGCTGGCGCAGAAGCAGTCGTTCGTCCAAGAAGCGTTGCGCACCGAAGAACAGCGCTTCGGCGAAACGCTGGAGCACGGCATGCGCGTGTTTGACGAGGTCTCGGCCAAGTCGGGCAAAACCATCCCGGGTGCCGACGCTTTCCGTCTCTATGACACCTATGGCTTTCCGGTGGACCTCACCGCCGACATCGCACGCGAGCGCGGTCTCACAGTGGATATGGCGGGCTTCGAGCAGGCCATGAACGAGCAGCGCGAGCGTGCACGTGCCGCCAGCCGCTTTGAAGCCAAGGGCCAGATGCCGGCCGAGCTGGCCAGCCAGCTGCAGCCGACCGTGTTCCTGGGGTACGAGGCCCTGAAGAGCCAGGGCTGCAAAGTCGTCGGCATCGTTCGCGCAGGCAAACAGCTCGACCAGCTGAGCGAAGGCGAGGAAGCTCTGGTCATCCTCGACCGCACGCCGTTCTATGCCGAATCGGGCGGTCAGGTCGGTGATACCGGCAAGCTTGCGTCCGGCGCTGGCCGCTTTGAAGTCAGCGATACTTTCAAGATGGGCGGCGTGTTCTTCGGTCACGCCGGTCGTTGGCAGGGTGCACAGCCGCTGCGCGTGGGCGACACCGTGGATGCGGCCGTGGACAGTGCGCGCCATCAGGCCATCGTGCTCAACCATTCGGCCACCCATTTGCTGCACGCCGCACTGCGCAAGGTGCTGGGCGAACACGTCACGCAAAAGGGCTCGCTGGTGGCGCCTGAGCGCCTGCGCTTCGACTTCTCACACTTCAAGCCGATGGGCGCGGATGAGCTGCGCGAGATCGAAGCCTTGGTGAACGCCGAGGTGCGCCGCAATGCGGCGGCTGAAGTTCACAACATGGGCTATGACGACGCGATCGCCTTCGGCGCGATGGCGTTGTTCGGCGAAAAGTACGGTGATGAAGTGCGCGTGCTGAAAATGGGCGACTTCTCCACCGAGCTTTGTGGCGGCACCCATGTGGGCCGCACCGGTGATATCGGGTTGTTCAAGATCGTCAGCGAAGCGGGTGTGGCCTCCGGCGTTCGCCGCATCGAAGCGGTGACTGGCGCTGGCGCACTCGCCTATGTGGCCGATGAAGAGCGTCGCCTTGGCGAGTTCGCGCAGCTGTTGTCGGCCAACGGTGACGATGCCGTGGAGAAACTTCGCCAGCTGTTCGACAAGCAGAAGAAGCTCGAGCGCGAGCTCGAATCGCTGCGCGCCAAGGCGGCTGGCTCGGCCACCGCCGACCTGGCGTCCTCGGCGCACAACATCGACGGCATCAAAGTGGTGGCCGCTCGCCTCGAAGGTCTGGATGCCAAGGCATTGCGCGACAGCATGGACCAGCTCAAACAGCAGCTGGCTGACTGCGTGATCCTGCTGGCGGGCGCCGCCGACGGCCGCGTCTCGCTGGTGGCCGGCGTCAACGGCAAAGCCCTGGGCAGGGTCAAGGCAGGCGATGTGGTAGCCCATGTGGCCGGCCAGATTGACGGCAAGGGCGGCGGTCGCCCGGACATGGCCCAGGGTGGCGGAAACGACAGCGCCGAGCTGCCCAACATCCTGAATGGTCTGGTCGGCTGGGTCGGACAGCGACTGGCTTCCTGAAACGAGTCAACCCATCAGACTCCGTTGCCGTTTACGCATTGCGCTGCCATCGGACGCTCGGCTAGTATCCAAACACTGCCGACACCGATGGTTGCGCCGGTGTCGCTCGACAAGGGCATCTACAGGGGATGCCTCGTCTGTGAACCGGGGAAGGCGGTAGGGCCTTCGGCGGTAAGATCGTCGAACTGTCCAGACGGTGAAGCTCAGGGGTGAGGCATAACCGTCTGTTGGCCTATGACCAAAGTATTCATGGAGTGGCAAACATGTTGATTCTGACCCGCAGGGTCGGTGAAACCTTGATGATTGGTGACGAGGTGACCGTTACCGTTCTGGGCGTCAAGGGCAACCAGGTACGTATTGGGATCAATGCGCCCAAAAACGTCGCCGTGCATCGCGAAGAGATCTATCAACGGATCAAGAACGAGCACGAGCCGGACAGCAGCGCATCCGGTGACACTGGCGAACACTGATCACGCAATAAAAGCTTTACCTCGAGCTCGCCGGTTAGTATCCTTGCCGGCTCCGCAGTAATGCGGACCAAAAAACGGAGAGATGCCCGAGAGGCCGAAGGGGCTCCCCTGCTAAGGGAGTATAGGGTCAAAAGCCTTATCGAGGGTTCGAATCCCTCTCTCTCCGCCAGATACGCAAAAAGCCCCTCGCGGGGCTTTTTGCGTATCTGGCGGAGAGAGAGTTGTGGACGAACGCTCCGGTTCGACGAAATTGCCTGGAGCAATTTCGGACAGCCGCAGGCTGGCCCGAACAATCCCGGACCCCACGTAACAGCACACGACAACGAAGCCCCTCGCGGGGCTTTTTGCGTATCTGTGGTTTTGGTTCAACGGATTTGTCAGTAGCTTTTCAGATAGCGACAAATTCCCCCAGTCATCCTCACCTTCAAAAGGCTGAGCGCCACCTGACGAAGCCTCTTTTCGAGATCGTCGTGCGCATCGAGTCTACTCGCGCGAAAACATTCATCCTGACGACAGCGCACATTCAGCCCGCGAGCCCTGAATGAACGCCACAGAACCATCCCAGCTCCCGAAGTACCGCCTTTCGACGGTTTCAGCGTTACCTTGTTCATCGTCAACCCTCGTGGAGGGCGTGTCATGGATGTGCTTCGACTCGAACATCCTGTCTTGCGGAAACACCATCGATTGATCCGCATTCTTGCGCTCGTACTGGTGCTCATCGCATGCGCCGCCATACCGTTTCGAGCAGCCTCTGAAGTATCGGTAGGCGTCGGCATATCTGTGGACTATCCGCCGCCGCCGTTGCCGCTGTACGTGCAGCCGCCTATTCCTGGCCCGGGGTACATCTGGATTCCCGGTTTCTGGGACTGGGGTGAGGACGGCTATTACTGGGTGCCTGGCTATTGGGAAATGCCGCCGTATTTCGGAGCCCTCTGGACACCGGGTTATTGGGGCTGGATGGGCGGCGTGTATGTGTTCCATGACGGTTACTGGGGACGGCACGTGGGCTACTACGGTGGCATCGACTACGGGTTTGGTTATCCGGGCAGGGGCTATTACGGCGGTCGCTGGCAGCATGACGGTTTCCACTACAACCGCTCAGTCAATCAGATCAACAATGCTCGCGTCACCAACGTCTACAACGGGTCGGTGCCCAACAATGGCGTCGTGAATCGCACCAGTTTCAATGGCGGTCGTGGTGGTGTGAGAGCTGATCCAACGCGCCAGGAGGCAGCTGTTGCCCGTGAGGCTCACGTGGCGCCGATGGCGACGCAGATGAAGCACGTGGCCGCAGCTGGCCATGATCCGGCCATGCGTGCGTCGGTGAATCGCGGCGCACCGGTGATCGCAGGCCCTGCACACGCTGACCCCGTCAGCGTTTCAGGCGTTCGCAACGCGCCGACGCAGGTGCCGCAGAACAACTTGGCACTGCATTCTGCCAATTTCGCACCACACGTTAGTGCCACCCATGCGCCGATGCCGTCAGCTGCGAGCTGGGGTTCTCCAGGCGCCAGCCACGCGATGAGCAACGCGCGAACGTATCCGTCCTATCACCAGCGAACCTATTCGGTTACGACCCAGCCTGGGTACCCATCCAATGCGCAACCCAGGTACGCGCCCAATATGCAGCCACGGTATACGGCCAATACGCAGCGAACGTATCCAACCTACAACTATCACCCAGTGAATAATCCGGGCTCGTATCACGTGGCGGCTGCACCACGCCCGGCTCCGGCGAGCCACGCCGCTCGTCCCGCGCCCAGTCACGGCGGCGACAACGGGCATCACTGAAGTTATCTGGAAATGGCGATCAGTCGGTTTTTTCTTGCCGGCCGATCGCCACCGCCATTAGGGGCCAGTGCTATAAGGGAGTCGCTTTGTGCTGCACCGACCATCCGTTGCCTGCAACAGATGGTCTCGGGCCTCAGCTCAGAGCCAGTCCACGCAGTTCGGCGCTTTCTGGCGTAACGCGCAGCACGGAGCCGTGCTCGTACCAGTCGCCCAATACGATGCGTTCGGCCGTCTGGCCATCCAGATCGAAGTGGTGGGTGGCGGGGCGGTGGGTGTGGCCGTGAATCAAGCGCGTGACGCCGGCTTTGCGCATGGCGTCAGCCACGGCGTCAGCATTGACGTCCATGATGGTTTCCATGGCGGTGCCGGTGTGCGCCTTGCTGTCTTCGCGCGCCTTGGCGGCGAAGGCACGACGCGCGTCCAATGACATGGCGAGAATCTGCGCTTTCCACTGCGGTGTGCGCACCTGCTTGCGTATCGTCTGGTAGGCGATGTCGTCCGTGCAAAGCACATCGCCGTGCATCAGCAGGGTGGGGCGGCCGTAGAGGTCATGCACGGTACCGTCATCGAGCAGCGTGAAGCCGGCGCGTTTTGCGAAATCTTCGCCAAGCAGGAAGTCACGGTTACCCACCATGAAATACACCGGCACGCCGCTGTCGCGGAGCGCCTTGGTGGCGTTGGCAATGCGGGAGGGAAGCTCGGCGTCGTCGTCGTCACCGATCCATGCCTCGACGAGGTCGCCGAGGATGTACAGCGCATCGGCTGATCGCGCTTCGTCGCTGGCGAGAAACGTTTCGAACAGGCGTGTAATCTGCGGGCGACCGTTATCCAGATGCAGGTCGGAAATGAACAGCGTGGCCATCGTGCGTCAGCCCTTGGTCTTGCTGGTGGCCTTGCCGTTCTTGGCGGGGGCGGCTGGCTTCACGGTCGACGGTTCGGCCGGCTTCGGCGCTGTCGTCGTGGCGGTGGGGGCTTCTTCGCCGACCACGTTGGCGCTGTCGATGATCACCAGCGGGTTGGGCACGTCACCCGCAAACGGGCCCAGGCCACGCGTGGGCAGGGCAGCCATCTTGTCGACCACGTCCATGCCCTTCACGACCTTGCCGAACACCGCGTAGCCCCAGGTCAGGCCGCTCTGGTTGCCGACGAAGTCGAGGCGACGGTTGTCCACCAGGTTGAAGAAGAACTGCGAGGTGCCGGAGCTGGGGTCGGCGCCACGTGCCACCGCCACCGTGCCACGGAGGTTGGACAGGCCGTTGTCAGCCTCGCTGGCAATGGCCGAGCGCGTGCGCTTGGCCTGCAGGTCGCGTGTGTAGAGGCCGCCTTGCACGAGGTAACCCTGGATGGCGCGATGGAACACCGTGCCGCTGTAGAAGCCGTCACGCACGTACTGCAGGAAGTTGGCGACGCTCTTGGGTGCCTTGTCCGGGAATAGCTCCAGCGTGATATCGCCCTGCGAGGTGTGCAGCACCACCTGCGGATGCGGTTGTGCGGCAGCGGGCGTCGCGGTGGGCTTGGCGGCTTGTGCAAGGAGCGCAAGCGGCGACAACAGCAGGGCGGCGGCAAGCAGGAGTCGGGACATGGTAGGTCGGGCGGCTTGTGGCATCAGGGCATCATACGCGGTGGAGACTGGCAGCAGGCTGCTATGTCGGGTGGACTTCCAGCAGCAGGCCCAGTTCGTTCATCGGGGCTTGTTCCTGTTCCAGGTCGGCTTCACTGAGCGGGTGTTGGTCCAGCCACGACGAGGGCAGGGTGAGCCGCAGGCGTTGGCTGGTGGCGGCCAATTGGATCTGCGGCAGGGATTCGGCACGGCGGGCACGGCGGAACAGCACGGCGAGGCGCAGCAGGGCCGTGATGTAGCGAGCCAGTTGACGGTAGCGTTGCGGCAGCGCCGAGAAAGTGGCGCGGTCAGGCTTGCGGCGGTGCGATTCGACAATCGCTGCAAGCAACTGCTGTTCTTGCCGCGAGAAGCCGGCCAGGTCGGCGTGACGCAGAATGTAGGCGCCGTGGTGGTGATGCTGGCTGTGCGCGATGGCCAGCCCGATCTCGTGCACTCGCGAGGCCCACGACAGCCACTCGCGCGCCTCGGCGTCGAGCTTCCAGACGCGTGCGATCTGGTCGAAGAACATCAATGCCGTGGATTCCACGCGGCGAGCCTGTGCGCGGTCGACGCCGTAGCGATTGGCCAGCGCGTCGATGCTTGCGGTGCGCGGATCGGTACCGCCGGCGCGGCCCAGCAGATCCCATAGCAGCCCTTCGCGCATCGAGCTCTGGCAGACACGCAGTCGCTCGATGCCCAGCGCCTCGAAGGCAGCTTCGAAGATGGCCACGCCGCCTGCGATGACCGGCGCACGGTCATCGGCCAGCCCAGGCAGTTTCAGGGTGCCGATGTTGCCTTGCGCCAGCAGGGCATCGCGCAGCAGGGCGAGGGATGTCGGAGTAATGCCGTCATCAGAAAACCGCATGGCCTGCACCACCGAGCCGATGGCCTTGGCGGTGCCGGATGAACCATAGGCCTCCACCCAGCCGGACTCACGATAATCTTCCGAGAACTGCTGCAGCAGCACGCCGATTTCATTGTTGGCGCGTTGCCAGCGCTTGCGATTGAGCTTGCCGCCGGGGAAGAAGCGCAGCGTCGAGGCGATGCACCCGGCCTGCACGCTTTCGGTATGCATCGGCGCGATACCTCGGCCAATGATGAACTCCGTACTGCCGCCGCCCACGTCGATCACCAGCCGGCTTTCGCGCGAGGCGGGCAGGTCATGTGAGGCGCCGAGGAAGATCAGGCGTCCTTCTTCGCGACCGGAAACGATTTCGACCGGATGGCCCAGCGCGGCTTCCGCCGCCGTGAGAAAGGTTTGCGGGGAGGCGAGCCGGCGCACCGTGTTGGTGGCCACGGCGCGTATGCGAATGGAAGGCACGCCCGCAATGCGCTGACCAAAGCGGGCCAGACAGTTGAGCGCACGTGCGCGATGCTCGGCGTCCAGCGTGCCATCCGCGCGAAGACCGGCGGCCATGCGCACGGTTTCGCGCAGACGATCGATCACGCGCGGTTCCCCGTGTTCCACCCTGGCCACCACCATGTGATAGCTGTTGGAACCCATGTCGACAGCGGCGATCAGTTCGCCGTCCTTGATCGGGGTCTGATCGCCTTGGTTCATGCGGGGCTCGTTCCGGGGCTTGGGATGCCCTGCTCTGTTCCACGTGGGTGGCATGACGTCCATAACCCCTGCAGGGTGTGGGGCGTGGCGCACCGCAGCCTGCAGGGGTTATGGACGTCACCCGAAGGGCCGGCTCTGTTTGCCCGCAGCTGCGCGCCGCGTCGTCTCGACAGGCAGCAAGCCTGCCTTCGCCAAGGCAACACACAGCTGCGGGCAAACAGAACCGGTGACACCCGCGTGGAATAGAGCAGGGCATCCCTTCGGGCGAATTCTCTCATGCGAGGCCCGGAGCGAGTAGCGTGAATTCCTGCCGAGGTGCCTAGCCCGAGGCCGGCACCAGCTTGTTCAGCAACCACTGTTGCGCGCTGTGGGGCGGTTCATCGCCCGGCTGGGCGCGCTTGTACCGCCCTTCGCTGTCGAGCAGCCAAGCCTCGGTGTTGTCGGCCAGGTAATTCGCCAGGGTTTCCTCGTACACCCGCACGGCGTAGTTCGGATCGAGGATGGGAAAGGCGACCTCAATACGGCGCTTCAGGTTGCGCTCCATCCAATCGGCGCTGCCGCAGTAGATCTCCGGCGCACCATCGTTGGCGAACCAGTAGACGCGACTGTGCTCGAGGAAGCGACCCACGATGGAGCGCACGCGAATGCGATCCGACACGCCCGGCAACCCCGGGCGCAACGTGCAGGCGCCGCGCACGATCAAGTCGATCTCCACGCCCGCCTGCGAAGCGCGATACAGCGCCTGGATCACGTGCGCTTCGTTAAGCGCGTTGAGCTTGGCGACGATGCGCGCCGGCTTGCCGGCTTCGGCATGCGCGGTTTCGCGCTCGATCTTTTCCAGCACGTTGCGATAGAGCGTGAACGGTGAATGCAGCAGGTGCTTCAGCTCAATCACCGGGCCCAGGCCCGACAGCTGCTGGAAGACCTTGTGCAGGTCTTCGCCGATGCCCGGATGGGCCGTCATCAGGCCGATGTCGGTATAGCTGCGGCTGTTGGTCTGGTGATAATTGCCGGTGGACAGGTGCACGTAACGGCGCAGCACATCATCTTCACGGCGCACGATCAGGAGCATCTTGGCGTGCGTCTTGTAGCCCACGACGCCATAGACGACCTGCACGCCAGCCTCCTGCAAGCGTGTCGCGAGGCGGATATTGGCCTCTTCATCGAAGCGTGCGCGCAGCTCGATCACTACCGTGACGTCCTTGCCGTTGCGTGCCGCCTCGACCAGCAGGTCGACCAGCGGCGTGTCCACGCCGGCGCGGTAGAGCGTCTGCTTGATGGCGAGTACGGCCGGGTCCTGCGTAGCCTGGCGCAGCAGATCCACCACGGCGGCGAACGATTCGTACGGATGATGCAGCAGCACGTCGCGCTGACGCAGTACTTCGAACTTGCAGCGACTGGCGTTGAAGGCCGATGGCAGCTGGGGTATGAAGCGCGGGAACTTCAGCTCCGGGCGGTCCAACCCGTCGAAGATCGTGCCAGCGCGGATGATGTTGACCGGTCCATCGCAGCGATAGACATCCGTTTCCTCCAGCTCGAAGTTGGCCACGAGCATGGCGACGATGGCTTTGGGGCAATCGTTGCCGATCTCCAACCTTACCGGCCGGGCGTAGCCGCGTCCCACCAGCTCTTCGCTGAGCGCGCGGGCGAGGTTTTCCACCTCGGCTTCCTCGACCATCAGCTCGCTGTTGCGGGTGACGCGGAATTGATAGGAGCCGGCCACCTTGAAGCCGGGGAACATCAGGTCGACGAAGCCTTGCAGCAGTTCAGCCAGGAAGATGTAGTGGTCGCCGCCGTCGCACACCTCGTCCGGCAGGCGGATGATGCGCGGCAGCGAGCGCGGTGCGCGCACCAGCGCCATGTGGCCTTCGCGGCCGAACGCATCGCGGCCCTTCAGCACGACGGCGATATTGAGCGTCTTGTTGAGAATGCGCGGGAACGGGTGCGCCGGATCCAGTCCCAGCGGCGACAGCACCGGCAACACCTCGTTCTCGAAGTAGCCTTGCAGCCAGCGGCGCTGGCGGGCGGTCCAGCGGTCGCGGGTGAGGAAGTGGATATTCTCGGCGGCCAGCGCCGGGCCCAGCTCGTCCTGCCAGGTCTGGTACTGGCCATCCACCAGATCCAGCACGCGCTTGCGTATGCGAGCGAGCAGCTCACCCGAAGGCAGCCCGTCCGGGCCGGGTGCTGCCGAGCCGAACATGTGGTGGTGCTTGAGCATCGCCACGCGCACCTCGAAGAACTCATCGAGGTTGTTGGCCACGATGCTCAGGAAGCGCAGACGCTCCAGCAGCGGTATGCGTGTGTCGCGCGCTTGCGCCAGCACACGGAAGTTGAACTCGAGCGCAGCCAGCTCGCGGCTGAGATAGAACTCGGGAGCGGCCCGGTCGACGACGGGCGATGGAGTGGCAGGTTTGCGACGCATCCCCCCATTCTGGACGATGCGGCGATTTGTTACATGGCGCACCGCCGCGTAGTGTGACGGCCGTTCAGCTCACCAGGGCGCAACGCCGGCCGCGCCTGGGAAATACGGTATCACTCGGGGTCGGCCGTACCCGGTGCGAGCAGGCGCTCGCTATTGAACCGGCACGAGAAAGTGGAGCCCTGGCCCGGTTCGCTCTGGATTTCCAGGCGGGCCTGATGCAGGTTCAGCACGTGCTTGACGATGGACAAGCCCAACCCGGTGCCGCCGCTCTCGCGCGAGCGACTGGACGACACACGATAAAACCGCTCGGTAAGGCGGGCGAGGTGCGAGGCCGGGATGCCGTAACCCGTATCGGTGACTGAATAGACCGCGCCGTCGGACGTGCGTCGCCAGCGAATGGTGATGCGCCCGCCGGTGGGCGTGTAGCGCACAGCGTTGCTGACCAGATTGGAAAGTGCGCTGTGCAGATCCTTCACCGAACCGAGCAGATCAACTTCGGCGGTGGATTCCACGGTGACCTGGTGGCGGCCCTGGCTGAGTGCTTCGGCTTCCTTGCGGATGGTCGCCAGCAACGGCGTCATCTGCACACGCTCATCCTGCACGTGGTCCTGCGTTTCCAGTCGCGACAAGGTGAGCAGATCTTCGACGATCTGACCCATGCGCTTGGATTGCGCGCGCATCTCGCTGAGCACCGGGGCAAGTTCCGGCACATCTTCGGGATCGATCAGCTCAAGGTAACCGTGAATCACGGTGAGCGGTGTGCGCAATTCGTGCGACACGTTGGCAACGAAGTCGCGACGAATCTGTTCCAGCCGCGTGAGATGGCTGATATCGCGCGCCAGCAGCAAACGCTGGCGGCGTCCGAACGGCAGCAGCGTTACGTTGATATGGCGATTCGGGTGACCGGGCGCCGCCACATCGTTGAGCGGTTCGCGCGCGCCTTCCTTCAACCAGCTCGCCAGCTCGGTGGTGCTGAGGCGTTCGTCGAGGTGTGCGCCGCGATCCTGCGGGCGGCGCAAGCCAAGCAGATCTTCGGCAGCGTGATTGAACCAACGTACGTGCTGCTCGTTATCGAGCAACACAACGGCATCCGGCAGGCTGCCGGCGGCACTGCGCAAGTCGCGCAAACTGGAGGCAATGCGTCGGGAACGCGTCATGAAGCGGTCATGCTGGAGGGAGAGTGCCGTAGGGCCTTGAGTCATCATGAGCTGCGCTTGATGACGGATTCGGGTCAACAACAAGACGATTTCCGCGATTGCGACCAGCGCCACGCCGGTAGCTACATGGCCTCCCGACAACCAGCCGACACCTGCGCCCACAAGCAGTCCGGCAGCCAATGCGGCCGGCAGCATCCAGGAGCGGTCGAAAAGATTTGGCATGGGCGGTTAGTAGCAAGATGCCGAGCTAGCGGTGCGCCAGCATCGGCAAAAGCCGGTGTTCCCGCAAGTCAAACGCTCGCGGAGAATCGATAGCCTGCGCCGCGCACCGTCTGCACCATGTCGTCGAGCTTCCATGGTTCGAGCGTCTTGCGCAGGCGGCGGATGTGTACATCCACCGTGCGCTCCTCCACGTACACGCTGCCGCCCCACACGTGGTCAAGCAGCTGGGCGCGCGAATAGACACGCTCCGGATGTGTCATGAAGAAGTACAGCAGGCGGTATTCGGTAGGGCCGATGGTCACCGGCTCTTCGCCGGCGAACACGCGGTGGGCCGGGCCATCGATACGCAGACCGCCCAGTTCCACCATGCCCGAACCATCGTCGCCCTGGCTGCGGCGGAGCACAGCCTTGATGCGCGCGACCAGCTCGCGGGTGGAGAAAGGCTTGATGACGTAGTCGTCGACGCCGGCTTCCAGGCCGTTGACGCGATCCATCTCCTCGCCGCGGGCGGTGAGCATGATGATCGGTACTTCCCGGCTCAGTTCTTCCTTGCGCAGGCGGCGGGCGAGGTCCAGGCCGCTGGTGCCGGGCAGCATCCAGTCCAGCAGAATCAGGTCGGGGACCTGTTCGGCAATGGCCAGTTGGGCTGCGCGCGCGTCGGCGGCGTGAATGGCGTCCATGCCGGCCTTGCGCAGGGCAAAGGCGACCATGTCGCGGATCGAAGCTTCGTCTTCGACGATCAGGATGCGCTTGTGCACGCGTTAAATCCGCTGAGGGAGGGGGTGTGACGCAATTATTGCAGCGGGGCAATGTTACGCCGCGATGACATTTCACACGGTCACAACGTGACGGTGATGTCGCCGTCTTACTACGGAAGCACTTAGCGCGCCCCTCCGGTGGTGCTGAAACAGAGCCTGCCCTGGCAGTTAGACCCGTTCTGCAGGGGCTGCTGGCTGCGCCCGTCGGGGTTGTCATCGGTTTGTATCCGGCGCTTGCGCAGTTCCATCACCAGCGGGGTGAGGTCGTTGATGCGCGCCTGAATGCGGGCCCGGGCATAGAAGTCCAGGTCGGGGCGTTGCAGCAACCGTTTGAGCTGCTCCATGGCGTCGAACGGGCGCCCGGAGAGGTAGGCTGCATCAGCAAACGCTTCGCCAGCGCGCACCGGGTCGCCTGCCTTGTCGGCGGCGCGGGCGTAGCTGCGATAGAGCTCGGGCTCGTCGTTGTTGTCCAGCATGGGCATCAGCATGGCGGCCGCCTGCCTGGCTTCGTCCTGGCTGCCGTTCTCGGTGAGCGCCTTGGCATAGCCCAGGGCGATCGCTCGGTTGCGTGGGGACTGCTGGTTCAGGTCTGAGTACATGGCCAGCGCCTCGGCACGTCGCCCGGCCTGCAGTTTGGCGTCGGCCATGGCCAGACGCAGGATGGGGCTGGCCGGGTGGGCCGTCAGCAGCGGCTGCAGCTCATCGACAGCTTTGGCGCCACGATTGCTGCGCACGAGCGCCAAGGCGTAGCCATAGCGATTGGACGGTGTATCGAAGCCGTGTTGTGTCTCCATGTTGGAGGCGTAATAGGTCGCCATCTTGCCGGCATCGCCGGAGAGCACGCGCACTCGCTCCCGCATCAGAAGATAAGTGTCCAGGCCGCCGTTATTGCCGCGGCTGGCGAGTTTGGTGGAGTCTTTGACAAAGGCAATGGGCGCGGTGCTCTTATCCCATTGGTTCTTCTCGATCGTGGATTCGCTCGGGCGCTGCTTCTGCTTGGCAATCAGCGCGCCGGCGCGCGATTTCGCGTCGCTGATGCGGTCCAGCGACACCGGGTGATCCTGCAGCAGGGAAGGCACTTCGCCTCGCTCGCCGCCTGAACCCACACGTAGCGTGTCTTCCATGCGCCCAAAGAACGCGGCCATGGCGTCGGGGTCGTAGCCGGCGTTGGCGAGGGTCTGGATGCCCGCACGGTCGGCCTCGATTTCATCCTTGCGGGTGAAGTTGATCTGGCGCTGCATCAGCAGGCCTTGGCCGCCCAGCATGATGGCGCCGGCGGCATCGCCTGCGCCAGCGCCCGCGCCCGCAGCGATGGCACCCAGCAGGATCAGCGCCATCAGCGGCGTATCTTTCCTGGAGGCCTCGAAAGCGCGCTGCAGATGGTTCTGGGTGATGTGGCCGATTTCGTGGGCGATCACACCGGCCAGCTCGCTTTCGCTGTTGGTGATGACGATCAGCCCGGAGTTCACCGCGATATAGCCGCCCGGTGCGGCAAACGCGTTGATGACGTTGTCCTTCTCAATGAAGAACGAAAAATGCTCCTTGGGCTTTTCACTACCCGCGACCAGGCGATAGCCCAGGTCGTTGATGTAGTCGTCGAGCATCGGGTCGTCCAGCACCATGTCGAGCGCACGCATCTGGCGCAGCATGGCCGCGCCGTATTCCTGTGCCTCCTGCGGGGAGATCAGTGCATTGGCCGAGCTGCCGAGGTCAGGCAGGCGCACGTCGTGATCCTGTGCCGGCGCTGGCGCACTGACGGTGAGACCGGCAAAAAGCAGGGCCGTCATCAGATGGGAGAGCGGGAACCGGCTCATGGGCTTCCTGCCCTTGATAGGTGCTTCAACATGCGTTTTGCGGTCCGTTGACTACCCGTTCGCCGAAGGTCCGGCGAGGGGGTGAGGTGAGATCCTGAGGCCATGGAGATGGGGCGTGGTGCCATGCGCATATGTCGGCGACAATATCATTAGTGACCGCCACTTATGGCGTCAGTTCAGTGTTCTCCGCTTGTTTCCCATGGGCTCGCCCCAAACTAGCGACTCGCCGTACTTTTTTTCGGTTCCGGAGTGTGTTGTGCCCAAGATCGAGGTCTATTCCACCGCAGTGTGTCCTTACTGCGTTTCCGCCAAGAATCTGCTCAAGTCCAAGGGGCTGGAGTGGAGTGAGGTGCGCATCGATACCGATCCTGTCCAGCGTGAAACGATGCTGGCGCGCAGCGGTGGACGACGCACCGTGCCGCAGATTTTTATCAACGGCCATCACGTCGGTGGTTTCGACGACCTCGTTGCTGCCGACCGCAGCGGCAAGCTTGCAGAACTGCTGGAGGCCAACGCGTGAGCAAGCCCATCGACGATCAGCCGGGCAAGGACCGCGTGGCGGAGTTCACTGCATTCCGCCAGCGCATGAACGAGCGCATCCTGGCCGAAGACAACCAGGTGGTTCGGCGCTTTTTTGCGCTGGACACCCAGACCTACAAGCCCGGCGCACTGGACGTGAAGACCAAGGAGCTGCTGGGCCTGGTCGCCTCTATGGTGCTGCGCTGCGATGACTGCATCAGCTATCACGTGGCCCAGTGCAAGGAAGCCGGCGTCACGCGCGAAGAATTTTTCGAAACCTTCAGCGTGGGTCTGGTGGTGGGCGGTTCCATCGTGATTCCGCATCTGCGCCGGGCGGTGGATTTCCTCGATCAGCTGGAATCCGGCGAGGCGGGCGAGTCCGCCCAGGACTGCGCCAGCCACAGCTGACCCCCGACGGGCGGCGCCTACTCCTTGGCGCCGCCTTGACGCGTGCGAGTTTATTCAATGCTGCATGCGAGGATTTGCAACTGCGGCAGGGCCATTCGCTCTGGCCGCTTGGTGGCTCATCGGAGATAATTGACGGGATTTATAACCCTGTCGTCCCCCGCCACAGGGTTGCTCGATTCTTATCTCAAGGAGTGTCCCCATGAGCAAGACCATTGCCGTGATTCCGGGCGACGGTATCGGCCCCGAGATCATGAACGCCACGCTGCGCGTGCTCGACGCCCTGGACTGCGGTTTGTCCTATGAGTTCGTCGATGCCGGCATGGTTGCGCTGGAAAAGAGCGGCGACCTGCTGCCGCAGCCGACGCTCGACGCCATCGCCAAGCACAAGGTGGCCCTGAAGGGCCCGCTGACCACCCCGGTGGGCGGCGGCTTCACCTCCATCAACGTCACGCTGCGTCGTCACTTTGACCTGTACGCCAACGTGCGTCCGGCCATCAGCTTCCCGGGCACCAAGGCGCGCTTCGAGAACATCGACATCATCACGGTGCGTGAAAACACCGAAGGTGCGTACCTGTCCGAAGGTCAGTCGATTTCGGAAGACGGCGAAACCGCCATCTCCATGGTGCGCAACACCCGCAAGGGCTCCAGCCGCAT
The DNA here is from genome assembly GCF_055702865.1 of Dyella sp. PARNA 12/25. Lineage (NCBI taxonomy): Bacteria > Pseudomonadati > Pseudomonadota > Gammaproteobacteria > Lysobacterales > Rhodanobacteraceae > Dyella > Dyella sp. PARNA 12/25. The sequence goes on along the minus strand of NZ_JBVQCI010000002.1, from coordinate 360,866 downwards.
CGTGCGCTACGCCTTCGAGCTGGCCGTGAAAAAGGGCCGCAAGAAGGTGACGGCCGTGCACAAGGCCAACATCATCAAGACCGCTTCGGGCCTGTTCCTCAACGTGGCGCGCGAAATCGCCAAGGAATACCCGCAGATCGAGTTCAACGAGATGATCGTTGACAACGCCTGCATGCAGCTGGTGATGAAACCGGAGCAGTTCGACGTCATCGTCACCACCAACCTGTTCGGCGACATTCTGTCCGACCTGTGCGCCGGCCTGGTGGGCGGTCTGGGTCTGGCCCCGGGCGACAACATCGGTACCGAGGCAGCCATCTTCGAAGCCGTACACGGTTCCGCGCCGGATATCGCCGGCAAGGGCATCGCCAACCCGTGCGCGCTGCTGCTCGCCGCTGCCGACATGCTCGACCATCTCGGCATGGTGGAGAAGGGCGACAAGGTGCGTCAGGCCATCCGCGACGTGATGACCAACGACCGCGACAGCGTTACGCCGGACATCGGCGGCAAGGGCAGCACTTCGACCTTTGGCGACGCCATCGTCAAGCGCGTTCGCGCAGCCTGATCTTCTGTGCTTCCGAAAAAAGCCCCTCCATGCGAGGGGCTTTTTTTTGCGCCTTTCTTCGCGCGTTAACGGCCAATAAGCGCAGATTTATGCGTTTGTTTTCGCCAAGATCGTGCTGCCGGTGTCGCCGTAAAATTGAGCCCCGGGCAGTGGATTCGTTGCGACATGTCTGGCTTGCCGGCTCTGTGGCTCTTGGCGTTGCACTGGATGGCCTTGCATCTCATCCATCCCGCCTTGCTGACTCTGCATCTCACCTGGCTCGCCAGCCAAACATCGGATATCGCCCAGTATTTCGCACTCACGACCGTGCAGGTGGCAGTGATTGCTTTCGTATTGCGTCCCATGGAAAACGTATGGCCGGTGGAACGGTGGGATCAGCGGCGCACTACAGCCATTGATTGCCGGTACACGCTGATCAAGTTGTTTCTGGTGCTACCCGCATTCACCTATCTGGTGCTCTTTCCATTGAATCAATGGATGGGCGGTGACAGCAACGGTGACGGAGCGGGCCTGGTCAGGATCCAGCAAGGCGTGCCCTGGCTGGCGCATCACCCCGTAGTGTCATTCCTGGTTTATTACGCCATCTACGACTTCGTTTATTACGTGGTGCATCGGTTGCAGCACCGCATTCCGTGGTGGTGGGCTTTGCACAGCCTGCATCACAGCCAGCGACAACTGAATTGCTGGTCGAACGATCGAGATCACTACCTGGACGACATGCTGGAAGCGTTGATCGTGGCCGGCGTTGGGGTGGTCATCGGCGTGGCCCCGACGGAATACGCACTGCTGATTCTGTCTGGCGAGCTGCTGCAGAACCTGGGGCATGCCAATATCCGTATGCGCTTCGGGCCGGTGTTGAACAAAGTGTTGGTGGAGCCGGGTTACCACCGGTTGCACCACATGCGCGTGGATCCGGATCGTCCGACGCTGCACGACTGCAACTACGCTTTTATCTTTCCCATCTGGGACATCTTGTTTGGCACAGCGCTCTACGGCGAGGCGGCTCGCCCCACGGGCGTTGGTGACCCGATGGTGGATGCCGACAATCGCTATGGCATCGTGGATCAGCAGCTGACGGTGATGCGTCGCTGGTGGGGTGCGATCCGCTGCCGTGCTGGCTGGATATCCGGTGACGTGGCTTTCGATGAGAGTTATCGGCCGGTGTCGACGCGGTCCATCGATTTGCATGCGTTCGTAAAGCACGGGCGGCCGTTGAAGGCTGCCCGGACCGAGCAGGGTTCGGTATCCGCTCCTACCTGATGCTGGAAATCAGGCTGTCTGTTTCGCTGCCGGCTTGTAGCTACCCCCGGGCGTATGGAATCCGGCATTGATGCGGTTCCAGGTGTTGATAAGGCCAATAACCATCGTGAGATTCAGCAGCTCTTCCTCGCTGAAGGAGCCTATTGCGCGCTGATAAACGTCATCAGGCACGCCGGTGGCACCGAGATGCGTGATGGCTTCAGCCCAGGCGAAAGCCGCGCTCTCGCGTTCGCTGTAGATCGAGGACGCCTCGCGCCAGCCGGGGAGCATATACAAGCGCTGTTCGGTTTCACCGGCAGCGCGCGCGTCCTTGCTGTGCATGTCGAGACAAAAGGCGCAGCCATTGATCTGCGACACGCGCATCAGCACAAGTTCGACCAGCGGGCGTTCCAATCCGGACTGGTGCACGGCCACGCCGAAGTCGAGCAGCGGCTTGAGGGCCTGGGGGTACTTCATGATCGAGAGACGCTTGGACATGACGGGTTCCTTGGTAAGGCGGCCACTATGGCCGTTCAAGACAAGGACGTGCCGGCTTGTGGATTCGTGACAGCTTCCAGCCGCGCCAGTTTTTCCGGATTGCGCAGCGAATGGATGCTGGTGATGTGCTCGCCGTCGGTTTCGATCCATGCCACCGTCGCCAGCCTGGCATTCACCCAGGTAAGCAGCGCAGGTGCGCCATTGACCCACTGCAGGCGGTGCACGATGGGCAGATGGCGATACCGTTGGGCGATGATGGCGTACAGGCGCACGATACGGTCGTTGCCGTACAGCGGTCTCAATGTGGCAGTGACCTTGCCCCCACCGTCGGCGAGATGGACAGCGTCCTCGGCAAACAGCGCGTGCAGCGATTCGACGCTGGCGCTCTCCAGTGCATCGCGGAACTTCTCCAGCAATCGGCGCTGCGCGTCTGGTGAATGCGTGAAGCGCGGGCGTCCCTCGCGCAAGCGCTGCCTGGCCCGGTGCAAGCGTTGCCGACACGCATCCTCGGCAATCTGCAGCATGGCGGCGGTTTCCGCGTGGCTGTAGTCAAACACCTGGACCAGCAGGAACGCCGCGCGCTCTTCGGGGCTCAGGCGCTCAAGCAGCGCAAGAAACGAAAGGCTGAGGCTTTCGACGCGCTCCAGCTCGGCCTCGGGCTGCTCGGTCTCCTCCACCAGTGGCTCGGGCAGCCACGGGCCTGTGTAGTGCTGGCGCTCCGTCTTGGCGCGGCGCAGGCGGTCGAGCGACAGGCGTGTGGTGACGGTGACCAGCCAGGCTTCGGCATCGTCCAGCGTGCTGGCGTCCTGCTGGTGCCAGCGCAGCCAGGCGTCGTGCAACACATCCTCGGCATCCGCCTGGGTGCCGAGCATGCGATAGGCCAGGCCGAGCAGGCGGGGACGGTGTTGCTGGAAGGTGGCGGTGGCGCTGTCCATGACGATCTCCAGAGGGGCGATACCTCAAGGACGCGCGAACGTCTCTCTTCGTGACAGCTCAGCGGAAGAACGGCCAGGGTGCCAGGAAAATGATCCAGATGAGCACCAGCATGCCCAGGTATTTCACTGTGCGGAACAGCTTGGGGTGCTTCTTCTTGAACGCCCGGTTGCGTTCGCGGCTACGCTGGTTGAGCGCAAACACGCGGTTGACGAACCCGGTCTTTTCTTCCGGCGATTCGGTGTTGGGCGATGCCGTAATCTTGCCCATGAAGGCACCGACGCGATGGTTGATCGCGTTCATGAAACGCGTGCGAAGCGGGCGCTCCACGTCTGCAAACAGAATCACGCGGGTCTGATCAGTGCGGTTTTCTGCCCAGTGCACGTAAGTCTCGTCAAACACTACGTCCTTGCCATCACCCCAGCTGTGCACCTCGCCATCAACGAAGATGCGGCAGTCTTCCGAGTTGGGCGTGATCAGGCCAAGGTGATAGCGCAGCGAGCCGGCAAAGGGGTCGCGATGCGGGTTGAGTTTGCTGCCTGGCGGCAGCAGGGCAAACATCGCGGCCTTCACAGTCGGAATGGAGTTGAGCAGCTGCACGGTCTTCGGGCACAGCGCCTCGGCGGAGGCGAGCGGTTCGCCGTACCACTTCAGATAGAAGCGTTTCCAGCCCTGCTTGAAGAAGCTGTTGAAGCTGGCGTCGTTATTCTTTTCTGCTGCGCGGATATAACCCTCGTCGAACAGGTGCAATGCCTCTTCGCGAATGGCCTGCCAGTTGGCCTGCAGCAGATCCAACTGCGGAAAGCCACGGCGATCGAGAATGGGCGTGGCCGGTACGGCGGAAAACGCGTACATCAGCAGGTTGTAGGGTGCGAACACCGCCGAGTGATCCACCAGCTGGCGGTCGAAGCGCAGCTTGGTGCGCCCGCGCAGGTGCACCAGCAGCACGCACAGCACGAACAGCGACAGCACGATCAGCAACACGAGGCGCGGAGCAAGAATCATGGGGATAACGCGGCCGATGGACAGAAGCTACCATTCTACTCCCTGACCGCTCCGGCCCATCCGGGTGATTCAGGCAATGTGCGGAATCGCCGCATCAATGGCCGAGGACGTGAACCTCACCGCCTCCGGGGCGGTAGCTGCGGTCCAAAGCACGCTGAACGTAAGCCACAGCGCGGCGCACGGCCGAGCGGGGTGCGTGTCCCTTGGCCAGCTCCGCCGCAATCGCCGAAGCTAGCGTGCAGCCGGTGCCATGCCCCTCAATGGGCAGACGGCGATGGCGTACTTCCATGACACCGCGCTCGTCATAAAAGCGATCGACCACTTCGCGTTCGGTGGAGTGCCCGCCTTTGAGCAACACGGCGCGAGCGCCCAGGTCAAGCAGCGCCGCGCCAGCGCTGTCGAAATCCTTGGACTTGCGCAGTTTGCGGCCCAACAGGGCCTCGGCTTCGGGCAGGTTTGGTGTCAGTAGGTCGGCTAGTGGAATCAGTTCTTCCACCATGGCTTGCACGGCATCCTCGTCCAGCAGGCGAGCGCCGCTGGTGGAAATCATCACCGGATCGACTACCAGCCAGGCGGGTTTGCGCGTGCGCATTTCTTTCGCCACGAGTTTCGTGACGGCTGCGCTGCCCAGCATGCCGGTCTTCACTGCACCGATCGGGAAGTCATCGAAGACGGCCTCGAGCTGGCTGCGAATGTGGGCGAGCGGAACGGTGTGTACTGCCGTGACGCCTCGCGTGTTCTGCGACGTGATGGCTGCGATGACGGATAGCCCGTGCACGCCGCGCGCATGGAAGGTTTTCAGGTCGGCCTGGATGCCCGCACCACCGCCGGAATCGGAGCCGGCGATGGTGAGGGCGATGGGTGGTGCGATAAGTGACATGCGCGGAGCTTACAGCGCCTCCGACGCAAAGTCCGCCAAGCGTGAGCGTTCACCGCGACGCAAGGTGATGTGCGCCGAGTGGTCCCAGTGTTTGAAGCGATCCACCGCGTAGGTGAGACCTGAGGTGGTTTCGGTGAGGTAGGGTGTGTCGATCTGTTCCACGTTGCCCAGGCACACGATCTTGGTGCCTGGACCGGCGCGGGTGATCAGGGTTTTCATCTGCTTTGGCGTGAGGTTCTGCGCCTCGTCGATGATCAGGTAGCGTGACAGGAATGTGCGGCCGCGCATGAAGTTGAGCGAGCGGATCTTGATGCGCGACGCGAGCAGATCATTGGTGGCCTGGCGTCCCCAGCTGCCGCCTTCCTCGGGATTGGCGAGCACTTCGAGGTTGTCGGTGAGTGCGCCCATCCAGGGCGTCATCTTTTCCTCTTCGGTGCCGGGCAGGAAGCCGATGTCTTCGCCCACCGACACGGTGGCGCGGGTCATGATGATTTCACGGTAACGCTGCTGGTCCATCACTTGTGCCAGGCCTGCCGCGAGTGCCAACAGCGTTTTGCCAGTGCCTGCGGTGCCGAGCAGGGTGACGAAATCCACGTCGGGATCCATCAGCACATTGAGCGCGAAGTTCTGCTCGCGATTGCGCGCGGCGATACCCCAGACACTGTGGTTGGTGTGGCTGTGGTCGTCCAGCAGCACCATCGTGGCCTTGGTGTCGTCCACGTGCAGTACGCGCAGCTCCACGCTGTTGTCACCGGGCAGGAACAGGCACTGGTTGGGGTACCAGTCCTCGTCGTTGTGGCGATCGAGTTTGTAGAAGGTGCGGCCACGCTCGTTCCACGACTGCACTTCCGGGTGGCGATCCCAGAAATCTTCCGTCAGTTCAGTGGAGCCGGTGTACAGCAGGGCGAAGTCGTCGAGCGCGCGGTCGTTCTCGTAATCCTCCGCATGGATGCCGTAGATCTTGGCCTTGATACGCAGGTTGATGTCTTTGCTGACCAACACCACCGCACGGTCGGGGTTCTGATCGCGCAACTCGATCACTGCCGACAGAATCAGGTTGTCTGCCTTGCCGTGGCCGTTGGTGGTGCGCTGCTGGAAGTACAGCCGGCCCACCCCGGCGCCGCGCTTGAGATTGACGCCTTGAGGGTTGGCCAGCTCCAGCCCGTTACTGATGCCGTGGCCGTTGCCGCGTTCGATCAGTTCGTTGAGGAAGCGGCTGACCTGTCGACCATTGCGTGAAACTTCCGAGGCACCTTTCTTCTTTTCGTCCAACTCCTCCAGCACCGTCATGGGGATGAAGACATCGTGCTCTTCGAAGCGGAACAGCGACGTCGGGTCGTGCAACAGCACATTGGTGTCGAGAGCGTAGATGCGCTTGCTTCCGGTCATACGGAAGAGACCTCTTGAGCGTGCGAGGTGGAAGATCCGCGGCGTGCGGCACGCCGCGGGTAGCCGGCCAACACGGCCGGTTTTCGGTGCGCCGTCGGCATCATCCGCCACGAAGGGCGGGCGACAACAAGGCGGCGTAGGCGGTCAGGGTTCACTTGGCGGGGATGGCGTCGAGCACGGCCTGGGCGTGTCCGGTCACTTTTACGTTGCGCCATTCCTGGGCCAGCCTGCCTTCGGGATCGATCAGGAAGGTACTTCGTACGACACCCATGTGACGTTTTCCATACAGCACCTTCTCGTGGATCACGTCGAAGGCCTGGCACCAGGTTTCGTCGGGGTCCGATACCAACGGAAACGCCAGTTCCTGCTTGGTGGCGAAATTGGCGTGGGATTTCACCGAGTCGCGCGAGACGCCGATGATTTCCGCGTGGCGCTTCTGGAATTTTGCGTGGAGATCGCGGAAATCCTTGGCCTCGTTGGTGCAGCCGGGCGTGCTGTCCTTCGGGTAGAAGTACACCACTACCCACTGGCCCTTGAGGCTGTCGAGCTTCAGTTCACTGCCATCGCCGGTGAGGCCTTTGAGCTTGGGGACTTTCTTGCCAACTTCGGGCATGGGTTCTCCTGCGAAGCCGTTCCCGGCTTCGACTGCATGTCGTGAATCTGGGGGAGTAGGGCAGCGGAGGAGGGCGTAAGGGCGGTCGGTGTGCGCCCTGCGATCGGTGCGATTCGACCCGCCTGCTGCATGCATGCCTCTCCGGTGCTGCCCACGGGAATAGAGACTAGCGCTTGCGGCGGCGAATGACAGCCCTTGCGGGAGGTCGCCGCTGAGAGCATGCTCAAAAGCCCGGCAGGCAGGCGGGAAATTCAGCTTTTTGCCGCATCGAAGCGTGCAGCTTCAGAACTTCACCGGATCCATGATGGCGTCTAGATTGAGGCCGTCGCAGAACTCGAGGAAATCATCGCGCAGCGCGGCAATGTGGGTCGCTGCGGGAATGCCGACGGTGATCTGCGCCTGGAACATGTCCGCACCGGTCTGCATGGCCTGGTAGCGTAGCGAGCTCAGCTGCTCGATCACGATGTCGCGGCGATCGAAGAAGTCGATGATTTTGACCAGAATGCCCGGCCGGTCGGCCGAGATCACTTCGATCAGGTATGGCAGCAGGTGCGAGTGATGCTCGCGTGGGCCAGTGCGGTAATGGACCAGTCGCAGCTCTTCGTCGCGTGCCAGTTTGGTTAGTGCTGTTTCCAGCTTGGCCACGGCGTCCCATGTGCCGGTCGCGAGCAAGGTCAGCGAGGTGTCCGATCCCATGGTCGCCACGCGGGCATCGGCCAGGTTGCAGCCCGCTTCGGCAATCCGCTTGGCCAGAGTCAGCAGCGGCGTGCGCGGGGAAGGGGTCAGCGTCTGGATCAGCAGCTGGTTGTCACTGCTGGTGCGCGCGGAAGAACGATTCAATGAGATCCACCTGTGGCGGCCCCCGCGGATGCGGGGTGAAGGCTGCTCTTTCGAGCTTACTTGCCGTCGCAGCGGCGCTGCAAGTAAAGGCCCCGAAGGAGTTTTCTTGCGATGAAGGCAGGCGTGGGTGGTTTGTCGGCGCGTCTCATCGGCGGCTGTTTCCCCAATGGACCAACGGTCCGCGGGAGGGTTGCCAGAGCAACCAAGGCCCCGTATTGGCTGAACGGGGTTTTCCAGTAACATGCAGGGCTTGGCTTTTTTGACCGGAGTGGGTCTTGGACATTCGTGGAAGCATCTGTGCGCTGGTCACGCCGTTTACGGCGGACGGAGCACTTGATCTGGTGTCCTTCGGGAAGTTGCTTGATTACCAGATCGAGGGCGGCACGGAAGCGGTGGTCGTTGCCGGTTCCACCGGTGAAGCCCACATGCTGGAACACGATGAATACGACCGCCTGCTGGCTTTCGCGGTAGAACGCGTGGCTGGCCGCATTCCAGTGATTGCCGGCACGGGCGAGGCAGGCACCGCCAAAACAGTGACGTTGACTCGTCGCGCCAAGGCGCTGGGCGCTGACGCGGCGCTGGTGGTAGCCCCGTATTACGTGCGCCCCACCCAGGAGGGCCTGCGTCGTCATTTCCTGGAAGTGGCCGAGCAGGGCGGTTTGCCGGTGCTGCTGTACAACGTGCCCACCCGTACCGCTTGCGACCTGCTGCCGGAAACGGTGGCGGCGCTGCGCGATCACGCTGCCATTATCGGCATCAAGGAAGCGGTGAGCACCGATGAGCGCATTCGCGCCATGGCGGAACTTGCGCGCCCGGATTTCGTCTATCTGACCGGCGACGATGGCACTGCCTGCAAAGCCATGCTGACTGGGGCCGCCGGAACCATTTCAGTGGTAGCCAATCTGGTACCTCGTGCGTTTCGTATGTTGTGCGAAGCGGCCACCGCAGGTGACCGGCTCGAAGCGCAACGTTGCGACGCGGCGCTGGCACCGCTGGTGGAGGCGCTCAACTGCGCGCCAAACCCGATTGCGGTGAAGGCGGGTTTGCCATCGCTGGGTCTTGGGCTGGCCGCGCCGCGCCTGCCTTTGGTTGAGCTGGAAGACGGTCCCGCCCGCGCACAGCTTCGCGAAGCGCTGGCAGGTCTGGCATCCTTGTCGAATGCGGCCTGACGTTTTGGGCAACTGAATACTTCTACGGAATCTGCTTACATGAAGAAATCCCCGCTTGTCGTGGCCCTGCCGGTACTGGCCCTGTCCGCCTTGCTGCTCTCCGGCTGCGGCATGTTCCGTTCGCAGAAGGCCTGGGAAACCGCCAAACAGGAAACGCCGCTGGAAATCCCTCCGGGTCTGGATAAGCCATCCACCAATGCCGCGCTGGTCATTCCTGATCAAGGTGCCAATAACCCAACCTCCAACGGCGCCACTGCCCACGTGAGTCAGGGCAGCGCCACTATTGCCGATGGGTTTGTGCTGAACGATACGGTCGACAACACCTACCGCCGCATCAGCCAGGCGCTGGAAAAGGGCGATATCGGCCAGGTGCTGTCGCACGACGATGATGCGCGCACGCTGCAGCTGAGCGTGGTAGCGACGGACGAGCCCAGCGCCAAGAAGGGCTTCTTCAGCAGCATGTTCAATGGCAAGTCCAAGCAGACGGCTGACGCACCGGGCGCCGCGCCGCATCAGGTGCAGCTGACTGTCAGCGCCAGCGGCCAGACGGCCAGCGAAGTGCGCGCCCAGGGTGACTCGGCCGCGGTGGCCAAAGTCATCGATACGCTCAAGGGTCGCCTCGGCGGCGGCTGATAGCCGATCGCCCGTCCACAAAAAACGCCGCCCAAGGGCGGCGTTTTTTTGTGCGTGGTGCGGAGTGAAAGTCACTGCCGCCAAATAGGGAGGGGGCACTTAGCGCTCAAGCAGGCCGAGCTTGTCGGGCTTGTTTTCCCATTCCTTGGCATCGGCCAGGCCATCCTTGCGCTCGGTGATCACGGGCCAGCTCTTGGACAGCTCTGCGTTCAGCGCCACGTAGGACTCCTGCCCGGCGGGCACGTCGTCTTCGGGGTAGATCGCATTGATCGGGCATTCCGGCTCGCACAAGGTGCAATCAATGCACTCGTCCGGATTGATCACGAGGAAGTTGGGACCTTCGTGGAAGGCGTCGACAGGACAAACCTCGACGCAATCGGTGTACTTGCACTTGATGCAATTGTCGGTGACGACAAAAGTCATGCTGTCGCGCGCCTATGCTGTATGGACACGACCCGTGCCAGGCCGGAAGTGGCGCTCCCTACGAGGTTCGAACTCGTGTTCCCGCCTTGAGAGGGCGGTGTCCTAGGCCACTAGACGAAGGGAGCGAAATGCACCGGAGCGCGGTAGTATAGCGGAATTGTTTCGCCCGGCAATGCCTTCGGACGCTTTTTGTCCTACTGTATTAAGCAGTACCGCCAACCCACTGAGGCCATGGCGAATGTGGACGCGCCCCCTGGGGGCGCAACCGATCGCTTCGAATGGCGCGTAGCGCCGAGAGCTTGTCCAATGTTTCTACATAGTCCGCGTTATTCATCGAAAGCGCCCAGTGAGCGGATCGTGGCGCAGCGCCTGACGGGTGGTCAGGTCAAGCCGCTAGGCGCTCACTGGGCGCTTTCGATGAATAACCCTTCGGGCCGGGTCTGTTTGCACGCATCCCGGCGTCATCACTCAGTCGTGTACGGACGTACACTCCTTCGCTCTTCCTTGGCCTGCGCGCAAACAGCTCCCGGCGCGGACTACGTAGAGACACTGGACAAGCTTTAAGGATCCAAATCGCTTGAGTCACGATTCAAGGACTACTCCCACGCCCGCACTGCGCATCATTCCGCGCGAGCAGCACGTGATTTCGCGCAAGAACATCAGCAAGGCCGCTTTGCGCGTGCTTTATCGTCTCAATGAGGCGGGTTACCAGGCTTATCTGGTAGGTGGCGCCGTGCGCGACCTGCTGCTTGGTGGGCACCCGAAGGATTTCGACGTGGCTACCAATGCCACGCCGGACGAGGTCAAGAAGCTGTTCCGCAACTCACGCTTGATTGGGCGCCGCTTCCGTCTGGCCCACGTGGTGTACGGGCCGGAGATCATCGAAGTAGCCACCTTTCGTGGTACCGGCGAAGAAGAGGGCGAGGGCGATCGCCACATTGTCGACGGCCGCATCGTTCGCGACAACGTATGGGGCACCATCGAGGAAGATGCGATCCGCCGCGACTTCCGCGTTAACGCGCTGTACTACGACATCAGCGATTTCTCCGTGCGCGATTACGTGGGCGGCGTGCAAGACGTCGAGAACCGCGTGCTTCATCTCATTGGTGATCCGGCAACACGCTATCGCGAGGATCCCGTGCGCATGCTGCGCGCCGTCCGGCTTGCCGCTAAGCTGGGCTTTCGTATCGATACTGCAGCTGCCGAGCCCTTCACCGAGCTGGGACCATTGCTTGCCGACGCAGCGCCCGCGCGCCTGTTCGACGAATCGCTCAAGCTGTTCCTGGCTGGCCACGGCCTGAAGAGCTTCCACATGCTGGAGCAGACAGGCCTGCTCAAGTTCATGTTCCCGGCCACCGCGCGCGCGCTCAAGCGCGGCGACAAGGCGCTGCGCGCATTGGTCGAGCAGGGCCTGGCGAATACCGATGCGCGCGTGTCCGAAGGCAAATCGGTCACTCCGGCGTTCCTGTTCGCGGTACTGCTGTGGGGTGAGGTGCGCGATCTGGCGCATACCTTGATCACCAAGGGCCAGGAGCCACCCGTGGCGTGGGAGCGGGCCGCTACGAACGTGATGGCCGAGCAGTGTCAGCGCGTGGCTATTCCGCGTCGCTTCACGCTTACGATGGAAGAGATCTGGGCATTGCAGCCGCGTTTTGAACAGGTGCAGCGCAAGCGCGTGTTCCGTCTGATGGCACACCCTCGTTTCCGCGCCGCCTTCGATTTCCTGCTGTTGCGTGCCGCGGAATCGCCTGCCATTCGCGAACTGGGTGAGTGGTGGGCGCATGCCCAGCAATTGCCGCACGAAACGCTGGCGGCTGCGCTCGGTGGTAGCGCTCCGTCGGTTGGTGGCGCGGCAGCCGGTGGTGCTACCGAAAGTGCCACCGTGCCCCGGGTACGTAAACGTCGCCGTCGCAAGCCGACAGGCAAGTCAGGTAGCAAATCGGATCAGGCGTGAAGCAAGCGTTCGTGGCGTTAGGCAGCAACCTGGGTGATGCGCGAGCTCAGGTGCTGGGTGCTTTCGATGCGCTGGCGCACTTGCCCGGCACGCGCCTGGTGGCGCGTTCGCCGCTGTATCTGACGCCGCCGTGGGGCGTCATCGACCAGCCCCCTTTCATCAACGCCGTGGCGCAACTCGAAACGGCGCTGTCGCCGCATGAGCTGCTGGATGCCCTGCTGGCGATCGAGCGTGCCGCCGGACGCGTGCGTGACGGGCAGCGCTGGGGGCCCCGCACGCTGGATCTGGATGTGCTGCATATCGAAGGCGTGGCAGTCGATGACGAGCGATTGCATCTGCCGCATCCGCGCATTCGTGAGCGAGCCTTTGTGCTGGCGCCCCTGAACGATCTGGCGCCGGATCTGCACCTGCGAGGCCAGGGGCGGGTGGGTGACCTGCTCGCGTCGCTTGATATCACTGGCCTTTCGCGCCTGCCTTGAGCCCTTCACGTTTTACGCGGGATAATCCGCCTCTCTTTCCGCTCTAGGGATCCGTCGTGTACGCGCAAAAAGCGAACGCACCCACGCGCAAGCCCGTCACTGTGCCGTCGTTGCGCACCATGAAGGCGGAGGGCCGTCGTATCGTCATGCTGACGGCCTACGACGTGGCGTTTGCCGCGCAGCTGGAAATGGCCGGCATCGATGTGGCGCTAGTGGGCGATTCGCTGGGCATGGTGGTGCAGGGGCATTCGAGCACCTTGCCGGTGACGCTCGATCACATGGTCTATCACACCAGCCTGGTGGCGCGTGGCTTGAACGCGACACTGTTGGTGGCCGACCTGCCATTCATGGCCGACCGCGATGTGCCGCATGCGCTGGAAGCAGGCGCGCGGCTGGTCGGTGAAGGTGGCGCCGCGATGGTAAAGATCGAAGGCGCGGCACCGCATATTCTGGAAGTGATCTCGGCGTTGGTGGAGCGGGTGATCCCGGTGTGCGCTCACCTTGGCCTCACGCCCCAGTCCGTACACAAGTTTGGCGGCTTCCGTATCCAGGGGCGCGAACAGGAGGCGGCTGACCATCTGGTTGCCCAGGCCAAGGCCGTTGAGGTTGCGGGCGCCTCCCTGCTGGTGCTGGAAGGCATTCCGACGGCGCTGGGCGAGCGCATCACGCGCGCCGTGTCCATTCCCACCATCGGCATCGGCGCAGGCCCACATTGCGATGGCCAGGTGCTGGTGTTGCATGACATGTTGGGCATCACGCCAGGCAAACGACCCAAATTCAGCAAGGATTTCCTCGCAGGACGCGACTCTGTGGCTGCGGCGATCGCGGCCTACGCCGAGGACGTGCGCAGTGGCGCCTTTCCCGCGCCAGAACACTGCTTCGACTGAAGCTAGAGCAAGCATCCATGCAAACAGTGCAAGACGCAGCGGCGCTGCGCGCCCTTATTCGCGGTTGGCGGGGCCAAGGCCTGACGGTGGGTTTCGTGCCCACCATGGGCAACCTTCACGAGGGTCACCATTCGTTGATCAAGTTGGCGCGTGCCCGTGCCGATCGCGTGGTGGCGAGCGTATTCGTCAACCCGACCCAGTTCGGTCCGAATGAAGATTTCGAGCGTTATCCGCGCACCCTGGTGCAGGATCAGGTCGGCCTGGCCGAGCACGAGTGCGACCTGCTGTTCGCACCGGAAGTGGCCACGATGTATCCGTTTGGCCCGGCCGGCAGCCTGAGCATTCACGTGCCCCAGCTCACCGAGACGCTGGAAGGTGCGCATCGCCCGGGTCATTTCGATGGCGTGGCTACCGTGGTGTGCAAACTGTTGAACCTGGTGCAGCCGGATCTGGCCGTGTTCGGCCAAAAGGATTTCCAGCAGCTCAAGGTGATCGAACGTATGGTTCGCGACCTGTCGCTGCCGGTGAAGATCATGGCCGCGCCCACCCTGCGCGCCGATGACGGGCTGGCCTTGAGTTCCCGCAACCAGTACCTGTCGGCAGAGCACCGCGCGCTGGCACCCCAGATCTACGCCACCCTGCAGCAGATGCGGGAGCTGATCGCCAAGGGCCACGCCCGCCCGGTGGTGGAGCAGGCGGCGGCCTCCAAGCTGGCCCGGGCCGGCTTCGATCCTGACTACGCGGCCATCCGTCGGGCCGAGGATCTGGCTGAGCCGGCCGACGGCGAGCAGGAAGGGCTGGTGGCCCTGATTGCCGCGCGGCTCGGTACCACCCGGCTGATCGACAACTTGCCGTTTGATTGAACCAGCCCCATATCGGGCCCGTCCCGGGGGCGATGTTGCAGTGCGACGTTCCCCGGCCGGATAATGGTGAGCTTCGCGGGCTGTCCCTGCTGGAAACGAAGTCATGAATCTGAACATGCTCAAGTGCAAGATCCACCGTGCCACGGTGACTCACGCCGAGCTTCATTACGAAGGCTCCATCGCTATCGATGGCCTGCTGCTCGACGCCGCCGGCATGCGCGAGTACGAGCAGATCCATGCGTGGAACATCAATAACGGCAAGCGCTTCGTCACCTATGCGCTGCGCGCTGAGGAAGGTTCCGGCATCATCTCGGTCAACGGCAGTGCGGCCCATCGCGCCCAACCGGGCGACCTGATCATCATCGCCGCGTTCGCGCAGCTGTCCGAGGCCGAGTTGGAGCAGTTTCAGCCGACCCTGGTGTACGTTGATGCCAACAACCGCATCTCGCATACCAACCGCTCCATCCCCAAGCAGATGGCTGCGGCGTAATACCTCGCGCCCCGCCCCGGCGGGGCGTGTTTGCGGTGCAACAATCTGCTGGCAAGGGACGCGTGAAGCTGCGTAAGATCGGCGTTCCCGTCCACTAAGCATGAGCACCCATGTCGCCCGACCAACGTTCGTCCTTCCTGGCAGAACACGTTGACCGTCTCGCACGCACCCATCTGCGTGACTTGCTGAAGGACGCCGCTCGCGGCAATCGTTTGCGACACCGGGTGGGTCCGCTGCTGCTGGACCTGAGCCGTCAGAAGCTGGACGACGCAGCCCTCGATGCGCTCGGCGCCCATGTCGAAGCCAGCGGCTGGCAGGCGGCTCGCGATGCGATGTTCGCAGGCTCCCCCATCAATACCTCCGAAGGACGTGCCGTACTCCATACGGCCCTGCGCGCCAGCGGCTCGCCGTTGCCATCGCCAGCGCCGCGTGAGGTGCTCAAGGAAATCGAACAGACACTGCAGCGCATGGATGCCTTGGTGCATGCCATCGGGCTGGGCGACGCTTCCGCTTTCGGCGTCGCCAAGGGCATTACCGATGTGGTCAACATCGGCATTGGCGGCTCCGACCTCGGGCCGCGCCTGGCCGTGCGCGCATTGGCCCCGTATCACGTACCGGGCGTCCGCAGCCATTTCCTCACCAATGTGGATGGGCAGTCGGCGTATGAGCTGATGCACCAGCTCGATCCCAAGCGCACGCTGGTAGTCGTGGTGTCCAAGACGTTCACCACGCAGGAAACCCTGCTCAACGGCAACGTCATGCGCGACTGGATCAGTCGCGCCTATAAGGGTGATGCTGCAGCGGTGCAACGCCATTTCCTTGCAGTGAGCGCAAATGTCGCTGCTGCGGAAAGCTGGGGCGTGCCTGCTGCGCAGGTGTATCCCATGTGGGATTTCGTTGGCGGCCGCTTTTCGCTGTGGTCCGCCGTCGGTTTGTCGTTGGCGCTGGCCATCGGCTCATACAATTTCCATGCGTTGCTGAAGGGCGCGGCCCTGGTCGACGATCATTTCCGTACCGCCCCCTGGCAGGAAAACCTGCCGGTATTGCTGAGCCTGGTGGAGGTGTGGAACCGCAACGGCCATGGGCGCGCGAGTCGCGCCGTGGTGCCTTACGCGGATCTGCTTACCGATCTCACCTCCTATCTGCAACAGCTGGAGATGGAGAGCCTGGGCAAGCAGGTGACCCCGCTGGGCCTGCCTGTGGCGCAGTCGACCTCGGCCGTGGTGTGGGGGAGCGTAGGTACCAATGCGCAGCATGCGTATTTCCAGGCGCTGCATCAGGGCACCGATGTCGTGCCGCTGGAATTTATCGGCGTGGTGAAGCCCGCGCATAACCTGGAAGCCAACCACGACGCACTGCTGGCGAACCTGCTCGCCCAGGCCGCTGCGCTCGCGCTGGGCAAGACCTTCGACGAGGCGCTGGCCGAGGCGAAGCAGGGCAGCGAAGAGGAGCGTCGTGTGCTCGCCGCGCAGCGCATGTTCCCGGGTGATCGCCCCAGCACGATGCTCCTGCTCGACGCGCTGACGCCCGAAACCCTGGGCGCGCTGATTGCGCTCTACGAACACAAAGTGTTCATGCTTGGCCATCTTTGGGGCATCAACGCCTTTGACCAATGGGGCGTGGAGCTGGGCAAGTCGATCGCGCGACAGATCCTGCCGGCATTGGATGGCAGTGCTTCCGACATCAGTGTTTTCGATTCCGCCACGCGTGCGTCGCTGGAGGAGATCGCAGAGCGGCGCATTACCCTCGAGAAGCACAGCCGCTGATGGTTCAGATCGCCGCCTTGCAAGAGGCGGCGTCACCGTTCAAGCGGCGTGCCGCGCCAATGCCCACGCCACATGCTCGCGCACGATCGCCGAAGGATGATCGGCACGCGCGAGCAACGCTTGCCGCACGTCGTTTGAATCAGGCGCATTGCCGAGCGCTACCGCGATATTGCGTAGCCAGCCCTCGTAGCCCGTGCGGCGAATGGCCATGCCTTCCGTGCGTTGCAGAAACTCCTGCTCGCTCCAGCCGAACAACTCCACCAGCTTGGCGCCATCGAGCCGGTGGCGTGGTGCGAAGTCCGGTTCAGTGGTGTCCTGCGCGAACTTGTTCCACGGGCAGATCAGCTGGCAGTCATCGCAACCGAAGATGCGGTTGCCCATGGGTGCGCGCAGTTCTTCAGGAATACTCCCGCGCAGTTCGATCGTGAGATAGGAAATGCAGCGACGCGCGTCGAGCTTGTACGGCCCGATGATCGCCTGCGTCGGGCAGATGTCGATACAACGCCGGCAGCTGCCGCAATGCGCGCTGGCGGGTGCGTCGACCGGCAACGGCAGATCCGTGTAGAGCTCGCCAAGAAAGAAATAGGAGCCGGCGTGGCGATTGATCAGCACGGTGTGCTTGCCGATCCAGCCCAGTCCAGCGTTGCGCGCGAGTGCTTTTTCCAGCACCGGCGCGGAGTCGACAAAGGCGCGATAGCCGAAATCGCCGATGGCGCCGTGGATACGATCAGCCAGTTTCTGCAGCCGGTTGCGCATCAGCTTGTGATAGTCACGGCCGAGCGCGTAACGCGCGACATAGCCTGCCTCGGCATCCTCCAGCACGTTCCATGCATTACGGGTGCCGGGTGGGATGTAGTCCATGCGCACCGAAATCACACGTAACGTGCCCGGCTCCAGTTCGGCCGGGCGGCTGCGCTTGTCGCCGTGGCGGGCCATGTAATCCATCTCGCCGTGGTGGTTCGCGTCGAGCCAGCGCTTCAGATGAAGCTCGTCTTCGCCCAGATCAGTGCCGGCAATGCCTGCATCGGCAAACCCCAATTCGCGCGCCCACACCTTGATGTCGCGGGCCAGCGCGGCGTAGTCGGTGTCGGGGGTGTGAGTCGTGGACATACGCCTATTGTAGGCTGCCGCGTGCAGAGCCACCCGCTGGCATGCGTTTAGGCAACACTGATCCGGTATCACCACCGCCACCGGTCCGGCCTGTCCACCTGCCTTCGGTCCCTTGGCTCGACAGACGGCCAGCCTGCTTTCGCCAAAGGCCCTGTGGCCTGCGAACAGACAGGGCCGGTGACAACGGTGATACCGGATCAGTGTTGCCTATAATTCCCTCATGACTGCCAGCGCACATCGCCACGAGCTCTATACCGTTGACCAGGTGCGCGCACTTGACCGTCGCGCCATCGATGACCTCGGCGTGCCCGGTTACGAGTTGATGGAACGGGCCGCCGCCGCCGCGCTGGTTTGCCTGCACCGGCGTTGGCCACACGCGCGACGCATCGCGGTGTACTGCGGCCCCGGCAATAACGGTGGTGACGGTTTCCTGCTGGCCGCATTGGCGCGTGAAGCCGGGTTGCAGGTCGATGTCATCGCACTTGGCGAAAGCCGCGGCGACGATGCCGTGCGCGCGCGTCGCGCATACGAACACGGTGGTGGCACCGTGCAGCTATGGCAAAGCGGCGACGGGCTGCCTGCAGCGGATGTGCAGGTAGATGCGCTTTTCGGCACGGGTCTGCAACGCGCGCTGGCACCGGATGTGGCAGCGCTGGTGCAGGGTATTCGTGCTGTTGGCGCGCCGGTACTGGCGCTCGATGTGCCGTCGGGCGTCAACGCCGACTCTGGCGATGTGCCGGGTGAAGCGATACAAGCCGAACTCACCGTCACCTTTATCGCTGCCAAGCGCGGCCTCTATACCGGGCAGGCGCCCGGTTACGTGGGGCAAATGCAATGGGAGTCGCTGGGTTTGCCCGAGACGCTCTGGCACGAGGCACGACCCGATGCCGAGCTGTTGCAGGCAACCACATTGCCGCCGCGCCCGCGGCAATCGCATAAGGGCAACAACGGTCACGTGCTGGCCATTGGTGGCGAGCACGGGACTGCTGGCGCCATCCGCTTGTGCGGTGAGGCTGCACTGCGTGCTGGTGCCGGATTGGTGAGTGTGGCAACTCGTGCCGAACACCTGGTGTCGCTCAATAGCGCACGTCCTGAGTTGATGGCGCATGACGTGAACGGGCCGCAGGCGCTGGAAGCACTGCTACCGCGCGCCACCGTGCTGGCCATCGGTCCTGGCCTGGGGCAGGGCGCGTGGGGGCACGCACTGTGGCTGACTGCGCTGGATGCGGAGCTGCCACTGGTGCTGGATGCCGATGGATTGAATCTGCTTGCACGCGAGCCGCGCAAACTGGGCCCTGCGGCCGTGATCACGCCTCATCCGGGCGAGGCGGCTCGACTGCTGGGTTGCGATACTGCCGCCATCGCCGCGGATCGCTTCGGTGCGGTGCGTGAGTTGGCGCGGCGCTATCACGCCGTCGCCGTACTGAAGGGCGCTGGAAGTCTGGTGGCCGATCCAGATGAACGCGTGGCGGTATGCCAATGGGGTAACCCCGGCATGGCCACGGGTGGCATGGGGGATCTGCTCACAGGCGTCATCGCCGCACTGCTGGCCCAGGGCTGCGATGCCTGGCAAGCCGCGTGTCTGGGTGTGAGCCTGCATGCACGTGCCGGTGATCTGGCCGCGCAACAGGGTGGCGAGCGCGGCCTGCTCGCCAGTGACCTGCTGGAACCCATTCGGCGGCTGCTCAACGGACGGGAATCATGACGGAACACCATTGGGAGCTGCCTGACGAGGCTGCCACGGCGGCGCTGGCCGCGCGTGTCGCCAGCGCGTTGCAGGAAGGGTTGGTGATCTACCTGCATGGCGAGCTGGGCGCTGGCAAAACCAGCTTTGCCCGCGCCCTGCTGACCTCGCTGGGGGTGGGCGAACGGATCAAGAGCCCTACCTATAGCCTGGTCGAGTCCTATCGGGCCCAGGACCGCCCCGCGTGGCATCTGGATCTCTACCGCATTGCCGATCCAGGTGAACTGGAATGGCTGGGCTTGGACGCCCTGTCAGATCCGGCCGCGTTGGTTTTGGTGGAATGGCCTGAGCGTGGTGTCGGCGCACTGCCGGCGCCCGACCTCATCGTGCATCTGGGTTACGCGGGCCTTGGGCGCCAGGCGCGGATGGAGGTGCGCACTCCGCGCGGGGCAAAGGTCGTTTCGCAGCTTTCCTGAGCACTGACGGCGGGCCCTGGATACGGCTGGTTGCGGCTAAGTATCGATCCCTCTTGAGAATTTTTGCCGTCTCGACGGGGGCTGGGAAGCCTTTAATTTGCGCGGCTTGCGGCCGATAGCTGTACGACGTCTGACAAATCCGTTGCAGGTCATGGAAATTCAAAGGAAAACCTCTTGCATTCAGCCTTCGGCTGGGCTTCAATTCCGCCCCATGAAGGGATATAGGACGCATCCTGCCGTGCTTGGCGCCGTGGCCTTGCTGGCCCTGGCACCTTTGTGCGCGTCCCGCGCGGCTGACCTCAAGGGCGCCCGCGTCTGGGCCGGCCCCGAATACACCCGCGTGGTGCTGGATGTCTCCGGCCCGGTCACCTACAAAATCAAGCAGGACGGCGACCAGCTCACCGTCGATCTGGAAAGCAGCTCGCTCATCGGCAACTTCAGTTCGCCGGCGGCCCAAGGCCTGTTCAAAAGCCTCACCGGCGAGCGGCTAGGCAACAATCTGCACCTGACCGCGAAGGTCGACCCAGCCAGCAGCGTCAAAAGCTTCCTGCTCAAGCCCCAGGCAGAGTACGGCTATCGCTTGGTGGTCGACCTCTATCCGGGAAGCGCGGTGGCGACCAAGTCGCCGGCGCCCGCCAAGCCTGCCGCGCCGGACACCGACGACGACAGCAGCCCGACGCCCGTAGCGCAGGATGCCCCCCCGCCGGCGGCACCCGTTCCGCCGCCGGTCGCTGTGCCTGCCCCTGTCGCTGCACCCGAGCCGGTACGCAGCTCGGGCAAGTCCTCGCTGAAGCCCACGCAGAGCGGGATGGCCTCCACCCGAGCCGCCGCTGCGCTGCTCAACGGCGAGCGCAAAGTAGTGATCGCCGTCGACGCCGGCCACGGCGGCGACGACCCGGGCGCACACGGCCCGGGCGGCACGCTGGAGAAGAACGTCACGCTCGCCGTGGCACGCCAGCTGGCGGATCAGATCAATCAGCAGCCCGGCATGCGTGCCGTGCTGACGCGCAGCGCCGACTTCTTCATTCCGCTGCAGCAGCGCTACCAGATTGCCCGCAACAACTCGGCGGACCTGTTCGTGTCGATCCACGCCGACGCCTTCATCAATGGCGATGCCAAAGGCTCGTCGGTGTGGGTGCTGTCGCCGCGTGGCAAAACCAGCATGGCTGCCCGCTGGCTGGCGGATGGTCAGAACCGCGCCGACTTGATCGGTGGTGTGACGTTGGACGACAAGAACGACGGTCTCGCCGCTGTGTTGCTTGACCTGCAGCAAGGCTATTCGATGCAGGCCAGCGAATCGGTGGCCGGCAACGTGCTAAGGGCGCTGGGTAATCTGGGTCCGACCCATCGTGGTTACGTCGAACGCGCCAACTTCGTGGTGCTGCGCTCGCCGGACGTACCTTCGATCCTGGTTGAGACGGCCTTCATCAGCAACCCGGATGAAGAGCGCAAACTGCGCGACCCCTCTCATCAGTCGCGGCTGGCCTCGGCGGTGATGAGTGGCGTGAAGAACTACTTTGAAACCACGCCGCCACCGGGCACCTGGTTTGCCGCCCAAGCTTCGCGTCGCAATGGTGTGGCGACAGTGGCGTCTTCACAGGGTGAGGACGACGAGACGGTGGCCAAGGCCAACAAGGCTGTCGCCCAGGCCATGGCCGCCAAATCCGATAGCACCGCCTCGCGAGCGGACGGCGATGTGCGTGACATGCATCGCGTCGAACGTGGTGATAGCTTGCGCAGCATCGCCCACCAGTACGGGGTGAGCGTGAATGCGCTAAAGAGCGCCAATCGCCTCGATAGCGACAGCAGCATGCGTGTCGGCATGATGCTGACCATTCCGGCTGGCTGATAAGTTCTGGGCCCGTTGAGCGTGTGAGCAATGAGGGGTCATTCGCAACCCCTTGCTTTCACTCACTTCTTGCTTCTGACAGCCCATTTGTTGCTTTTACCCCTGCGCGCGAGGCCTTAAGCTTCGCCGATGCCTGTTATCCGTCCCCTTCCGCCTGAACTTATCAACCAGATCGCTGCTGGCGAAGTGATCGAAAGACCATCGTCGGTCGTCAAGGAACTGGTCGAGAACAGTCTCGACGCCGGAGCCACGCGCATCGAAGTGGATATCGAGCAGGGCGGCGCGCGGCTGATCCGCGTGCGCGACGACGGCTGTGGCATTGTCCCAGACGAACTGCAGCTGGCCGTGGCCTCGCATGCCACCAGCAAGATCGGCAGCTTTGACGATCTGGAGCACGTGGCCAGCATGGGTTTTCGTGGCGAGGCGCTGGCCTCGGTGTCGTCGGTCGCGCGCTTTGCGCTCACGTCGCGCGCGCAAGGCCAGGACACGGCGTTCCGCATTGAAGTCGACGGCGGCAAGATGCAGGCCGCACGCCCCGCGCAACATCCGCAGGGCAGCAGCGTGGAAGTGCGTGATCTGTTCTACAACGTACCCGCGCGACGCAAGTTTCTCCGTGCGGAGCGCACCGAGTTCGCACATATCGACGACTTGCTGAAGTCGTTGGCGTTGGCGCGTGGCTCGGTGGAGTTTCGCCTCAGTCACAACGGCAAGCCGGTGCGCATCCTCAAGGCGGCGCGCGATGAGCAAGCCGCGCTGCAGCGCGTGGCCGAGGTCATGGGCGAGGATTTCCCCGGGCAGAGCCTGCGCATCGATCACGCCGCCGCTGGTCTGCATTTGTCAGGCTGGGTGGGCTTGCCCACGGCATCACGCTCGCAGGCTGATTCGCAATATTTCTACGTCAACGGGCGTCTCGTGCGCGACCGCATCGTGGCACACGCGGTGCGCCAGGCTTATGCGGACGTGCTGTTTCATGGACGCCACCCGGCGTTCGTGCTCTATCTCGAACTCGATCCGGTCGGCGTGGACGTGAATGTGCATCCCGCCAAGAGCGAGGTGCGCTTCCGCGAGCAGCGATTGGTGCACGACTTCCTGTTCCGTACGTTGCATGAAGCGCTCGCGCAAACGCGTGCAGGGCAGGTGAGTCTGCCAACCCAGGAGGCAACGCCTGAGCCCATGCCGTCGTATCGCATGGCGGCGTCGCCGGCCATGTCTGCCCCATCGTGGCCCAACGCCTTCAGCCAGAGCCGCCTGAGTCTCGGTGTGCGCGAGGAGCCCTTGGCGGGCTACGCTGCCTTGCTGGGCGATCCGGCAACACAGCTAACGCCGATGACGTTTGCGCCGCAGGTGCCGATGCCCGACACATCGGAAGATGAAGCGCCCCCGCTTGGCTTCGCCATCGCGCAGCTGAAAAGCATCTACATCCTCGCCGAGAATGCGCACGGGTTGATCCTGGTCGACATGCACGCGGCGCACGAACGCATTACCTACGAAAAGCTCAAGGCTGGCCGGGCCTGCAGCAATCTGCGTTCGCAGATCTTGCTGGTGCCATTGAATGTCTCGGTGAGTGCAAAAGAAGCAGCAGCGGCCGAAGAGCACGCCGATGCCTTGGCGGAATGGGGCTTGGAGCTGTCCCGTAGCGGCCCCTCCGGCGTGGTGGTACGGCGCATTCCTGCGTTGCTGGAAGGTGCGGACGTGGCACAGCTTTGCCGGGATGTGCTCGGCGAACTGGCCCAGCATGGCAGTTCGCGTCGCCTGCAGGAGTTGGAAAACGAGTTGCTCGCCACCATGGCATGTCATGGTTCGGTGCGTGCGGGGCGACGCCTCACGCTGCCGGAGATGAATGCTTTGTTGCGTGAAATGGAAGCCACCGAGCGCTCCGGTCAGTGCAATCACGGTCGCCCCACCTGGACCCAGCTCAGCTTGCCCGAACTGGACAAGCTGTTTCTCCGCGGTCGTTAGTCGTTTTTAGTCACGCTTGCTTCACCGGCAAATGGACGGCCATACTCGATCCATCCTGTCGACGGGGCCTGCCATGCTGCGTACCGCCGTTATCGTTTTCGCCTTGAGTCTTGGAGTTAACACCGTGCAAGCTCAAACCAGCCACGCCGCCGCACCATCCGATTTCGCTCAGCAGACATTGAACTGGCAGAACAAACGCCTGGCGGGCCTTACCGCTCCCAACGGGTGGCTGAGCCTTATCGGGCTGGAGTGGTTGAAGGAGGGTGCCAATCGTCTGGGCACCGCCTCCGACAATGACATCGTGCTCAAGGCCGGGCCTGCCCATCTGGGTGTCGTGACGCTGACGAAAGATGGCGCCATGCACATCGTGCTCGACAAGCAGAGTGGCGCCACGGTGGACGGCAAGGTCGTGCATGAGGCCAATCTCATCGACGACGCAAACGCCACGGCTGGTGCGCCCACTCTCGTGGCGTTTGGCAGCGCCAGCTTTATCGTGATCGAGCGCGATGGCCGCAAAGCGCTGCGCGTGAAGGACAGCAACGCGGAAACGCGTACCCACTTCGCGGGCCTGGACTATTACCCGATGGATCCGTCATGGCGCATCGAGGCTGACTGGGTGCCGTTCAACCCGCCGCAGGAGCTGGAGATCGGATCGGTGCTGGGCACCATCAACAAGGAAAAGGTGCCGGGCAAGGCGGTGTTCCACCGCGACGGACATACCTACGAGCTGATGCCGATCCAGGAAGAACCCGATTCGTTGTTCTTCGTGATTGCCGATCGCACGTCCGGCAAGGAAACCTACGGCGCAGCGCGTTTCATGTACGCCGATCTGCCGAAGAACGGCAAAGTGGTACTGGACTTCAACCGCGCCTATAACCCGCCGTGCGCATTCACGCCCTATGCAACGTGCCCGCTGGCGCCGCCGGAGAACCGCATGGATCTCGCGGTAACCGCGGGTGAAAAGAAGTACAAGGGTGGGCACTGATGGCTGCATCGATGGCTGCGCCCCGCAGCCATCGAAATCAAACACGGCGCTCCTGATCTGACGGCCAAGCCTTGAGCTCGGCCGCCCTGCATTTGACTCAGCGGCCTTTGAACTCGGCTTTGCGCTTTTCCAGAAACGCCGTGGTGCCTTCGCGCATGTCTTCGGTGGAGAAGGCGAGCGCGAACGCCTGCGTTTCAAATTCCAGGCCCTGATCGATACTGGTTTCGCCACCCTGCAGCACGGCGTCCAGGATGCCCGCCGCTGCCAGCGGTGCAGCCGCCGCGAGCTGGTCGGCGAGGGCAGTCACCGTTTCGTCCAGCGCTTCAGGTGCCACCACGCGGGTGACGACGCCCAGTTCATAGGCACGCTGGGCGTTGATCGATGCGCCCGTCAGGCACAGCTCCAGCGCCGCGCCACGGCCGGCCAGGCGCAACAGGCGTTGGGTGCCACCAAAGCCGGGGATCAGGCCAAGGTTGATTTCCGGTTGGCCGAACTTCGCCTTCTCGCTGGCGACACGCAGATGACAGCACATGGCCAGCTCCATGCCACCGCCAAGGGCAAAGCCCTGGATGCGAGCGATCACCGGCTTGCCCAGTCGTTCGACCAGGCTCATCAGACGCTGGCCAGCGCGCGAGAAGCCCTGCGCCTGCACTGGGGTGTAGCCATTCATTTCGGCGATGTCGGCACCGGCCACGAAGGCCTTTTCACCGGCACCGGCCAGCACCACCACGCGCACGGCATCGTCCTGCGCAGCCTGGGAGAACGCCAGGGTCAGCTCATTGAGCGTCTCGCGGTTGAGCGCATTGAGCTTGTCCGGGCGGTTGACGGTGATGGTGCGCACTGCGCCACGGTTGGCGATTTCCAGGTTGCGGTAAGCCATGACTCCACTCCTGCGGATAAAGTATCCAATGGTAGCAGCGGGAACCTTTGGGGCCATTCGCGTTCTCAGCTGGGACGCCGGGTTGCCGGCGTTCGCTGCACGATTCGCCCGGACCGCTTACGATGGTGGAGTTCGAGCTGCAATGGAGATAGGCATGGCACAACTGCGTTGGCTGGCACTGGGCGTCCTGTTTTGGGGCGTGGTGGCACACGCGCAGAGCGTGGCCCCGGCGCCCAATACGGCACCGGTCAAGCTCGACAAGACCAAATTGTCCTATGCCATCGGTTATCAGATCGGCAGCCAGTTTGCCAACGGCGAGCCGGATATCGACATTCCGACGCTGCAGCGGGCTATCCAGGACGCTTACGCCAAGAAGCGCCCCGCTGTTCCTATGCAGGATATGCACGACCAGCTGCAGAAGCTGGACGACCAGATGCGTGCGGAAGCCACGGTGAAGTTCAACCGTCTTGCCGACGCCAATGCGCGCAAGAGTGCCGAGTACATGGAGCACAACCGGAGCAAGGCCGGAGTGATCCAGCTACCGTCGGGCATCCAGTACGAGGTGCTGAAGAAAGGCAACGGCACCAAGGATGTACCGGCAGGTTCGGTGGTGACCGTGAACTTCCGCGCCATGCTGATTGATGGCACGGAGTTCGACAGCTCCTGGGCGCATGGTTCGCCGGTGAGCTTCGTGGTCAACAACAAGGTGATTCCGGGCTGGCAGGAAGTGATCCAGCGCATGCACGTGGGTGATCTGTGGAAGGTCACCGTGCCGCCCAACCAGGCTTACGGCCTGCGCGGCGATCCGCCGCGCATCGGCCCGAACGAGGCCCTGGTCTTCGAGATCGAGTTGCTCGAAATCAAATCCTGATAGCACCTGGGTAGCTATGTGACAGCGTTCCTGGCCCGCAATGCGCCAGGAGGGCCTATGATGTCTTGTCCAGGTTTCGCCGTCCCCCTTCGAGCATGTCCACTGATACTCGCGATCCCCATGCGTTAGCCAGCCCATTGTCGCCCTGTATCGGCGTCTGCCGGCTCGATGATCGTGGCTACTGCGTTGGCTGCCTGCGCACCGGTGACGAGATCGCGCGCTGGCGAGGCATGAACGATGCCGAGCGGCTGCAAGTCATGCGCGACGTGTTGCCTTCGCGCAAGGCACCGTGATGGGTGAGGTGATGACTGATCTGCGCGCGGCGCTGGTGCCGTTGTCCTCCCCTCCCAACGGGCAGGGCTGGAACCATGCAGACATGAATCAGTTGATCGGCAGCGCGCCACGCCGGCCGGCTGCCGTGCTGGTTGGCGTGCGCGAAGGTGTGCAGCCACGATTGGTGCTGACCGTGCGCACGGATCACCTGCAGGATCACGCGGGGCAGGTGGCATTCCCCGGTGGCCGTACCGATCCGGAAGATACCGACGCGATCGCGACGGCGTTGAGGGAGAGCGAAGAAGAAATCGGACTGGAACGCCGGCTGGTCACACCGCTGGGTTTCCTCGACCGGTTTGAAACGATCAGCGGGTACAACATCACGCCGGTGGTCGCGCGCATTGATCCGGATGCGCGGCTCTATCCCGCGCCAGCCGAAGTCGCCGAAGTGTTTGAAGTGCCGTTGTCGTTTTTTCTCGAGCCCGCCAACCTGCGCCGCTACACCATGGATTTTCGCGGACAGCGCCGCGACATGGTGGAGTTCGTGCACGGTGGTCACCGCATCTGGGGCGCTACCGCCGCGATGGTACTGAATCTTTTGCAGAGGATGGGCCGCGCATGACCTCCAAAACCACCTTGATCGAGGCAAAAGAGCTGGCTTCGCTGTCGCCCGATCGCGTTTTGATCGTCGACTGCCGTTTCGACCTCATGGCTCCTGGAACAGGCGAGCGTAATCACGGCAAGGGTGAATATGACTATCGCATCGGTCATATCCCCGGTGCGGTTTACGCGAGCCTCGATACGGATCTATCCGATCTCTCACGCAAGGTCGAAGGGTTGGGGCGACACCCCTTGCCGCAGGAAAGCGCTTTCTCCGCCGTGCTCGCGCGTTGGGGCTGGCAACCCGGCTTGCAGGTGGTGTGCTACGACGCAGCGAACGGTTCGCTAGCGGCGGCGCGATTGTGGTGGTTGCTTCGACTCGCTGGAATCCGCGATGCCGCAGTGTTGGATGGTGGCTATCCGGCGTGGCTTGCTGCGGGCTTGCCGGTGGAGTCAGGTGATGTGCATCGCACGCCGACCCAAGTGACGCTGCACTTCGATGCCGGCCAATATCTCGCTGATCATGCGCAACTGCTGGGCCAACCGCAGCGCGTGCTGCTCGATGCGCGTGCGGCGCCGCGTTATCGCGGTGAAGTCGAGCCGATTGATCCCGTAGGTGGGCACGTACCTGGCGCACTCAATCGACCGTTCGCTGAGAACCTCGCGGAAGATGGTCGCTTCAAGTCGGCGGCTTCGTTGCGTGAGGAGTTCCTCGCGTTGCTTGGCACCCATATCCCGCAGGACGTGGTGCACATGTGCGGTTCCGGAGTTACCGCCTGTCACAACCTGCTCGCGATGGAACACGCAGGCCTTACGGGCTCGCGCCTGTATGCGCCGTCGTGGAGCGGCTGGGTGAGCGATGCCAGTCGTCCGGTAGCAAAAGGCGCTGATCCCGGTTGAACGCTTGTCTGTAGGAGCGCACTTGTGCGCGACCCAACCCTCGCGAGGTACGGTCGCGCACAAGTGCGCTCCTACAGGGAATGAGGGCGGTTAGTCCTTCTTTTTCAGTCGTGCCACCAATTGCGTCAGCACGGCCTGCGTTTCCGGATGGAAGTAGGCATCGACGAACTGATCAATCGGCAGCGCATCGGGGTCCGCCCAGACCTCAGTGAGGTCAGCGCGTGCCAGCGAGCGCGTGGTGAGCATGGCGTTGGAGGGCAGGGCCAACAGACCTTGCAGCCAGTGGATGGCGCGCGTGGTCACATGGTCAACATCGGTCAGCTCGTCCACCAGGCCGCAGGCCAGCGCCTCCGACGATTCCACCATCGCGCCAGCCACCATCAGCCGTTCGGCGCGGTACGCACCAACGATGCGGCGCATGGCGAACTGGATGCACTCCGGCACCACCAGGCCCACCTGAACTTCGTTGAGGCCGATGCGGAACGGGCCTTCCGCCATCACGCGGTAATCGCAGAACAGTGAAAGCACCGCGCCGCCAGCCGGGCTATGCCCGGTGATGGCGGCCACCACCGGCACCGGCGACAGGGCCAGCTTCGATGCGGTGTGAAAGAACTCGCGCCAGAAATCGCGCACGCCTTCGCGGTCGCGCCCCTGCAGGGCCGGAACGTCCACGCCCGCGCAGAACATGCCCTGCGCCCCGGATAGCACCAGCCCGCGAGCGCCGGACTGTACTGCATCGTCAACCGCGTGACGGATAGCGCGAAGCAAGTCGATGTTGAGCGCGTTCACCGGCGGGCGCGCCATGTTGATTTCGGTAATCGCGTCGTGCGTGATGACGTTGAGCATGGCGAGGGCCAAAAGTGAGTTGATAGGAGTGAGAAGTGAGAGTAGCAAACACCGACCAGCAAGCGAGATCTATCTCACGTCTCACTCCCCTTCACGCACTTCTCACCCCTGCGGGTGTTCCTCAGCCGTCCACTGGTAGCGCACCGAGTATTCCAGCGTCGCCTTGCCACCGGCCGGCACCGTCACCTGGAATTCCAGGGTGTCGGGCGTCTGCTTGCTCGGCTTGCTGCTGGACGACAGCAAGGTCCACTGACGCCAGCGCGACGGGTGTTCGCGCACCGTGACCACGCGCGCATTGTCGCCGGCGTTGGTCAAAGTGATGCGGAACGCTTCGTCCAGCTTGCGACCGGCGTTGTCGAGCTTGAAGTCGGTGCGTTCATGCTCGCCACGCAGGTCGAAAGCGGTACCCAGCGTGATCAGTGCATCGTTGTCCTTGGGTGTGTCATTGATCCGACCTTCGCCGATGAATTGCGGTGTGCCGTTGCGGTCTGCCGTCAACACGCGAAGGTAACCCGCCGGCAAGCTATCGAATGCGCGCAGCTTCAGCGTGCTGACGATATTGGTATTGCCACCCGCCACGAAAGCGCGATTGATCATCGGCTGCGCGGGCATCCAGGCATTGCCATTTTCAAACAGTGCGGTGCGCTCGCAATCGATCGTGCGCGTGCTGTACAGCGGCACCTGGCTCACGCTGCCATCGGGCAGATCGACCATGCCGGGGATGGTATAGGTGCGGTAGTCGGCAAGCGTGGACTGCTCGGGAAGTTCGGCGCCATCGGCCTTGGCGCGTACGGCGTAAGCCATCGGCATGGGGCGTGGCGGGCCACCCATCGGCTTGGCAAACTGCGGCTCACCAGCGACCAGCGTCAATGCCACGCCATTCCAGTCGCGACCGCTGCGGTTGGCGATGCTGGCGCGCGATTCAAACTTCATCTTGCAGCTGTTGCCTGGAAGCAAGGTGCCGACATAAGCGGCACGCCAACCGAGCCCCGACGTGGTGTAGCTCAAGGTGGCCTGGGCGTTGCCGGCACGTTGGGCATCAACCCGCAGCTGCAGGCTGGCACCGGTTTGAAAACTGCCTTGCGCGCGCACTGCTGCGTATTCGCGGATCAGGCTGGTGCGCCCCGAGGCGTCCTGCACCAGCAGTCCGTCGTCAGCACGGAGCAAGGTGCCGCTGGCCAACGGCTGACCGCTGGTGGCGAGCACTTCCACCGGTTGACCGATCAGGCTACCCAGAGCGGCGTTTTGGCCCTGGCCCAGGCGAAGGCGTTGCGAGATGACCTTGGCAGCGTCGCCCTCGATGCTCAGCGATAGTGCTTCCGGGTCGAGATACTGCGGCAGGCCACCAAGGCTGATGTCCTGCGTGCCAGCCTTCAGTTCTAGCATGCGCGGTTCGCGTGCCACGGCATAGCCAGCGTGCACGCTGCCGCTGTCGCCCGAACTGAACAGGGTGGCATCGTCGCTGCGATAGATGGTGAGCGTAGTCGGCGTGGCCGCGGCCGCCGCACTGGTGCCAGCGGCCATGGCAAAAGCGAGCGCGCGGAAGGGAAGCAAAGTCACGGTCGAACTCCTTTCGGGTGGTTGGCGTCGATAGTACGGATGCCGTATGAAGCTGGGGCATCCGTCGTGTCGAGCTGTTTAGCCCCGAAAGGAGTTTCTGCCGTTCAAGCGTCCGTGTTGGCAACGTCGCGGATGGATTGCGGCAACGGCACCGGCGTGCCGGTGGTGGGGTCCATCCACACCATGACTACCTTGCCGTCGCAATAGAGCACGCTGTCATTGCGCGCGTCGACGATGCGATGCGCGAGCGTCATCGAGCTGTTGCCCAGTCGTTCGCAGAACAATTCGACGTTCAATTGCGCCGGCCATTCGATGGGGCGGCGGTAATTGAGTTCGTTGGCGGCGAGCACGGGCATGGAGTGTTCGTCGAACCAGCCCGGTACGTGCTGCAGCCACTGCAGACGTGCCTCTTCGAGGTAGGTGAGGTAATTGGCGTTGTTGACGTGGTTGAACGCGTCCAGGTCGCGCCAACGCACGCCAATGGGGGCGACGAACAGCGGGCTGTTCGCCGCCTCGGGTGCCTGTACATCCGTCATGGCCGGCGCAGTTTCCTTGGCAGCGGTCTTGCGCGAGCGCTTTTCAGGCACGGGTTGGGTGGAACTCATGCAGACTTCTTCCGTAATGCTGGTTTGCTCTTGCCGTTGCTCTCTGCCTTGGCCGCTTTGGCGGGCTTCATGTCGAGGTGCGGGGCAAGGAAGCGTCCGGTATGCGAACCCGGCGTGGCAGCCACCGTTTCCGGTGTGCCGGTTACGAGGATGCGACCACCACCGGCGCCGCCTTCTGGGCCGAGATCGACCAGCCAGTCGGCGGTCTTGATCACATCGAGATTATGCTCGATCACCACCACCGTGTTGCCCTGTTCCACCAACTGGTGCAGCACGTCGAGCAACTGCTCGATGTCGTGGAAGTGCAGACCGGTCGTCGGCTCATCGAGGATATAGAGGGTGCGGCCGGTGTCGCGCTTGGAAAGCTCCTTGGACAGCTTCACGCGTTGCGCTTCGCCGCCGGACAGCGTGGTCGCGCTCTGACCGAGCTTGATGTAGTCCAGACCCACCGCGCGCAAGGTTTCGAGTTTGCGCGCAATGGTCGGCACGTTCTCGAACAGCTTCAGCGCATCTTCCACCGTCATATCGAGCACGTCGGCGATGGTGTGGCCCTTGTAGTGCACTTCCAGCGTTTCGCGGTTGTAGCGTTTGCCATGACAGACGTCGCAAGGCACGTACACATCCGGCAGGAAGTGCATCTCCACCTTGATCATGCCGTCGCCTTCGCACGCTTCGCAGCGGCCGCCGCGCACATTGAAGCTGAAGCGACCCGGCGTATAGCCGCGCGCACGAGCTTCCGGCACCTGCGCGAACAGTTCGCGCAGCGGCGTGAACAGACCGGTATAGGTGGCCGGGTTGGAGCGCGGCGTGCGACCGATCGGTGACTGGTCGATGTCCACCACCTTGTCGAACAGCTCCAACCCTTCAACCGACTTGTGCGGCGCGGGCTGCTCGCTGGAGCCGTTCAATTCGGCAGCAGCCAGACGGAACAGCGTGTCGTTGATCAGCGTGGATTTACCCGAGCCAGAGACACCGGTGACGCAGGTAAACAGGCCGGCGGGAATCGCCAGGTCGACGTTCTTCAGGTTGTTGCCGTTGGCGCCCTTGAGGTGCAGCCACGAATCGGCGTCCAGCTGCTGACGACGTTCTTCCGGTACCTTGATGCCTCGCTTGCCGGACAGGAACTGGCCGGTGACGGAACGAGGCGAAGCGAGCACGTCCTTTAGCGAACCTTGCGCCACAATCTCGCCACCGTGCACGCCGGCTCCGGGGCCGATGTCGAGCACGTGATCAGCCATGCGGATGGCATCTTCGTCATGCTCGACCACGATCACCGTGTTGCCGAGATCGCGCAGTCGTGTGAGGGTTCCCAGCAAGCGCTCGTTGTCGCGCTGGTGTAGGCCGATGGAGGGCTCGTCGAGCACGTACATTACACCGACCAGGCCAGCGCCGATCTGCGATGCAAGACGGATGCGCTGCGCTTCGCCGCCCGATAGCGAGTCCGCCTGGCGGTCCAGCGTGAGGTAATTGAGGCCGACGTCATTGAGGAACGACAGGCGCTCGCGAATCTCCTTGACGATCTTCACCGCAATCTCGCCGCGCCAGCCGGTGAGCGTCAGCGCTTCGAAGAAAGCGAGCGCGTCATCGATCGAGCGCGAGGTGAGCGAGGGCAGGGCGTGATCCGCCACGAACACGTTGCGTGCCGAGCGATTCAGTCGCTGGCCTTCGCATTCGCGGCACGCCTGGTCGCTGATGTACTTGGACAACTCTTCGCGCACGGCAGGCGATTCGGTTTCCTTGTAGCGCCGCTCCATGTTCGGAAGAATGCCTTCGAACGGATGCTCACGCGTGACGCGGCCACCGCGTTCGGTGATGTACTTGAACGCGATCATGTCCTTGCCGCTGCCATTCAGAACAGCCTTCTGCACGTCCGCCGGCAGCTTGCGCCACGGCGTATCGACATCGAACTTGTAATGCGCGGCCAGTGACAGCAGGAGCTGGAAGTAGTGCGCGTTGCGACGATCCCAGCCGCGAATCGCGCCGCCGGCCAGCGACAGTTCGGGATGCGCCACTACGCGCGCCGCATCGAATACCTGGGTGATGCCCAGACCATCGCAGGTCGGGCAGGCGCCCACCGGCGAGTTGAATGAGAACAGGCGCGGCTCCAGCTCAGGCAGCGAGTAGTCGCACACCGGGCAGGAATAGCGCGAGGACATCAGCTGTTCCGGCGCCTTAGCGTCGTCCATGTCGACCACGATGGCGAGACCGTCGCCAAGACGCAGTGCGGTCTCGAACGATTCGGCCAGGCGCTGCTTGATGTCGTCGCGTGGACGGAAGCGGTCGATCACCGCTTCGATGGTGTGCTTCTGGCGCAGCGTCAGCGGCGGTACCGCATCGAGGTCGTACACCGTGCCGTCGACGCGCGCGCGCACAAAACCCTGCGCGCGCAGCTGGTCAAACACCTGCACGTGCTCACCCTTGCGCTCGCGGATCACCGGCGCGAGCAGCATGAAGCGCTTCTCGGCATCGAGTGCCAGCGTGGTGTCCACCATCTGACTCACCGTCTGTGCTTCCAGCGGGATGCCGTGATCCGGGCAGCGTGGCGTACCCACGCGCGCATACAGCAGACGCAGGTAGTCGTAGACCTCGGTGATCGTGCCCACGGTCGAGCGCGGGTTATGCGAAGTCGACTTCTGCTCGATGGAAATGGCCGGGGAAAGACCTTCGATATGGTCGACGTCCGGCTTCTCCATCATCGACAGGAATTGCCGTGCGTATGCCGACAGCGATTCGACATAGCGACGCTGGCCTTCAGCGTAGATGGTGTCGAAGGCCAGCGATGATTTACCGGAACCCGACAGGCCGGTAATCACGATCAGACGATCGCGAGGCAGGTCGAGGTCGATGTTCTTCAGGTTATGCGTGCGCGCGCCGCGTATGCGGATGGTGTCCATGTCGCCCGGGATGGTGGGGGAGGGAAAAACTGCACTATATCAAACTTGTCAGTACGGTTATTACTGTTAAGAGCGCGCCAACAAACTCTTAAGAGAAGATCCGGCCGAGTATGGCTTAATGCGATCTTTGGCCGGTCGCCGGCCCGAACCGAGACAGAGAGTGCGGATGCGTAAGTGGACTACATGGGGCGTCGCCCTGGCGCTTGCAATAACCGGTGGGCAGGCCTTTGCAAGGTCGGCTGGACCGGCCAGCGAAGAGCAGGTGCGCCAACTGATGGAAGTCGTGGGCGTGGGCAAGATGCTCGCCCAGATGAACACCCAGGCCGTGACCAACCTGCAGCAGTCGATGCCCTGTGTGCAGGCTGATTTCTGGCAGAACTACATGGACGCCAACCAGACCCAGCTGTTTATCGGGCGGTTGGTGCCCGTCTACCAACGCCATTTCACCGCCGATGAGATGGAAGGGCTGCTGAAGTTCTACCGCTCTCCGCTGGGTCAGAAGGTCATCACCGAGATGCCCGAAACCATGACCGAAGCCAATCAGGCCGGTCAGCAGTGGAGCCATGAGCGCAGCGACCAGATGATCGCCGAGCTCAAGCATATGGGGACGCTGGACGGCAGCGGTCGTTGCCCGGCCAAGGTGGCCGCGACCACTGGGGTCGGCGTGGCGGGGGCGGCAGCGCTCACAGCGACCGCAGACCATGAGGGCGGCGATAGCGAAGAGGACCAGGCACCGGCCAAGGCGGCTGCCAAGGCGCCATCCAAGTCGAAGGCCCATACGCCGGCCAAGAAGACGCCCGCCAAGCCCGCCACCAAGAAGCCCGCGACGGCGAGCAAGGCACCTGCCAAGACCGACGCGAAGGCACCAGCCAAGAGCGATGCCACGGCGGCGCCAGCCAAGACGACCACCCAGGCCAGCCCGCAGGCCGGTCAGTGAACCGGCGGCATCGGGCAAAAGTGGTCAGTAATTGACCAGAGTGCCGATGCCTCGCTATACTCCCGAGTTCGCCAGCGTCGTTTTTGGCCTGGCGAGCCCAAGAGAATAACGACAGAAGGGATATTCCCATGAGTTACGCAGTCATCAAGACCGGTGGCAAGCAGTACCGCGTTCAGCAGGGCGACGTCCTGCGCGTGGAGCTGCTGAATGCCGAAGAAGGCGCTGCCTTCACCTTCGACCAGGTTCTGCTGGTCGGCGCCGGTGAGTCGATCACCGTCGGTGCGCCTACCGTGGCCGGTGCCACTGTCAGCGCCACCGTGCGCAAGCACGGCCGTGCCGACAAGATCCGCATCATCAAGTTCCGCCGCCGCAAGCACCACAAGAAGCAGCAGGGACATCGTCAGCATTTCACCGAAGTCGAGATCACGGGCATCAACGCCTGATTAGCCGGAGCAAATAGTCATGGCACATAAAAAAGGCGTAGGTTCGTCCCGCAACGGTCGCGATTCGAACCCCAAGTACCTCGGCGTCAAGATCTACGGCGGCCAGGCCATCGAGGCCGGCAACATCATCGTGCGTCAGCGCGGCACCAAGTTCCATGCCGGTACCGGCGTGGGCCTGGGTCGTGACCACACGCTGTTCGCCCTGGTCGACGGCACCGTCGAGTTCAAGACTCGCGGCGCCGAAGGTCGCAAGTTCGTCAGCGTCGTCAAGGCTTAATCGCCTTCGATGTTGCAGCGAAGGCCCCGCCTCGGCGGGGCTTTTGTTTTTTTGAGAAGGCAGGCATTGGGAAATAGAGCATCGGGAACAGGCCAAGCGCGCCGCTCCCTTCATGTTTCCCGCACTCCTGCTTTTACTATTCTCCCTTCCCCTATACCGATTCCCTCTCCCATGAAATTCGTCGACGAAGCCATCATCAAGGTCCAAGCCGGTGACGGCGGCAACGGATGCATCAGCTTCCGTCGCGAAAAATTCATTCCCTTTGGCGGCCCCGATGGCGGTGATGGCGGCAGCGGTGGTTCCGTGTGGCTGGTGGCCGACGAAGGCCTCAACACGCTGATCGACTTCCGTCACCAGCGCATGTTCAAGGCCGAGCGCGGCCAGAACGGCATGGGCAGCCAGATGTACGGCAAGGGCGGTGAAGACACCTTCATTCGCGTGCCGGTGGGTACCGTGGTTGGCAACGTCGACACCGACGAAACCATCGGCGACCTCACCCAGCACGGCCAGCGCCTGCTGGTGGCGCAGGGCGGCAAGGGTGGTCTGGGCAACATTCACTTCAAGAGCTCGGTGAACCGCGCGCCGCGCAA
This sequence comes from Dyella sp. PARNA 12/25, assembly GCF_055702865.1. Taxonomy (NCBI): domain Bacteria; kingdom Pseudomonadati; phylum Pseudomonadota; class Gammaproteobacteria; order Lysobacterales; family Rhodanobacteraceae; genus Dyella; species Dyella sp. PARNA 12/25. Next base: position 324,504 of record NZ_JBVQCI010000002.1, on the reverse strand, counting down.
GTCGACGCCGGGCACGCCGGGCGACGTGCGCGAGCTGAAGCTGGAGCTGAAGCTGCTGGCGGACGTGGGTCTGTTGGGTTTCCCGAATGCGGGCAAATCCACCTTCATTCGTGCCGTGTCCGCCGCGACGCCGCGCGTGGCCGATTATCCGTTCACCACGCTGCATCCCAATCTAGGTGTGGTCAGCCTGGGCACTGATCAGAGCTTTGTGATTGCCGATATTCCGGGCTTGATCGAGGGTGCGGCGGACGGTGCCGGCCTTGGCATCCAGTTCCTGCGTCACGTGTCGCGCACACGTTTGCTGTTGCACGTGGTGGATATCGCTCCCATCGACGGTACTGATCCTGTGGAGCAGGTGCACGCCATTGAGCATGAGCTGGCCAAGTTCGATCCTGAGTTGCTCGAGCGTCCGCGTTGGCTGGTGTTGAACAAGGAGGACGTGCTGCCCGAGGACGAGCGTCAGGCGATTGCCGAGGACATCGTCAAGCGTCTGGACTGGAAGCAGCCGTGGTTCCTGGTGTCGGCGATTGCGCGTGAGAACACCATGCAGGTGTGTCAGCAGGTGTGGCGCTTCATGGCGGCGCAGCACATGGCGCATGAGGAGCGCACGGATATGCTTCCGGGGGACGTGCGGTTGCGTGGGGATGGGGTGGCGGAGTAAGTCCGCGCGCTTCGGTTCCTCGGGTTATGAAGAAAGCGGCCAATGGCCGCTTTTTTACTCTCTCTCTCTCTCTTCCCTGCGGGGAGAGGGCTGGGGTGAGAGGTGGGTACTCGCGAGAACGTATGTCTCCCTCACCGTCATCCCGGCGCAGGCCGGAAGCGCTTTACAACAGCGAAGCTGGTCATCTAGTGACTTTGCGCTCGGCTTTAGCGTTCCCGCCAGCGTGCCGCCTACGACGCGAAGCTAGTCCCGTGGGACGCGGCGGGCGCTTCGACCACCGTGAAGGTGGCAATGTCGCCTGCCGGCGCTCGAGTCACTTTTCTTTTGCTGGCCCAAAAGTCCCACGGGGATTAGCTTCGCGTCAAAAGTAACCCAAAGAAAACGGCCTCAAAAGCGAGGTTGCCGTAGCGTCGTGTTGAATAAAAGCCTTGGCTTCCGCGATGCCCTGGTCGTCACGATCGCACGACATGCATCGCGGCTACGCCGTAACGCACCATGGCGAAGAGGACTTAAAGCATTGGGCGCCACGATGCTCATGCAACGACAAGATTCGGACAGAAGAGAGTGCTGTGTGCACGCCGTGTGACGTGCGTATACACGCCAGGAGCCAACCGAGCCAAGTCCACTCATTGCACTAATGCTGCGAGGCATCACCGCACACGTATCGTTCGAATTACTGCAAAGGTCGTACTCCGCTATCGCCTCTGACCAGTATTTTGCGCACCGTTGCGGGGCTTAAATCGCCGCCACGCAGGGATGGCCGGTCGGCCGGACATGACGTGGCATGACATCTCGACTCATCTCCTGCGCAGTCCACTTGGTTTTGTTGCCTCGTGAGGAGATGTCCGATGAGCATTATCCAGATTGGTCTCGCCGATAAGACGGGAAAGCTCGACGCGAACCTTCTGCAGCAAGTCGCTGCAGCCCTCAATATTCAGGTCAATCGGGATTTGTCGGCTTTCTGGAATGTGAAGGCCACGGTGTCATACCTGCCCAGCGCCAAGAAAATACCCAGCGGCATCTGGCCCGTGCTGCTGGTGGGAAAGCTTCCGCCTGACGAAGGTGGCTTCCACCTCGACAAGCACAATCAGCCATACGCCGAAGTCGTGGTCAGTCCTGAGGGTGATGGATGGACGATTGCGGCCAGTCATGAAATTTTGGAGATGCTAGTCGACCCCTACGGCAATCGGCTGCAGACTTCGCGTTCCCTCGAAATCGTCGGTGGAAAGATCCAGGATGGCCCCAGCGAGTTTGCATATCTGGTGGAGGCCTGCGATCCGTGCGAGGCCGATCAGTACGCGTACTCCATCCAGGGCGTGGCCGTATCGGATTTCATCACTCCGCACTTCTATGACCCGGTCACGGTCGCCGGGACGCGCTACAGCTTTACGGGAGCTCTCACGGCGCCGCGCCAAGTGCTCCCGGGTGGTTACATCTCCTGGATAGACCAGCAGCAGGATGAATGGCAGCAGCTGCAATACCTGGATCCGACCAAGGCTCCTACGATCAGCAACATGGGGCCGGCGCAGGGCGCGAGCCTGCGGGAGTGGGTACATAAGCAGCAGGGAAAGAGGGAGGGGTTGTGCACGCCGCGGCACATTTCCCTGACGGCGGGGAGCTCGCCATTGATGAAGCGGAGCAGCGCGCGCCGGCGGCACCTGGAGAAGATTGCGGCGGCACGGTCGAAGCTCTATTGAGGGTTGTGTCTTGCTGCCCTTGCGCTTCGCATCGGAAGGGCAGCAAAGCCCCGTGGATTTGCCGCGCTATGTGAAAAAGCCGGCTTTCGCCGGCCCGCTCTCATATCAGACGCAGAAAAGCCGGCTTGCGCCGGCCTGCTCTCATATCAGACACAAAAAAGCCGGCTTGCGCCGGCTTTTCCGCCAACCCGAGATTCAGTACGCAGAGCTGGCTTACGCCAGCTCGCGGATCTTCGCGTTGAGGCGGCTCTTATGACGAGCAGCCTTGTTCTTGTGGATCAGGCCGCGAGCGGCGTAGCGATCCATGACCGGCTGTGCGGCGGCAAACGCCTCGACAGCTGCAGCCTTGTCCTTGGCCTCAATGGCCTTGACGACCTTCTTGAGGGCGGTGCGCACCATGGAACGGGCGCTGACGTTGCGCAGGCGGCGCTGCTCGGACTGGCGCGCGCGCTTCTTCGCGGACTTGATGTTGGCCAAGGTAGAACTCCGGAATGAATTGCTGGGTTGGAAAAAGACGGCAATTATGCGGGCAATGAGCCGCAGCGTCAACAGCTTAGCTGTTTGTCAAGGCGCTCCACCCCTTGTTTTGGCGTCCAGCAAGCGGCGAAAAGTGAATGGGCGGCCCGAATTATGCCATGGACAGGCTGTCATCCGGCCATCTCAGGCTGTCAAACTACGCGCCTTTCGTGCCGGGGCAGAGGGGCACCGGCGCGGCTTCGTCTCACCAGTAAAGGCACACCAAGAGGCATGAAGTCTCCCAGCATGTTCCGTGGGCTGCTGTCGTTCAGCAGCATGACCATGATTTCGCGCGTACTCGGTCTGGTCCGGGACATGTCGATTAATGCGGTGTTTGGCGCCAATGCGGCCACGGACGCGTTCTGGGTGGCTTTCCGCATCCCCAACTTCATGCGTCGCCTGTTTGCGGAGGGCTCGTTCTCCACGGCCTTCGTGCCGGTCTTCACGGAGGTGAAGGAGAAGCGTAGCCATGAGGATCTCAAGCAGCTGATGTCGCGCGTCTCGGGCACGCTGGGTGGCGTGTTGTTGCTGATTACCGCGCTGGGCGTGATTTTCGCGCCGCAGGTGGCTTCGCTGTTTTCGCAGGGCGCCGCCGATACGCCGGAGAAGTTCGAGCTCACCACGCAGCTGTTGCGCCTGACCTTTCCGTTCCTGCTGTTCGTGTCATTGACGGCGCTTTGCGGCGGCGCGCTGAACAGCTTCCACAAGTTTGCTTTGCCGGCGCTGACGCCGGTGATCCTCAACCTGTGCATGATTGGCGGCGCTCTGTGGCTGTCGCGTTATCTGCATCCTCCGATCATGGCGATGGGGTGGGCGATCATGCTGGCGGGCGTGCTGCAGCTGCTCTTTCAGCTGCCTTCGCTGCGTGGGCTGGACCTGCTGACCTTGCCGCGCTGGGGTTGGAAACACCCGGATGTGCGCCGCATCCTCAAGCTAATGGTGCCGACCTTGTTCGGCTCTTCGGTGGCGCAGATCAATCTGCTGCTCGATACGGTGATTGCCGCCTACCTGATCACCGGCTCGCAAAGCTGGCTGTCGCAGGCCGACCGTTTCCTGGAACTGCCGTTAGGTTTGTTCGGCGTGGCGTTGGGCACGGTGATCCTGCCGTCGCTGTCGCGCCACCATGTGACTACGGATCGCGAAGGCTTCTCCAAGGCGCTGGACTGGGGACTGCGAATCACCTTGCTGATCGCCATCCCGGCGATGTTCGCCCTGATGCTGTTGGCCAGGCCGCTGGTGGCGACGCTGTTCCAGCATGGTCGCTTCACGCCGTTCGATACGCACATGGCCACGCTGTCGATTACCGCGCTCAGCTTCGGCCTGCCGGCTTTCGCCCTGGTCAAGGTGGCCTTGCCGGCGTTCTATGCGCGTCAGGACACTCGGACGCCGGTGCGCGCCGGCGTGGCTTCGCTGGTGGCGAATATGGTGCTCAACGTCGTCTTCATCGCCGTGTTGTTCTCTCTGTGGGCGACACCGGCGCAGAAGCAGCTGCCCTGGCTGGACGCGGTCGCGCAGGTGCCGGGCCTGCATATGGCGCTGGGCATGGCCAGTGCGTTGGCCAGCTACATCAACCTGGGGCTGCTGTGGCGCTGGCTGCAGCAGGCTGGCGTGTATCAGAGTCAGCCGGGCTGGACGCGGCACCTGCTGCGCCTGGCGGCGGCTTGCGCGGTGATGGTGGTGGTGCTGCTGCTGGGCCGGTGGGTCTGGTCGGACTGGACCGATACCAACATATGGACGCGCGTGTGGCATCTCGGCGCGCTGGTGGTGGCCGGTGGCGGTGCCTACGTGGCGACGCTTTTTGCGACCGGGTTCCGCCTGCGCGAGTTGCGCGGCGCCTGAGGTCAGACCGCGTGAGCAATGCAGCGGGATAGCTCGCTTCACCCGCTATACTCGCTGAATGATGAGACTTTCCAGGGATGTCGCCGGCTCCTGTCTGGCGCCCGGCGGCAGTGTGGTGGCCGTCGGCGCGTTCGATGGCTTGCATCGTGGTCACCAGGCCTTGCTTGCGGAGGTGCGCGAGCGCGCGTCCGAGCTTGGCCTCACACCGGTGGTGGTGAGCTTCGAGCCGCTGCCCCGGGCTTTCTTTTCGCCTGAGCCGGTGGCCCGGCTGTCCAGCGTGCGTGAGAAACTGCGCGGCTTCGACGCGGCCGGCATGGAGCAGGTGCTGCTGATGCGCTTCAACCGCGCTCTGACGGCCATGTCCGCCGAAGATTTCGTCCGCTGCGTGCTGGTGGATCGGCTGGCCGCCCGTGAGGTCTGGGTCGGCGGCGATTTCCGCTTCGGTCACAAGCGGGGTGGCGACGTCGCGCTGCTGGAGAGCATGGGCGCTTCTCACGGTTTCGTGGCCCGCACCATGCCCCCCGTGCTGCTGGAAGGGGCGCGCGTCTCCGCGACCCGGGTACGCATGTTGCTGGCGGCTGGCGAGTTTGCCGGTGCGGCGCCGCTGCTTGGTCGCCCCTTCGTGATCGAGGGCAAGGTGGAGTACGGCAAGCAACTGGGCCGTGAGCTGGGCTATCCCACCGCCAATATCCATTTGCGCGACCGCGCCAGCCCGGTGCACGGCATCTTTGCCGTGCGGGTGGGGCTTGGCGAGAGCGAATGCAGCTGGCCCGGCGTCGCCAGCCTCGGCGTGCGCCCGACCGTCAACGAGGTCCCCGAGCCGCTGCTGGAAGTCCATCTGTTCGACTTCGAAGGCGATCTCTACGGCCAGCGCATGGCGGTGGAGTTCGTGGCCAAGCTGCGCGATGAGCAGAAGTTCGACCATCTGGACGCTTTGACCGTCCAGATGGCCAAAGACGCACGCCAGGCGCGAGAACTGCTGGGCATGAACCCGCGTCTCAGCGAGGCGTAGCGGCGGCAAATCCGGTAACGTTGGCGCTTCCGTGCTGTCCATGGCGGCGCCTCACGCACATTCAGGGCGTCGGCAGGGCCGCGCCAGAACCCCGATCAGAGCATCCCCAGGCAATGACCCAGGATTACAAGAACACCATCAACCTGCCGCAGACGGAATTCCCGATGCGCGGCGACCTGCCCAAGCGCGAGCCGAAGTGGCTGGCCGACTGGGAGCAGGTGGGCCGTTACGCGCAGATCCAACAGCGCGCCGAGGGCCGCGACAAGGTGTTCGTGTTGCACGATGGCCCGCCGTACGCTAACGGCGCCATTCACCTGGGTCATGCGGTGAACAAGGTGCTGAAGGACGTGGTGGTGAAGTCGCGCCTACTGGCCGGCTTCCGCGCGCCTTATGTGCCGGGTTGGGACTGTCACGGTCTGCCGATCGAAATTGCGGTGGAGAAGAAGTTCGGCAAGGCCGGCGACAAGCTCGACGCCGCCGCCTTCCGCCAGAAATGCCGCGAATACGCGCAGCAGCAGATCGATCTGCAGCGCACCGACTTCAAGCGCCTGGGTGTGCTGGGTGACTGGGATCATCCGTACCGCACGATGGACTTCAAGTACGAAGCCGACATGGTGCGTGCGCTCGCCAAGATCGTAGAGAAGGGCCACGTGGTGCGCGGCGCCAAGCCGGTGTACTGGTGCTTCGATTGCGGATCGGCCTTGGCGGAAGCCGAGATCGAATACGCCGACAAAACCTCGCCGGCCGTCGACGTGGCGTATGACGCCGTAGACGCCAAGGCGCTTGCGCAGAAGTTCGGTGTCGACGCTGGTGACGCCATCGTCGCCATCCCGATCTGGACCACCACGCCGTGGACGCTGCCGGAAAGCCAGGCGGTGTCGCTGGGCGGCGATCTCGAATACGCCTTGATCGAAGCGAAACCGCGTGACGGTCAGCGTGTGCTGTTGGTGATTGCCAGCGCGCTGGTCGAAAAAGTGACCCATCGTTATGGCCTGGACGGTGAGGCCAAGGTGCTTGGCCATACCGCCGGCCAGGCGCTGGAAGGCGTGCTGCTCAAGCACCCGTTCTACTCGCGCGAAGTGCCTGTACTGATCGGCGACCACGTGTCCGCCGAAGACGGTACCGGTGCTGTGCACACCTCGCCCGACCATGGCGTGGAAGACTTCGTGGTGTCGCGCAAGTACGGCATCGAGACGCTCAACTACACCGAAGCGCGCGGCACGTATCGTGCGGATACGCCGGTGGCGCTCGACGGCACGGTCATCGCCGGCAAGCATCTGTGGAAGGCCAACGACGAAATCGTCGAGCTGCTGCGTCGTCGCGGCGTGCTGCTGGCCTTCGCCAAGATCGAACACAGCTATCCGCACTGCTGGCGCCACAAGACGCCGGTAATCTTCCGCACCACGCCGCAGTGGTTCATCAGCATGGAGAAGGAAGGCCTGCGCAAGACCGCGCTCGACGCGATCAAGCAGGTGCGCTGGGTGCCGAGCTGGGGCGAGGAGCGCATCGCCGGCATGGTGGGCGACCGTCCTGACTGGTGCATCTCGCGCCAGCGTACCTGGGGTGTGCCCATCGCGCTGTTCATCCACAAGGCCACGCAAGAGCCGCATCCCGACAGCGTCGCGCTGCTGGAACAGGTGGCCAAGCGCATGGAGCAGGGCGGCATCGACGCGTGGTACGCGCTGGATGCTGCCGAGCTGCTGGGTGATCAGGCCAAGGACTATGAAAAAGTCCTCGACGTGCTCGACGTGTGGTTCGACTCCGGCGTCAGCCACTTCGCGGTGGTTGGCCAGCGTCCAGAGCTGCAGCAGGGCAATGCAAGCAGCTACAAGGTGATGTATCTGGAAGGCTCGGATCAGCATCGTGGCTGGTTCCAGTCCTCGCTACTGACCTCGTCGGCGATGTTCGACCACGCGCCGTACCAGGACGTGCTCACCCACGGCTTCACCGTGGATGCGCAGGGCCGCAAGATGTCCAAATCGCTGGGCAACGGCATCGAGCCGCAGGACATCATGAAGACCCTTGGCGCGGACATTCTGCGCCTGTGGATCTGCTCGACCGACTACCGCAACGAGATGTCGCTGTCGGACGAAATCCTCAAACGCGTGTCGGACACCTATCGTCGTATCCGTAACACTGCGCGCTTCCTGCTCGGCAACCTCGACGGCTTCGACCCCACCAAGCACCTGGTGCCGGTGGAACAGAGCCTGTTGCTTGACCAGTGGGCCGTGCAGCAAGCGTACGACGTGCAACAAGCGGTGGCGGCGGCGTACGATCGCTATGACTTCCCCGAGATCGTGCAGCGTGTGCAGAACTTCTGCACCAACGAGCTCGGCGCGCTGTACCTCGACATCACCAAGGACCGCCTCTACACGATGCCGACCGAAAGCCATGGTCGCCGCAGCGCACAGAGTGCGATGTACCGCATTGCCGAAGCGCTGGTGCGCTGGCTGGCGCCGGTGCTCACCTTTACCGCCGAAGAAATCTGGCAGCACCTGCCGGGCAAGCGCAGCGAAAGCGTGCTGTTCGAAACCTGGTATGACGGTCTCGCCGCCGCGCAGAGCTCGCCGGAGCAGCGTCGTTACTGGTCCGATCTGCTGGCCATTCGCGACACTGCATCGCGCGTGCTCGAAGGCATGCGCAAGGGCGAGCAGATCGGTGCGTCGCTTGAGGCCAAGTTGGCGGTGCACGCCGATGCTTCCATCATTGCCCGTTATCAGTCGGCTGCGTCGGAGTTGCGCTTCTTCTTCATCACTTCGGACGTGCGTCTGGATCTGGCTGGTGGTCAGCCGGCAGATGCGGTGCTGACGGAACTGGAGGGTGCGGATGTGTGGGTGTCGGCCACGGTGAGCGATGCCGCCAAGTGCGTGCGTTGCTGGCATCGTCGCGACGACGTCGGCACGCATGCGAACCATCCGGAGCTGTGCGATCGCTGCATCAGCAATGTGGATGGTCCGGGTGAGGATCGTCGCTGGTTCTGAGGCTCTTCGTTCTCTCTTCTTTGGCAGACCAAAGAGGAAAGACTCAATTCTCGGGCAGTCCTCCTATTCGTCATCCCTGCGAAAGCAGGGATCCAGCGCCTTCAAGGCGGTACGGCAGGCGAAAGTCACTGGATCCCAGCGTTCGCTGGGATGACGGCATTAGGTTGGAATGCGGTAACGATTTGTTCGCATCCTGATGGTGCGCGGGTCAGACACGGCACACAGATTTCTCATGAAACCCAAACCCAACGCCCTTTCCTGGTTGCTGCTCTCCATCGTCGTCATCGTGCTCGACCAGCTGAGCAAGTGGTGGGCGCTCACGGCATTGCAGCCGGCCGGTACGCCGTTTCCGGTGATTCCGGGCTTCCTCAACTGGACGCTGGCTTTCAACCGGGGCGCAGCCTTCAGCTTCCTCGCCAACAACACTGGCTGGCAACGCTGGTTCTTTGTGGTGCTGGCACTCGTGATCAGTGGCGTGCTGGTGAACTGGCTCGCGCGCACGCCGCGCCGGGACTGGAAAACGGCCATGCCGTTGGGCCTGATCATCGGTGGCGCGCTGGGCAACCTTATCGATCGCCTGCACGCGGCGCAGGTCACTGACTTCATCCAGGTCTATTACCAGGAGTGGAGCTACCCCGTGTTCAATCTCGCCGATTGCGGGATTACCGTGGGTGCGGTGATGCTGGTGGTGTTTGGCCTGTTTTCGGGCAAGTCCAAGGCCTAAGAGCCTGCTCCATCCATCCGCATAGCCCGCGTTGATCGCCCGCGCCCGCCAGGGAGTGGAGCGTGGCGAAGCGCCTGACTGGTGGTCAGGTCAAGCCGCGCGCCGCTTTCTGGCGGGCGCGGGCGACCAACCCTTCGGGCCGAGTCTGTTTGCCCGGCATCCTGCGTCATCACTCGGTTGTGTATCGACATACACGCCCGCGTTCTTCCTTGTCTGGCGGGTAAACAGCTCCCGGTGCGGGCCATGCGGATGGATGGAGCAGGCTCTAACCACCGTCACGTACGGCTAAACCGGCCGTGCGATAATACGGACCTGTCAGCCCCCGATAGGTCCGGAGCTTCCGTGGATATTCTGCTCGCCAACCCCCGTGGCTTCTGCGCCGGCGTGGATCGCGCCATCGCCATTGTCGAGCGTGCGCTTGAGTCGTACGGCGCGCCGATCTACGTGCGACACGAAGTCGTGCACAACCGCTACGTGGTCGACAAGCTGCGCGCCGATGGCGCGGTGTTCGTCGAGGAGCTGCACGAGGTACCCGATGGCGCCACGGTGATTTTCAGCGCCCACGGCGTCTCCAAGGCAGTGCGCGAAGAAGCCGACCAGCGCGGCCTCAAAGTGTTCGATGCCACCTGTCCGCTGGTGACCAAGGTACATATGGAAGTGGCGCGACTGGGGCGCGTCGGCCGCAGCGTTGTGCTTATCGGCCACGGTGGCCACCCTGAAGTGGAAGGCACCATGGGTCAGTGGAACCCCGCCAACAAAGGCGAGATCCTGCTGGTCGAATCGGTGGAATGCGTGGACACGCTGGAACCCAAGTTCCCGCACGAGCTGTCTTACGTCACCCAGACCACGCTCTCGGTGGACGACACCAAGGCCATCATCGAAGCATTGCGCGCCAAGTTTCCCGACATCGATGGTCCGCGCAAAGACGACATCTGTTACGCCACGCAGAACCGGCAGGATGCCGTGCGCCGCCTCGCCAGCGCGGTGGACCTGATGCTGGTCGTCGGCTCGGTCAACAGCTCCAACTCCAACCGCCTGCGCGAACTGGCGGAGAAGGAGGGCGTGCGCTCCTATCTGATCGACGGCGCCGAGCACATCGAGCGCAGCTGGCTGGATGGCGCCACCCGGATTGGTCTCACCGCGGGCGCCTCGGCTCCTGAAAAGCTCGTGCGCGACGTGATAGCACGCCTGCAATCGTGGGGAGCGGGCGGTGTGCGCGAACTCGACGGCGAGCCTGAGACGATTACCTTCGCGCTACCCAAAGAATTGCGCATGGCAGGCAACACCTCGACATCATTCTGATCGTTCACAGCTTGCGCGGCCTTCCCTGTCTCCGTAGAATTGGCGGTTCCTCGCCGGAATAGCTCAGTTGGTAGAGCGGCGCATTCGTAATGCGTAGGTCGTAGGTTCGATTCCTATTTCCGGCACCAGCTTGAAATTGTCTTGACTCATCAATGATTTAGCGATGATGTCGAGGCAAGTCTCAGATAAGGCCTCCAGCAAACGCTGGGGGCCTTTTTCTTTGGGCCGGCTTACCGCGCACCATCGCCCGCGGCACCCGAGCCTTTGGCTTCGTCGGCGCCTTCGTCAGCCAGTGGGCGCACGTACTCCACCAGCGAAACCAGCGTCTTGCCTGGCTCTTCCACCATCACTTCGTGTGCCGAATTCTCGAACCAGACCAGTCGTTTCAACGGCGCGTGCAGGTGGTTGAACCAGACTTCGCCCAGGCTGGATGAGACGTTGTGGTCGTGTCGCCCGAGAAAAAGGAACACCGGGCAGTCGAGATGCTGCACCTGACTGAAGTCCACGGTGAGCGCGGTGCTGAGCAGCTTGTTGAGCGAGAGCTGGTTGGCGGCGTCGATCGCCTTCACGTCGCTGTCGGTGTATTCGGGTGAAAGCGACATGGCGGCGGCTTCGGCATCACCACCGGTTCGACGATAGACCATGCCGCCGTACTGATTGAGCCACTTTCGCTGGATCATCAAGTGGGCAATTGGCACAGGCGTATTTCCCTCGGCGTACGGTGCGATGGATTGGAGCTCCTTGATCGCTTGCGCGTTACCAGCCTTGCGCGCTTCTTCCATGGCAAACGCCCAGCCCTGGCGCTCACTCTCGGGCATGTTGGTCATCTGGCCGATGCCGATGTACGCATAGAGCCAGTCGGGGTGCCGTTGCGCCAACTGCAGGCCAAGATACGAGCCCCAAGAGTGGCCGAGCAGAAAGATCTTCTTCTGCCCGAATTCCTTTCTTAGCCACGCCACCATTTCTTCGGTGTCGGCGACCATGCGTTCCGGCGTCATCGTAGGAGCGACAGCTGCGGGATCGTTGGCGGCGTACGTGCTGCCGGCGCCGCGTTGATCCCACTGCACAACGGTGAAGTAATCCTCCCAGCCACGCTGGAAATACCAGCTCGTGGGCATGGCCACCCATCCGGGGCCGCCGTGCACCATCAGCAGCACGGGATTGTGCCGATCATTGCCGCGAATGCTCACCCATTGGTCGATACCACCAATACGCACCTTCTCGTGCCTGTCGATGCCGTTAGGCGCAACGATGCGTTGCATGTCAGCAATGATCTTTACGGCTTCCGCCCGATTGTGGGGCGAGGGCGATTCGTCGGCGCGTACATGGGGTGCGGCGATGCAAAAGCTGAGTACCGCAACGAGCGACAACAATCCACGACACATGAGCTTGTTTCCTTGGATGGGTGCATCGTGGATACACACAGCAAAGGTTGAGCCAACCATCGCGGGGGCGTTGGCGCGCGCTATATATCGCCACTTGGGTGGCCTCAAAGGCGGCGTGAGCCTGTCCGTGGACAGTTGCGGACGTCCGCGCAGAGCAGGGGGTACTCAAGCCTCGCTGAACACGGCATATGATGGCGACGGGTGTATGTCCGCAGCGTCGCTACTCGCTTGGTTACGCTATGACCTTCCTCTGCTGCACCCGATCCAAGGCATGCAACAACCCCGATTGACGACGGCTCTGGTTGCCGATGCTGTAAGTGACGATGTCCGACGTCGACAGCAGGGAAAACCAGCGCTTTGCGCGGGTAATACCGGTGTAGAGCAGTTCGCGGGTGAGTACGGGGCCGGGTTCGTCTGGCAGCACGAGAGCCGCGTGATCGAACTCGGAACCCTGGGATTTGTGCACCGTCATCGCGTACACCGTTTCCCGTTCGCCCAGTCGGGCGGGCGGGACAAAACGAATGCGTGGCGTGGCGTCGCCGGCATGGCCCGCCACCTCAAACGCCACGCGCAACTGCATGGCGCCACGCTCATCCGGCACGCGCAGCGCAATGCCCACGTCGCCATTCATCAATCCCAGGCCGTAGTCATTGCGCGTCACCATTACCGGCCGGCCCTCGTACCATTCGCGGCTGGCATCGATCAGACCCGCCTGATGCAGGATGCCGGCGACTTGCCGGTTGAGCCCCTCTGTGCCAAACGGGCCTTGTCGCAGCGCACATAGCAACTGGTAGCTGCCAAACGCGTGCAGAACACCTTGCGCCCAAGTTTCAAACTCTCGCCCGTCATCGCGCGCCTGCGGGCGCCGTTGACGCAGCCATTCGAGATAGTGGCGATATCCCTGCGGTTGCGTGCCGTCCGCGCGAGTGGCGAAACGGCTCAAGCCGCCTTGCAGAACGAGTTCGGCCAAGCTGCTGGCATCGACCGCCTTGTCCATCCAGGCGATGTCGGTGTGCACGCCGCTTAGCAGTTGCCGTGCGCCAGTGGTGTTGCCCTCGTTGACGTGCAGGGCCAACTGGCCAATGCCGCTGTCTGCGCCGAAGCGGTGGCTGTGGCGTAGCATCGCAACGTGCTGGTCCAGCGGCGTTGCGTCTTGATGCATCCACTCATCGACGCGATCTCCCGTGACTTCGCGCAGCCATTGGGTCGTGTCGTTGCCGTAGTGGCCAGCGTCGGCGCGGTAGCAAAGGTCGCCCAGTACGGCGCCTGCTTCCACGGACGAGAGCTGATCCTTGTCGCCGAGCAGAATCAGTCGCGCGTCGTCAGGCAGTGCAGCGAGCACGGCCGACATCATCTCCAGATCGATCATCGACGCTTCGTCGATAACCAGGACGTCGAGATGCAGCGGATGGCTGCCGTCGTGGCGGAAGCGACGCGTATCCGGTCGCGCGCCTAGTAGTCGGTGCAGCGTGTCCACCTGGCTGGGAATGGTGGCGCGCACGGCATCATCCACATCCAGCTGTGCAATCTGCGTGCTGATGGACGCTTGCAGTCGCGCGGCGGCCTTGCCGGTGGGGGCGGCGAGACGAATCCGCAAGGCGCGTGCCGCGTCCTTCCATTGCAACGTTTGCAGCAAGCCGAGCAAGCGCACGACGGTCGTCGTTTTGCCAGTGCCGGGGCCGCCCGTGATCACTGTGAACGCACCGCGCGCCGCCAGCGCGCATGCCACGCGCTGCCAGTCGGGGCCGCTCGTGTCAGTGAGTGGGAAAAGTCGGGCGAGTTGTTCCGATAAATGCGCAGGCGTGGTGTAAGAAGCGGCGAGCCGTTTGCCAACAGCTTGCGCCACACGCTGTTCGTGATTCCAGTAGCGGCGCAGATACAGGCGCTGGCCGTCGAGCACCAGCGGTGAGCCAGCGTGTTGGGTATCGTCGGCAGACGCGACAAGTATCGAATCGGTCAATGCCGTCGTGTCGGCAGCCGCTGCGGCAAGCAGGGTGTGCCAGCTGGCCGGCCATGCGGATTCTTCGGCCAGCGGCTTCCACATGGCCAGATCCAGGCACAGGTGTCCGTCGGCTTGCTGGCGACTGGTGAGCGCGCCAAGTAGTGGCAGCGCGGCCGTGGCATGCGTGTCCTCTGCCGCGAGAAATTGAGCAAAGGCGACATCCAGCGGCCGCAAGAGGCCGCGTTCAACGGCCTGAAGGAGAGGGGCGAGTCGCTGATCAGGCTGCATGGGCGCGAACTCCTCCGGCAAACAGACGGTCGAGCGCCTCGATCAAGGCCAGCGGCAAACGCTCGCCGTGCACGCCATGACCCATGCCATCCACGCCACGCAAATAGAGATAAGCCACGCCACCCATGTGGCGCTCGTAATCGTAGCCTGGCAATCGCACGCGTAACTGTCGATGCAGGGCCAGCGTGTAGAGGGCGTATTGCAGGTCGTAGCGCTCGCGCAGCACCGATGCGCGCATGGCTTCCGGCGTATAGGCACTGGCGTCACCGCCGAGCTTGTTGGATTTGTAGTCGACGACGTAGTAGCGGCCCTGAACTTCGGCCACCAGGTCGACAAAGCCCTTGAGCAAACCGTTGATGCGGTCCGCCTGCAAGGGCAGGCGCGGCTGTGCATCGAGCGTGTGCGCAGTCACCAGTCGGTCCAGCGCCAGCGTGTCCACGTGGCGGGCTTCAAACCAGAACTCCAGTTCAGCGTAGTAACTGCTGAAACCGGCAAGGCTAACCGACCCGCCATCGGGCAGGGAAAGTGGTGTACGCAGCAGCTGAGGTATCCATTGCGTCAACAACGGTATATGTGATTGCCAGCCGCGGCGCTGGCAGCGCCTGGCAATTTCCGTCTCGAGGCCGCTAGCGTCCGCAGCGACCAGGCCGAAACCTTCGTCGGCGGCCCATTCCAGCAAATCATGCAGGAAGGTGCCGGCTTCCGCGCCGGCGTGAAAGGCGTGAATGCCTTGTGCGATGGCTTGTGGCATATCCACGGCAGCCGGCTGTTCGGCGCTCATTTCGATGCGCGTGTCCTGCGCAGCGGTTTCCGGCGCGGGCAAGCGGATTTCCTCGATCTCGTCATATCGCAGCGAGCTATAGCTGGCGACTCGCCACGGCTCGATGGGCATGCCCTTGTATTCGCGTGCTTCCCATAGCGAAGGGATATCGCTATCGCTCGCCTTGAGGGGACGCGCCTCCGGTTGCGAGAGCGTACGAATCTCCAGCCCTGCATATTCGCCGCGCAATGACTTCAGGCGTGGCAGCAAATCTTCAGGTGGGATGGTGGCGCCACCAGAGAGCACATAGCCAAAGGCCGATTTGTGCAAGACGGATGCCTTGCTGTTGCCAACGCGATAACAGGCAACGCCCAGCCAGCACGCGTATTGCGCGCGGGTGAGTGCCACGTATAACAGGCGCAGGTCCTCCTGAAGACGTTCGCGTTCGGCTTGGGCCCATGCGGCTGTATCGGCGCGCAGGTCGGTGCGTGGATCGCCGTGCTCGTCGTGCCAGGTGAAGTGGTCGTCCTGTTTGAGCTCACGTGCGGAGCACACAAAGGGAAGAAGTACCAGCGGGTACTCCAGACCTTTGGACTTGTGAATCGTCACTACCTTGATCAGTGCGGCCTCGCTTTCGAGTCGCACAATTTGTTCGTCCTGCGTCTCCGCCTGCGGGTCCGTGGCGGTGGCCATCTGCGTGGCCAGGTAGCGAATCAGTGCATGTTCGCCATCAAGATAGGTGGCAGCATGCTGCAACAACTCGGCGAGATGCAGCAGATTGGTGAGTGCGCGTTCACCATCGATACGCGCGAGCAATTGCGACGGAAGATCAAAGGCATGCAACAGGTCGTGCAGCATGGCCAGCACGCCATGGCGCTGCCAGGTGGCATGCAGTTGGTGAAAACGCGCGTCGCAGCGTTCCCAGTAGTGCTCGTCGACGTTGAGGCGATCCAGATCCGCATCGCTCAGGCCGAGTGTCGGGGTGGCCAGGGCGGCGCGCATGGCACGGTCAGACCCGGGGTCCGCGCAGGCTCGCAACCAACGCAGCAAGTCGGCCGCCTCAGCTGAGGCGTAAACGGAATCGCGATCGGAGAGGTAAACGCTCTTGAGTCCGCGCCGCTGCATCTCTTCGCGCACTGCCGCCGCTTCGCTGCCTTTGCGCACGAGTATGGCAATGTCACCGGGCTTGAGTGGCGTGAGTTCGCCATCCTTATCGACGAAGCCGCAACGTTTCTCCTGAGCGGCGGTGAGCAGGTCCACGATATAAGCGGCCGCATGCCTTGCCATAAGAGTGGTATAGGCCGAGCTGCTGATGGCTTCCGGGTGGTCCTCCACGGCGAGCTGCATGGGCGGCAAAGGTTGCCCGTCGAGCACCAGCCGATCACTGCGGCCACGTGCGCCGACGGCATGAAAGGGCAGGGCATGGTGGCCCTTGCCGAAGGCAAATGCACCGTCCTCGTGCGTGTCGGCATGCTCGAACACGCGATTGACCGCATTCACCAGCGCCTGCGTCGAACGGTAGTTGGTACCCAGCGTCCACATAGGCTGCTGCGCGGTGCCGCGTGCCTTCAGGTAGGTGTGGATATCTGCGCCACGAAAACCATAGATGGCCTGCTTGGGATCGCCGATCAACTGCAGGCCGGTGGCCTCGCGCCCTGCGTACACACGGCGGAAGATGCGCCACTGCAGTGGGTCGGTATCCTGAAACTCGTCGATCAACGCCATCGGATACTGCGTGGCGATGGTGTCGGCCAGTCGCTTGCCGGTCGTGCTATGCAACGCGCCATCCAGACGCTTCAGCATGTCGTCGAAGCCCAGCTGCGAGCGACGCTGCTTGGTCTGGTCCAGCCGGGTCGATACCCAGATGAGGGCGTGGGCAAGCACGGGTGCCTGCAGTGGTGCGAGCGTTCCCAGTGCCACCACGCATCTTTCTACAGCGTCGAAAGCAGCATGCGTGAGTGGCGTCGCTTGTTTGTTCTTGGCGGCGATCAAGGCCGATTGGGCGTAGCGGGGTAGGGTATCCGCGGCCTCGGCCTGGCCGTGTGCCCATTGCCGCAACAACGCGAGCTCGGCGAGTACTTTGTCGCGCCGCATCTTGTTGCCATTGAGGGCGCCGCTTTGCAGTGCTTCGACGAACATGGCCTCAATCTGCTCGATGTCACTCCGCCAGCGCTGACGGGCTTCATCCTCGACGGTGCGTGCGGCCCCAACCTGCTGGCTGACGTCATCGAGCACATGCGCTGGGTCCGGCAAAGGCCTGCCAGCCAGTCGCAGGCTCTCCAGTGGCTGGCGCAGCAGCGGTCGTAGCGCATGCTGAAGCTCGGCCGGTGTCTTCCACCAATGCGAGATGAGTGCGGCGCCGGCGCGGTCCAGCGGAAAGAAGTGGCTGCGCCAGTAGTCGCGCACCGTTTCCGCCAGCAATTCGCTTTCGTCGACTTCCGTGTCCTGCACAAAAGCGTGGCCGCTGTCGAACGCATGCTGGCTGAGCATGCGCTGGCACCATGCGTGAATGGTGTGGATGGCAGCCTCGTCCATCCACTGTGCCGCCAGTTCCAGTTGACGTGCTGCGCGTGCCCGCGCGTCATCGTCGGGGTAGACGGCCATCAAGTCGCGCAGGAAATCATCCGCTTCGCGACGCTGACGAAACGCGTCGGCCGCCTCGCTCAATCGCTCGCGAATGCGCTCGCGTAATTCTGCGGTGGCCGCCTTGGTGAAGGTAAGCACCAAAATCTGTGCAGGGAGCAATGGTGCGTTGCCGGGTGTGCCATGACCGAGCACCAGCCGCAGATACAGCGCAGCGATAGTCCAGGTTTTACCTGTGCCGGCGCTGGCCTCAATCAGTTGAATGCCATGCAGGGGCAGCGAGAGTGGTTTGAGTGGGGCGCTGGTGCTCAAGCGTCTTCTCCCGGCGAGACGGCTGCCATCAATGGGCGATACAGCGTCAACCATTGCGTAAAGCCGCCGGTTTGCATGGCACTGAAATCCGGCCAGGCGCGGGCAAGACAGGCATCTTCCCGGACTTCGCCGACACCGCCAAAGTCGCTGCCCTCATAGGCCAGCTGGGCGGCCTTGATGGCTTTCTCTTCATCGTCTGCTTGCTGCAGCCATGCAAAGGCGGTCTTGCGCGCCACCGGCAACGGTGCGCTCATGCCGCGCTGCATGGCTTCGAGCAACGCATCGAGTGTCGCCTTCGCGTCCGCTTGATCCATCGGCCCTAGGGTGAGGTGCGCATCCTGACCGATGATGCGCGTGCGCAGACGCAGCCCGCAGGCGTGAGCCAGCACGTGGATCACCCAGGCACCCAGCAGCTTGTCGTAGCGGATGCCACTTTTCTGCATCAGCTTCCCAGGCGCCAGTTCAAGCCGCGTGTACGACGTATCTTCGCCACGACGCAGGTCGGTGAGCCAGTCCTCCACGGTGATGCCGTATGCCGCGTACTGCAGCTCAATCTTGTCGGCCGTCATGGGCCAGCGTTCGCAAGCAGTCAGCCAGCGCCCGGCGAGTTCACGCCCCTCGCGGGCCAGCAGGCCGCGCGCCAAATCACCAAAGCCACCCGGCGGCAGGTTGCCTTGTACGGCGAGTTGGTCCGTGGCGGCATCCACGGCCTCACGAGCGTCGCCAGCGATAACGGCAGCGCGCAGGATGGTGGCGGTAGCAAGGTGGCGCTCAAGCGCATTCAGCCCGAACGGTTCGTCGTCGAGCGCCTCCTCGTCCAGCTCGCCGAAATGCACTTTCAGGCGATGATTAAAGAAGTAGCGGACAGGTCGATTGAGGAAAGCCTGCAGTAGCGCGATGCTGATGGAGGCGTCGGGCACCCACGCAGGCAGCGGCGCATTGGCTACCGGCTCCGGCAAACGATGCGCTTGCCGCCATTCGCTGGCATAGGTAAACAGGTGCGCATCCGCATCGGCGCTGAAGTAGCGCCGGCTGAAAGGCTGCAGCGGGTGTACGGTGGTGAGCGCGGCAAGCAGGTGTTTGCCGGCATCGATGTCCGCAGCATCGTCATCGTCACGATGCCAACCCGTGCTCACGACATCGCGCAGCTGGCCCACCAGTACCGAAGGTGGCATCGCTGTGTTGTCACGCACGTTGCGGCCCACCCAGCTGATGTAGAGCGCGTCACGCGCGGAAACCAGCGCTTCCAGAAACAGGTAGCGATCATCCTCGCGGCGCGAGCGGTCACCGGGGCGCGCGTGACCGGGTTGCGCCATCAGGTCAAAGTCTGCCGGCGCCTGACGACGCGGATAGTCTCCATCGTTCATGCCAAGCAGGCACACCACGCGGAACGGGATCGCGCGCATGGGCATCAGGGTGCAGAAGCTCACCGCGCCGCCGAGAAAACGTTGCGAGAGACGGCTCTCGTCCATCGTTTTCAGCCAGTGCTCGCGAACGATACCCAAGGGCAGGGGCAGGTCGAGGCCGGCCTGTTCGCACGCTTCTTTCCAGTCGTCCAGCGCGTCGGCCAGGCGAGTCAGGCGATCGCTGTCGCCCGGATCCGTGGCATCGAAAAAATCGGTGAGCAGTTGCTGCAGGCGTTCATGCCATTGAGTCGGGGCTGCCGGTTGTCGCAGCTGCTGCCAGTAGCGTTCCAGCTCGTCGAGCAGTTGGGTCAGTGGCCCGACCAGCGCGGCATCGAGTCCGCCTACTTCGTCGAAGGGGGCGATGCCTTGCCAGGTTTCGCCATCGCCCACGGCATAACCGAGCAACATGCGGCGCAGCCCAAAACGCCAGCTGTTTTGTTCGAAGCCCGGAAGCTCCAGGCTGCGTTTTTGTTCGCCATCCAATCCCCAGCGAATACCTGCGCCTTCGATCCAGCGGCGCAGGGTGGGCAGGCCGGATTCGTCCACGCCAAAACGCGTGCGCAACGCCGGCACATCGAGCAAGTCCAGCAGGTTGCTTACGGCAAAGCGCGATTCCGGCAGCGACAACAGGTGTTCCAGCGCCACCATCAACGGCACGGCGCCACGGCTCGGTTGATCGGTCACGGCGTAGGGCAGATGGCGCGGATCATCCGGCGACAGGCGGCCGAATACGGCCTGGATGTGCGGCGCGTAGGTCTGGATATCCGGCACCATCACAATCACATCGCGCGGTGACAGCGCTTCGCCTTTCCTGCCGGCTTCCTCGAACATCGCAAGGAGCTGGTCGTGCAGAATCTCCACTTCGCGCTGCGGGTTGTGCGCGATGTGGAAACGCAGCGAGCTGTCGCTGCCATGCCACGGCTTGCGTTGCGCCGGCTGCGTCGGCAGCGGTTCCAGATCGAGTATGGCCTGCTGCATCTGACGCAGCAGGGTGCTGCTGTCGGTGTCGGCAAACAGGTCGATGCTGCGGTTCCACGCAGCGAATTGCTGGCGATAGCTTTCGGGCTTGTCGAACGCATCCAGCAGGCGGATATAGTCGCGCCCCTGACGCCCCCATGCCGCCAGCAGCGGGTTGGCATGCAGATGCAGTTCTTCGTAACGCGGCTCGGCAGGCAGACCGGGCTTGCCGGAGTGACGGCGTTGCGCGGCCTTGAACAGCTCGCGGTCCTCGATGATGTCGGCCCAGTAGTGGCGGCACGGGTTGGCCACCAGCAGCATCACCTGACAAAACTTCGACAAGGCCGTCAGCGCCTCCAGCGTCTGCTGCGGCAACGAGGAGATGCCAAACACTACGATGCGCCTTGGCAGCGCCGCCGGGCGCGTGGTCAGCAGGGCGACGCGATCGAGAAAGGCTTGATGCACGGCGGCGCGATGGTTGTGGCGCTCGCTGCCTACGTCGTCGAGCAACAGCTGCCATAGCCGAGCCTGCCAGCGCTGGTCGGGGGCAAGTGGCGTGTGCTTGCCGCGCAGTTCGTCGCGCAGCTGGTAATGGCCGTGCTCCCAGTCGGTCAGCCAGTCGGCGCGATAGACCTGGTACTGGTCGAAGAGATCGGCCACCCGCTCGGCCAGCTGGAAGCGCTTGCGCTCGTCCGGGTCGTTGCGCAGGAAATCCCGTAGCGGTGCGAAGTCGGGTTCGTGCAGATGGGCCGGCAGCAGTCGCAACAAGCGCCAGCTCAGGCGTGACTTGTCGAATGGCGAGGTGGTGGCTACCGCCTCGCGCCCCAGCACGCCACGGTACGCGGCCCAAAGAAAGCGGCCGGGCAGTTGCACGTCAATGGCAGCGCTGATGCCCAGGCCGCCCTCATCCACCGGCCGTGCCAAAGCCCACTTAAGCCATTGCGCAATGCCGTTGCTCTGCACGAGCATCAGCTCGTTCTCCAGCGGGCGCAGGGGGGCGCGGGACAGCCACGCAGTGAGCAGGTCGCGCAGGTCTTCCATGCGATTGCCATGGATCACCATCAGGCCCGGCTTGATAGGGGCCTCCAGAGGCAGGTCCAGGTTGTGCGTCACGGCAGGCAAGGGGCGAGGTTGCTCATGGGGGCATTTTCACCGAGCGGGCGAGAGATGTCGCGCATCTTCGGCCAGAAGCGTCGCAAATCCTGGGAGTCCATCACCACGCGCCCATCCGCGCCATCGCCAGCACATGCCCGTACTGCGCAGTGGTTCAAAGTGAATATGAGAGTCGTCGCAACGACGGCGCGGAGCAAGGCGTCCACAATGCGCGCGCCTCGTCGCGATGATGTGTGGTGCTCGCCTAGGAAACGGGGCTGCCCATCACGCGGCGGGGCGCCTCGTGGAAAGAAGCATCCCGCATTGGCCCTTGGCGCACCTGATTAGCCGTGCATTTCCAGCGTAGCGGGAGGGGGCATGTTGGCCATGTCGGCCAGGTTCATCGAACGCTCTGCGCGTTCTAGCGCGGTGCACGCCGACTCCGCGGCGTAGCGCATCAGGTAAGCCAGGTGGGCGCGGTACTGGGAGCCGATGCCATGCGCGCGAATCATGCTGGCGGCCTCGGCGAGACATTCCAGGTCGTTATAGGCGCGATCCAGATCCGTGCTGCTCTGGCACTGCACAAAGGCATGTGCGCCCTCGGGGTCACGCGAGCGCAGATTCACCACATCTTCCACCAGCCGGGCTGCCTGCCGGGCGGCAAATACCAGCACATCGGCCGTCGCGTGCGACAGCTCACTATCAGAAACAGCTCGATCCGTCAGCTCGACCAGGCTACGAGTAACAACAAGCAGCTGAGTGACGGGTCGAACCCCGCCTTCACTCTGGGTCATCATTCCGGCACCCCCTCCGGAGAATAGTTAGTGGCGTATTGTCCACGGAGCGAGGGCTTTTGTGTATGGGAAGAATGGAAGTGTCCCAGGGATGGCAGCCACGAGCGTGCCACCGTTGAGAGCTCCCCCCCCCCCGTCGATGAATCTCCATGAGTGTCAGGTGGTTGCGTGCTGTGGTTCGCTCTGGCCTCAGCCTTGCAGCGAACTAACGCGTCAATACATCTGGCGCAGATCACCGGTCGGCGGTGTCACCCCGTCGGCGGTAGGTTGACGGGGTGCTTACGTTGCCCCTTGGTCAGGTTTTGACGCAAGGCGTGTCCGCCCCAGCAAACGAGAGCCCTATGCCGCAACGTGGTCGATCTGTTCCAAGGCTGCGCGTATCGCCGTTGCGCGTTTCTTATCCATGTAGCGCATGCGCGCTTTCAACGTGCCGAGCAGCGCCTGCCTTACGAGTGCACCCCGTGGGTGACGTGGATCGAGCCCCGTTTTGATAACGGACATGGCATAGAGGCGGTGCGCCGGCTCCAGATCGGCAAAGCAATCCGCCAGGGTTTTGCCCACCATGGCGTACACCAGGGATTCTGGTGGGTTGTCGTGCCACTGCCGGTGAAGACGACGCTCCGTTTGACGGAGTGCCGGGATCATCGACAGGGCTTCAATAAGGTCATGAGAGGCAATACGGCGGTTCACAGCGCACAGATATCCATATCTCTGTTGTCTGTGAAACATCGCAATGCCAGAACTTTCGGTAAATCGGGCGGGCACCTGCCACCTTGTCGGGGTTTCGCCTACGTTGTGTCGGCATATGTGTAGGCGCACCTTCAACAAGGGGCGGTCGAGTCGCGCGTTACCATGCAAATCCCGGAGGCGATTTTTTGTTGCGCGGCGCCGGCGCCAGGGGCGATGTCTCGGGCTGGTGAGCCCGGTAAGCGATGGGCCACTCGGTGGAGCTTCGAAATAAGGGCCAAAAAACGCGACTCACCTGGTTGGGGTAGCCTCTATGCGCCGTACACGCCAACAAAAAAGCCACCCTTTTGGGGTGGCTTTTTCAAATACGGATGGTGGGCGATGCAAGGATCGAACTTGCGACACCTGCCGTGTGAAGGCAGTGCTCTACCGCTGAGCTAATCGCCCGCCGAGCCCGGAAATATACGGGGTGTGGCCGGGTGGGTCAAGTCTCCGACATAAAAATAGGTCCATCGAGGCAGTTGGCTGAAAGGTAGGTGCGTACAATGGCCCGTTTCCCCGATATTGGCTCGCCCCATGGACCTCCAGCCGCACCACATCACCCACGTAGTGGAATCCTTGCGTAACTTCGAGCTTACGCCTTGGAAAACGGTCGGATTTCTGGGTTCGGTGATGTTTACCAGCCGGTGGTTCGTGCAGCTGTACTACACCCGCAAACTGAAACGGGTGGTGATGCCCTTGTCGTTCTGGTGGCTTTCGGTGGTCGGCAGTGCCTTGCTGCTGTCGTACTTCATCTTCGGCAAGAACGACTCGGTGGGCATTCTGTCCAACTTCTTCCCGGCGTTTGTCTCGGTCTACAACCTCGTGGTGCACATGCGCGAGGTCAAGCGCCGCGACCTGGTCGAGAGTGAGGTCTGAGAGCGAGGAGTGAGTGCAGAGGAGTGCGAAACGAGAGCCGGCATTCGCGCTTTCTCTCACTTCTCTGTTCTTGCCCCTGTGATCTCCGCTTCCCCTCTGAGCCCGGCACAGTCGGCCGCCTGTTTGCCGCTGATGCGACCCATTGTAGGAGCGCACTTGTGCGCGACCGCGGCGCATCAACCGTACCGCTTCGCTGGGTTGTCGCGCACACGTGCGCTCCTACAAATCTGTAGTTGCCCCTGGGATCTCAGCTTCTCCTCTGAGCCCGGCATAGTCGGCCGCCTGTTTGTCGCTGATGCGACCCACGGTAGGAGCGCACTTGTGCGCGACCGCGGCGCATCAACCGTACCGCTTCGCTGGGTTGTCGCGCACAAGTGCGCTCCTACAAAAGGGTGAGGTCGGGCTGTTAATCCGGGTCGTAGTCGAGGTTCGGTGCCAGCCAGCGTTCGGCTTCCTCACGCGTCCAGCCTTTGCGCTTGGCGTAATCGTCTACTTGCTCGCGGGTAAGGCGGCCCACCACGAAGTACTGACTGTCCGGGTGGGAGAAGTACCAGCCGGATACCGCCGCCGTGGGAAACATGGCAAAGCCGTCAGTGAGTTCGATGCCGGCGTTGTGGGTGGCGTCGAGCAGGCGGAATAGCGTGGCTTTTTCGGTGTGGTCTGGACACGCCGGGTAGCCTGGGGCAGGGCGGATGCCGAGATACTTCTCGTCGATCAGTGCGTTGTTGTCCAGCGACTCGTCGGGTGCGTAGCCCCAGAACTCGCGGCGCACGCGTTCGTGCATGCGCTCGGCAAAAGCTTCGGCGAGGCGGTCTGCGAGAGCCTTGAGCAGGATGGCGGAATAGTCGTCATGCTCGGCCTCGAAGCGCGCGACGTGCGCGTCGATGCCAATGCCGGCTGTGACCGCGAACCCGCCCACCCAGTCTTGTTTGCCGGCGCTCTTTGGCGCCACGAAGTCGGAGAGGCAGAAGTCGGGGCGTTCCACCGGCTTGTCGACCTGCTGGCGAAGATGGTGCAGCACCGTCTTCTTTCCATCGCCGGCCTGGATCTCGATATCGTCGCCCACGTTGGCGGCTGGCCAGAAACCGATCACGCCGCGAGCAGTGAGCCACTTCTCGGCGATGAGCTTGTCCAGCATCGCCTGGGCATCCTTGAAGAGCTCGGTGGCCTGCTTGCCCACGATCTCGTCTTCGAGAATGGCGGGATAACGCCCGGCCAGTTCCCAGGCATTGAAGAAGGGTGACCAGTCGATGTAGCGACGCAGCTCGGCGAGATCGTAGTCGTGAAATACGCTGATGCCAGGCTGTCGCGGCTGCGGCGGCGCATAGCTTGCCCAATCAGTGCTGAAGCGCTGGGCGCGTGCCTTGTCCAGCGGCACCAACGGCTTGCCGTTGCCACGCTGCCGATGGCGTTCGCGCACTTCGGCGTACTCTTCCTTGATCTTCGCGATGAATGCATCGACCAGCTCTTTGCTCACCAGCGACTGGGCGACACCTACCGCTCGAGAGGCGTCCTTCACCCACACTGTGGGTGACTTGTAGTGCGGCTCGATCTTGAGCGCGGTGTGCGCGCGCGAAGTGGTGGCACCACCGATCATCAGTGGAATCTGGAAGTTCTGGCGCTGCATCTCGCGCGCCACCTGGCTCATTTCTTCCAGCGAAGGTGTAATCAGGCCAGAGAGGCCGATGATGTCGGCTTGCTCGGCGATGGCCGTGTCGAGGATCTTCTGCGCCGGCACCATCACGCCAAGGTCGATCACGTCGAAGTTGTTGCAGCGAAGCACCACGCCGACGATGTTCTTGCCGATGTCGTGCACGTCGCCCTTGACCGTGGCCATCACGATCTTGCCGTTGGATTTGCCGGCGTCGCCGGTGCGGGACTTTTCTTCCTCGATGAAAGGAATGAGGTGGGCCACGGCTTTCTTCATGACGCGCGCCGACTTCACCACCTGGGGCAGGAACATCTTGCCGGCGCCGAACAGGTCGCCGACGACGTTCATGCCATCCATTAGCGGGCCTTCGATCACGTCCAGCGTGCGTGTCGTAGCAACGCGTGCTTCCTCGGTATCCTCGACCACGTACTGGTCGATGCCATGCACGAGGGCATGGCTGAGGCGTTCGCGCACGGGTTTTTCACGCCATGCGAGGTTTTCGACAACAACTTCGCCCTTCTTCGCCTTGTAGTTGTCGGCGATTTCCAGCAGGCGTTCGGTGGCGTCGGAGCGGCGGTTGAGCACCACGTCTTCCACGCGTTCGCGCAGCTCGTCTGGGAGGTCGTCGTAGATCATCAACGCACCGGCGTTGACGATGCCCATGTCCATGCCGGCCTTGATCGCGTGATACAAGAATACGGAGTGGATCGCTTCGCGCACGGTGTTATTGCCGCGGAACGAGAAGGAGACGTTGGAGACGCCGCCGGAGATATGTGAGTCGGGGAAGCGGCGCTTCAGTTCGCGCGTGGCTTCGATGAAATCCACAGCGTAGTTGTTGTGTTCTTCGATGCCCGTGGCGATGGCGAAGACGTTCGGGTCGAAGATGATGTCTTCAGGCGGAAAGTCGAGCCTGGTGGTGAGCAGCTCGAAGGCACGCGAGCAGATTTCCACCTTGCGTTCGCAGGTGTCAGCCTGGCCTTGTTCGTCGAACGCCATCACCACGACCGCGGCGCCGTACTGCTGCACCTTGCGCGCGTGTTCGAGGAAGAGCTCCTCGCCTTCCTTCATCGAGATGGAGTTGACGATGCCCTTGCCCTGCAGGCAGCGCAGGCCGGCTTCAATCACGCTCCACTTGGACGAATCGACCATCACCGGCACGCGCGCAATGTCAGGCTCAGCGGCGATCAGATTCAGGTATCGCGTCATGGCGGCTTCGGAATCGATCAGGCCTTCGTCCATGTTGACGTCGATGATCTGCGCGCCATTGGCCACCTGCTGGCGTGCGACATCCACAGCCTCTTCGTAGCGCTCTTCCTTGACCAGTTTGCGGAACTGCGCCGATCCGGTGACGTTGGTGCGTTCGCCCACGTTGACGAACAACAGATCGGGGGTGATGACCAGCGGTTCGAGGCCTGAGAGACGGGTGTAGCGGGGCATCATGCTTTGTCCTCCTCTCCCCGGCGGGGAGAGGATTGGTGTGAAGGGGCCGTGGGCGTCAGACCGTGGATGGTGGTACGCGTGGAGACGTGCAAGCAGAGGTGGGGCGAGTGGCCGCGAGTTGTTCCCTCAACGTCATTCCCGCGAAAGCGGGAATCCAGTGCCTTTGAGTGGCTCGCCTTGGCCGCAAACCCTAAAGACGCTGGATTCCCGCTTTCGTGGGAATGACGGAGAGCGAGACCCGGCGTTACGTAGTCAATCTCCAAACCAGCAACCATGCCTCGCATTACGCGGCCTCCTGCTTTTCGGCCGGCAGCGTGCGTGGAGTTACGTTGCGCACGGCGTCGGCAATGGCCTTGATATGCGCTGGCGTGGTGCCGCAGCAACCGCCGACCATATTCAACAGGCCATCGCGTGCGAAGCCGCCGATTACCGACGCCATCTGTTCGGGCGTTTCGTCGTATTCGCCGAAAGCATTGGGCAGGCCGGCGTTGGGGTGCGTGCTGACGAAACAATTGGCGCTATTCGCCAGCACCTGCACGTGCGGGCGCAGGTCGGCCGCGCCCAGCGCGCAGTTGAGGCCCACGGAAATGGGCCGGGCATGCTGTACCGAGTAGTAGAACGCTTCGGCCGTCTGGCCCGAGAGCGTGCGGCCGGACCGATCTGTGATGGTGCCGGAGATCATCACCGGCAAGCGTGCGCCGCGCTGGTGGAACAGTTCGCTGAGTGCAAACAGCGCCGCCTTGGCGTTGAGCGTATCGAAGATGGTTTCGACCATGATGAGGTCGGCGCCACCGTCGATCAGGCCGCTTGCCGCTTCGGTGTAGTTGGTCACCAGCTCTTCAAACGTCACGTTGCGGAAGCCGGGGTCGTTCACGTCCGGCGACAGCGATGCGGTGCGGCTGGTGGGGCCGAGCACGCCAATGACGAAGCGCGGCTTGTCGGGCGTCTTCGCCTCCATGGCATCACATGCAGCGCGGGCAATGCGTGCACCTTCCCGGTTCAACTCATAGGCCAGGTGCTCGAGGTGGTAGTCGGCCTGGCTGATGCGCGTGGAATTGAAGGTGTTGGTTTCGACCAGATCCGCGCCTGCTTCGAGATAGGCCTGGTGCACGCCGCGAATGATGTCCGGGGTGGTCAGCGTGAGCAGATCGTTGTTGCCCTTCAGGTCGCAACCACCCGGGTGATCGTGCGTGTGCGCGCTGTCGTGACCATGCACGAAGCGCTCGCCGCGAAACGCAGTTTCATCGAGCTGATGTTGCTGCAGCATGGTGCCCATGCCGCCATCGATGATGAGGATGCGCTCGCGCAGCTGTCGTTGCAGCAAGGCGACGCGTTCGGGGTGGAGCCAGGGCAGCGTACTCATGACAACAACTCCAGGCTTAGGATTTGCGAGCGAGCAGACTGATCACCTCGAAATGAGGTGCCTTGCGCTCGCGACTCAGGCGGGTACAGCTGAGGGCTTCCAGGCCCGCTTGCTTGGCGAAGCCGGTCAGTTCGTCAGGGGAGAATCCGAGATTCCTGTGATCAAACGGTTCCACCACGGCGCGGTGATCGTGTTTGCCTAGCGTCACCGCCAGCAGGCGACCGCCGCTGCGCAGCAGGCGGGCGGCCTCTGCCACCGCCTTTGCCGGCTGTTCGGCGTAGGTGAGGGCGTGCAGCATCAGTACAAGATCGAAGCGGCGATCGCCGAGATCCAGCGCCTGCATGTCACCCTGGCGCACTTCCACATGAGGGAAGGCCTTGAGGCGCTGCGTGGCGGCCTCGACCACGCGCTCGCTGCTGTCGACGCAGACAATGGAACGGGCATGCGGCGCGAGCAGTTCGGCCGTGATGCCGTCGCCCGAGGCGATATCGAGCACGTCGCCGGTTTCCAGCAGCTGCAGCAGCGAGCGCGCAAGTGTTTCCCAGGTGCGGCCCGGTGAGTAGTGGCGCTCCATGTCACCCGCGACCGTATCGGCCCAGCCTTCCTCGCGAGCGCGTTCGGCCAGCACGCTGGGCAGACGGGCG
The DNA here is from genome assembly GCF_055702865.1 of Dyella sp. PARNA 12/25. NCBI lineage: Bacteria > Pseudomonadati > Pseudomonadota > Gammaproteobacteria > Lysobacterales > Rhodanobacteraceae > Dyella > Dyella sp. PARNA 12/25. The sequence continues at coordinate 295,550 of NZ_JBVQCI010000002.1, read as the reverse complement.
GCGTCTTCGCGGAGCAGGGCGTCGTCGATGCTTTCGCGCAGGGACTTCAGCAGCACCTGCAGGTATTCGTCGGTTTCGCTGTTGGCGCGGTAGTACGCGGAAACGCCGGCGCGACGGTCACGGACCAGCTCGGCTTCTTTGAGCTTGGCGAGGTGGGTGGACACGCGGGGCTGGGCCAGATGGAGCACCGACGCCAGCTCGGCCACGGTCAGCTCCTCGCGCTCCAGCAAGGCGAGCAGGCGTACCCGTGTGGGGTCGGCCAGCAGGCGCAGGACGCTGGAAGCGGTGGCCAGATCCATCGAGCATCCTTATATCGCGATACAGAGATGCATAAGGCTAGGCCCCGCCGGGCGGCCCGTCAAGTTGGGGCAACTGCCTGTAGGAGCGCACGTGTGCGCGACAAGCCTGCGAATGAGAGGGCGCATGCAGTTCCACGGTCGCGCACACGTGCGCTCCTACAAGGAGGGACCGGTGCCGTTGCTGCACCCGCACAGAGGTCGTCACGCGCACCACGTTAAAATGGAGAGCTTCCTCCTCTCCCCTTGGAGTCGTTCATGGATTTCCGTTTTACCGAAGACCAGCTGTCCATTCAGGCGATCGCACGCGACTTCGCCCAGAAGCGCATCGTGCCCGTGGCCGCAGAGCTGGATGAGAAGGGGGAGTTCCCGCTGGACAACATCCGTGAGATGGGCCAGCTGGGCCTGATGGGTGTCGAGGTGCCGACGGAGTACGGCGGCGCGGGCATGGACCCGATCGCCTATGTGCTGGCGATGATCGAGATCGCCGCGGCCGATGCGGCCACCGCGACCATCATGTCGGTCAACAACTCGCTGTTCTGCACCGGCATCCTCAAGCACGGCACCGAAGCGCAGAAGCAGAAGTATGTGCGCGCCATCGCGCAGGGCGAAGCCATTGGTGCTTATGCGCTGACCGAGCCGCAGTCCGGTTCCGACGCCTCGGCCATGCACACCCGCGCCACCAAGAACGCCAATGGCGACTGGGTGATCAACGGCAAGAAGAGCTGGATCACCTCCGGCATGGTCGCGCGCTACATCATCCTGTTCGCCATCACCACGCCGGGCATCGGCGCCAAGGGCGTGTCCGCCTTCATCGTCGACACGCAGCTGCCGGGTTTCCATGCCGGCAAGAGCGAGCCCAAGCTCGGCATCCGCGCATCGGCTACCTGCGAAATCGAGTTCTCCGACTACGTATTGCCCAAGGAAAATCTGCTGGGCGAAGAGGGCAAGGGCTTTGCCATGGGCATGAGCCTGTTGGATGCGGGCCGCATCGGCATCGCCTCGCAGGCAGTGGGCATTGCGCGTGCTGCGTACGAAGCCACGCTGCAGTGGTCGCGTGACCGCAAGGCGTTTGGCCACCCGATTGGCACGTTCCAGATGACCCAGGCAAAGATTGCTGACATGAAGTGCAAGCTGGATGCAGCCACGCTGCTGACTTTGCGCGCCGCCTGGGCCAAGGGCGAAGCGGACAAGAACGGCGGCCGTTTCGGTACCGAGGCTTCCATGGCCAAGCTCACCGCTTCGGAGGCCGCCATGTGGATCGCCCATCAGGCCGTGCAGATTCACGGCGGCATGGGTTACTCCAAGGAGATGCCGCTGGAGCGTTACTTCCGTGATGCCAAGATCACCGAGATCTACGAAGGCACCAGCGAAATCCAGCGCATCGTGATCGCTCGCGCGGAAACTGGTTTGCGCTGAGCGAACGGTATCCTGAAAAGCCCCCGGTTTGCGCCGGGGGCTTTTTTGTGAGTGCCCTTGCTTCGCCTGTAGGAGCGCACTTGTGCGCGACCGCGATGCGACTCGTTGTTGCGCAGCGGTCGCGCACCAGTGCGCTCCTACAGGAGGGGGCGGGAAGGTTGACGTCAGTGGATGTAATCGCAAATACTTGCGATCAGCCAGGGAGTCAGGCCCCCTCCCGCCAAGGATGGCCCCCTACTGACGTTTCTGCTCGTGCTGATCGCGCTGGTGCTTGGCCATCACGCGCGTGCGTGAGCAGATGTCGATGCTTTTCATGACACTGCCTGGACGGCCTGTCTAAGCTCCCCCGTGTCTCTGCCGGGGCGCGTCGTGAATTGACCGGGGAGGGCGACAGGGCCTCCCGCCGGAGCGACTCCGCGCCCGACCGCAAGCCGCTTCACGGCGCGGTTTCCCTGGAGGTTCCGGTTCGCGGCATGGTGGTTGCTTGTCCCCATGGGTCTGCCACTCCGCGCATCGAGCAAGCCGCCCATGACCGAAGTCGACGTCGCCGTAGAAGAAGGAGCGGTCTACAAGACGCTACTTGAATCCACCAAGGCCATTCCCTGGCGCATCCAGTGGGACAGTCTGTCGTTCTCTTACATCGGGCCGCAGATCGAAGAGCTGCTTGGCTGGGCGCCCGAAAGCTGGGTCAGCGTGCAGGACTGGGCTGACCGCATCCATCCGGAGGACCGAGACTGGGCAGTGAACTTCTGCGTGGCTCAATCCAAGGCCGGCGTAGACCACGAGGCCGACTACCGCGCGCTGTGCAAAGACGGCAACTACGTGTGGATTCGCGATGTCGTGCACGTCGTGCGCAAGGACGACGGCAGCGTAGATGCGCTGGTCGGCTTCATGTTCGACATCAGCGAGCGCAAGCGCACCGAGCAGCGCCTGGTCGAGTTGCAGCGGGAACTGGAAGCACTGTCATTCAAGGACGGGCTTACGGGTGTCGCCAATCGCCGCCGTTTCGACGCCGTGTTCGGGGAAGAGTGGGACAACGCCCGTCGCAGCGGGCGACCGTTGTCGATGCTCATGCTCGATATCGACTACTTCAAGCAGTACAACGACCACTATGGCCACGTGCAGGGCGATTACTGCCTGAAGGTGGTGGCCAAAACGCTGGAGCAGGCCGTGCGTGGCCCTCGCGATTTCCTTGCCCGCTTTGGCGGCGAAGAATTCGTGCTGGTGATGCCCGATACCGATGCGGGAACCGCCATGCAGGTGGCCGAGCGTTGTCACGAGCTGATTCGTGCCCAGTGGATTCCCCACGAGCGCTCGATGGCCGGCATGGCGCTCACCCTCAGCGTCGGCGCGGGCACGGTCGTGCCTATGCCGGGGGACGAACGGCAGGCGTTCCTCGAATTGGTCGATCGCAGACTTTATTCCGCCAAGGTGCGGGGGCGGAATACGACGGCCAGCGGCGAGCTGTGAGCGGTCGCGCCGGAGCAGCCAGCGATCCACCGTGAACTGAGTGGGCCGTAACACGCATCCCATCACGTGCAGCATCGGCATCGACGCAGGAAGCGCGCGACGAAAGAAAAAGCCCCGGTCTTGCGACCGGGGCTTTTCTTCTACTGCAACGGTGACTCGAATCAGGCGCCGCGGCGCGGGTCCGAATCGAACGGCTGCATGCCGGGCGAACCACCCTCCGGCGGGTTGTCGGACGAACCACCGCCGTGACCTTGGCGAATGGTGTGCGATGCCTCGTCCAGCTTGTCGCCGAGCGCACGACGCACCGTCACGTAGAACACCGGGATCAGCAGCAGACCCAGGAACGTGGCGAACATCATGCCGCCGATGACGCCCGTACCGATGGAGTGACGGGAGTTGGCACCAGCACCCGTGGAGATGGCCAGCGGGAACACACCGAGGATGAACGCAAAGGATGTCATCAGGATCGGGCGCAGTCGCTGGCGGGACGCGGTGACTACCGCGCTGAACAGCGAATGGCCTTGCTGCTGCTGTTCCACCGCGAATTCCACGATCAGGATCGCGTTCTTCGCCGCCAGACCGATCACGGTGATCAGGCCGATCTTGAAGTACATATCGTTCGGCAGGCCGCGGAGCATTGAGAACACCACGGTGCCCAACAGACCCAGCGGAACCACCAGCAGCACGGCGACCGGAATCGACCAGCTCTCGTACAAGGCCGCAAGGCACAGGAACACGATCACGATCGACAGCACCAGCAACAGCGTCGCGGAGTTACCCGCCAGGATTTCCTGGTACGACTGGCCGGTCCAGTCGGCACCGAAGCCCTTCGGCAGATCGTTCTCGACGATGCCCTGCAATGCCTGCATGGCCTGGCCGGTGGAGTAACCCGGCGCTTCAGAACCCACGATTTCCACCGCCGCGTAGCCGTTGTAGCGGGTGCGGGCAGGGGAGCCCGTATCCCACTGGGTCTTCACCACGCTGGAGAGCGGGATCATGTTGTACGGGTTGACGTTGGAAGCGCTGTTGGAGCCCTTGGCCAGGCTGCTCGGCGAGTACAGGTGGTTCAGTGCATCCGGGCCCATGCGGTAGGCCTGATCCGCCTGCAGGAAGACGCGTTTCACGCGGCCACCGTAGACAAAGTCATTGACGTACACCGGCGCCAGCGCGAGCTGGATGGCGGTGTAGACGTCACCGACGGAGAGGCCCATGGCCTGTGCCTGCACGCGGTCCACTTTCAGATCCCACTGCGGTGCGTCAGCCAGCGAGTTCGGTCGCACACCGTACAGCGCGTGGTTGTCCTTGGCCTTGGTGACCGCAGTGAACATGGCTTGCATCAGCTCACCATGCGACTGACCGGCGCGAGCCTGCAGGTACATGTCGATACCGCCGAACTGGCTGAGGCCACGGATGGTGGGCAGGTTCACCACGAAGATCTGCGCATCGCGAATGCCGTGCAGTACGCCATTCGCCTGCATGATCAGCTCATCTGCGGTGATCTTGCGCTCCTTCCAGTCCTTGAGCTTGATGAACGCCATGCCCGTGCTTTCACTGTTACCAATGAAGCTGAAGCCGCTGATCTGGTAGACGCCGACGATGTCGTCATTGAGCGGGCTCTTGTTGAGGCGCTCACGCATCTCCGCCATCACTTCCTGCGTGCGATGCAGCGTGGCACCCGGCGGCAGGTTGACGATGGCCAGGGCAAAGCCCTGGTCTTCGCTCGGCACGAAGCTGGTGGGCAGCTTGGTGTAGAGGAAACCCGCCAACGCCGTTACCAGGGCAAACACCAGCATCCAACGCGGAGCATGACGCGCCGCGCTGCCGATATGGCCGCTATAGGTGTGCGTCACCCAGTCGAACAGACGGTTGAAGCCACGATACAGCGCGTTCTTCTTGTGCTCGTGCGTCGGCTTGAGGATGGTGGCGCACAGCGCCGGCGTGAACGACAGCGCGAGGAACGCCGAGAAGCCCATCGACACCGCGATGGTCAGCGCAAACTGCTTGTAGATCACACCCGATGCGCCCGGCTGCAAGGCCGAAGGCACAAACACTGCAGCCAGCACCACCGTGATAGCCACCACGGCGCCGGTGATCTGGCCCATCGCTTTACGCGTGGCATCCTTCGGCGACAGGTTTTCCTCGGTCATGATGCGTTCGACGTTTTCGATCACCACGATCGCGTCGTCCACCACGATACCGATGGCCAGCACCATGCCGAACAAGGTCAGCTGGTTGATGGTGAAGCCCAGTGCGACCAGACCGATGAAGGTACCGAGCAGGGCTACTGGAATCACCAGGGTCGGGATGATGGTGGCGCGGAAGTTCTGCAGGAAGATCAGCATCACCAGGAAGACCAGGATGATGGCCTCCACCAGGGTGTGCACCACTTCCTCGATCGAGATTTTCACGAACGGAGTGGTGTCGTACGGCGCAAACCAGGTGACGCCCTCGGGGAAGTCCCTGGAGAGCTCGTTCATCTTGGCCTTGACCGCATCAGCCACGTCCAGCGCGTTGGCGCCCGGCAACAGCTGCACGCCGAGACCACCCACCTGCTGACCGTTCCAGGTCGAGGCCAGGCCGTAGCTCTGCGGGCCGAAGGTGACGCGTGCCACGTCGCTCAGCTTCACCACCGTGCCGTCGCTATTGGCGCGCAGGATGATGTTGCCGAACTCTTCCGGCGTGGAGAAACGACCTTCCGCCGACACCGTTGCTGTGAAACCCTGCTCGCGAGGCGAGGGGTCGGCACCGATCGAGCCGGCAGCGAACTGCACGTTCTGCTGGGCCACCGAGGTAAACACACCGCTGGCGGAGAGACCATAACCCTGCAACTTGTCCGGGTTCAGCCAGATACGTACCGCGTATTCGGAACCGACCAGAAAGGTGCTGCCCACGCCAGGAATGCGGCCGACCTGATCGGACACCTGCGACGCGATGATGTCAGCCAGACGATTGCCATCGATGGCTGGGTTGGTGGACACCAGCGACACGAACATCAGGAAGTCCGGATTGTTCTTGGCCACCACCACGCCCTGCTGGGTCACGGCAGGAGGCAGTCGCGGCTGCGCCAGCTGTACCTTGTTCTGCACCTGCACCTGCGCGATATCCGCGTTGGTGCCGGTTTCGAAGGTAAGGGTGATGGACGCCGAGCCATTGGAGTTGGACGACGAGCTGAAGTACAGCAGGTGGTCGATACCGGTGAGCTGCTGCTCAATCACCTGGGTGACGGTTTTCTCCACGGTATCGGCGTTGGCGCCAGGGTAGGTGGCGGACACCACCACCTGTGGCGGTGCAATGTTGGGGTACGACTCAATACCCATGTTCAGCACTGCGATGGTGCCGACCAGGGTGATGAGAATGGCGACCACCCAAGCAAAAATGGGGCGGTCAATAAAGAAACTCGGCATGTTGGTCGACTCCCTTAGTGCGCGCCGGCCGCGGACTTGGCGTTACCTGCGGCGGGTTGCCCCGGGGCGCCGGGCTTCTGCTGGTCCGGCTGCCACGGCGATGCCTTGGCGGGCTTGCCCGGCTGCACGGCCTGCAGGCCCGAGACGATCACCTGATCACCGCTGGTGAGGCCGTCAGTCACCACCCAGTTGCCTTCATTGAAGTTCTCGGCGGTAACGGGCTTGCGAGCGACATTGCCGTCCTGGCCAACGACCAGCGTGTAAGCGCCAGAGACATCGCGCGAAACGCCTTGCTGCGGAATCAGGAACACGTTGTGGCGTTCACCCAGGTTGGCGGTGAGCGTCACATACATGCCTGGCAACAAGCGGTGCGTCGGGTTGGGCAGCTGTGCACGCAGGTTCACGGCACCGGTGGTCGGGTCGACGGTGGCGCCCGAGAAATCCAGCGTACCGGCCTGGTCGAACTTGCTGCCGTCGGGCAGGGTGATCTTGACCGTGGTCTGGTCCTGCTGTGAGAGCGAAACATTGCCCGCCTTCTGGGCGCTGCGCAGACGGTCCAGATCAGCCGAGCTGACGGTGAAGTTCACATACAGCGGATCCAGCTGGTCGACCGTGGTCAGCAGGGTCGAGGTGGAGCCGGTATCGGCGTTGCTGGCGCCGACGATGGCGCCCTCGGTGACCTGCTGCTGGCCGGCGCGACCGGCGATGGGCGCGGTCACGCGGGTATAGCCCAGGTTGATGCGCGCATTTTCCACGGCAGCCTGTGCCTGCCTCACCGAGGCGGCACTGGAACGCTCGTTGGCTTCGGCACCGTCAAGATCGGACTGTGAAACGAAGTTCTGCGGACGCAGCTGGCGGAAGCGCTCGGCCGTCTTGTGGAAGTTCACATAGGTGGCTTGCGCCGCGGCCAGGTTGGCCTGGTTGGAGTTGAGCGCAGCCTGGTACACGGCCGGGTCGATCTCAAACAGCACCTGGCCCTGCTTCACGTCGGTACCTTCCTGGTACACACGCTTCATCAGTACGCCGGATACGCGGGCACGCACATCGGCGCTGCGGAAAGCGGAGACGCGGCCGACCAGGTCCTTGGTCAGGGGCACGCTCTGGGGCTGCGCCTTGACCACGCCGACTTCCGGCGGCGGCATCTGAGGTGGCCCTTGTTCCTTGCCTTTGCCACAGGCGGCCAGAGAGAGCAGGCCAAGGCACAACAGTGGCGTGCGCAATGACGTGGACTTCATGTGGACTCCATTTCTTATAAGTGGTCAGGGATGCAGGGTGCCGAGGCCACGACGGCCGGCGGCGAATTCGGACTTGCTCCAAGCGCACGACAACCCTGCAGCCCCGGCCCTTGGGGAAAGGGTTGGGACGTTGCAGGGCCCGGCTAGCGATCGCTTGTACAAAGCAGTCAAGCTTGGACTATACCGTACAGTTTAAAATTTGTAGAGCCATCTCCGTGGCCCAGAGACGATAAATCGAGCCCCAGGGAGTGCGTCGAGGGACTTCCATTGCGGTGGCCATGCTCCGTCATATGTCCGTGAGTCACTGATTTTGGCCCAACTCCGTGAAGGAAGGGTGTCGATGCCAGGGGGAACCGCGACTAATGCCTGGATCTTGCCAGCCAGCCTCGCGGCGGTCCTGTGCCGATGGTTCGGGTTGCACGCAAGCCGGCGATGAGAGCAAGTCTTCCAAAAGGGAGACGGCCATCCCTCACATAATGCTGTGACAAAGGCTTGCTGATTTTCTACGTGCTGCGATGCAGCGCTTTAAGCCTGTCACTGTCATGACATACGCCAAGGTATTGGCGCGCGATTAATCCCAGAGCCAAGACGGTAAGCGGCGGGCAACATGCGAGGGCTACAAGTATTTTGTGCTCGCGCTTTTGCATGCATGGCATCAGCGGTAAGCGGGTGATCCGCACAGAAAGCACGAGGAATAATTTGCTGCACAGGCGTCATGACCTGCCGCCAGCTGAAGTCGTGCCTTTAAACAGGTGGATAAGCCCACACGCGAGGGGTATGCTTTTAAGGCTTTTTTAGCCTCATTCCGTCTCCCCAAAACAGTAGATGCCATGAACGCGATTCGTGCGGCTAGCAACAGCTCATTCCCCACTGTTGTTTTCGAAGAACTGAAGCAAAGCGGATTTTCCACGGCGCGCCTTGATGAGGCGCAATTTTTTATCAGCGCCTTCTTTGCGCGCATTGCCGAAGGCGATCTGGAATTGCACACCGCAGCCGAGTGGGCTGCGCTTATCGGTGACCTGCTGAACTTCTTGCAGCAGCGTCAGCCGGGCCGCGCTTCGGTGCGCGTGGTGAACCCGGCATCGGGCCACGCCGGCCGTAGCTACATCCAGGTCGTCACCGACGACATGCCGTTCCTGGTGGACACCGTCACCATGGTCGCGTCGGAAAAGCTGCAGATTCATGGCGTGATCCACCCGGTGGTCAACGTAACGCGCGACGCCGCCGGCAAGCTGCTCAAGCTCGGTGCGGAAGACGCACAGCCCGAGTCGGTGATGCACTTTGAAGTGGATCGCGTGGCGGGCGAGGCCGAACAGGCCGCGCTCAAGACCAAGCTCGAAGGCGCCCTGGAAGACGTGCGCGTCGCCGTCAGCGACTGGGCCAAAATGCGCGATAAGGCGCTGGCGATCGCAGCTGACCTGCCGACGCGCCAGCTGCCGATCGACGCCGCAGCGGTGAAGGAAGCCTCGGCATTCCTGCACTGGCTTGCTGACGACAACTTCACCTTCCTCGGTTATCGCGAATACGTCGTGACCGAGGCCGATGGCGAGGAAGTGCTGCGCGCTGATGAAACCTCCGGCATGGGCATCCTGCATCGCAGCGAGCGTTCGCTGGCGCCGCGTTCGCTGCGCTCGCTGGTCGCGCACGACCTGCCGCAGTCCGGTTCCACCGACGCCATCATCCTGACCAAGACCAACGCGCGCTCGCATGCGCATCGTTCGGGCTACATGGATTACATCGGCGTGCTCAAGTTTGACGCCAACGGCAAGCCGGTGGCCGAGCAGCGCTTCCTGGGCCTGTTCACTTCGAACGCCTACATGTCGCGTCCGCAGGACGTGCCGCTGGTGCGCCAGAAGTACGAGTATGTGATGAACCAGTCCGGCCTGAAGCGCGATTCGCACTCGGGCAAGTCGCTGCGCCACATTCTTGAAACGCTGCCGCGCGACGAGCTGTTCCAGAGCAGCGACGAAGAGCTCTACAGCAACGCGATGGGTACGCTGGAACTGCGCCAGCGTGCGCGCACGCGCTTGTTCGTGCGCCGCGACCGCTATGGCCGTTTCGTGACCTGCCTGGTCTACGTGCCGCGTGATCGTTTCAACACCACGGTGCGTGAGCGCATTGAGGCCATGCTGAGCAATGCCATGCGCGGCGAGCATCTGGACTCGTCCGTACTGATGGCCGAGGCCTCGCTGGTGCGCTTGTATGTGGTGGTGCGTCCGAAAATCGGCGACCAGCTGCAGTACAACGTCGCCGAACTCGAGAAGGGCGTGGCGACCATCGTGCGCAACTGGCAGGACGACCTGCGCGACGCGCTGGTGGCCAAGCTGGGTGACCACGATGGCGTCGTGCTGGCCAACCGCTACGGCAAGGCCATGCCGGCCGGCTACGTGGAAGACGTTGCCCCAGTGGCGGCTGCCGATGACGTGTACCAGCTGTCGCTGTTGAAGGGCGACGATGCCGTGCGCATGTCGTTCTATCACCCGGCCGCTCGCCCGGAAGAGCTGCGCTTCAAGATCTATCGCAGTGGCGGCGACATCGCCCTGTCCGAAGTGCTGCCGCAGCTGGAAAACCTTGGCCTGCGCGTGCTCACCGAGCACCTGTACGACATCAATGTCGACGGCAGCAAGTTGTACATCCAGGACTTCGAAGTGCGCACCGTCGGCAGCCTCACATTCAGCGTGGAGCAGGTGGGCTCGCTGTTCGAGGACGCTTTCGAGCAGATCTGGCGCGGCAATGCCGAGAACGACGGCTTCAACCGCCTCGTGCTGGGTGCCAAGCTGAGCTGGCGTCAGATCGCCATGCTGCGTGGCTACTGCAAGTACCTGCTGCAGACTGGCGTGGCGTTCTCGCAGAGCTATATGGAAGACGCGTTCAACCGCTATCCGGCCATTGCCGGCCTGCTGGTGGAACTGTTCCTCGCCAAGTTCGATCCGCGCCGTGAAGCGCTCTCGGCCGACGAGCTGAGCAAGGCGGGTGCGGCGTTGCGTGGTGAGATGCAGGCGCTGATTCCGGAATCCATCCGCACCGCGCATCCGGGCCTCATTGATGGCCTGGTGGCTGCGTTGTCCAAGCCGCGCGCCGAGCAGATCACGGTGGTGGAAGAGGCCATCGGCTCGCTGCTGGAAACTGTCTCCAGCCTGGACGACGACCGCATCCTGCGCAGCTTCGTGGCGCTGATTCGCGGCACCCTGCGCACCAGCTTCTTCCAGCAGTGGAACGACGCTTACCGCAGCTACATCAGCTACAAGTTCGACTCGCATCGCGTGCCGGATCTGCCGAAGCCGGTGCCGCACCGCGAAATCTTCGTCAGTGCGCCGCGCGTGGAAGGCATCCACCTGCGCTTCGGCTCAGTGGCGCGTGGTGGCCTGCGCTGGTCCGACCGACGCGAAGACTTCCGCACCGAGGTACTGGGCCTGGTCAAGGCGCAGATGGTGAAGAACACCGTGATCGTGCCGGTGGGCTCGAAGGGCGGCTTCTTCGTCAAGCGCCCGCCGGTGAACGGCGACCGTGACGCGCAGCTGGCCGAAGGTATTGCCTGCTACCGCATGTTCATCAGCGGCCTGCTGGACATCACCGACAACCTCGTCGAGGGCAAGGTGGTGCCGCCGCATGATGTGGTGCGCCATGACAATGACGATCCGTACCTGGTGGTGGCTGCCGACAAGGGCACCGCCACCTTCTCCGACATCGCCAATGCCATCTCCATCGAGCACGGCTTCTGGCTGGGCGACGCCTTCGCCTCGGGCGGCTCGAACGGTTACGACCACAAGGGCATGGGCATCACCGCCAAGGGCGCGTGGGAATCGGTCAAGCGCCACTTCCGCGCGCTGGGCCGCGACAGCCAGACGCAGGACTTCACCTGCGTGGGCATCGGCGACATGTCCGGCGACGTGTTCGGCAACGGCATGCTGTTGTCCAAGCACATCCGCCTGGTGGCCGCGTTCGACCATCGCCACATCTTCCTTGATCCGAATCCGGATGCGGCGCGCACGTTCGTGGAGCGCGAGCGCATGTTCAAGGTGCCGCGTTCGAGCTGGGATGATTACGACAAGTCGCTGATCTCCGCTGGTGGCGGCGTGTATCCGCGCTCGCTCAAGTCCATTCCGGTGTCGCCGGAAGTGCGCGCCGCGTTGGGCCTCAAGCCTGAAGTGACGCAGATGGCGCCGAACGACCTGCTGAGCGCCATCCTCAAGGCGCCGGTGGATCTGCTGTGGAACGGCGGCATTGGTACCTACGTGAAGGCCAGCAGTGAATCGCATGCCGACGTGGGCGACCGCGCCAATAACGGCTTGCGCGTCGACGGCGGCGAACTGCGCGCCAAGGTGGTGGGCGAGGGCGGCAACCTGGGCTTCACCCAGAAGGGCCGCATCGAGGCTGCCCAGCACGGCGTGCTACTCAACACCGACTTCATCGACAACTCCGCCGGTGTGGACACCTCCGACCACGAGGTGAACATCAAGATCCTGCTCGGCGATGCCGTGCAGCGCAGCGAGCTCACGCTGGAACAGCGCAACACCCTGCTGGCCAGCATGACCGACGAAGTCGGCCAGCTGGTGCTGTGGGACAACTACCGCCAGAACCAGGCCATCACCTTGATGGAGCACCAGTCGGTGCAGCGCATCGGTTCGATGGCGCACTTCATCCGCATGCTGGAATCCGAAGGCCTGCTCGATCGTCAGGTGGAAAACCTGCCGAGCGAAGCGGAGCTGACCGAGCGCAAGACGCGCGGCATCGGCATGACGCGTCCGGAACTCTCGGTGCTGCTGTCGTACGACAAGATCAAGCTGTACCAGCAGCTGCTCGAGTCGGACGTGCCGGAAGACACCTACCTGTCGAAGGAGCTGGTGCGCTACTTCCCCGAGCCGCTGCACGACAAGTATGCCGATCACATGCAGCGTCATCGCCTGAAGCGCGAAATCATCGCAACGGCCGTGACCAACTCCACCATCAACCGCATGGGCGCTACCTTCATGATGCGCATGCAGGAAGATACCGGACAGGGCCCGGCGGCTATCGCCAAGGCCTATACGGCGGCGCGTGAAATCATGGGCGCTCGCGAGCTGTGGTCGCAGATCGAAACGCTGGACAGCAAGGTGGCTGAGAGCACGCAGATCGACGCGATCCTGCAGATCTGGTCGCTGCTGCGTCACATGACGCGATGGTTGCTCAACCGCCCGGGCGGCACGCTGGACATCAATGCCAATGTCGAGCGTTACCAGGCGGGCGTCAGCCAACTGCATGCGGCGTTGCCGAATGCACTCACCGAAACCGGCAAGGCGGATTTCGACACCAGCCAGGAGAAGTGGGTAGGCCTGGGCATTTCGTCGGAGCTGGCCCTGCGTCTGGCTCGCATCCCCGAACTGCGCGCCATGCTCGACATTGTCGAAGTGGCACAGCAGAGCGGTCAGCCGATTGCCAAGGTGGCGGGCGTGTTCTACGAACTGGGTGAGTCGCTCGATCTCGAGTGGCTTCGCAGTCAGATCGAGGCGCTGCCGGTGGAAGGTGCATGGCATGCGCAGGCCCGCGGTTCGCTGCTGGACGAGCTCAACCACCAGCATCGTGCGCTGGCCCTGCAGGTGCTCTCGCTCACGGGTGCATCGAAGGACATCTCGCCGGTGCAGGCGTGGCTGCAGCGTGACGACGCCACGCTCAAGTACACGCGCAACATGCTGGCGGAAATCCTCACGCAGAACGCGGACTACCCGATCGCTTCGGTCGCCGTCCGTCGTCTGGCCCAGCTTGCACAGGTGCCGGTGAACCAGTAATCCACTGCGTTCGCTACGAAACGAAGAGGGGCGGTGCTTTGCACCGCCCCTCTTTCTTTTATGTGTGTCATGGGTCACTTCTTGAGTAGCCAATGCATCGTGACCCGACTGTCTACGGCTGATGTATCGGAAAAACCTCCATTGTTGTCGAGGTGAAATCCGATTGGCCTAAGAGATCGCCGCAGCTAGAAAGTAGATTCCACTACCGAAAGGCGAGGAATGGCTTCATGACTTCGGACCGTACTCTCAAGCGCGTACTTCCCATTGCCGTTGTCGGCACACGAACTAACACGGGTGCTGTCTTAGAAATTAGTGGCACCACCAGCACGTTTCAGGTCGATGGGAAAAGGGCCGCCCGTGTCGGAGACAAGCTGATTGACCCGGTAGATGGAGAGGTCACCATCATCACAGGGCTCGATGAATTCACCGAAAGTGATAGAGCGATTGCTGCGCTAGGTAGCGTGCTAAGTAACGGCAGCTTCATTGTTGAGGCAGGCCAGGGTTACCTGTATTGGGCCGGGCTTGCTGACGGAAGCACCACCGTATTCGCCCTTGCGGATGACAAGCATGGCGATTGAGGGCGGGCCCATTCGGTTGGGTGACGAAACGACGGGCGGCGGCAAGGTAATCAGCGCCAGCGGAACGAACATGCATATATTTGGTCGCCCTGTTGTGTTGATAGGCGATCAGGCAACCTGCAAAAAACACGGCGGTATCCAGTTCTTCACCGAAGGGTGCGTATCACGCTCCTATCACGGAAAGGGCATCGTCTTGCAGGGCCACAGGCTCAGCTGTGGGTGCTACGCCATCAGTTCTTGTGCGGATCGGGCATGGATCAAGGACTATGTGCCTACCTCCACGGCGCTAGCCCGAGCTGCTTCCAGTGCGCCGGCTCAAGATGCAACAGCCCCCTTGGATGTCGCTGCGAACCGATCCACGGGTGCAAGCGCCCAATACGCCCGATGGTTCCTCATTCGTGATGGTTCGAGTGGCGATCCGCTACCTGATCGCCCATTTATCGCAGAAATCGATGGCATTCGACGCAACGGTATGACAAACAATGATGGATACGCCGTGATAAGCGCGACGAGTCGTTGCGTCATCAACTTGCATGTTTCATTTGCTTCGCCCAAACGCCCGTTACAAGCAAATGGAGGAGTATAAGTATGGCCGATTACGTTATTCGACATTGGACTACCGCGACCACTGAGATTGGCAGCAGTAAGGATGATGCCATCGAGATTACGGTGAACAATCGTGCGGCGGTTCGACAGGCCATCATTGATGCGCTGCGCGATGAGAAATTCACCGTCAAGACTCGCTCGGATTGGAAGGCAAAGTCCCCTGCTATCAGCCCCTGGCAGGACTGGGACTACTGGGGCATTGCCATCCACCATGCAGGCAATAGTTTCAGTTGCTCAGCAGACGGTGCCGAGCAAATGCGCGAAGCAGAGGCGATTGATATGGGCACCTTTGGCCAGGTGAGCTATCACTACGCTATCGACTGCCAGGGCGTGATTTATGAGGCATTGGATATCCGATACAAAGGCGCGCACATTGAGGATCGCAATACTGGCGTGATCGGAATAGTTTTCCTGGCTGATTTTAGTGTGCGCGGCGAAGCTGGAAAGTTTGGGCCTGGAATCTTGAATGTTGCCAAAAAGAGAGGATTTCGACCCGCCGTCCGAGAGTGGGCGGGTGTAACAAAGGACGAATTCTCGATTGATCATGACGAGCCGACAGAACGTCAACTTGACGCTGCATCTGCATTGGTTAGAACCCTAGCGGACTTTTTTCATATCAAAGAACTCGGCGGCCATAGGGAGTTTGCTCACACGAGGGGTACTAGTCGCGCATGCCCAGGGGGCTACGGCCTGATTGTTGCTGATCAGCTCCGTAGAGAGCTCGGGGTAAGTCCGCCACAGAAGCATGATTGAGTAATGTATGAAGAACTGGGTGGCTCGGCTATGCGTAATCTTGTTGTTGTTCCTTGGCTTCCGCCTATTTGTGGGCACAGAATTATTGGTCGGTGATCACGAGGTCGGATCAACTTGGTCAATGTTTATAAAGCGCCGGCCGACCTGGCAATACGAATTTCATAACCCGGCTCAGCGTCTGCTCGACATTGAGTCTTACGGAGACCTAACCCCGGAAGAAAGAGTGGAGCTCAAAGACTTCTGCGTAATTCGCTTTGGCATAAAAGACATCGTGATGTGCTACGCAAGGATGCACGAGCGTGATATTTGACGATGATGAGCATCAGGCCCATGAAATGGCTGCTTTATGCCAGTTTGATAATCGCCATGGGTCTGGCTTACCGGCTCTTTGTTGGTGCCGAGTACCTCTATGGGGACCATGAAGTGGGAAGTGGCTGGACATACTTCATCAAACTGAACCGACCAGCCTATTGTAGACATCTTCGAGCCATATTTTCTGGCAGTCGAGGAGGTTGGTATGAGTGGGAGGCGGAACAATCGGGGCGCTCCCTAGATGTGAACTTTAACTAGGCTGGTATTGATCGTTAGCCTGTAATATTCGTGGAAGGTGCAGTGTATTGGTGGTGTTTGGCGAAGGATGGCCACTGACATGAGGCGAGTGGTATTTCTCTGGGTCGCCGTAATTGCGTCTGCATCAGCTTGTGGTGATCGCGGATTGCCGGACGATGTGCTTTCCTTTATTGAAAAGCGGAATATCTGTGATCATCTTCGCGGGGAACTCCCCGACCATCCGTACGAGAGCGAAATATCTAAGATCAATAGTGCTTGTAAAGGTACCGATAGGGATCTCGATGTGCTTCGCAAGAAGTATCGAGATCGTCTCGATGTGGTTAAAGCATTGGCTAGCTACGAGACGAACATCGAAGCACGATAGAGTCTAGGGGTAATGCCCCCGCAAATTAGCTGACGTCAGAAGTGGAATTTTCTCGTAGCCCGAATCCAAGGGCCGGACGCATCAAACGGCACGCTATCTGCCAGCTTCCGCCCGGAAAATCTGACAGAACGGCTATGGCTGGCCGACCGTCTGGCGCGACGCTAGGCTGACTGGCCTAGCCGCCGGCAAGGGCTGCTATGCTCAAGGAACCTCCCGGCCGGCCGATGACCACGACCCATGCGCTTCGCCTTTGTTGCCAGCGAGACCAATGTTGCCCAGCAGGCCCGACGCAAGTTCATCGATCGCTATGGCGACGTACCGCCCGAACAGGCCGATGTCATCGTCGCACTAGGCGGCGATGGCTTCATGCTGCGCACGCTGCATGCCTATCGCGCCCTGCCTGCACCGGTGTATGGCATGAAGCTGGGTCGCGTCGGTTTTCTGATGAACAAGCATCGGCTGGATGGTCTCGACGATCGCATTTCACGGGCTCACGCCGCCGTGCTGTACCCGCTGGAGATGCGCACGGTCGATGCAGCCGGCGAAGTGCATCACGCTTTGGCGTTCAACGAAGTGTCACTGCTGCGCCAGAGCAACCAGGCGGCGCATCTGGAAGTGAAGCTCAACGAGACCGTAAAGCTGACCACCTTGGTGTGTGACGGCATCCTCGTTTCCACGCCGGCCGGCTCTACTGCTTACAACCTGTCCGCACACGGTCCGATCCTGCCGCTGGACGCCAATGTGCTGGCGCTGACGCCGATCAGCCCGTTCCGGCCGCGCCGCTGGCGTGGCGCCATTCTTCCGCACCGTACGCTGGTCACCTTGCGTGTGCTCGATCCGGGCAAGCGGCCAGTCAGCGCCACGGCCGACTATCACGAAGTGCGCGATATCCGCGAGGTGGAAATCCGCCAGTCCGCCGGGCAGGGCGTGCGTCTGTTGTTTGACCCTGAGCACAACCTCGAACAGCGCATTCTGGATGAGCAGTTTGCGCAAGACTGAGGGGCAGGAGTGAGAAAGCAGGAGTGAGAAGTGAGAGAAGAGCTGGAGTTTGCCGGCCTTTTCTCACTTCTCACTCCTCTTCACTCACTTCTCGCCTTTTGCGCTAAATTGAACGCCATGAACCGCTCCCCCAGCGACTTCCACGATCCTTCCTCCACCACGGACAACCGGTTGGTGGTAGCCATCTCCTCGCGTGCCTTGTTTGATCTGGGTGACAGCCATGAGCTGTTCGAGCGCGAAGGGTTGGATGCCTATCGCTCATTCCAGATCGCGCATGAGGACGACATCCTTAAGCCGGGCGTGGCATTTCCGCTGGTGCAGAAACTGCTGGACCTGAACAAGCTGGCGGGCGACAAGCCGCCGGTTGAGGTGATACTGCTGTCGCGCAATTCAGGCGACACGGGGCTGCGCATCTTCAACGCCATCCAGCATTACGGGCTGGAGATCAGTCGCGCTGCATTCACCAGTGGCGCACCTACTTCGGACTATATCGGGCCGTTCAAGGCGGATCTGTTCCTTTCCGCCAACGCTGAAGACGTGGGCCGTGCACTGGCCGCTGGTGTAGCGGCAGCCACTATCCTGCCGTCGGTCGCGCCGCCGCGCGCTACCGAACAGCTGCGTATCGCCTTCGATGGTGACGCGGTGATCTTTGGCGACGAAGGCGAGCGCGTTTCGCGTGAAGAAGGGTTGGAAGCGTTCCATCGGAGCGAGCGTGAGCTTGCCGACGAACCGTTGTCGGTGGGGCCGTTCCGTGGCTTTCTCTCCGCCCTGCATCGACTGCAGGCGGCGTTTCCCGCCGAGGATTCGCCGATCCGTACGGCGCTGGTCACGGCGCGTTCGGCGCCGGCGCACAAGCGCGTGATCCTTACCCTGCGCCGCTGGGGTGTGCGTATCGACGAGGCGCTGTTCCTTGGCGGGCGCGACAAGGGACCATTCCTCGATGCGTTCGGCGCGGACATCTTCTTCGATGACTCACCGGCCAACGTCGAGTCGGCGCGCAAGCATGTCGCAACCGGCCATGTGCCGCATGGCGTGAGTAACCGCTGACCCGTTCCTATTGTAGGAGCGCACTTGTGCGCGACAGGTGCAGCGCGTTGATCTCACGGCATCTGACGGCGCGAGGACATACGGAGTGGTACATCGTGGCGCTGCGGTCGCGCACAAGTGCGCTCCTACAGAATGCAATGCCGCTCAGGGCACGGAGTGGCCCTTGCTCGCTGTCCAGATCGCGTACCAGTCTTGGGCATCGAGGGTAACTTCCAGAGCGGCGACGGCGTCACGCAGCCCTTCGATGCGCCCTGTGCCGGTGATGGGATAGGGGCGCGAGGGATGGCGCAGCACCCATGCAAAGGCCAGGGTGGTGAGGCTGATGCCGTAGCGTTGGGCGATGGCAGTCATTTCAGCACGCACGCGTTGCGCCTGTTCATCCTCGCCGGTAAACAGGCGTCCGCCTGCCAGCGGTGACCAGATCATGGGGCGCGTACCCAGCTGCTGTGCCTGATCCAGCGTGCCGTCATCCAGTGCATCCATCTGTAGCGACGACAGTTCGAGCTGGTTGGTCAGCAGTGGGTGGTGCTGGTGCAACAGGGCAAACTGGCTGGCGCTGTGGTTTGAAACGCCCCAACGCGCCACTTTGCCTTCGCGCGTCAGCGTGGCGAAGGTGTCTGCGAGCTCGGCGGCATCCATCAGATAGTCGGGGCGGTGGATCAGCATCAGGTCGAGCTGTTCGGTGTGCAGGTTTCGCAGCGACTGCTCGACCTGGGCGCGCACATAACCAGCGGAGCTGTCGTAGTAGTTGATGCGATAGGGCAGCCGCTCGGAGCGCAGGCGGATGCCGCACTTGGTGATCAGCTGCATGCGCTGGCGCAGCTCCGGCGCAGCCTTCAGTGCCTCGCCAAACTCGCCCTCGGCCTGGTAGTTGCCGTAGATATCCGCGTGATCGAAGGATGTGATGCCAAGCGCCAGCGCCTGCTCGATCCAGCGCACGCGCTCGGCCACGCTCAGGTTCCAGCTGGTGATACGCCAGAGTCCGGCGACGATGGGGGAGAGCGCAAACGTGGTGGAGGACATGGCAGGGCTGGGCACCGGAGGGATAGGCAGTGTGCCAAGCGGTGCCCATGGATGCCAGCGGACATTACTGTGTCTTGGGTGGTGCAGATGTCGTATCGCTCAGCTGCGCCACCGACCAACCACCGCCCAGGTCGCCAATCAGCGACACCGTATCAAGCAGGCGCTGCTGCTTGACGTTCAGGGCGCTTTCTTCGGTGCTCAGCTGGGTCACCTGCGCCGCGGCCACCGTGGTGTAGTCGACGGTGCCGGCCTGGTATTCGTTGAAGGCGATTTCCGAGCCGCGGGTGGCGTTGCGCACGGCGGAATCCAGCACGTCGGCCTGCTGAGACAGGATACGGAGGTTCGAGAGATCGTCCTCCACGTTCTTGAACGCATTGAGTACGGTGCCGCGATAATTGGCGACGGCCGCTTCGTAATTTGCCCTCGCAACATTCACCTGGCCATGCCTGGCGCCTGCATCGAAGATCGTTTCGCTCACATCCGCACCCAACGACCACACATGGTTCGCGATGCGCAGCAGCCCCGCCAAGGGGGATTGCGCAAAGCCGTCTGCAGCGGAAAGTGACAGGGTGGGGTAATAGGCGGCGATGGCGACGCCTATCGCGGCGTTCTGTGCCGCCATCTCGCGTTCGGCTACGGTGATATCCGGGCGGCGTTGCAGCAAGGTGGAAGGCACGCCAGTCGGTACGCCCGGCAAGTCAGGTAGCGACGTGCTGTGGGGGATGTCCAGCTCCTCCGGATTTTTGCCAACCAGTACCGCGATGGCATGAACGTACTGCGCACGCGCGACGCCCAGTGCAATCAGGCTGGACTGCGCGTTTTCCAGTTGTGTGCGCGCCGTGATCACATCCGAAGGCGGCACGGTGCCGGCCGCGTCTTTATTGGCCACCACGCGCAGAAATTCCTCGTACGCCTTCACCGTTTTCTGCAGCAGGTCGATATTGGCATCGGCGACGCGCAACGCGATCACCGCGGTGGCCAAGGTGGTTTGCTCCAACAGCGTGGCATTGGCCAGCGTAGCTTCACTGGCCTCGGCGTTTGCCTTGCCTTCCTCAACGGTGCGGCGCACCTTGCCCCAAAGGTCCGGAGCCCAACTCACGCTGCCTTCCAGCGAGCCAGCGGTACTGATGGGGCGAAGATGTTCGACGCCGCTGCCAGCACTGCCGGCTGCACTGCGCTGCTTGCTGACCGACGCACCGAGGCCGATGGTGGGAAACAGGCTGCTGCGCGCCACCTGCACATCGGCCAGTGCCGCCTCATAGTTTGCGTAGCTTTGGCGCACCGTCTGGTTGGACACCGCCACCATGGGTTCCAGCTGATTGAGCAGGGGGTCGTTGAACACGATCCACCAATCACCCTTGGGCGCTTCCGCTGCGGGCGCTGCCTGTGTCCAGCCGGGAAGCTCCTTGTATTCCACCGGCACGCTGGCGTCGGGCCGATGGTAGTCCGGTCCGACCATGCAGCCGCCAAGCAGCAGCGAGATGGAGAACGTCAGTAACCTGAGCGGCGTGTTCGTGTTCATGCGCCTGCCTCCGAACGATTCCACGGCAAGCCCTGCGACCAGCGCGAGAGCCTGACGCCCACGCGATCGAGGTAGAGATAGATCACGGGCGTGGTGTATAGCGTGAAGACCTGACTCAAGATCAGTCCACCCATCACGGTGATGCCCAGCGGCTGGCGCAGCGAGGCGCCCTGCCCAAAACCCACCGCAAGTGGCACCGCACCCAGCACGGCCGCTGCGGTCGTCATCATGATGGGGCGCAGACGCACGATGGCGGCCTGATGGATGGCGTCCTGTGGCGCCATGCCTTCGTCGCGACGGAGATGGATGGCTACGTCGATCATCATGATCGCGTTTTTCTTGACGATGCCGATCAGCAGAATGATGCCGATCAGGGCAATCACCGAGAACGGTGTGCCGAAGATCAGCAGGGCCAGCGTGGCGCCGATGCCCGCCGACGGCAGCGTCGAAAGTATGGTGATGGGGTGGACCGTGTGTTCATAAAGAATGCCGAGCACGATATAGACGGCTGCAAGCGCCGCCAGTATCAGCAAGGGCATGGTCGACATCGATTGGGCGTAGACCTGTGCTGCGCCCGCGGTGGCGCCGTGGATGGAGGCTGGCATGCCGAGCTCCAGCGCGGCCTGGTTGATGGCGGCAAGCGCATCACTCAATGAACCGCCCGGCGGTAGGTTGAACGAAATGGTGCCAGCGACCAGCCCGCCTTGATGGCTGACCTGGGTCGCGGTGTGGTTGCTGATGTACGAGGCCAACGCCGGGAACGGCACCATGGTTTCCGCCGCCGTACTATCCGCGCTGCCGCTGGAGCTGCCACCTCGTGCGTTGGAAATGGCATTGGTGAGGAAGTTGGATTGAGCGTCGGCATTGCGTGAATTGGTGTTGGATGCCGGACCTCCTTCCGTGCTTACGGCGGACACCTCGACCACGCCTTTGACCAGGGCCTTCGACATCTGCGTCTGCTGGGTGCCGGTGGGGTTGCCCGCCGCGGTGCTGAAGTGGATACGGTCAAGCATCTGCGGGAATTGCCAGTATTGGGGCGCCACCTCCATCACCACGTAATACTGGTTGAGTGGGTTGTAGACGGTGGATACGGTGCGTTGGCCAAACGCATCGTAAAGCACGCTGTCGATCTGGTTGGGTGCAAAGCTGTAGCGTGCTGCCGTGGGGCGATCGATGTTCACGTAAATCTGCAGGCCGTTCTGCTGCAGGTCGGAATTCACGTCGGTCAACTGATCGCGGTATTTGCCCAATGCGCTGACCAGTTGCGGTATCCATTTGAACAGCGCGTCGGCATCGTCGCTGGTTAAGGTGTACTGGTACTCCGCGGCGGACTGCCTGCCGCCGATATGCAGATCCTGTGCGGCCTGCAGAAATAGCTTGGCCCCTGACACGGCATTGAGCTGGGGGCGCAACCGGTCGACCACTTGCGCCGCTGACAGCTTTCGCTTCGCCAGCGGTTTCAGTTCGATATAAACGTTGGCCGTGTTGAGTGCACGGCCGCCGGTAAAGCCGGCCACCGATGCCACGGCTGGGTCTTTCTGCACGATCGCCTGCAACTGGGCAAGCTTCTTCTGCATGGCCTGAAACGAGATGGCCTGGTCGGCAATGATCTGCCCAATCAGGATGCCGTTGTCCTGCTCGGGGAAGAAAGTGGACGGCACCAGCCTGATCAGAAACACGTTGAGCACGATCAGGCCAATCAAGGTCAGCCCGACCAGCAGGGCGTGATCAAGCACGGCTGTGAGCGAGCGCGAATAGGCGTTCCTGAACCGATCGAACTGACGTTCGTACCAGAGGGCCCAACGGGCTTTGGAGTGCAAGCTGTCACGACGGAGTACGTAGGCCGCCATGGTCGGCGTGACCGTCAGCGAGATGACCAACGACAGCAGGATCGCCACCGACAGCGTGACCGCGAGCTCGTGGAAAAGCAGGCCGATGATGCCAGGCATCAACAGGATGGGCAGAAACACCGCGATCAGCGAGAGGCTCATGGAGATGACGGTAAAGCTGACTTCCGCGCTGCCGACCATGGCCGCCTCGCGCACATCCATGCCGGTTTCGACGTGGCGCACGATGTTCTCCAGCACCACCACCGCGTCATCCACCACGAAACCGGTGCCGATGGTCAGCGCCATCAGTGACAGGTTGTCGATGCTGTAGCCCATCAGATACATCGGCCCGAACGTGCCGATGATCGACAGCGGCAATGCCACTGCTGGTACGAGAATCGCCCGCGGTGACTGCAGGAAAATGTAGACCACGCCGATCACCAGCAGCACCGCGAGGACCAGCGTGCGCTCGGTGTCGTTGACGGCGGCATTGACCGATTGCGAGCGATCCACCGCGATACCGATATGGACATTGCGCGGCAGGGTGGCCTCGATGCCGGGCAGACTTTTGCGTATCTGCGCCACGGTATTGACGATATTGCTGCCGGGCAAGGGAAACACGATCACTAGCACGGCATCCTGGCCGTTGTAGAGGCCGGCGTTGCGAATATTTTCGGCCGAGTCCACAACTTGAGCCACGTCGCGCAGCATCACGGGTGCACCGTCACGATACGCGATCACCAGGTCGCGATAGGGCGCGGCTTTGCTGATCTGATCGTTGGAAAGCACTTCGTAGCGCTGGCCGTGTTCATCGATGTGGCCCTTCACACTGTTGGCGTTCGCCGAGCTGATGGCGGCACGCACGTCTTCCAGGCCAATGCCATAGCTGCTGAGCTGGTCGGGCTCCAGCTCCACGCGAACCGACGGCAGCGCACTGCCGCCGAGCGTAATCTGTCCCACGCCGCTGACTTGCGACAGCTGCTGCTGAATCACCGAATCAGCGGAGTCGTAGAGCTGGGCGCGAGTCAGCGTATCGGAGGTCAGCGCCAGCACCATGATCGGCGAATCCGCGGGGTTGTACTCGCGATACGTCGGGTTGTTACGCAAGGTGGTGGGGAGATCCGCGCGCGACGCCTGAATGGCCGCCTGCACGTCGCGCGCTGCACCGTTGATATCCCGGTTCAGTCCGAACTGCACAACGATGCTCGACGCACCCACTGAACTCTGCGAGGTGAGTTCGGTGACGTCGGCAATCGTGCCAAGGCGCCGCTCCAATGGTTCGGCGACGGTCGACGCCATGATCTCCGGACTGGCTCCCGCCATGTTCGCCTGAACCACAATCACCGGGAAGGTGATGTTGGGCAGTGGCGCGACAGGCAAGTGGAAGTAAGCCAGGATGCCGGACAGCAGAATGGCGCAGGCCAGCAAGGTGGTCGCCACCGGTCGCTGGATGAAGAAGCCGGGGATGCTCATGACGCACCCTCGCTGGCCGGGGCAGCGGGCTTGCGCTGGAAACGCTGCGCCAGACGATCAAAGAACAGATAGATCACCGGCGTGGTGAACAACGTGAGGACCTGGCTCAGAGCCAGGCCGCCGATGATGGCCAGGCCTAAAGGTCGGCGCAGTTCAGACCCGGTGCCGCTGCCGAGCAGCATGGGTAGCGCACCAAGCATGGCAGCCAGCGTGGTCATGAGGATGGGGCGGAAGCGCAGCAGCGATGCTTCGAAGATCGCTTCGTCCGGTGCCTTGCCATGTTGCCGCTCGGCTTCGAGCGCAAAGTCCACGATCATGATCGCGTTCTTCTTGACGATGCCAATCAACAGCACGATGCCGATGATGCCGATCACGTCCAGGTCGCTGCCGGCAATCATCAGCGATAGCAAAGCGCCGATACCTGCTGAGGGCAGAGTGGAAAGTATCGTCAACGGGTGGATGAAACTCTCATACAGCACACCCAATACGATATAGACGGCGACCAGCGCGGCGATCAACAGATACACCTCGCTGGCAAGCGAGTCCTGGAATGCCTGCGCTGCGCCCTGGAATGACGAGGTGATGGAAGAGGGCAGGCGCATGGCCTGTTCCACCCGGTTGACCTCGCTCACCGCCTTGCTGAGCGAGGCGTCCTTGGTCAGGTTGAAAGAAATGGTGACGGCCGGGAACTGGGCGAGATGGCTGATGACCAGCGGCGACTTGGTGATGTGGATGGCCGCGATGCCTTTGAGCGGCACCTGACCACTGCCGCTGGTCTGGCTGGGCAGATAGAGATCGCCCAGCGATTCCACCGTGGGCAAGCTCTCCGGCTTGGCGACCAGAATCACCCGGTATTGGCTGGCCTGCTCGAAGATGGTTGAGACAATGCGCTGGCCCATCGTGTCGTACAGCGCGTTGTCGATGGTGGCGGGCGTGATGCCGTAGCGAGCAGCCAGCTGGCGGTTGACCTCGATATCCACCGCGAGGCCATTGTTGTCCAGATCACTGGTGACATCGGTGATCGAGCTGATCTGCTTCATGCGCGTGATCAGCTCAGGCACGTACTGCTGAAACGCCTGCTGATTCGGTCCACGCAATACGAACTGGTACTGGTTGGGGGATATGCGCGTATCCAATGTCAGATCCTGCTCAGGCTGCAGATACAGCTTGATACCCGGTATCTTGGCCACCTCGCCCTGCACGCGCCTGGCGATTTCCGCGGCTGTCAGCGAGCGCTCGTCGCGCGGCGTCAGGTTGATGAGGAAGCGCCCGTTGTTGAGCGTGGTGTTGGTGCCGTCGATGCCAACGTAAGAGGTAAGGCTGATGACATCCGGGTCCTTGAGGATCACTTCCGCCAGCGCGGCCTGCCGACTCTCCATGGCGGCGTAGGACACCGAGTTGTCCGCGATGCTGATGCCCTGGAGCACGCCGACGTCCTGCACCGGGAATAGACCCTTGGGGATGATCACGTACAAGATGAAGGTGAGCGCCAGCGTGGCCACGAAGGTCAGCAGGGTGGCCGTCTGCCGGGCCATCACAAACGTCAGACCGCGTTTGTACGCCTCCAGCGTCTTGTTGAAGAGGCGCTCGCTGATGAGCTCGAACCGGCTCGGATGACGATCGGCCTGCGCACGCAACAGTCGTGCACACAGCATCGGCACTAAGGTCAGCGACACCACGGCAGACAGCACGATGGTTACGGCCAGTGTCACCGCAAACTCGCTGAAGAGTCGCCCGATCACGCCGCCCATAAACAGCAGCGGGATCAGCACGGCGATCAGCGATACGGTGAGCGAAACAATGGTGAAGCCGATCTGTCCCGAGCCTTCCAGCGCTGCTTCCAACGGCGTTCGGCCTTCTTCCAGATAACGCACGATGTTCTCGATCATCACGATGGAGTCGTCCACCACGAAGCCCGTAGCGATGATCAGCGCCATCAGAGACAGGTTGTCGATCGAGTAGTTGAGCTGATACATCAATGCCAGCGTTCCGATCAGGGAAACGGGCACGGAAATGCTGGGAATCACCGTGGCCGGCACGTTGCGAAGAAAGACGAAAATCACCAGCACCACCAGCACCACGGCCAGCACCAGTTCAAAGGCTGCATCGGACACGGAAGCGCGGATCACACCGGTACTGTCCGACACCACTTGCACGTTCATACCCGCCGGCAAGGTCGATTCCAGTTGCGGCAGCACCTTCATGATCTGGTTGACGGTGGCGATGACGTTGGCACCGGGCTGACGCTGCACGTTGAGCACGATGGCCTGGGTCTTGTCGTACCACGCGCCCTGTTCGGTGTTTTGCGCGGACTGGCTGACGCGGGCCACGTCGCGCATGAATACGGGCGCGCCGTTTTGGTAGGCAATCACCGTATCGAGGTAATCCTGCGGGTCCTGGATCTGGTCGTTGCCGTTGATGGTGTAGTTCAACTCCGGCCCGTCGAAGTTTCCTTTGGGCTGACTGACATTGACGTTGGCGATCAACGAACGCAGGTCGTCGATATTGATGCCGTAACCGGCGAGCTTCTTAGGATCAGCCTCGATGCGAATGGCCGGTACATTGCCACCCGCTGGCGTCACCAGGCCCACGCCCGGCACTTGGGAAATCTTGGCGCCGAGGCGGTTGTTGGCAATGTCCTGCAATTGCGGCAACGACATCGACGCCGATGTGACCGCCAGCGTGAGAATGGGTTGATCAGCTGGATTGACCTTGGCGTAGGTCGGCGGTGCGGGCAGGCCTGTAGGCAGCAAGCTGTTGGCAGCGTTGATGGCTTCCTGCACGTTCTGTTCGGCCACATCGAGGTTTAGCGCCAGATCGAACTGCAAGGTGATGATCGATGCACCCGCCGAGCTGTTGGAGGTCATCTGCTGCATGCCGGGAATCTGGCCCAGCTGTACTTCCAATGGCGCGGTCACGGTGGTGGCCATGACCGTGGGGCTGGCGCCGGGATAGAAGGTCTGCACCTGGATGGTCGGGTAATCGACATTGGGCAAGGACGACACGGGCAGGAAACGCATCGCGACGAGGCCCACCATCACAAGGGCGATCATCAGCAGCGAGGTAGCCACCGGCCTGAGTACGAACAGGCGCGAGATGTTCATGCGGTCGCGCGCCCGTTACTCACGACGGCACAGTGGCGTGTGCACGCTGGCCGTCCTGCGGTGGGTTTTGCGCAGGTGTGGCCGGCGCGTGTTCCGTGGCACGGGGCCTGGTGGTGGCGATCCTGATCTTCGCGCCGTCGCTGAGCCGATCCATGCCGTCGGTCACCACCTGCTGGCCGGCGGTGAGGCCGGTCAAGATCACGGTGTGCTTGCCATCGCTCGGCCCCGGCGTCACCGGATGCACCGAAACCGTCTGGTCCGCATTGACCAGGTAAACGTAATGGCCCGGCGCGCCGCTCAATACCGCAGGCGTGGGCACCAGCACGGCGTTCTGCAAGGTATTGACCAGCAGCTGCACGTTCACGAACTCATTGGGGAACAGCACTTCGTCATCATTGGGAAGGCTGGCGCGCAAGGTCACCGTGCCGGTGCTGGTCGCCATCTGGTTGCTGAGTGCAAACAGCGTGCCCGTGGCAAGCTTTTTGGTGTTGTCGCTGTTGTAGACCGTGACAGGCAGTTTCGCGCCGCTGTTCACCCGTTCCAGCACCCGCCCCAGTGCATTCTGCGGCACCGTGAACTGCACGGTGGTCGGCTTCATGGTGGTAATAGTCACGATGCCTGGCGAGGTCGACTGGGTGACGAAGTTGCCGGGATCGACCAGTCGCAAACCCACGCGTCCGGCTACAGGTGCCGTGATGTGGCAGTAGTAGAGATCGAGCTCGAACTGCGCGATGGACGCGAGATCGGCCTTTATCGTGGCCTCGAGCTGCTGCACCGTGTACTTCTGGTCGACGTAGGTCTGCTCGGCGATCGAGTTCTGCTGGTGCAATTGCGTAAAGCGTGCGAAGTCGGAGCGTGCCAGCGACAGGCTGGCCTGATCCTTCATCAGTTGCGCTTGTGCCTGCTGCTTGCCGATTTCGAACTGGCGCGGGTCGATCTGCGCGAGAAACTGGCCTTTCTCGACATCCTGGCCTTCCTGATAACCGACGGCCACCAGATAGCCGCTCAATTGCGGCAGCACATTCACCGTGGCGATCGGTGTCACCGTGCCCAGCGCGTTCAGGATTTCGGGCATGGAGCCCAGGGTGGCGGTGGCGGCGCTCACTACTTGCGGCGGCGCGCCTGTCTTGGCCTTGCCACCGCCGATGATATGGATGGCCACCAGCACGATCAGTGCGATGGCGACGAGCAGGGCGATCAGCAGCCCTCGACGCTTATGGAATGGCCCGACCGCTTTCGGGGTTTCGGCACTCATGCACCATCTCCCAGCGATTCATTGCACAGCTCGCAATATCTGTCGAAATACTTTTAACGATTCGTGGTGGGTAGGGTTGACCCCTGTGCGCTGCAGGGTGGCAGGCGGATGGTTGTCACCCGTTTGGGTATCGGCCTTGACGCAATATCACTGCGCCTGTGCGGACTGATCGCACAAGTGTCGTCATGGATCGGTGAGCGCGAGATGCGCCCAGAGGGCGCGCCGCCATGGGCAGGCGTTTACACCATGCGAGCGCGCTTCCACCAGCCGGTGACTTGCTCCTCGCGCACTAGCGTGAACAAACCCGAACCGAGAATCAGCGCAATGCCAATCAGCATCGGCCAGTCCAGCCTGTCGCCAAACAGCCAGTAGCCGAAACCGATGGCCCACAGCATCTGGCTGTACTGGGTGGGCGCCACCCGATTGGCCGGCGCGTGGTGGGTGGCAAGCATCAACAGCACGCCGGCAAGGCCGGCCAGCAGCCCATAACCGGCAAGCAGAAACCACTGGTGAAGATCCGGCCATACGAAGTGCGGCAGCATCAGCAGGCCACCACTCACCAACGGACCAATGACGCCGGCGCCATACAGGCTGATGCGTTTTTCGTGTGGCCCCGCCATGCGCAACGCAACTACCGATACCGCGCCTGAAAGGCCGCACGTCATCGCCGCGAGGTGTCCCACGCCCAATGCACGGAAGCCGGGGCGCAGCACCACCAGCACGCCGACGAAACCCATGATGACGGCAAGCCAGCGACGCCAGCCCACGTGTTCCTTCAGAAACAGCACCGAGAGCACGGTGACAAAGATCGGCAACAGAAAAATCAGCGCGAACGCCTCGGCCATCGGCAAGGCGGTAAACGCGATGACCGCGGAGATATTGCAGATGGCGCCGGTGATGGCGCGAATCCACCACAGGCTCGGCTTGCGTGCGCGGAACACATCCAGATACCGGTCGCCGGGATGGCGGATGAAGGGCAGGGCGCTGAGCATCAGTACCGCACCGAAGAACACGGCCTCGTACGCCGGCAGCGTGCCATGCAGTGATTTCACGAAAGCATCGCTGATCGCATAGGCGGCGTAACAGGCGAAGCCGAGTAGAACACCTTTGAACATGAATGATCCGCGCAAGACGCCGTAGCTACCCGTTGTCCGGGCTTGGTCTGCGCCGGAACCCCGTGCCTTTCATGTGCTGCAAAAGACCGGATGACTCGCCGCGCTCACCGCTTCTGGGGTTCGCAGCTCCGGCTTACGCTGGAATGACGGGAATGGGTGCGCATGGTCCCACAGCCTGCATCAGCCGCCTACCCCGAACGGCACAGGCAGATCCGTACGCGGGCGTTTTCCTGGCCTTTATGCGTCTCGGCCTGCACGGAGCCCATGCAATCAATTACTTGCGCGGTCGATCTCGCGCATTAATGAGGCGCAGCGAGCTGCTGCACCCAGCCATGACCCGGCCAGAAAGGCCCGCTAGAATGGTGGTTTGCCCCAGTCACGGAACCTCACTGATGTCCGCTCGCCTGAATCCCCTCGATCTCTACGATGTCCGCTCGTTGCTCACCGATGAAGAGCGCATGGTGCAGGACACCGTCGGCCGCTTCGTTGACGAAAAAGTGTTGCCGATCATTGGGGATTGCTTCGACCAGGGCCGTTTTCCGAAGGAACTGATTCCGGAAATCGCCAACCTCGGCCTGTTGGGTGCCACCATTCCCGAAAAGTACGGTTGCGCCGGCATGAACGGTGTGAGCTACGGCCTGATCTGCCAGGAGCTGGAGCGCGGTGATTCCGGTCTGCGTAGCTTCGCCTCGGTGCAAAGCTCGCTGTGCATGTATCCCATCTACGCCTATGGCACCGAAGAGCAGAAAATGCACTACCTGCCGAAGATGGCGGCAGGCGAAGTCATCGGCTGCTTTGGCCTCACCGAGCCGCACGGTGGTTCGGACCCGGCCAACATGAAGACCCATGCCAAGAAAGACGGCGGCGACTGGGTCATCAACGGCGCCAAGATGTGGATCACCAACGGCAACCTCGCGCACATCGCTATCGTGTGGGCGCAGACCGAAGACGGCATCCAGGGCTTCATCGTGCCGACCGACACCAAGGGCTTCACCGCGCAGGAAGTGCACAAGAAGATGAGCTTGCGCGCGTCGGTCACCTCCGCGCTGTTCTTCGACAACGTGCGCGTCCCGGAGGCCAACCGCCTGCCGAATGTGAAGGGTCTCAAGGGCCCGCTGGGTTGCCTCACGCAGGCGCGCTACGGCATTACCTGGGGCCCGATCGGCGCCGCGCAGGCCTGCCTGAAGGAAGTGCTCGACTACACCCAGGAACGCGTGCTGTTTGGCCGTCCGTTGGCTTCCAACCAGGCCGTGCAGCTCAAGATGGCCGACATGGCCCGCCGCATCACCATGGCGCAGCTGCTGTCGCTGCAGCTCGGTCGCCTGAAAGACGCTGGCAACATGCAGCCCACGCAGGTGTCGCTGGCGAAGTGGAACAACTGCCGCATGGCCATCGACATCGCGCGCGAGTGCCGCGACATCCTCGGCGGCGCGGGCATCACCACGGAGCATGTGGCGATCCGCCATGCACTGAACCTGGAATCGGTCATCACCTATGAAGGCACCGAGACGGTGCATCAGCTGGTGGTGGGGCGTGAGCTGACGGGTATCAACGCGTTCTGATTTCCCACATCTGTACGTAACGTCACATGGTCGTCATTCCGGCGAAGGCCGGAATCCAGCGCCTCATTGCTGGACCGAAGCCACTGGATCCCGGCCTTCGCCGGGATGATGGTGAGGGTGACAAATCCATGGCGATGGAGTGCTAGGCATGAGCTGGCAAAACATCCGCATCGAAACCGACCGCCTCATCCTGCGCCCGCCGCAGGCTGAGGACTTTGACGCCTGGGCCGCCAACATGGCCGACGAGGAATCCGCCCGCTTCATCGGCGGGCTACAAGCACGTCCAGTGGCATGGCGAGGGTTTCTCACCATGGTTGGCGCCTGGGCTATCCAGGGCTTCGGCATGTTCTCGGTCATCGAGAAAAACAGCGGCCGCTGGATCGGTCGCATGGGTCCTTGGTATCCGGATGGCTGGCCCGCCAGGGAAGTCGGCTGGGGGCTGGCGCGCCATGCCTGGGGCAAGGGTTACGCGCAGGAAGGCGCCGTCGCTTGCATGGATTTCGCGTTCGATCAGCTGGGCTGGGACGATGTGATTCACTGCATCGATCGCGCCAACGTTCCTTCGCAAGCGCTGGCTCAGCGCCTCGGGTCTCGCAATCGCGGTGCCGGGAAGCTGCCTACGCCGTTTGAAGAGATGCCCATCGATCTCTGGGGCCAGACCCGCGATGAATGGCGGCGTCGACGCGCATGAGTCACGTCACGCCCGCGCTGTACGCCACGCTTGCCGAGATCGTGCCCGAGTTGCACGTGCATTGCGTTGCGCCGTGGTGCCTGATCGGTAGCGCAGCGGCGTTGTTGGTGGGCGCCAACGTGGATGTCGCCGATGTCGATGTACTGCTGTCGCGTGACGATGCCGAACGCCTGATGGCGTTGTGGGCATCGCAGCGCGAGCAGGTTTACGAGCCTGCGGGTGCGGAGCGTTTTCGCTCGCATTTCGCACGCTTCCGTTTTCCAGGCGTGCCCGTGGAACTGATGGGCGGGCTGGAGCTCAATCAAGGCGATGGCTGGAAGCCGGTGCAGGCTGGGCGCTTGACGCTGGTTGGCCTGCATGGGCTGGCGGTGCCGGTGCCTTCCATTGATGACCAGATTCGCATTCTTGAAAGTTTTGGGCGCGAGAAAGATTTCCAGCGCGCTACGCTGCTGCGTGCTGTAGCTTCCTCGGCTTAACGGCGCAGTACAGCACGCTGGCGCATGTATCACTCCCAATTCAATAATCCCCTGATTGCCGCCTAGCGGCCGTTCGTTGACGAGACATCATGACCGCCATTCCGTATTCCCTCACGGCACGCCACAAGGGTTTCAACCGCGCCGAGATCGTCGATCAGAACTTCACCGAGTTCGTGCAGCTGTGGCAGGGCGAGGTGCACACGCCGGGCGGCGACCACGCGCCGGTGCTGCCGGGCAGCACGCTCGATGCGCGCGGTTTTCGCGAGCTGCTGGAATCGCAGCTGATCAGCCGCCACCTGGACCTGATGGCGCGCGTGCTGCGCGTGCAAAACAAAGTGTTCTACACCATCGGCTCCAGCGGCCATGAAGGCAACGCGATGGTGGCGCGTCTCGCGCGTCACACCGATCCCGCCTTCCTGCATTACCGCTCCGGCGGTTTCATGGCCGAACGTTTCCGCAAGTTGCCGGGTATGGATCCAGTGATGGATTCGGCGTTGTCATTCGCCGCCAGCATGGAAGACCCGGCATCGGGTGGCCGTCACAAGGTGTGGGGCAGCAAGCCGCTTTGGGTGTTGCCACAGACCTCCACCATCGCCTCGCATCTGCCCAAGGCTCTGGGTACGGCAGTTGCCATCGAACAGGCGCGCCGCATTGGTCATCAGCTGCCGATTCCCGACGACAGCATCGCCATCTGCTCGTTCGGCGACGCCTCGTCAAATCACGCCACGGCACAGACGGCATTCAACGCTGCTGCGTGGACGGCCTACCAGAAGCTTCCGGCGCCCGTGCTTTACGTGTGCGAGGACAACGGCATCGGCATTTCGGTGAAGACACCCAACGGCTGGGTGGCCAACAACTTCCGCCATCGCGCCGATCTGGATTACTTCTACGCCGACGGCCTCGACTTGGCCGATGGCTACGCGCAAGTGCAGGCCGCGGTGGAACATTGCCGCACCACGCGTCGCCCGACCTTCCTGCATCTGCGCACCACGCGCGTGATGGGGCACGCCGGCACTGATTTCGAAATCGAATGGCGCAGCGTGGAAGAATTGTTCGCGGTGGAGGCGAGCGATCCGCTGTTGCGCTCTGCCGAGATCGCGCTTTCGTCGGGCCTCTACACCCGCGAATCGCTGCTGGCGCTCTACGAGGCCACGCGCAAGCGCTGCTTTGAGGCTGCTGAGGACGCTGACCGCCGCCCGCGCCTGACCACGCTGGAGCAGGTGATGACACCGCTGGCGCCGTACACGCCTCCCGCGGTGAAGGCAGAGGCCGAGCGCACGAATTACCAGGATCGCCGCATCGCCGCGTTTGGCAGCGAGGAGAAGCTGCCGGAAAAGCAACCGCCGCGCCATCTGGCCATTCAGATCGGTCAGGCCTTGCACGACATCATGGCCAAGTATCCCGAATCGCTATTGTTCGGCGAGGACGTGGCGCAAAAGGGCGGCGTGTATACCGTCACCAAAGGCCTGCAGAAGGCGTTCAAGGGCAGCCGCGTGTTCAATACGCTGCTGGATGAAACCATCATCCTCGGCCTGGCGCAGGGCTACGCCAACATGGGCATGCTGCCCCTGCCGGAAATCCAGTACCTGGCGTATTTCCATAATGCTTGCGACCAGATTCGTGGTGAAGCGGCGTCGCTGCAGTTCTTCTCCAACGACCAGTACCGCAACCCGATGGTGATGCGCGTGGCCAGCCTGGGCTATCAGAAGGGTTTCGGCGGTCACTTCCACAACGACAACTCGATTACCGCGCTGCGCGACATTCCGGGCCTCGTGGTGGGTTGCCCGAGCCGTGGTGACGATGCGGCCAATATGCTGCGCACCATGACGGCGCTGGCCAAGGTCGACGGGCGCGTGTGCGCGTATCTCGAACCCATCGCGCTGTACATGACCAAGGACCTGTACGAAGCGGGTGATGGTCAGTGGCAGTTCGACTATCCCGCGCCGGGGCAGGCCTTGCCGTTGGGCGAAGGCCGCATCTACAACGAGAGCGCCAACGATCTGGTGGTGTTCACCTTCGGCAACGGTGTGCCGATGTCGCTGCGCGCAGCGCGCACCATCGAAGCGGAACTTGGCTGGAAAGTGCGCGTGGTGGATCTGCGCTGGCTGGCGCCTCTCAACAATGCCTTCATCGCAGAACAGGCAAAGTCGGCCAAGCGCATCATCGTGTTGGACGAAGGCCGGCGCAGCGCGGGCGTGGGCGAGGGCATGATCACCGCCATCGTCGAAGGCGGCAGCGGTGCCACACCGCTGCATCGTGTGGTGGGTGCAGACACCTACACGCCACTCGCCGGTGCTGCGTTGCTGGTGTTGCCGGGCGAGGCCGACGTCGTCGCCGCGGCACACAAGCTGGCCTGATCGAAGCAACATGACGCGCCGGTGGATCCGGTGCGTCATGCATGCTTCATCGCGAATTGGCACGGGCGCGCCTGTTTTCGAAGGAGATGCCCATGTCGTACCGCTTGATCGCTTTAAGTCTTCTTATCGCCTGTGCCGGCTGTTCGCAGAAGCAGGAGCCGGCCGAGGCGGTAACTCCCGCCAAAGCGGAGACATCCGCCGTCCCTGATTTGGTGAACGGCAACGGTACGTCAAACGGTCCCACCTATTTTCCGGATCTGCTGCGGCACCCGGATTTCGCCAGTGCGTTTGAAGCATTGTCCAATGCCGATCAGCTGCCACCGTGGGCGCATCAGGGCGGAACATCCACGCCCGCGCAGCAAGTGCAGGTCGACGGGCGCACGCAGATACTTGCTGAATCCTGCAAGCCTCACGACTGTCCCAGCGAGCGCATTCTGGTGTTGTACGACGTGAATACGCATGCCATGTCCGGCTTGTTTGCGCGTCGTAAGGCGGGGGCGTCGAGTGATGTGGACAGTAACGATTCGGCGAATGATGATTTGATCTGGCTGGGCGCGCCGGATGCAGCAGCGAAGGCACTGCTGAAGCAGAAGCTGTATTCGACGAACTGAGCCCACTGGCTTTTTTTGTAGGAGCGCACTTGTGCGCGACCGCGGCCTCTTGGTGTACCCCGGTCGCGCACAAGTGCGCTCCTACAGGAAGGCTACCGATTGTGCGAGGCTCGTAATCTCCGCCACTCCGCACCGCCAATGCACGCCACCAGCCACACCAACCCACTGACATAACCTGCCATCACATCACTGAAGTAGTGCACCTGCAGCACAATGCGGCTGAGACCAATCACCGTCACCATCGCCACCGCGCAAGCAATCACCAGTCGATGCCACCGATGGGGCAGCACGCACAGCAACACATAGGCGAGCATCCCGTAGAACACCATGGCGCCAAACGCGTGGCCACTGGGGAAACTCCAGCCGTGTTCGACCATAAACCCTAGGTTGTGCAGCGGTCGCGGCCGCTGGAACACCGCCTTGAGTCCGCTGTTGATCGGCATGACGCCGACCATGGCAATGGTCCACCAGGTTGCCAGGCGCGGCTGGCGACGTAACAACAGCGCTGCCAGCACCACCACGGTCGCTGCCGCCACGGTGCCGAGGTCGCCGAGATGCGAAACCGCCGCCACTACCCGCAGCATGGCCGGCTGCATGCGTTCGCGCAGATCCTCGGCCAGTGTGGCGTCGAAGCTGGGCAGCCACAGGGTGGCCTCCGCCTTCAACGCGATGGCAATGGCCGCAAACAGCAGCGACATGGCGACCAGCAGCATCAGCACGGTCAGGCCGCGAATCACCGTGGGCTCGTGCCCGGCGGCGATTGCCGCTTCGCGCTGGCGGCGGTTCCAGTGCCAGGCCATGTCCCCCGAAAGCACGGCGAGCACCAGCAGGCCGGCCCACACAGCCATGGCGTGCTCGGCGATCCATTCCACCAGATCGTTCATCGAAACTCCTCGAAGCTGATCGAGCATCATCCCCATTGCAGCGAGCCGCGTCGAGAGCGAGCCGCGGGCATGACTACCGGTGCTGGCATCGGGTCGCATTTGCCGCGATAGTGGGTGTTTCTATTGTTCCGGAGTCGATGGATGTCCCTGCGAACCCTGTCCCCGCGCGTGGTGGGTTGTTGCGCCTTGCTGATGCTTTCCGCCCCGATATGGGCGCAGACCTTGGCGCCTGTGGCAGCGCCAGTGGCAGTCAGCAACGCTCAGCCGACCTTGCCTGTGCAACTGCAGGACTTCGATGCTTATGTCGATAGCGTGCGCAAGCAGTTCGATGTCCCAGGTATTGCCGTCGCTATCGTCAAGGACGGGCAGGTGGTGCTGGAGAAGGGCTATGGCCTGCGCGAGCTTGGCAAGCCCGCGCCGGTGGATGCGCACACACTGTTCGCCATCGCCTCCAACACCAAGGCATTCACGTCGGCATCGCTGCAGATGCTTGCTGAAGAAGGCAAGGTCAACATGGATGGCCGGGTCATCGATTATCTGCCCTGGTTCCAGATGTCCGACCCTTATGTGACGAGCGAAATGCGCATCCGCGACCTGCTGGCGCATCGCAGTGGCCTGGGGCTGGGCGCAGGCGATTTGCTGTATTGGCCACCGACCAACTACTCGACCAAGGACGTGGTGCAGCGCCTGCGCTATGTGCCGTTGGCGACCAGCTTCCGTAGCGCCTATGCCTACGACAATATTCTGTACGCGGCCGCCACGCTGGTGATCGAGCAGGTCTCCGGCCAGAGCTACGCCGACTTCATCCGCAGCCGCATCTTCAAGCCGTTGGGTATGGATGAGTCGCTGGTCGACATGACGGATCTGAAGCCAGGCATGGATGTGGCGACGGGCCACGCCAAGTTCAATTTCACCGAGCTGAAGCCGGTGCCGCCGATGGCCTGGTCGAATAATTCAGGGGCAGGCGGCATCTACGCCAGCGTGCACGACATGGCCAAGTGGATGAACATGCAACTGGCAGGCGGCAAGCTGCCGAATGGCAAGGCGCTGTTCTCCGAAGACAGCCAGAAACAGATGTGGTCGATGCTGACGCCGATAAAGATCTCCGAGCCCTCGGTGCCGGAGTTGAAGGAAACGAGGCCCAACTTCTCCGGTTACGGTGAGGGTTGGTCCCTGTCCGATTACCAGGGGCATCGACTGATCTCGCACACCGGCGGCTGGCCAGGCATGGTGTCGCGTGTGGCCCTGATGCCCGAGTTGAAGCTGGGTGTGGTGGTGTTGACCAACCAGGAGTCGGGCGCTGCCTTTAATGCAGTGACTTATCGCGTACTTGATGCCTATCTCGGCAAAGACAAAAAAGACTGGGTGGCCGCTTACGCTGCTGCGGTCAAGAAATCCGAAGGCAATGCCGACGACAGCTGGAAGAAGCACCAGGCAGCGCGCGACAAGCAAAGCAAGCCGTCGTTGCCGCTGGCCGGTTACGCGGGTACGTTCCGCGATCCGTGGTACGGCGATGTCGTGGTGAGTCAGCAGGGCGGCAAGCTGCGCCTTGCGTTCTCCAAGACGGCGCAGCTGACGGGCACCATGGAGCCCTGGCAGCACGACACGTTTATCGTTCGCTGGGATGATCGCTCGCTCAATGCCGACGCGTTCGTCAGCTACGCGCTGGATGCCGATGGCAAGGTGCGCGAGGTACGTATGCAGCCGGTGTCACCGCTCACCGACTTCAGTTTTGACTTCCAGGATCTGCGGCTGTCGCCAGTGAAGAGCGGTGTGACTGCCAACGCGAACTAAGTAGCGTTGGGCGGCGCAGGCACTCGCAGCGCCGCCCAGAGCGCGCCCCGGAAATGTGAGCATGCTGCGAGTGACTTGCGGCAGGGGGCGGCAGGCTGGCTGACACCTATAGTGAGGCTGCGTGTTTCCCCACACGCACTTCGTATGGCAGCGAAGATATGCCCGCACGCGCGACGCCATTCCGCGCGGAGAGAAACATCATGGAACGTGTCGCTGGTCTGTTGATTGCCCTGTCGGTCCTGTCGCCTGCACTGGCCCACGCCGGTTGCGAGTACGGCGTCTACGGTGTCGAAGGGAAAGAGGTTGTGGTGGTTTCCAATCCCACCGCTTCCCGCGCGAATGCACCCTCGCGCTACACCTTTCTCGACGGGCGTCGTGGCGACATCAACGCTGCAGACGGTCCTGTGCGCTGCGAGAACGGTGCCGTCAGCGTAAAGGCAGCGGATGGGCGCTATGCGTCATGGCCGAAACTGCCGCTGAAGGAAACGCCCACCCATTTCACCAGTCACGGCACGTCGCTGGCTGGCGTGCTCATTGAACCGCTCAACACCAAGGGCAAACCGCCGCTGGTGGTGTTTGTGCATGGTGCGGAAAAGACGCCAGGCATCGGCGGCTATTACTCCTATGTGTTGGCGGCCCAAGGACTCTCGGTGTTTGCCTATGACAAGCGCGGCACGGGTGCCTCAGAAGGCAGCTATACGCAGAACTTCGAACTGCTCGGTGATGACGCGGCTGCGGCATTGAATGAAGCTCGCAAGCTTGCGGCGGGGCGTTACAGCCGAGCCGGTTTCTTTGGTGGCAGCCAGGGCGGTTGGATCGCCCCGCTTGCCGCCAAATTGGCCAAGGCGGATTTCGTCACGGTCGGCTTTGGCCTGGTGCTGACACCGCTGGAGGAGGACCAGGAACAGGTCGCCTTCGAAATGGAAGAGAAGCACTATGACGCGGCCACCCTAGCCAAAGCCCGCGAAGTGACCGATGCCACCAGCGCGGTCATGGCAGCGCATTTCAACGGTGGTTACGAGCGACTGGCTGAAGTGAAGCGGCGTTATGCCGGCGAGCCGTGGTTGTCCAAGATCGAAGGCGAGTTCACGGGCGACGTCCTGGCGGATGACGAGCAGGATCTGCGGCGCACCGGCGCACCACGGCTGGACAACCTCAATATCATCTGGAACTACGATGCGCAGGCCGTGATGCGCTCGTTGGACATACCGCAGCTGTGGGTGCTGGCAGGTGATGATCGCGAGGCGCCCAATGCGCTCACGCAAGTGCGGCTCAAGACGATGATCCACGACGGCCGGCCGATCGACCTGTATGTGTTCCCGCACACCGACCACGGCATCTACGAGTTTGTGCAGGACGCTGACGGCACCCGTCACTACACGCGCATTTCCGAAGGCTATTTCCGTCTGCTGGCTGACTGGATCAAGCAGGACGTGAAGCACGCACCCTATGGCGCCAGCGTTCGGGCGCAGATACCCCCACGCTGACGGCATCCTGACGTTGAGGCGCCAATCCAAACGGCGCCTCAACGTATGAATTTGCGTGTAGCTGATCGACGTATTTTGCGAACGGATTCACTCATCGTGCATCGTTGCGAATCTCATCATGGCGCCGCCTAGGGGGAGGCGCGCCGGTTTGGTGCGCCGCCAGGCGTTTCCGATGGAGAGACTGCATGAAGAGTTCACTGTTCGCACTGGCGCTCGGCGCCCTGGTGGCGTCGACGGCTGCCACGGCAGCGCCGCTTCAGTACGACCAAGACCGCGGCCAGTACGATCGCGACCACTATGACCACGATCGCGATCATGACGGTGATCACGACCGTGATCACGACCGTGGCCATGATCATGACCGCGATCATGACCGCGATCATGACCACGACCGCCGCGACTACGACCACGACCATGACCGTCGCGATTACGATCATCGCGGCTACGTGATCGTCCATGATCGCGGCGAGCACGAAGGCTGGTACCGCCGCGGCGGTTACATCCCCGAGGAATATCGGGATCACCGCTACGTGGTGGAAGAGTGGCGCGATTATCGCTTGCCGCCGCCGCCGCGTGATTACCAGTGGGTGCGTAGCGACAACGGCCAGTTTCTGCTGGTGGCAGTCGCCTCCGGCATCATCGCCAATATCGTGATCAACCCCTGAGGTTGCTGCCGCATCGCGCAGGTCGCGATGCGGCCACCTGGATATGTCGCATGAAATTGCGACATACCATCACGGTGCATAAACGCTCGTCGGGGCAGCGTGATGAAGCAGTCATGTGCTTGGCGCATAGTGAAGCAACAGGCGCCAACGCGCTTGAACGGTATCGGTCGAGGCTGGTTTAGCCATCCACGGGCGATGTCGCGGGTAGGGAGGCACGTCCCATACCGGGCGGGTTTCCCATGGACAGTCGAGTTCGCACGGGAGGGATCGAAGATGAAATCGTATGGTTTGATCGCAGTTTTGCTCGCGGGTCTTCTGGCAGGTCCGGCTGTTTACGCACAGCAGGCGTCTGCGCCTGCCGGCTCGACAGGACAATGCAAGGACGGCACGTATACGGATAACGCCACCAAGAAGGGTGCGTGCTCGGGGCATAAGGGCGTGAAGGAGTTCTGGGGCACTGCCGCCACGGGCGGTGCAGCTGCCGCTGCCGCACCGGCCGCACCTGCGGCTGCTGCGCCCGCAGCCAGCAATACGTCCAAGGCTGCCGCGCCCGCCAAGAGCAGCAAGTCGAGCTCGGAGCCGCCGGCCACTGCCGCGCCGGGTGGTGGCCCGGGCCTGGTGTGGGTGAATAACAGCAGCAAGGTCTATCACTGCCCGGGCGACGAGTGGTATGGAAAGACCAAGTCGGGCTCGTACATGAGCGAAGCCGACGCCAAGGCGAAGGGTTTTCACGCTGACCATGGCAAGGCCTGCACCAAGTAAGCGTCGCAGGCATTTCGTGTTTGCTGAAAGGGCCGGCTTATGCCGGCCCTTTCTTATGCATGCTTAGTCGAGCCGCTTGTGGAACATGCGTATCGACAACGTCAGCATGATGGCGATAAAGGCAAGCAAGGCCAGGCTGTCGGGCCACAGGTCGCCGAAGTCGGCGCCGCGCAGCATGATGCCGCGGATCAGGCGATTGAAGTGGGTGAGGGGAAGCAGCTCGGCGATCCACTGCGCCGGCACCGGCATGCCGGCAAATGGAAACATGAAGCCTGACAGCAGGATCGACGGCAGAAAGACAAAGAACGTCATCTGCATCGCCTGGAACTGCGATTTGGCGCGTGTGGAAATCAGCAGGCCCAACGAGAGGTTGGCAAGCACCAGCAAGCTGGCCGCCATATAGACGTCCAAAAGGCTGCCGCGTATGGGTACCTGGAATAGCCATGCGCCTAGCAACAACACGAGGGTGGTCTGAATCAAGCCGATGCCGGCATAGGGCAACACCTTGCCGATCATCAGTTCGGTGCGGCTCACTGGCGTGGTGATGAGCAGTTCCATATTGCCACGCTCGGTTTCGCGCACGATGGCCACCGCAGTGAACAGCACCATGGTCATGGTGAGGATCACGCCGATCAGGCCGGGTACGATGTTCACCGCAGAGCGCCGCTCCGGGTTGTAGAAACTGACCACGCTGATCGGCGGCGCTGTGTCGACATGAAAGCTTTCCGGCTGATTGAGCGGGTACTGTGCCAATTGCCCGGCGGCGGACTGCACCACATTGTCGCTGCCATCCACCATCACCTGGATCGCCTCGCGCCCATCGAGCTTGCGGCGCTCGAAGTCGGGCGGTATGGCAACGCCTACGCTGATACGGCCTTCGCGCAGCAGGTCGACAAGCTGCTGCGGTGTCTGCGCGGTGGCATTCACTTGGATGACGTCGCTGGCGAGCAGGTCCTGCACCGCGGCACGTGAGCCGGCGGTCTGCGACTGATCCGCCACGGCGGCTGGCAAGTAGCGCAGATTGAGATTGATTGCGTAGCCGAACAGAATCAGCTGCAGCACGGGCATGCCCATGATCATGGCCAGCGTCACGCGATCGCGCCGCAGCTGGCGCAGCTCCTTGATCATGATGGCCCACAGGCGGCGAAGGTTCACGCAGCTTGCTCCTCGCGCTTCTGCTGCTGGTGTGTGGCCACCACAAACACGTCTTCCAGGCTGGGTGTGACGGCTTCCGTGTCGGCCTGCACACCCATGGATACGAGCCGCTCGCGCAGCGTGTCGACCGTGGCGCGGTTATCGCGCATCAACACGCGCAGCTCGTTGCCGATCTGTGCCACGCTCAATACACCGGGTGCATCGGCCAGTGCATCACGCGCCTGACGCGGGGAGACGGCGCGGATCAGGAACGTACGCCCTTCCAGCTGCGACGTCAGATCCTTGGGCGTACCGTCTGCGACCAGGGTGCCGTAGTCGAGAATCGCCAGCCGATGGCAACGCTCAGCCTCGTCCATGTAGTGAGTAGAGACGAGGATGGTGGTGCCGGCGTCGGCAAGCTCGAACAGCTTTTCCCAGAAGTCACGGCGCGACTCCGGGTCGACTGCGCTGGTGGGCTCATCGAGCAGCAATAGCTCGGGTTCGTGCACGGTGGCGCCGGCCAGCGCGAGGCGCTGCTTTTGGCCGCCACTCAGCGTGCCGGCCAGCTGGTCCTCGCGATCATCGAGGTGATAACGCTTGAGCAGGTCCGCAACGCGCGCCTTCTCCTGATGACGGGACAACCCCTGCACCGTGGCAAGAAACTCCAGGTTTTGCCGCACCGACAGGTCGTCGAACAGCGAGAACTTCTGCGTCATGTAGCCTATGCGTCGCTTCAGCGCCTCCGCCTGCTGTGGAATGCGCAAACCCAAAACGTTGATCTCACCTTCCGTAGGCGTCAGCAAGCCGCACAGCATGCGAATAGTGGTCGACTTGCCTGAGCCATTGGGGCCAAGAAAGCCGTACACGCAGGCGCGTGGCACATCCAGGTTCACCGCATTCACGGCAACCAGTGTCCCGAAACGCTTGGTGAGTCCGCGTGCGTGGATGGCGACGTCAGTCATGGGTGGTCAAGCCAGGAAAGACGGCGGAAAGCGGGAAGCCTTGAGGCATGTCCTTGGCGTCCGGCCCTAGCGCAATCTCGGCCAGATAGCTCAGGCGCGTGGCATCGTCGCCGCTCAACGCGAAGTACGGCGTAAAGGTCGGTTCGCTGCGAATCATGCGCACCTTGCCGTGGAAGACGTGTCTGCCGTCTTCCAGCGTCACCACAGCAGCATCGCCGACTTTCACCGAGGGTCGCAGCGCTGCAGGCACGTAGACGCGCGCATAAGGCGCGTCGCTGGCCAGCAGTATCACCAACGGCGTGCCGGGTTGCGCCTGGTCGCCGAGCTTGAAGGGCAGGCTGTCCACGCGCACATCGCGAGGCGTGGTCAGGTCCAGCTTCTCAAGATCCACGGCGCGTGACGAAGCTGTTGCGGTCGCCGCCGCGAGGGCTGCACGTGCCTGGGCGATGTCTTCGGCACGAGAGCCATTCAGTAGCTGATCGAGCATGGCTCGATTGGCGCCGACGGCCGCGTCGGCGTTGCCCGCCGACGCCTTGGCGCGATCGAGGTCTGCTGCGGCAACGAATTGCTTCATGGCGAGTGCTGACAGCCGCTGGTAGAAAGCGTTGGCATCGCGTGCCTGCGCTTGCGCACCCACCAGGTTCGCGCGCGCTGTGCGAATCTGTTCCTCGCGCGGGCCGTTGAGCAGCTCCTGTAAGGCCTGCTGTTGCTGTCTTGCATCCGCCTGGGCGGCTTCCAGCGCCGCACGGGTGCGCGTGGTCTCCAACTGCATGATGCGGGTGCCGGAGGGTACGTACTGACCTTCGCGCACATCGATCTGCACGATGTGCTCGGCGGCAGGTGCGGGCAGGGTGATACGGTCAAATTCCAGCGTGCCCAGCACGTGAGACGGCTCGCGATGGCAGCCGGCAAGTGTCAGCGTGGCCAGAGCAGCGAAAACCAAAGAGCGGCGCTTAGCGTTCATGCTTCCCTTCCATGCCTTGCGTCAGTAACGCCAATGCGTGATTGGCCAGGGCTTCGGTGCCCAGGTCCGCCTGAAACAGCTGGCGCCATATCGGCGCGCCGGCTGCCGGGAACAGCGTAAGCCCGATCAGCGATACCACCAGCAGGCGCGGGTC
This sequence comes from Dyella sp. PARNA 12/25, assembly GCF_055702865.1. Lineage (NCBI taxonomy): Bacteria > Pseudomonadati > Pseudomonadota > Gammaproteobacteria > Lysobacterales > Rhodanobacteraceae > Dyella > Dyella sp. PARNA 12/25. The sequence goes on along the minus strand of NZ_JBVQCI010000002.1, from coordinate 251,220 downwards.
GAGATTGGGATTGAGCTCGCCTCGCTTCTGCGCTTCGGCAAAACGCGACGCCAGCATCAGCGGCAAGGTGGGGCCAATACGACTGAACAGCAATTCTCGAAGCGCGCCCCCCTCACTCAATACCTCGCGCACCCATAAGGTGGGCAGCCACGGATGAGTATCGACCAGCCCGAGCAACCCACGTACAAACGTGTTCACCAGGGCATGCACATCATCGCCCGTGTCGGCGATGTGTTGGCGCAGTGTGGCGATGGCAGGCATCAGGCGCTCCTCGAATACTGCGTCGCGCAGCGCCTGCTTGGTGCCGAAGTAGTAGTTGAGCAAGGCCGGCGTGACTTCTGCATGGGCGGCGATGCCGCGCAGGGATGTGCCCGCAATACCGTCGCGCACAAAGCAGGCCAGAGCCGCGTCGATGAGGTGAGGGCGCAACTCGGGACTATCGTTGCCGGGTCGACCCGGCGCTCGCCGGGAAGGGCTGCGATGACGTGGGGCGCGGGGTTTAGTGGGGCTCATGGCACTAAATTATACTGACGTTTAATTAAGTGCAAGTTGTTGGTGACGAATGGTTTGTCGCAGGGCGGGTTGGGCTTTGGGAAGGTGTTAGTTGGTTGGGACTAGGTGGCGGCTTGTCGCTAGATTGCCCCTCTCCCCAGCCCTCTCCCGCGAGGGGAGAGGGAGCTAAGAGCTAAGCGCGACGTCGTGATGCTTTAAGTCCTCTCCGCAATGGCGCGTTGCGGTGTAGCCGTACCGTGTGTCGGACGATCGTGACGATCCGGGCTTCGTTAGCGGCAGGGCTTGTATTAATCACGACGCTACGACTACCGCGCTCTTGAGGCCGTTTTCTTTGGGTTACTTTTCTTTTGGGCCAGCAAAAGAAAAGTGACTCGAGCGTCGGCAGACGGTCGAAACGCCCGCCGCGTAGGCGGCACGCTGGCGATAGCGCCACATTAAGAACCAAGAGCAAAGTCACTGGACCCTGGCCTGCGCCGGGGTGACCGAGAGGGGAACACGCGCTCCCGCGAGCACCCACCCAACACCCCAACCCTCTCCTCGCTCCTCAAAGCCGCGGCCGTCCATGGCCGCTCCCCGCGTGCCTCGGAGGGGAGAGGGAGCGCATCACTACTTATTCGACACCACCGGCAACCCAATAAAACTCACCGTCCCCGGCGCATGCCAAACCCTCTGCGTCGCCTTCTGATAATCCCCGGCCTTCGCATCAAAAATATTCGTCACGAACGTCTGCGGATTGCGGTCGTAAAGCGGGAACAGGCTCGACTGCACCTGCACCATAATGCGATGGCCCGGCTGGAAGACGTGATTCGCGGTCGGCAACCCGAACGCATAAAGCAGCGGCTGATCCGGCGTCAGCGCCTGCGGACGCTCAAAGCTGGTGCGGTAGCGCCCACGGAAAATATCCATCGACACCGCCAACTCATAGCCACTCATGCTCGGGTTGGATGGCACTACATCGGGATACACGTCGATCAGCTTCACCACCCAGTCACTGTCGCTGCCACTGGTGGATGCATATAGATTGACCTGTGGCGCACCGCCGATGTGAACCGGCTGGGTCAACGGTTCGGTGACATAGGTAAGGACATCCGGACGTCCATCCGCGAAGCGCTGGTCATTCACCAGCCAGCGTGTCCAGGCATCGTGATCGGCAAAATGCACGGGACGAGGCTGGTAAGGCACCGGCTTGGCGGGATCGGAGAGGTATTCGTCGTACTTCGCATCACCGGCTTTCGGTGCGTTAAACGAAAGCGCTCCGTTGGCACCCAGGTACAACGCCTTGGGCTTGCTAGCGCAGCCCTGCTCACAACTGAGCGGCCACGATTTGTAACGGTCCCAGCGATTCTCGCCGGTGTTGTAAATCAGCACCGGCGGCGTGTTGGCCTTGGGCGCGCCGGCGACCAGGTATTGATCGAAGAACGGCTTGAGCACGTCGCGGCGGAATTGCAGGGAGGTGTCGCCATCCCACTGCAACGGGCCCAGCGAGGTGCCATCGTAGTTCACTTGGCTATGGCGCCACGGCCCCATCACCAGGAAGTTCTTGTCGTTGCCTTTGTCCTTCGACTCGGTCGTCATGTAGGTGTGGATCGCGCCCCACATGTCTTCCTGATCCCATAGGCCCTGCAGCCACATGGTGGGTACGCTCAACGGCTGCCCAGCCATGATCTTGTCCAGCGCCTGGTTCTGCCAGAACGCGTCGTAGGCCGGGTGCTCGTGCAGCTTGCGCCAGAAGGCGAGTTGTTCGAGGCCGCTGGCGCGCGCGTAGTCGCCAGCGGAACCGGCGCGAAGGAAGTTGTCGTAATCGTCGTAGCCGAGGCGCGGCACGCCATTGCCTTTGCCCTTCTGCGCGGTCTGGCCGTAGATGTAGTCAAAGTTGGTCTGCCGATAGGCGCCGTAGTGGAACCAGTCGTCACCCATCCAGCCGTCCACCATGGGGCTCTCCGGCGCGGCGACTTTCAGTGCGGGATGGGGATGGATCAGCGCCATCACCACGGTGAAGCCTTCGTAGGAGGAGCCGAGCATGCCGACACGGCCATTTGATTCAGGCAGGTTCTTCACCAGCCAATCGATGGTGTCGTAGGCATCGGTGGAGTGATCCACCTCGCTGCTGTTGAGCGGGCCACGCAGCGGGCGGGTCATTACGTAGTCGCCCTCGGAGCCGTACTTGCCGCGCACATCCTGGAACACGCGGATATAGCCGCTGCGTACGAACACCTCATCGCCCTGGGGCAGGGTGGCATCCATGTGGGGCGAGACGAAGCGCTCCGTGCGACCGCTGGCATCGTACGGCGTGCGGGTCAGCAGGATCGGCGCGTTGTGCACGCCTTTGGGAATCACAATCACCGTATGCAGCTTCACGCCATCGCGCATCGGGATCATCACTTCGCGCTTCACGTAGTCGTAAGCAGCCGTTGATGGCGCAAACGAGGCCTGCGGGATGTCGGGCGTCAGTGGCGCGGTTTGCGCTTGCGCGAGCGAGGCAGCAAATGCAGTGATCGTGGCGGCGGCGAGCAGGGTACGGCGGATGCGCATGAATCCTCCAGGCAGAACGGTGGGTGCGATGGCCGTCCAGATGGCGTCGACGAAATGGTGAATGGCTAACGTCACCGACTTTAAGCGAGCAGCCACCGGGCTCCCACCATGACTTCTTGCCTATACGCGCCGTGCACGGTGGCCGCTGGAATGCGCAAGAATGGAGACGCAGCAGCGGCCTGGCGCCCCGACACTGGCGACACCCTCACGAGGCCACGCCATGAAAGCGCTTACGCGTCAGGACTATATGCAACGCATCGACCGCGTCGTTGCCTTGCTGCAGGCAGCGGTGGAGCAGGGTGGGGAGTTGCCGGAGCTTGCTCAGCTGGCCGCAGCCGCGCATCTGTCACCGTTCCATTTTCATCGCATCTATCGTGCCCTGGCCGGCGAAACGCTCGGGCAGACCGTGGCGCGTCTTCGCCTGTTGCGCGCACTGCACCTGCTGGCGGTACCGGAAAGCCGGGTGACCGAAGCCGCATTGGCAGTGGGTTACGAAACGCCACAGGCGTTTGCCCGGGCATTCCGCCAGGCGTTCGACACGACACCCAGCGACATGCGGCAGCAACGCGACCGCCTGAAGGAAGAAATTCAACGGTTGCGTCAGCCGCGGGCGATGCGTGACGCCGAACCGGCCGCATTGCAGGTGGAAGTGGTGTCGGTTGAGCCCTTCCGCGTGGTGGCCAGACGCCACGTTGGCGATCCACGGGATCTGGATCAGGTCTATACCGGCTTGTTCGAATGGGCGGCCGAGCGGGAGCTACTCGAACGTCTTGCAGGTATATACGGCGTGCCGTTGGACGATCCACGCGAGACACCACCGGAGCGATGCACGTTCGATTGCGGGCTGGCGTTTTCGGGCGATGACGTGAGTGCCGATGGTGACTTGCTGTCGCTGACGTTAGGCGGAGGTAGCTGGGTGCGGTGGCGCTACGTTGGATCTTATGACGATCTTTACGAGGCCACCGATCGGCTGATCGCAGGCTGGTTGCCGGGTAGCGGCTATGTGTTGCGTGACGAGCTGCCGTTCCGGCATTTCCTGGATGATCCGGAGGAAACACCGGAACCCGTGTTGCGCACCGATATTTATCTTCCGGTGGCGCTCGGTTGAGCGAACCGGACTTCAGCTACCGTGCTCGGCCCACGGATCATAACTGCCGAATGACCACAGATGGCCTTCCGGGTCCCGGCAACTGTAGCCGGCGCCGCCGTAGTCCTTCTCGGCGTACTCATCCACGATGACGGCACCGGCCGCCTTGGCCTGTTGGTAGTGCGCCTTGCAGTCCTTCACGATCACACAGGGGCATTGCGTTTCGCTGCCACCCACCTGGTCGGGCTGCAGCATGCGCTTGCCAAACTCGTTGTCTCGCACTGAACCGAGCATCAGCATGCCGTTGCCATATACCAGCTGCGCGTGCGCCACGCCGCCCTGGTCATCGTCGTAGACCGCATGCTTGCTGAAGCCGAAGGCCTTGCACAGCCATGTGATGGCTGCGTGGGCATCGCGATAGCGCAGGCAGGGAATGATGGTGCTGCCGTGTGGCGTGGGGTGGGACATGACCTTAGCTCCGGGGGCGTTGACAGGCCACAGCCTAGCCCAATGGATATGGCCGTCTTGTCGATTTTCTGAGTGTGGCGGACATCAACCGCCCTGATCGTCTTCCACTGCACGAGGCCAGGCGCGTCGCACGGGCGTTTCCAGCTTTTCGTCGAGGCGGGCGCGGTTGCGTCCGGCCAGCTTGGCGCGGTACATCGCAAGGTCCGAGCGCTCCACCAGCGTATCCACGGTGTCGTCGGGCAATCGCATGGCGATGCCGATGCTGACGGTCAGCACCAGCCCTTCGTTGTTTACCGGAATATCCAGCCGGTACACGCGACGGCACAAGCGCGTAGCCACCTGCATGGCCTGCGTCTGCTCTACGCCATAGAGCATGGCGACGAATTCCTCGCCACCGTAGCGACCGAGCAGGTCATGGGGGCGCAACTCGTTGCGAAGTGCGCTGGCTACGGCGACCAATGCCCGGTCGCCGGCAGCGTGGCCCTGACGGTCATTGAGTATCTTGAAATGATCCAGGTCGAGGAACAGCAGCGCCATCGGTTGGGTTCCACCGCTGGCAAGCAGCTTGCCGATGCCTTCGGCCCAGGCACGCCGATTGAGCACACTGGTGAGTGCATCGTGGTCGGCCAGCCCCTGCACGAATTCCCGATCACGACGCATGATCAGCGCGCGATCGGCCAAACCCAGTGACAGCACGACGGCCTCGAACGCACCGGCCGCAAGGCTGGCGCTGCCGAGCCAGATGACATCGGTGAGCATGCCATTCATCTGGCTGCTGGAGAGCGCGGTAAGCGCAAGCAATGGTGTCCAGCCCGCCAGGAAGAAGCCAGCGGGCCGAGAGCCGCGTACCACTGCAACCACGGCAGCCGCCAACAACAGCAGCGTACCGATCATCAACAGCGGACCAATCAGCACCTGCGCCGTCTCTTGCAGCATGGGTACCTGGCAATTGCGCAACAGCACCACCAGTGGCATGCCGACCGCCAGTGCAATGGTGGGCGTATGCAACAACGGCGCGTAACGGGGCAGCTCGCAGAAGCGGGCCATGAACATGGCAGCGAACGCCAACGACATCGCCATGGCCGATGCACTGAGCAACGTGGCGGATCCCACCAGCCAACGCAGCTCCAGCGGATGGAACACATAGCCGGTCTGGATGCCTAGTATCAGTGCATAGCAGAGTACGTAGCCTGCATACCAGGAAAAGGCACTGTCGCGCAGCATCATCGCCAGCCACAGCGCCATCAGCGCCATGGCGACCATCGTCGCGAAACAAGCGCTGGCAAAGGCAAGCCATTGCGCATCGTCCCGCAGGTACTCATGCCATGTCTGCAACTGAAAACTTACCGGTGAGGCGCGCTCAGCGACGGGCTCGAAGCGCAACAGCAAGGGTGTGGAAGCCGGCGTGTCGGCGGAGATGCGATACGCCAGGCGGCCGTGTCCGTGAGCATTTGCGCTCAGATCATCCAGCGAGAGCGTGAGAGAGGTGCCGTCTGCACTAAACAGGGTTACCGGAGTCAGCGGCGGCGGATAGATCACCAGCACACGCTCTTCACTCACCAGCGGAGGCTGGGGCTGCAGCACCACCCACGTGCCCGCGCCCTGCGTGGAAAAACGCTGCAACAGACTTGGATTGAACGCGGCGAGTTCGCCACGACGATAGGCATCCAGCACAAACTGGGGCGTGTCACCGGGCTGCACCTCGCGCATGGCACCGGTCACCGGCGTGCTGGCATATGCCGCAGGGGCGAACAACGCCATAGCGAGGATGCCCAGCATCCACCGCCTAAAGCCCCACGCCGTCGTCGAAACGACACGCCCGCTCATGCGCTGGTCCCCTGTTACGACACGCCTCCATGCCGGAGGCAGTGCATCTCTTCCAGGCTGTTCCGGTCGTCCTTGTGGAAAAAGCCCCGCGATACCGGTGGCGCGGGGAGGGGCACGTTCTTGCGTGCGGCAAAGTGCTTGCCATGCGCGGGAACGATTTGGCGTCCAAGCCGTATGGATGGCTGGTCAACAGCATGCCACAAGCGCGTGCAGGCTGCGTCGAGGAGTCCTCACAAGGCTTTAACCGCTGCCGCTGCCATGCTCTGGAACTCTCGGCATATCCCCCGCATCCCCGACCCCTGGAGAACAAAGGCATGAGCAAGATCCGTGTAGCTGTACTGGTTGGCAGCCTGCGTAAAGACTCCTTCAATCGTCAGCTGGCGTACGCCGTAGAGCGACTGGCGCCTGCCGAGTTCAGCTTCGAACACCTTCGCATCGACAACCTGCCGCTGTACGACCAGGACTTCGACGGCGACTATCCCGCCGAAGGCAAACGCCTCAAGCAGGAAGTGACTGCGGCCGATGCACTTCTCTTCGTTACGCCGGAATACAACCGCTCGATGCCCGGCGTGTTGAAGAACGCCATCGACATCGCATCACGCCCATGGGGCACCAACTCGTTCGCCGGGAAGCCCGCTGCCGTCATTGGTATTTCCGTGGGCGCTACGGGTACGGCTCTGGCGCAGCAGCATCTGCGCAATGTGCTGGCTTATCTGGATGTGCCGACGCTGGGGCAGCCGGAGGTCTTTATCCAGCATAGGGAAGGGACGTTTGATGCCGAGGGGAATATCGGTCATGAGAGTACGAAGAAATTTCTTCAGGGATTCATGGATCGATATGTGGCGTGGGTGAAGTTGCATTTGAAGAAGTAGGCGGTTTGGGGTTAATCGAAGGCGGGTGAATCAGCGTTTTGGCGAGCACCCGCCCCCTCTCCCCAGCCCTCTCCCGCAAGGGGAGAGGGGGCTAAGAGCTAGAAGCTAAAGGCTAGAAGCTAAGAGCGAAGCCGCGCTGCTTTAAGTCCTCTTCGCGATGGCGCGTTGCGGTGTAGCCGTAACGCGTGTCGTGCGATCGTGACGATCCGGACTTTGTCAGCGCCAAGTTTTTATTCAACACGGTGCTACGACAACCACGCTTTTAAGGCCGTTTTCTTTGGGTTACTGTTGACGCGATGCTAATCCCCGTGGGACTTTTGGGCCAGCAAAAGAAAAGTGACTCGAGCGCCGGCAGGCGATCGAAACGCCCGCCGCGTAGGCGGCACGCTAGCGGCGGCGCTCAACCAGATCCAATAGCAAAGTCGCTGGATGACCAGCTTCGCTGTCGTAAAGCGCTTCCCGCCTTCGCGGGGATGACGGTGGGGGGGAACACACGTCCTCGCGAGCACCCGCCCCTCACCCCAGCCCTCTCCCCGACGGGGAGAGGGAGAAGTGTGGTGTTACGACAAAGAAACGGAGAGGGATAAGTGCCGAGTACTCGCGACTCAGCAAAGATAAGCGCAGCGTGCGCTCACGCCTCCACCCCAGCCCCCGACCCACACAACTTCTCCAACATCTGCCCCTGCACATTGCGCACACTCTGGGTAGCAGAAGGCTGCGTGCGCACATAGTGTCCATCAGCGCGTAGCAACCACGCGCTGGAATTATCAGCCAGATACAACTCCAGCTCCTTCTTCAAACGGCTTTGCAGCTTCTTGCCCTCAACCGGAAAACCCGTTTCCACACGACGATCCAGATTGCGCTCCATCAGGTCCGCGCTGGCCAAGTAGAACTTTTCATCGCCATTGTTTTGGAACCAGTACACACGGCTGTGTTCCAGAAAGCGCCCCACAATGGAGCGCACGCGAATGTTGTGGGAAACGCCGGGCACACCAGGGCGCAGGCAACACATGCCGCGCACGATCAGATCGACCTTGACACCAGCCATACTCGCCTTATAGAGCGAGCGAATCATCTTGGCGTCAGTGATCGCGTTGACCTTGATGATGATCTGCGCCGGCCTGCCTGCCGCCGCATGTGCCGTTTCGCGCGCGATCATTTCCAGCAAGGTCTTTTTGAGCGTAAAGGGCGCATGCAGCAACTTTTTCATCTGCAGCAGCTTGCCCATGCCGGTGAGCTGGCTAAATAGCTTGTGCACGTCCTCGCACAGCGCCTGATCAGAGGTGAGCAGGCTGTAGTCGGTATAGAGACGGGCATTGCCGGTGTGATAGTTCCCGGTGCCAAGATGCGCATAACGCACCAGCTCGTCACCCTCGCGGCGCTGGATAAGCATCAACTTAGCGTGCGTCTTCACGCCCACCACGCCGTAGATGACCATGGCGCCGGCTTGCTGCAGACGCGAGGCCAGCGTCAGATTCGATTCCTCGTCGAAGCGTGCGCGCAACTCGATCACCACGGTGACTTCCTTGCCTGCGCGCGCCGCGTCCACCAGTGCGTCCACGATTTCGGAGTTGGCGCCGCTGCGGTACAGCGTCTGCTTGATCGCCAACACGTTGGCGTCTTTCGCGGCCTGATGCAGCAGGTCTACCACGGGTGCAAACGATTCGTAGGGGTGCAGCAGCAAGACGTCCTGGCGACCGATCACCTGGAACAGATCCTCGGCTTTCTTGAGTGCCTTGGGGATCGACGGTGTGAACGAGGGGTATTGCAGATCCGGTCGCTGCGTCTTGGTGATCAGGCCAAACAGTCGCGCGAGGTTCACCGGGCCGTTCACTTCGTACATTTCGGCTGCGGTCAGGCCAAACTGGCGCAGGAGATAGTCGGTGAGCTCTGGCGGGCAGTTATCGGCCACTTCGAGTCGCACGGCGTCACCGAAACGGCGCGAGTACAGCTCACCGCGCAGTGCGCGGGCAAGGTCTTCGACGTCTTCCGGGTCGATGGTGAGGTCGGCGTTGCGGGTCAGGCGGAATTGGTAGCAGCCGCGCACTGACATGCCGGGGAACAGTTCTTCGGTGTGCGCGTGGATGATCGACGACAGCAGCACGAAGTTCTCGCCGCCTTCGCTGACATCTTCAGGCATTCGGATCAGGCGTGGCAGAACGCGCGGTGCCGGCACCACGGCCAGGCCGGAGTCGCGCCCGAACGCGTCGGTGCCTTCCAGCTGCACGATGAAATTGAGGCTCTTGTTGACCAGCAGGGGAAACGGGTGGGTGGGATCCAGGCCAATCGGCGTCACCAGGGGCGCCACCTCCTGTCGGAAGTAGCGGCGCACCCAGAGCTTCTGCTTATGCGACCACTCGTTGCGTCGAACGATGCGAATGCCGTGCCGTGCCAGCTCAGGCAGGATACTGTCGTTGAGAATCGCGTACTGGCGCTCGATCTGCTTGTGCGTGATCTCGCTGATCTCGGCCAGCGCCTTGCGCGGGGCTACGCCATCAAGGCCGACGATCTCATGGTCGAAGGCAATCTGGCTCTTGAGCCCTGCCACGCGGATCTCGAAGAACTCGTCCATGTTGCTGGAGAAGATCAGCAAGAACTTGAGTCGCTCGAGAATCGGCTTGCTCTCGTCCAGTGCCTGGTCGAGCACACGGATGTTGAATTGCAGTTGCGATAGCTCGCGATTGATATAGAGCGCGGCGTCGCTCAGGTCCGGCGCAGCGGCGGGCGCCGGCGCTTCGGCCGGGACATCGCGCATGATCGGGGAGACTTCGGTGTCGCGGGCGGCGGTGGGACGAACGACATCGGTACTCATCGGTTCACCGTTCGATAGGCGGAGCGCGATGTGACCGCGCTGATCCGCAAAGGAGCATAGTACGGCGCCGATCTAGACCGGGCCATGGCATGACAGCGCGAGCTTCGCGCTGTCAGATCACTGACATATTGCACATCCCGCCTGACGTGAATATGACAGTGCATGCGGCACTGTCACGATACCGTGACGTGGCATTTACAGCGCAGGGCCAGCCAGATAGCGGCTCGGCGCCGCGCCGAGAACACGGCGGAACGCTGCAGTGAAGGCACTGGGGTTCCCGTAGCCGAGGTCTACCGCCACCTGTGTGATCGACTCGCCGTGACCCAGTCGCGTCAAGGCGGATAGCAGGCAGGCCTGCTGTCGCCACGCGGTGAAGCTCATGCCGGTTTCTTCGCGGAAGGTGCGCGTGAAATGGCGTCGGCTCATGCCAGCACGCCGAGCCATATCGTCAATCTTCACCTCTTGCGAGGGCTCAACCAGCAGCTCCCGGCATAGCGCTGCCAGACGTTTCTCGTGCGGCAGTGGCGCGCTCAGTGGCAGCGTCGGCATGCGGCGGATTTCATCGACCAGCAAGGCCATGACGCGGCCATCGCGACCGTCGAGGTCGTATTCCGCCGGAAGGTCCACTGCTTCCACCAGCAGTTCGTGGAGCAGCGGCGACACCGCAATGACCTGGCAATGAGAGGGCAGGCCGGCGGCGCTGGCGGCATCGGGCGTGACGTAGGCGCTGTTGGTGGAGACCTGGCCGCCCATATGCACTTCATGGGTAACCCCGGGCGGTATCCACAGCGCCCTGCGCGGCGGCACCACCCAGCTGCCCTCGCTGGTAAAGGTGGTCACCACGCCGGTGGAGGCATAAAGCAGCTGGCCGCGCCGATGCGAATGGGCGGGCAGTACATAGTGCGGCGGGTATTCGTTGCCTGTGGCGATGACATCGCGGGGCGTGTCTTCGTAGGCATCGGCGCGGGCATTACGCATGGGTTTGGCCCAATTTCAATAGAAGTTGACCCGTTGGCGTGTGCGGGCCGGTCTCGCCCACTCTAAGGTGACCACCCCGGCGTCGCAAGGTGCGGCGTCGTGTCGCAGCCACCACAACGAGTCCCCATGCAAACGCGCGTCACCGATCTGCCGCTGCCTGCGGCATCCACCAGCCAATCCGAGCAAGGCACTGAGTTCCGCGTGCTGGGTGCCATCAGCTTCGCGCACCTGCTCAACGACATGATCCAGTCGCTGATCGTTGCGATCTATCCCGTCCTCAAGGCCGGCTTCGACCTCAGCTTTTCGCAGATCGGCCTGATCACGCTTACGTATCAGATCACTGCATCGCTACTGCAGCCCGCCGTAGGGCTGATTACCGACAAGAAGCCCATGCCGTACTCATTGCCCGTCGGTATGGGTTTCAGTCTGTGCGGCCTGCTGCTGCTCGCCACCGCGCCCACTTTTGGTGTGTTGCTGGTAGCCGCCGCGCTGGTGGGTGCGGGCTCGTCAGTGTTCCACCCCGAGTCGTCACGCGTGGCGCGCATGGCGTCCGGTGGCCGCCATGGTCTGGCCCAATCGCTGTTTCAGGTGGGTGGTAATGCGGGTGCTTCATTAGGGCCGTTGCTGGCGGCGTGGATCATCGTGCCGCACGGTCGCGGCAGCGTGGCCTGGTTCTCACTCGCTGCTTTGCTTGGCATGGTGGTACTGCTGCAGGTGAGCCGCTGGTATCGCCATCACCACGTGGTACGCGGCAAGGCCAAGCCGCGGCATGCGCTGTTGGTGCCGCTGACCAAGGCGCAGGTGGGTTGGTCGCTGCTGATTCTTGGTCTGCTGATCTTCTCCAAGTACTTCTACCTGGCGAGCATCAGCAGCTATTACACGTTCTACCTGATTAACAAGTTTGGCGTATCGGTGCCCAACGCACAGATGCATCTATTTGTCTTCATGTTTGCGGTGGCGGCCGGTTCGCTGATTGGTGGTCCGGTGGGTGACCGCATTGGCCGCAAGTGGGTGATCTGGGTTTCGATTCTTGGCGTGGCACCGTTCACCCTGTTGCTGCCGCACGCCGATCTTTTCTGGACGGGTGTGCTGACGGTGGTGATCGGCCTCATTCTGTCTTCGGCGTTCTCGGCCATTCTGGTTTATGCGCAGGAACTGATTCCTGGGCGTGTGGGAATGATCTCGGGCCTGTTCTTTGGTTTTGCCTTCGGCATGGCTGGCATTGGTGCTGCGGTGCTGGGGCATGTCGCCGATGCTCGGGGCATTGAATACGTGTACGGGTTGTGTGCGTACCTGCCCTTGATGGGTCTGATCACCGTGTTCTTGCCGGATATTGAGAGGAAGGCAATGGTGGGGGGAGGTTAACTCGTACCTGCCCCAGGGGGTGGTCAGCCAACGCTGCCATGTAGGAGCGCACTTGTGCGCGACCGCGGCGCTTCGTGGTTACCTCGGTGGTCGTTTTTGCGAGCTCTGCTGCTGCGCAAGTAACCAACCCTGCGGTCGCGCACGAGTGCGCTCCTACAGAAAAGCCAAAGCGCCCTATCGCTCAGCTGCGCGGGCGGAATGCTCTTGATCTGAGGAACACCTCACGGACTTGTCGGGCTATTCGTCCGGCATGTACCAAGCAGGAGGTTTTCTCCGTGGTGGGCGGTGTCAATCCAGGCGAGCATCATCGGTGGCTCGAGCAACTTCATCGCGCCACCTCGCGCTGCAAGCAAGCATTTAGATAACCACCGGCTCAGGCGCCAGCCGCACCCCAAACTTCGCCCGCACACCCTCAATCACTCGCTGCGCGAACGCCCACAGTTCCGCACCCGTCGCGCGACCATGATTCACCAACACCAACGCATGCCGGTTGGAAATGCCCGCATCGCCTTCACGCAGTCCCTTGAAGCCACTGCTCTCAATCAACCACGCAGCAGACAATTTCCAGCGGCCGTCGCTGACTACCCACGAGACCAGCTCCGGGTGCTCACGCTTGAGCGCCTCGCCGACGGAAGCATCGACGATGGGATTCTTGAAGAAGCTGCCTGCGTTACCGATCACTGCCGGATCGGGCAGCTTTCGAGTGCGCAAATGCACCACCGCTTCGGCGACATGGAACGGCGCTGGCTTGGCGATGCCCATGCGATCCAGTTCTTCGCGAATACCTGCGTAGTCCATCCGCAGTTCGCGCGTGCGAGGCAGGCTGAATCGAACCGCCGTCACAATGTAGCGCCCAGGCTGATGCTTGAAGATCGAGTCGCGATAAGCGAATGCACATGCTGCGCGATCAAGGGTGGCAACGCGGCGTTCCTGCGTATCCCACGCTTCCACGCTTTCGACGAACTCAGCCACTTCGGTACCGTACGCGCCGATGTTCTGGATCGGCGCGGCGCCCACCGTACCCGGGATAAGTATGAGGTTCTCCAGACCGGCGAAACCCTGGCCGAGCGTCCAGCGCACGAAATCGTCCCAGCGCTCGCCGGCGGCAACGGCAATGCGTGCTACTTCGCCGTCCTGTTCCACCTGTACGCCGCGCGTGGCCATGGCTAATACGGTGCCATCGATATCGCCGGTGAGCAGCAGGTTGCTGCCTTCTCCCAGTACCAGCAACTTGCTGTTGCGAACGGCGGGAAAGTCCAGCAACTCTGGCAGTTTCGATGCATCGTGTACCTCGGCCAGCAGCTTGGCGCGTGCATCGACACGGAGCGTATTGCGCGTCCCCAAAGGGGCGTTTTCGATCAGCGTATAGCCGCCCATATCAATGCGTTCAACCGCCATGGTTTTCTTCCCGCTGGCGACGGATCTCGCCCACGCATTCGGCGATCAGCGCCGGGCCGCGGTAAATCATGCCCGAGTAGATCTGCACCAGCGAGGCACCGGCATCCATTTTCTCGGCGGCATCGCTGCCATCAAGAATGCCGCCGACGCCAATGATGTCGAGCTGGTTGCCCACACGTTTGCGCATGCCGCGCAGGACGGCGGTGGAGCGGGCGAACAGTGGCTTACCGGATAGCCCGCCTGTTTCGTTGCCATGCGGGTCACTGGCCACGGCAGAGTGGTCGATCGTGGTGTTGGTGCAGATCACGCCATCGACCTTGGCAGCCAGCAGCACTTCTGCGATGGCATCGAGTTCGGTTTCGCTGAGGTCTGGCGCGATCTTCAGCAGCATCGGCTTGCGTGCGCCGCTTTGTGAGCCGAGGCGCTCCTGCGCTTCGCGCAGAGTCTCGATGAAGCGGCGCAGGGTGGCCTCTTCCTGCAGGTCACGCAGGCCCTGGGTATTGGGCGAGGAGATATTCACCGTGATGTAGCTGGCGAGGGCGTATACGCGCTCCAGACAGAACAAGTAGTCGTCCACGGCCTTTTCGTTGGGCGTGTCTTTGTTCTTACCGATGTTGATGCCGAGCACGCCGCGATAGCTGGACTGCTGCACGTTGCGCACCAGTGCGTCGACGCCCGCATTGTTGAAGCCCAGGCGATTGATGACCGCCTCGTGGCGCGGCAGGCGGAACATGCGCGGCTTGTCGTTGCCCGGCTGCGGACGCGGCGTGGTCGTGCCGACTTCGATAAAGCCAAAACCTAAAGCGCCCAGTCCATCGAGATGGTCGGCGTTCTTGTCCAGGCCGGCCGCCAATCCGACCGGATTCGGAAAGCGAATGCCGAACGCGGTGGTCGGCAACTCGGCTGGCGGCTTGGCGACGAGATGGGAGAAGTTGCTGCGCTGGGCAACATCCAGCCCGTAAAGGGTGAGGCCATGGGCTGTTTCGGCGTCGAGCGCGAACAGCAGCGGGCGAATCAGATCGTACATGCTCAAGGCAGCGTGCCTACGTAGATGACAGTGTCGTAATCGAAACTGATGCGCCCATCGACTGCGCAGCTGTCAAACAGCTCACGCAGCGCGTGCATCATCGGTTCGTGTTGGGGGTGGCCTGCGCGTGGCGCGTAAGAAGAGGACAGCAGCCGTCCGCTCAGGCCATCGTAATCGAGCAGCTGGCCATGATCGAAACGCCCCATGCCCCGATAACCTGCACCGAACCAGGCGCGCATGCGCGGCTCGTCGCCGTAGCGCTCGGCGACGCTGGTGTAGTCGGTGCCATAGGTTTTCAGTAGCGCCTCGTAGCCCTCAAGGAACGGCGTGCCTACCAGTCGACGCGAGTTCCAGATCACGGCCGTGAGGCCATCGGATCGAAGAATGCGTTGGAACTCGTGGCGGGCAGCGGCTTGATCAAACCAATGGAATGCCTGCGCAACGGCCACCAGATCCACGCTTCCGCTTTCCAGCCCCGTCTCAGTGGCACGACCATCGACGATGCAAAAACGCTCGTTGTCGCCGAGCCACTGCTCGGCGGCCACGCGCATGGGCCCGTTGGGTTCCACCGCGATCACACGGTGGCCGCCATCGAGAAAAAGCTTGCTCGAGATACCTGTGCCCGCGCCAATATCGGCCACCAGCCAGTGCGGATCCACGCCGTGCTCGCGGCGCAACCACTCCAGCATCGCGGCAGGATAATCAGGGCGGTAGCGCACGTACTCGGCAACGCGATCACTGAAGCGCTCGGTAGGCTTGAGGTCGGTCATGGTGTCACCCGTTCAGCAGCTGACCGCCGTCCACGCATAGCGTCTGGCCGGTGATCCAGCTGGCATAGGGTGAAGCGAGGAACAGCGCGACGTTGGCGATTTCTTCCGGCTTGCCGTAACGGCCGAACGGGATCTTGGCCAGCGTCTGCTGGTAGAGCTCAGGCGCCTCGGCCTTGCGGCGATCCCACAAGCCTTGGGGAAATTCGATGGAGCCAGGCGCAATGGCGTTGACGCGAATGCGATGTTTGGCCAGCGCCAGCGCCTGCGAGGTGGTGTACTGACTCAGTGCCGCCTTGACCGCCGCATACGGGGCGCTGCGCACGCTGGCGTGGAACGCCGCGATAGAGGTCGTATGCAGGATGCACGCGTGTGGCGAGGTCTTGAGATGGGGCAGGGCGGCGTGTGAGGCGCGTACGGCAGCCATCACATCGACGTTGAACCCGGCCAGCCAGCTGGCGTCGTCGTTGGTGAAGCCGTAGCCGCTCGCGTTGTTCACCAGTACATCGATGCCACCGAGGACTTCGGCCGCTTCCTTGATATAGCTGTCGATGGCCGCTGCGTCGGCCAGATCGCAGCTGCGTGTGTGCGCGGTAACACCGAAGGCGGCGACGGCATGGCGCACTTCATTCAGCGCTGCTTCGCCGCGTGCGCAAACGGAAACGGCGGCCCCAGCTTCAGCGAAGGCCAAAGCGATGCTGCGACCGATGCCCTTGCTCCCACCCGCCACGACCACGCGATAGCCGTGGAAGTCAAAGGGCGCGTGCGGTGTGTCCGACGCTGGTCGCAGGCTGCTCATGACCAGTGCCAGGGTAGAAGGTGCGAGAACATGCCGAAACCCAGCAGTAGCGCGGCAACGATAAACAAGAGAAGGAGCGCGAAAAGCGCGAGCTGGACATAGCCCAGAACGAGCCCGATGACCGCCATGGCATCGCCTTCCATGGTGCCGGGCTGTGCGCGGCGGATTTCTCCGCGCGCCATGTGACCGCAAACGATGGCTGCAATCGCCGCCACCATGGGAAGGACAACCCATGAAGCGATACCGCAGGCCAGGCTCACGATAGCGAGCGTGTTGGTCGTGCGATAGGCGGTGGGCTGATAGCTCATCTCATGCACTTCCTGCGCGGGTTGGCTTTGGCAAGGGCGACGCCAGGTGGCGTCGCCCTTCAGGTCTTACAGGTCGAACTTGATGCCCTGCGCCAGCGGCAGCGAGTTCGAGTAGTTAATGGTGTTGGTCTGTCGACGCATGTAGACCTTCCACGCATCCGAACCCGACTCGCGACCACCGCCGGTTTCCTTTTCGCCGCCAAACGCGCCACCGATTTCCGCACCGGAAGTGCCGATGTTGACGTTGGCGATACCGCAGTCGGAGCCACCTGCCGACAGATACTGCTCGGCCGACTTCAGGTTCTGCGTGAAGATGGCGGAAGAGAGGCCCTGCGGCACGCTGTTCTGCAGCTCGATGGCTTCGTCCAGCGTCTTGAACGGCATCACATAAAGGATCGGCGCAAAGGTTTCCGTCTGCACCACTTCGTCGCTGTTCTTCACGCCAGTGACGATGGTCGGCAGCACAAAGTTGCCCTTGCGGTCAGTGAGCGCAGCGCCACCGGTCAGCACCTTGCCGCCCGTCGCCTTGGCCTTCTCCACGGCGCCGAGGTAAGCCTGCACGGCTTCCTTGCTGTTGAGCGGGCCCATCAGGGTGGTGGCGAGGGTCGGGTCGCCGATCTTGCCTTCCACCTGCTTGTAGGCGGCAACCAGCTTGTCGGTGACGTCGTTGACGATCGCCTCATGCACAAACAGGCGACGCGTGGTGGTGCAGCGCTGGCCCGCGGTGCCGACGGCACCGAACACGATGGCCGGAATGGCCAGCTTCAGGTCTGCGCTCTCATCCAGAATGATGGCGTTGTTGCCACCCAGCTCCAGCAGCGAGCGGCCCATGCGCTTGGACACGCGCTCGCCCACATGGCGACCCACCTTGGTGGAACCGGTGAAGCTGATCAGCGGAATGCGGTGGTCATCGACGAAGTGCTGCGACAGCTCCACGCCAGCGTCATTGAACAAGAAGAAGATATCCGGGAAGCCGGCGGCCTTCAGCGCGTCGTTGCAGATCTTCATGGTCGCGATGGCCGACAGCGGGGTCTTGGGCGACGGCTTCCAGATGCAGATGTCACCGCAGATGGCTGCGAGGAACGCATTCCACGCCCACACCGCCACCGGGAAGTTGAACGCGCTGATGATGCCCACCAGGCCCAGCGGCTGGTACTGCTCGTACATGCGGTGACCCGGGCGCTCCGAGTGCATGGTGTAGCCGTAGAGCATGCGGCTCTGGCCCACGGCGAAGTCGGCGATGTCGATCATCTCCTGCACTTCGCCGTCACCCTCCGGCTTGATCTTGCCCATTTCCAGGGCCACCAGCGAACCCAGTGCGTCCTTATGCTGGCGCAGCGCTTCGCCGCACAGGCGAGCGGCTTCGCCGCGACGCGGGGCCGGCGTGGTGCGCCACACCTTGAACGCCTCCTGGGCGCGCTTGACGATCAGTTCATAGTCCGCCGCACTGGAAGCATGGACCGAAGCGATCACTTCGCCTGTTGCCGGGTTGACCGGCTGCAGCGTGCCGGCGTCGGTGGTCTTGGACCACTCGCCATGACCCAAATACGTACCCGACTGCGTCGCGCCGAGACCGAGTGCGGTGAGAATTGCGTTGGACATGCTTGACTCCGGACCGTGGCGCGGGGATGGCGCCGGGATGAAAACGGTCATTCTAGCAGGGGCCGTAACCACCTGTTTTGGTGCGGGCCGCCCTGCCAGCCGCGGCGATGGCCCGCGTGGATCGCACTGACGGGCGATCCATGCCAGAATTCCGCCGTTGCCCCCGTAGCTCAGTTGGATAGAGCGTCCCCCTCCTAAGGGGAAGGTCGTACGTTCGAATCGTATCGGGGGCACCATTTTCCATTCGCGAGGCCGTGAGCCTTGGCGCCGTCCGATCGCTGGGGCGGATGGGGCGCCTCTGAATGGCCAGTGTTCGCCTGGACGTCGGCGCAGTGATGTCGACATGACCGACAGTTGTCGCCATTGCGCGCGATGCGTGAGCGTGGAGGGGGCTGAGCTGGGGCGGCCACGGCTGACGTATCGAAGGGTCGCTGCCCCTGCCGCAAGTGGCGCTCTTCGTCACGCCGCTGACGTAGCGTGTCAGCTTGTGGCGAAAATGCCCCGGTCGAGGACTTCGGCTTGCACATGGCCAGCGACGGCATCCTGATCGACGGCCTCACCGTCGAGCACGGCCTGCAGCGACGAGGCATCGTAGATCGACGCGTGCCAACTTACCCTGCCGGCCAGCTCATTGATTTCGCACTGTACCCATAGTGGGTGATCGGTTTCGTCGACGACGTTGAATGTCGTGTTCATGAGTGGGCGCCCCTGTGCGCCCTGCAAAACAGTGACGGATGTGGTGTGGGCGCCTGGAAGGCCGGGTAACGGCCAGGGTTGGCGCCTCGTATCGTTGAATGTGGCGTTGCTCACCGTATGGCAATCAAGGAGCGTGCCATCGCAAGCCCGTGCACATTGACGGGGGAGAGGTGGGGCGGGGAAGTGTGCGGCGCGTTACGTTTTTGAGAGCGGTGCGCACTGACGTGCTTCGCGTGCCGTGGCAGCCGTGGTGGGGATCAGGCGAGCATCCCTTTCTCGCGCGCGTAGGTATAAATTTCCAGGTCGCTCTTCAGTCCCAGCTTGGTCATCGCGTCCATCTTCTGGCGGCTGATGGTCTTGACGCTGCGATTGAGCTGCGCAGCGATCTCGGATACCGTCAGGCCCGACGCGAACAGGCGTAGCACTTCCGTTTCGCGCTTTGACAGCACCGGTTGCGTCGGCAAGCCGCCTTCGGTGTGCGTGGTATTCAAGATGTCTTTGATGCTCGTGCTGAGGTATTCGCGTCCATGCGATACCGCCTGAACGGCAAGAGGGAGTTCGGTCAGCGCATCCGACTTGCTGAGCAACCCGCGCACACCTGTGGCGAGAATGGCATTGAGCACGCCGCCGTTGTTCACCATCGTCAGTACGATGACCGGCAGCTTGGGCCAGTGTCGGCGGATCATGCCGATCATGTGCAGGCCGTCCGCCATGTGTCCGCCCGGCATGCTGAAGTCGGTCAGCACAAGATCGCATTCGGTCTTTTCGATGGCATCCACCAGCTCCGTTGGCGAGCCTACGTCCGCCGCCACGGTGACCCCGGCGCTGTTCTCCAGCAATGCTCGCACCCCGCTGCGAACGATGGGGTGGTCATCGGCCAGAATGATGCGCAGGGTCACTGTGTGCTTATTCCTGTTGCTAGTGTGGGCCTAAGCGTACTCGACTGGGTGCGGCAGGCGTCTGGAGCATGGTCCTATCCGTCACCCCGACCGTTGATGTCAGATTTGATGGCGCAGGGTGTGGATGCCGCGTCAAGACCGTGCCCGGAACGCCCCTTCACATCTACTGTGGAATCAACGCGGGCTACAGTGTTTTTACTGTGACTTCGATGTATCGCGCGGGCTGTGTGAGGCCTGGTTCGATACTGCCATCCCGGTCGGCGAGGGGCGTCCATGCTTAGGTGTTGCCCTTCAAGATGGCAGGCGTTTACTGGCACGACGTGCGGCCAATGCGTACACACTTATTCAGTCATACCGGTGCGACGGGCATGCTCCGCGTGGTGCAGCTGAGTACCAGTCAACCCGATGTCGACATGACGCCTTAGCAGCGTAGATTTCAGCAGGGCGCACGTTTCTCGCGTGCCATATCAGGCATGCGCACGACACGTGGCAAGTAGTCACACAGCCATGTGTCCCAAACCTTCATGATTCACGGGCTTTCGACAAATTCTCGGCTCTAATCGATCGAAAGAGGGGGTGGGCGCGAGCACGGCTCACGCCTCCAGCGTATGGGTTTCCGGGCGCCATGCCTGTGGTCGCCGGTTCAGGCCGCATGAAGCGGATGCCTCGCCAGCCCAGCTTGCGAGAGATCGGGTAGCGAGGCGTGCCCGCAACCGTTGGCGATGGAAGGTGTCCGAACAGGAGTGTTGCATGCGGTTGCCGCTTAATCGCCAGGTGTCGATGGCTTATCTGAAGCGGAGTTGCCGCTCGGCCTGGTTGGGGTGTTTCGCCATCGCGCTTGCGCAGCCGGCACTTGCCCAGTCGAACGACTCGTCGGCCGAACTGAAAGCCGAGATTTCCCAGATGCGCCAGCAGATGCAGGCGCAGCAAGACGTCATGCGCAAGATGCAGCAGCGCCTGGATGAGCTGGAGGCAAAGGAAGCCTCGAAGGAGAAGGCGGCATCAACAGCTGCAGCTACGCCGGCAGTGCCACCAACCGCCCCCACGCCACTGGTGACGCCCGCCACCGCACCGACCACGGCTGTCTCGACGGGATACCGCCCACCGTCTGCTCCTGCGGGTGTGTCGGAACCCATGCCCGAAGGTTATGTGCGCTTGGGCGATACGGGAAGCCTGCTCAAGATCGATCTGGTAGCGCAACTCGACACCATGATCGACAACAAGTACATGGGCTCGCGCGATCTGTTCGTGCCTTCCTCCATTCCTGTACAGGGGCAACCCTTCTATGACTCCGGTTGGCGCACCAACTTGAGTGCCAGGCAAAGCCTCTTGCGCATGGACTTCCGGCGTGAGTCGGACTACGGCACGGTCAAGGTGGTCTACAAGAACAACTTCTTCGGCAGCGGCAGCGGCGACATGCCGTACAACATGCAATTCTTCTACGGCGAGCTGGACAACGAGCGCTTCACGCTGCTCGCGGGCTACAACATCTCTGCCTTCACCGACATCTCGGTGTTTCCCAATACGCTGGATTACGAAGGCCCCAACTCCTTCACCTTCAAATATGGGCCGCAGCTGCGCTTCTCGCCTTATCTCTACAAGTCGTCGGCCGGGGCGCTCACCTTGCCCATGTCCATCGAGAAGCCCAACGCGGATATCGCGGTGGCCCAAGGCTACGCACCTTACTCACGGCGTGCCGACTTTACGCTGGGCCTACGCTGGGAGGCGCCCAACTGGCATGTGCAGTGGGCCAACCTGTTGCGTGACCTTGGCGTGCAAAACAGCACCACCGGTACCGCCAAGCATGCCAGTGCCTATGCCACGCAGCTTACCGGCGCCAGCAAAGTGTTCGAACGTGACAGCGTGCAAGCATGGGGCAGCTACGGCAAGGGCTACGCCAACTTCCTGCAGGATATTTCCGGCCTCGGGCTGGACGCCGCCTTCACTACCAACGGCGATTTGAAGGCCATCAAGGCGCGCGGTTATGGTGCCGGCTATACCCATGGGTGGACAGACAATCTCAGTTCCAGCCTGGCCTATGGCTATCTGCGTGTCAGTCCCAGCTCGAACATGCTGATCGAGAACACCTTGCCAAAGAGCACCAAGTTCGCATCGCTCAATCTCGCCTGGCAATTCACCCAGCGCACCATGCTTGGCATCGAGTACCTGTGGGGCCAAAACATCGACCTTGCCAACTCGCGAGGGGAGGGGCAGCGTGTGCAGACTTCGCTGCGCTACGACCTCAACCCGTGATGCTTTGATGCCACGTGACGTGACGTGACATCACCTCACCAGCGGACGCGCAACCCGATGTCACCTTCTGTTCCGCGTCGATGCCATGCATCGGTGTTGCGAAGGTAGCTGGCTTCGCCATACAGGCCAATGTGGTTCGAAAGCTGCGCGGTGACACCGGCGCCGGCTTCCAGTGCCGTGCTGGCCAGGTTGGTGGGGATGCCGTCGATGCCGCCAAACACGGTGTTATAGACGCGATGGAAAGTCCGCCATAGATCCAGCTTCAGATACGGCTGCCAGATTTGCTGCGACGGGCGAAAGTCGCCTACCAGGCGTGCGCCGATCCGTCCGGTAACGGCATTGGTCGGCTCAAACGCGACAGTGGAAATGGGATCGGTAAACGCATCGTTGTCCAGATGCTGCATGATCACCTGCGCCTGGGGTTCCAGCGTAAGGTTGTCAGACAATCGCAGCGGCAGGCCGGTTTCCAGCGAGGCGGCCACCGTGGTGCCACGTGTACGGTTATTGAAGCCCTGGATGGAGTTGACCTCGGTATGCGACCACGTGCCGAGCAGCACGGCATCGACATACGCGTTGTTGGGAAACAAGTGCGTCCAATACGCGCCCACACTGTCAGCATCTCCACGTAGCGTGCCGGCATGCGCATCCGGAAAGCCAACGACGCTGCCATTCACGTCGCCATTCGTGTGCAGATAGCCGATGAACATGCCGACGCGATCGCGCTGTCCACGGTCAGTTTCGTGGGCGTAGATGTCATGGCCGGCCTGCACACCGTCCATATGCCCGTCGAATCGCGGTTGCGCGCCCATGCCGCCTTGTTGCTGATTGTCGCGATAGCCGAGCACGCGCACCCAGCCGCCGGGTAGCCACCCATTGCCAGTGGCAAGCAACTGTCCGCCCTGACGCTGGTCGTAGGTGCCCAATTGCAGCAAGCCAACTTGCACGTTGACCGCAGGAATGGCCGAGTCCAGCGCAACTTCGGGGCGATAAAGCGGCGTCGGCGGATCACCTGGCGCAGGCGGGGGCGGCAGTAGTGGAGAGCCTTCGCCCGGAGTGGGTTCGGTAATCGGGCTTTCGCCACCCGGACCGGTGGGTGGCAGTGGACCGATGGGCGGTGTCGGAGTACCTGGTGGCGGCACCGAGGCTATCGGCGGTGATGGCGGCAGTGATGAGCGCAAATACCAGTTCTGCGAGGTGCCCGGCGTCACACCACCTTCAAACAGCAGATAGGTATACGCGCCGGCCTGCAGCTTTCCACCGTTCAGCGAGAACGCCGTGCGTGCCACGGTGGCACCCTGTGTGGCCTGGACCAGCAGAATGCCGTTCTGCACCGTCAATGCGCCAGCGCCACCCAGATTGGTGACGCGCAGCAGAGTTGACCCACTGGCATTGCCTCCACTGATCACCAGCTTGTCGGATGGCGAGCTGTCTGCACCCAGCATGGTATCCATAACAACATTGGCTTGTTGTCCCACGTAGTTGCCGATGATGGTGAACGTGTTCGCCGCCGGTGGATCGCCGTTGGTGAGGTCGATCGTGCCTGCATTGTTCACCTGCACCAGCTGACCGGCGGTGAGCGGCGCAATACTGCCGTTGGCGCCATTGCCCGCGAGCAGCGTGCTGCTGGCGTCAATCGTGACCGTGCCAGTGCCGGTGGTGACAGTGCCCATGGTGAGTGTTCCGTCCATGGCTAGTTGCGTACCGTTGGTTACGTTCACGCTGTTCCAGTTGCTGAAGCCGCTGACGCCGGTGGCCGTGGCGTGATCAAAGGTGAGCGAGCCTGGGGCAACACCTGTGCCACTTACGGTGCCGGTAAGGTGAAATGCGCCTCCTTGAATCAACGCGGAATCGAAAGCGCCGCTGCCACTCCAGCTCCAGTTGGTACCAAGCGCCTGCAGCGTGTTGAAATGCGTGAATGCATTGGTGGCGCTGCCACTGCCTTGCAGTATCAGTGTGTTCTTGTTGGTGCCGCTGCCACCATCGGCCGCGCCAAGAATCACGGAGCCCGTCTGCAAGATAAGCACATTCGCACCCGTGCCCATCTGCACGGCGGTGCCGCTGCCACCTTGCAGAAGACCGGCATTGGTCACCGTCGTGGCGCCGTTGAGCGAGCGAACAGCCGCGCCTTGCTGGCTGATGATCCGACCACCCGGCAAGTTCTGGATATTCGCAGTGAAATTGGCAGACACGGTATTGGAAAACACCGCGTCCGCGCCGCCGCCCTGCACCTGGATCGTTCCGCTGTTGACCAGGGTATCTTTATTGCCCTGCATATAGACGCCATTACTGCTGGTGCCCGTGGTGAGCACCGACCCAACATTGGTGATCGTGCCGTTTTGACCCAGGATGGAAAGGGCGCGTGCATTGCTGCCGCTCGTAGTCACCGACCCGTTGTTGGCGAGTGAGTTGTTGGCCTGGCCGGTTTGCGTCTGTCCCCACGCCGCTGTCATCGCGTAGGCGTTGGGGCCTGACGTGCTGATGCTGCCGTTGTTGATCAGCGTGTTGCCGTTGCCGCTCGCCGCCATGCCGTCGTTGTAGGCGCCACTGGTAGTTATGCTGGCGCCATTAGCGTTGGTCAGCGTATTGCCATCGGCCACGGCCAATAGTTCAGCACCTCGGTTGGTGCCGGTGCCACCACCACCTGTCAACGTCAGCGCACCTTGGTTGGCGATCTGACTCGAATGATCGATGCTGAAAGAAACCGGGCTCACGCTGCGCGTGTTGGTGAAATTGACACCAGCGAGAATATTGATCGCAACATTGCCGCTGCCCGTCGCGGCAATGACTGGTGTGACACCGCTACCACTGCAGGTCACCGTAGCGCCCGTTGTTGGCGCTGTGGCCGTGCACGTCGCATGGATCACTCCTAGCGGTGCAAGGCAAAAGCAAAGCAGTGAAGGGGCGCCCCATGGCGCGCGCCAGATCTTCATACGATGCGCGTTTCTGCGCTCATGGTGACGACGAAACATGCTCTCTCCCGACAGTGGCGCGGCTTGGCGCGCAAGCTCAGGGCAACCTCTTCGAGTCTCCGACAGCTGGCGCTGATCGCTGATCGACGCTGCAATGTTTTCGGCTTTTTGCGACGGGCCAGGTATACGTCGTGTGAATGTGCTGGGTGACGATGCCGATCAAGAATCGTTCCCCGTAACGGATTCATGCGGCATTGATTCGCTAGTTCGGCCGCCGCGACGCGAGAGCGAGCACGCTGAGGTGCTTGTAGTGGGTTCCACGCCAATAGAGGCGTTTGCATTGAGCACATTGCGTGAACCGGCGGCATTGTGCGTAGACGCGTGGCGGAACCATGCCGAAGATGGCATGGCGCTCGACCGATCGCAGCTTGCCGTTGCAGATCATGCAGCGGGTAAATGGCTGCAGGTCCTTCTGAAGGGAAAAGGCTTCGACGATTTCCTGCAGCTGTTCCAGTGGCTCCGTGTGGCGTACCCAATGTCCATGCGTCACGACGCTGCGCTTTAGCAAGCCGATGTCGCGCGTAAGAAGCACGCGACGCTCGCGGGCCGACACCGCCGCAAGCTGGACATCATCGAAAGCCGGATCGTAAATCGTGTCAAAGCCTAGCAGGCGTAAGCGTCGTGCAAGGGTGCCAAGGTGAACGTCAGCGACAAAGCGCGTTCGGCGCAAGGGCCGTGGACGTAAACGATACACAGGGCGAATATCGAGGCGCTCGAACATCGGGTACACCGCCACGCGCTCATCACCGCGCAGGTGAAACGTAAAGCGCACAGACCTGCCATTGACCAGAATCAGGTCGACCTCGGTATGGGGTACACCCAACGCTTCGATGGTGTCTTTTACCGTAGGTTTTCCGTGGAAGGCATGCGTAAAAGACTGCTTTCGCCGCCTCAGCGGCAGAAAGTCGTTCAGTTCCTCGTAGAAGCGAAACTGAGCCAAATGCAGGGGTGATGCCGCCACACCTGCTGGCTTGGTGAGTGTTGCCCTGGTGGATCTGGCGTCCATGAATGAATGGGTAGCTCAATGCCAGCTAAGGCCTCGAAGGCGGTCGAGCAGAGGTGGATAAGGCTAGGCCGCACGTTGTGTATTTTCTCACGTCTGTTGTCGATTGGCCGTGCAGCTGAAGCCCTTCTGTCCGTATTCGTGGTTACCGGAAAACCTCACAGAATCATCACTTAACGCGTGGGATTTTCATTGATGCGTCGTTATTCGGCAGGCGCACTGGGCTGGTGGCCCGAGTCACTCCCACGCATCGAGCCCTCCCCTGGAAGACGCCGTCGATATGACGCGGTGCGTTCATGTCCTTGAACGGGCGGGTGGCGTCATGAAAGCAAGCGCTCTCGCTGCGGGAGCCTGCTCATTGATTTAGTTCTGGTGTTGCGAGTTGCGGATGCGCTTGAGATCGGGGCAGGTCGCCTTGGAATAGCGTTCCCGTCTGGTTTTATTCGACGGATTCTTTGATGGGGCGTACATGCCGGCGCTTTAGATTCCTCCTGGTGTGGAGTGAACGGCAATGAAGCGAATACCTCATGACCTTTGTTTGCTGAATCGGCAACCTTCGCGCTCTCCTCTGCACCGAACACTATTGGTCAAGACCGTTCTTTTCGGTCTTGCATCGCTGGGCAGTATCCCCGCGCAGGCGCAATTGACGACAAATAACTTCTGGACCGGAGCCAATTCCACCAATTGGTTTGATCCGGGCAACTGGAGTAACGGCGTCGTACCCGACTTGACCACCAACACCACCTGGCTCAATACCGTTAGCCCCAATCCAACCGTTATCAATGGTGGTGCCGCGACATCGCGCATCATTCGTATCGCTGACGGTACCAGCGCTTCCACCACGGGTTCATTGACCGTCCGGAATGGCGGCACGCTCGATGTCACGACCAATTCCGGTGGCGGCTATCTTGCCGTGAGCTATGGGCAAAACTTTCCCACGACGTCCACCTTTATTGCGACCGGCAGTGGAACCCGCGCTACGGTGGCCACTTATATTTATGTGGCGCTGTTCGCTGGCGATAACGGCACGATGACCGTCTCCCAGGGCGCCCAAGTCTCGACGGGAATTACACTCGATGTCGCCGGTGGTGCAGGCAGCGTTGGTACGGTGACGGTGACCGACCCGGGAACCACGTTGACGATTGGTCAGACCATGTTCGAGGGTGATGCCGGGCAAGGCACCATGACGGTCGCCAACGGCGCCAAGGTATTTTCTGGCGTCAATTCGCCTGCGCTGATCGGTGGGGTGGTCACTCCCGTTGATAGCATCGGCACGTCGACGGGAGCGGTGGGTATCGTGGCTGTGACTGGGGCTGGTTCCGAGCTGACCAGCAATAACCCGCTTGTTGTGGGTGGTACGAACCCTGCGTTGCTTGCCTACTACCTCAACAACTTCGGCCTGGATGCCACGAGCCTCTTTGCCGGCAATAGCACAATGACCATCTCCAGCGGCGGCATCGTGAACTCGGGTGTCGGCACCCATGCGGATCCACTTTTTGTCAATGACAGTTTTATCGGCGGCACGCCTGGCAGCGTCGGTGCCGTTACGGTGACGGACCCCGGCTCAGGCTGGAACGTTGCCGGGAATCTGATGGTGGGTGGTGACGGACAGGGCACGCTGACAGTCACCAATAGCGGTCAAGTCACCGCGGCATCCATGTTGATCGCGCAGGCCGCGGGTTCTACGGGAACATTGAACATTGGCGCAGGCGCCACCGCAGCGGCCGCCGCGCCGGGTGTCATCCACACCAGCAGCATCGCCTTTGGTAGCGGCACCGGCAACATCGTGTTCAATCACAGCGACACCAGCGGCAACTACCTATTCCCCGCTGTCATCACCGGCACCGGTGCTGTCGACGTCTATAACGGCGTGACGGTCATGAGTGGTGCAAGCACGTATGCGGGCCCGACGACGGTGCACGGCGGTACCCTCGCGGCTGCATTGGCGAATGTATTCAGCCCCAACTCGGACTACCACGTTCAAGCAGCGGGCATCATGAATCTGCATGGTTTCGATCAGACCGTCCGCACCGTTACCAACGCAGGGTTGATACGTTTATCCGGCGACCCGGGTACGTTGCTGACAACGAACAGTTACGTAGGCCTTGGCGGAACGATCGCCCTCAACACTTACCTCGCGGATGATTTTTCACCATCGGATCGCCTGGTCATCAACGGGGGCTCCGGAACAGGCACGACCGGACTCGCCATTACCAACGCCGGCGGCCCTGGCGATGAAACCATGGCCAACGGCATTCTCGTCGTGCAAACCCTCAACGGCGCCACCACCAACGCGGGCGCGTTCGCGCTCACGGGTGAGCTGCGCGCTGGTGCATTCGAGTATCGCCTGCTGCAGGGCGGGCCGGATGGCAGCGCCGCCAACGACTGGTTTTTGCGCTCGACCATCATTGTGCCTCCAGTGCCTCCAGTGCCTCCGGCGCCACCCGAGCCCGAAATCCCACCGTTGGAAGTAGAGGAAGAACCGCCGGTGCCCGACGAGCCACCGCCACCCGCCCCGCTTCCGCCGGGCGTGTACCCGATTATTGGTCCGGAGCTGGCCACCTACGGTGTAGTGCAGCCCATTGCCCGCCAAATGGGGCTCACCATGCTGGGCACCTTGCACGAGCGCATTGGCGACACACTCACCAAGGCCAATGTCGGGACGGATGTGGAAGGCTGGGCGCCCTCTGCGTGGGCGCGCGTGTTCGGGCAGCAAATCGACAACACCTATCGTGCATTTGCTGAGCCCAAGGCCGGCGGCGACCTGATCGGTTTTCAAACCGGCCTCGATATCTGGCGTGGCAGCACCGCGCCAGATCACACCGATGCGGTGGGTGTCTACTTTGCCTTCAGCCATAGCTCGGTGGATGTGAATGGCCTTGTCACCAACGCAGCGGCGAATGGCTATGAAAATGTCAAAACGGGCACGCTCGGCCTCGACGCTTACACCGGCGGCGCGTACTGGACGCACTATGGCCCCACCGGCTGGTATCTCGACGCCATCTTCCAGGGCACGCACTACAGCGGCCACTCGACAACGATCAATACGCGTTTGCCCGTCTCGGGTTCCGGTTATGCGGCGTCGCTGGAAGCCGGCTATCCATTCGCGCTTCAGTTCGGCCCCAATTTCATCCTCGAACCCCAGGCCCAGGTGGTTTGGCAGCGTGTGATGTTGGACTCCGCCAACGATGGGCTGGGTGATGTCTCTCTGGGAGGGACAACCGGTGTCTCCGCGCGCTTGGGTGTGCGTGGCCAATGGACCATTCCCGGTGACCATGGCGATGTATGGCAACCTTATCTGCGAGCCAACCTGTGGCGTGATTCAGGCGGACAAGCGATGACCACGTTCGCTGGTAGCGATGGCGTAGAACTGGATCAGCAAGCGACGCGCATGGATGTCGCAGCGGGCATCACAGGAAAACTGGATGCCGGTTTCAGCTTCTACGGCCAGATTGGCTATCAGTTCGCGGTCAACAACACCGATTTGGCTCGCCGCAATGGTGTGTGGGGAGATGTTGGCGTGCGTTTGGTCTGGTGAGCGCCAACAGCGAAGAGCGCCACGGTGCTTGAGCGCGGCTAACAAAACGACAGAACGTCATTTCGACCTCGGCCGGAATGACGCGCTTTGTGCTCTGCGGAGTGTTGTGAGCCACGCTAATTCACACGGTGCACTGTGACGACGTCACCTTCTGCACGGCAACCTGATCAAGCGGGCGTCGCTGCGTTGCACGTCACTGCAGGCCTGTTGTCAGTCGAAAGCCTGCAAAGTCAGAAAACAGCATGCGGCTGAATCTCGTCGTCTTGGTGAAGCGCGTCAATCATCGGTGTCGTCGATGACCTCGACGTGGATGTCGAAGCGGCGCGCTGATTCCACCATCTTTCGGGAGATATCGTCGCCACCAAAGGCCAGCACAACATCCGATTGGAGCAAGGCAACCAGTAGCCCGCGCCAACGCTCGGGGCCATCACCAAACTCCGGGAGAGCGGGCACGATTTGGACATTTGTGCCGGTTCGCTTGGCCCAGCGTTTTGCCAGGCGGTCGGCACCTGAGCGGTTGCCGATGATCAGTAGCGCGATATCGTGGGTGTCGAGCACGCGCTCCATCACGAGGGCGTTGTGGTAGTCGCTCGCGCCACAGACGAACACGATCGGATAGGTCTTGGACACGGCTGAATTTCCTGTCAGGCACGGTGAAGCGACGACTCGGCGTGATCGCTGAATCGTGTAGGCGAATGCCCTATTTAAAGGTCAACGAACGCCGAAGGATGGCGCACCGAACCTAGCTTCGATGCACCACGGGGGCGATCATCGAACGCGGTCAGCTGGCGACGGTGGGTGGGTGTTGCGACCCATGGGCCGTGTGTTCAAGACAGCAACGTGCTGCCTCAAAGCCGGCCTTCATCTCACCGGAAGCCCGCTGCGCCGCCCGCTGGGCCCACCGTACCCGCGCGGTGGCCCGACGCTGACGCCAGCGGTCACGGTGCGTTGGCAACGTGGTTGCTACCGCGGACGCCAGCGGTATCGGGTGACGCATGGGAGGGTGAACGGGGGCCAGGCCGTGGGCTGGCAAGCCGCCGGCGAGCGCCGTAGCACCTCTGCCATCGGCAGGTGGCAGGCGGACGCGTGTCGTATGATCGTGGACAGCCATCATCAACTCCTTTGAAGTTGGTTTTGGTTAGCGGGTCGGGAGTGCTCGAACACTCTCGGCCCGCGCCTCATGACACGAGGGTCATGGCCACTCGCCCAAGCACAACCTCTGCCCCCGCGAGTGACACCGCGACGTTAGCAAAACAGCGGCGATATCGCCTGTCAGCGATGGCCGATACTTTTTGCACGCATGGCAGCCGGTGTAGTTGTCAGTGATGACGTAGCGACGCGCATGGACGCAGGGCGGCAGACAAAGCGGCTGTTACGCCAGCGAATCGCCATTCAACGGCCCCATGGCTGGTCAAGCAGCGATCCAGCACGTGGCGTCACCCGCAGACCTGGCGCAAGCTCAGCCCGTCATGCCAGCGAAAGCTGGCATCCAGTGACTTGATGCGTCCCAACCGTGCCGGCGCAACATAAACGTCGGAGGCTTCTCGCGGCTCAGCGAGGCATGCCCGACTCGTCCTGGTCGCAGCGCACGGTTCAATGCAAATCGATACCCGGTGGGCAGCACGTAGGTGAGCCACCACCCGGCAAGTGCCTCCTGCCATGCGCACACACATGCTCCCAAGCAAGCCGACCTCCCGAACCGTGATGCATTTGGCGTCTACTGGCTTGAAAGCACCCGCGCAATCATGGGATACATTGAAGCTGCCAAAAATGGGGGAGCACGATGCGTAGGGTAGTAGTTTTGGTAGCGGCTGCGATGCTTGCAGCCTGTGGCGGCGTCAAGCCGCTGACGAAGAATCAACCGGTCCTCTCAACGGCATCCGCCAAGTCCCCCAAAGACTTTGCGCAATGCGTTCAAACGCGCTGGACCGAAATCAACACCCACGTCGTGGATGCGCAAAAGTCAGACAGCTATAGCGTCTATCTGCCGGACGTCAGCGAGGGCATGGTCGTGCTGATGGTTGCCAAGCCACTGGGCATCGGCACCGAAGCCAAAGTCTACGAACGCACCGGGCTCGTAGACATGGATCAGTTCAAGGTGGCGGTGCAGCGCTGCATCTGAGTGCAGATGGCAAGACCGAAAAAAGCCCGCCGCGAGCGGGCTTTTTTATTGGGCGGAGTTCAGGCAAAGATTGACTACCTCCATCTTCTTCTTTGGGGGGCTATGCTGGTACTTCGCCAGAAAATGGGGGGAGCGTGCTTCTCCTCTTCTGAGTCTCAAGAAATGGACTCCGACCCTCATCCTTTTGAAAGGAATGCAGCGTGCCTTTCTCCTCATGCATTACAAGGAAGTGCGCAACTCATCTCGCACTCGCAGTGCTCGCCGTTTTGTCTGTCAGCACCGCGCAAGCATCCAGCGCGGACGCCTCCGCGTATCTCGCCGCGCGTGACAAGGCTGTGGCCGAGTTCAAGGCCACAGCCGAAACCAATCCAGCGATCGATCGTCGGCACAACGAGGTGCTGCTGCAGCTGCAGGGCATGTTGAAGACGGTCATCGAGCCGGTGCGATTAGAGGGGTACGCGTCGAGCGGCACGTACAACCTCGAGTCGCTCTTTCCGGAGCTGGGCTACGGCAGGCTGGATGCCATCGTGGTGAATGCGTTGAACGGCAAGTCGAAGGCGTACGTGTCGACGGTGCCGTTGATGGTGAGGTGGCTGGCGGACAATCCCGAAGTCCTCAAGCACCCTGCGCGATCACCAGCCGATGATATGGCTGAGGCGTTCACTTCGGAGGACTTCTACACCTTCGCCATTTCCAGTGACGCGCACTACTACCGGTACGCCGAGTTGCCCGTCAGTGCGCCGCACGGGTCGGGTCGGGCGCGCGCGCTGCTGTATTTTGCAGGGCAGGATGTCACCGCCCCTTATCCTCCGAATGGGCTGGTGGTCGCCGTGATGCGCGGTGAGCGTGTGGTGATCTTCGACGAGCCGGTGGCGGTGCCGGATATCCCCGAGTGTGCTGCGTCGTATAAACAGGATATGGATAAGGCTGAACCGGTGTGGGCGGTGTATCACGCGTCCCACTCAGCGGACGAAGCTACGTTCAATAAGGCGCAAGGCCTGGAAGATGCGGCAGCTCGCAACTTCTATCAGTGCTACGCAAAGCATCTGCCGGGCACGCCGGTTTACGCCGCGCTGGTGCGCGAAGCGCAGGCGCTGGTGGACAAGGTGAAGTAGAGCGATAAAAGGGCGGAGGCAGTTAAGTTTGTTCAACTGCTTCCGCACCATTTCTTCAGAGGTTCTCTCAGCTAAAGGGGACGGAGGTAGTTAAAGTTGCTTAACTACCTCCGCCCCCTTTGATCTCTGTGATCCCACAAGTCTCTGTCTCTCGGAGTGATCCCACATCTCTAAGACGAGATGTGGGATCACTCCGAAAGACGTTTTCAGGGCTTGGCTTTGGGAGCCGTCGACCAGACGGTGCTGGGGGCGTTGAGCTTGGGATCGCGGACAGCTTCCCATTCATAGGCGACAAAGTAGTTGTAGAGATTGGGGCGGAGCGCCTGGAAGGTCTCCGGCTGCTGGATAAAGAGCGAGAGATTCTCGGCGTAAAACTCTTTGTCGCTGGTCTTGCCCTGGTCGGTGATGGCCTTGGCTCGGCCTCCGTCTTTCTTCGCTGCTTCGAGGAATTTGGGGAGATTATGAGCCTCTTTCTTGGCGATCCGCCCACCGGGTTTCTCGGCCGGAGCGATGTCGATGGCGTGGCCTAATTCATGATCGAGGAGGCGGGCGAAATCGGCATCCTTGGCGGTAACGATCTTCTGGAACAGGGTGATGCTTTTCTTCCACGGGCCGGTGTCGGATGTCTTGAAGCTGAAGTCGAAGGAGGCCGCTTCGCCGTCGGGGCCGAACTGCTTGGGTGAGGTCTCGAAGGTAACGTCTCGGATGCGCATAATCAGCGCTTCGTCGACCGTGCCGAGTGAGCGCTCGATCCTTTCCCAGAGGGCGTCGTCGGTAATGGAGGAGCCACGCTTGAGCCGGTAGGGCACGACTTTGCGCTTTTCTATGTCCTTGACCGCGCCGGGATCGGACATTCCCTTGGCGGGGGAGCCGATGGCTTCGACGAGGATCTTGGCTGTGATCTTGCCGGCGGCTTCGCGGCCGACACATGTGAATCGGAAGCTACCCTTGGGGCCTCCGAACCGGGTGAGATCGAGGCTCTCGATGTGAACCAGATGCAGGCGTTTGGAGTGGGCTTTGCCGTCGCTTCCAGGCAGGAGGTCGAAGACGCTCAGAGCGACCTGGCGCAGTCCGCTATAGAGACCGGATTTGACCTTGGCATCTTTGAGGGCTTCGATGGCCGGGACTTCGATGTCGATATCGGCGTTGAGGTTGGTGGCGGCAACGACGGTTCCCTTCAGCCCGAAGAACTGATTCAGAACCAGAGGACTGTTCAGGGCGTCTGTATCGAACTTGAGACTTTGCCGCTCGGTTTCGGAGAACTGGGCGAGCGAGGTCGGTGTAGGGTCGGGTGCGCGCATGAGGACGCTGGGCGGTCCGGGAGCGCGCTGCTGCTGGACGACATGGGTGAGCTCGTGCGCAAGAAGATGGCGGCCGACGGCGGTGTGCGGCGCGTACTCTCCCGCGCCGAACACGATGTCACGACCTGCGGTATAGGCACGAGCCTGGATGGCACGTGCGCCGGCGGCGGCGCTGCTATCGGTGTGGATGCGGACCTGGCTGAAGTCGTGGCCGAAGCGCGGCTGAAAATAGGAGAGCTGTTCTTTGGGCATCGGTGTGCCGCCGCGCTGGGCTGCGTCGACTGCTGTGGTTGTATCCCGATTGACCGAAGAGCGCACCGTCCTCGCAGGTGTGCTGCAGATGGAGGACCGCTGCAAGGATGCCGCTGGACGCACGGTTTCGGTGGCGACGTGATCTGCTTCCTTCATTGAGGCATGGGATGGAAAGCTAACAGTCGCATTGCGCTGGATTGGCGCGTGGTTGATGCGGGCGAAGTCGCCAACAGGAGGCGCACCACCGGGTGTCGGCATGCGCGTGACCTCATCGGCGATCTGATCGGCTTCCTGCTCCGCCGCGTCACCCGGTGAGCTAATGGAGAGTTTCGCCTGGATATCCGCGCTCCTGGAACACACCGGTGCGACCGGCGAGTGGATCGGTATCTCTGCAAGGTCGAAGCCCATGGTGGCCGCATACGGCAAACCACGATCCTTGCTTCCGCGCCACGCTTCCAAGCCGGCGCATGGAGGTATGACCGAGTGCGCGGGTGCAGGCAGCAGGGAAGAGCGCTTTGACGGGGTGCGGGCCGAAACCAGCAGGGGCGCTTTCATCGGGTCAACCTTCGGAGCAAACACGGCAGTTCCTCCAGATTTCCGAGATCAAAGGGGACGGAGGTGGTTAAACGAACTTAACTACCTCCGTCCCCTTTAACGGACGACCTTGCGCGAGCACAGGTCGATCAGGACCGCGAGATAGAGCCATCCTGCACGTGTGCTAATGAAGGTGACGTCACCCACCCAGCACTGGTCGGGTCGTTCGGCATGAAACTGTCGTCGCAATCGATCTGGCGCAACCCGGCGGTGTTGGCGGGCATATCGGGAGATCAAAGGGGACGGAGGTGGTTAAACGAACTTAACTACCTCCGTCCCCTTTAACGAGCCGCTGACGAAGAATCAACCGGTCCTCGCGACAGCATCCGCCAAGTCCCCCAAAGACTTTGCGCAATGCGTTCAAACGCGCTGGACCGAAATCAACGCCCACGTCGTGGATGCGCAAAAGTCAGACAGCTATAGCGTCTAACTGCCGGACGTAAGCGAGGGCATGGTCGTGCTTATGGTTGCCAAGCCACTGGGCACCGAAGCCAAAGTCTACGAACGCACCGGCATCGTAGGCATGGATCAGTTCAAGGTGGCCGTGCAGCGCTGCATCTGAGCGCAGATGGCAAAACCGAAAAAAGCCCGCCGCGAGCGGGCTTTTTTTTGGGGCGGAGTTCGGGCATGGATTAACTACCTCCGTCCCCATTACCCGTCCATCTGGGAAGATCCGAGGCCATCGAATCCGGTCAGAATGTCGCCCTCGCGCCTGCCGCGCCCTCCCATTTTGGTAAGTGTACTTACGGGCACAAGAAATGGATGGCCGAAGCGGACCTCTCCCAAGCTGTTGCAGCAATATCATGCGTGGGGGCAGACTCCGTAGCGCTACACGCCCGCATGAACTCGGCTGTAGCCAACGACATTGTCTATCACTGCTTCTGATAGTTCCTAAAGGGGATGCTATGAAGATGACTCTGTTTCTGGCCTTGGTACTTGCTGTCACTTCTGCGAGGGCCGGGGAAGGCGATGTGCGGCAAATCATGGACACGACACGCCTGCATACTGACCTGCGTGACAGCGATCAATGGTCCAGCCTCGGTCTCCAGGAGAAGCTCAACTCAAGCTACGCCTCTGGCTATGTCGTCGGCGTTGCTGACACCTTGTCTGGGTACGGGTATTGCCCCTCTGAAAATGTTTCGGCTGCTGAATTGACGGCCATTGTTAGGAAGTATCTGGCTGATCACCCGGACAGGTGGCACTACTCTCCGCCGAGTCTTATCAAAGATGCACTCAGCTCGGCATTCCCGTGCCGGAAATCCTGAGTGGCCATGAAAGCCTGCCGATGACACACCATGTTCCCGGTGTGTCCTGAAGTCACCGGATCGCGCGCCGCGCTTCCGGTTGCGTGTGGATCAGGTGCTTCAGTACCTCCGCGTTGCTCGAGTCTCGCCGGATGCGGCCCTCAAGCTTCCGCTGGAGCAGAAAACGGTGCCAGGTTGACTTACCTAAGATCACAAGGGTGGTCCTTTTTAGGTCGATGTGCCGCGCGGGTCTGGCGGGCCGATTGAGCATAGCCTCGATGCATACCTAAAACTTTGGTGATCCCAGCGCCTTCTGTTGGCGGACATACGCTCGTTAGTCAACCTGGTACCGTTTTTCCGGACTGAGGTAGTTCAATGCTGTTGACCACCTCCTCCCCGATTCTTTGAGTGGATTTCGTTGCATGCCAGGGTTGGCGTGAACGTTGGACCCTCGATAGTCTTCCTGGCGCTTACCATGGCGGCTCGTACAAGGTTGAGCCCGATCGATGGGTGAAGCGCGCTTTCAAAAGAAATGGAGCAGGAATGATCACAGGACACGTCTTCATAGCAACCAGTCTCGATGGTTTTATCGCAAGGACCGATGGCGACATCGGCTGGCTCCTTGAACGAGACGATCCGACGGAAGATCATGGCTACTCGAGCTTCATCGCCGACAAGCAAGCGATCGTGATGGGGCGGGGGTGCTATGAAAAAGTTCTCACCATGGGCGAGTGGGCTTACGACAGACCCGTACTCGTGCTGTCGCGGCAATTGGCCGGCAAGCCGGTACCTGGGCATCTAAAGGGAAGGGTGCGGTTCTCTGATGCCACGCCTGCGGAGGCGATGGCGCAACTTGAGGCATCCGGTGTGCGTCGTGTGTATGTCGATGGCGGCCAGCTGGTTCAGTCATTTCTGCGTGACGGATTGATCGCTGACCTGGTGGTCACCACGGTGCCGGTTTTAATCGGGACTGGCCGACCCTTGTTCGGTGCCCTGCAACGCGACGTGAGTCTGTCGCTCGAATCGAGCCATCACTTTCCGTCCGGCCTGGTGCAGTCGACCTATCGCGTGCTGGGCTGATCAGCGACGCCCGAAGAGGGGTGCCATTACGCCGTCCCGGTCGGGCCTCTTGTCTGGGGCGTCCTGACTATGTCGCTGTGACTGGGCAGGATGTGCCAGGTGGAGTTACGCACCTGGTTCGTCATTCAGTTGGTAGCGAAACGAAGCGCCTTGAATTCTCACACCCGCTGGGCGCGGCCGAGGCACAAAAAAAGCCCGCCATAAGGCGGGCTTTTTCTTTTGTATCTGGTACCGGTGATAGGACTCGAACCTACACGACATCGCTGCCAGTGGATTTTGAGTCCTATCAAGAACTAGTTTACAAAACATGCTCTTAGCTGATTTTACGTTCCGCAATGGACTGTTGTTTTGGTCATCTAAGCCATTGAAACCAAAACCGCTAGGAACATTTGCGGAACAGTTATTTGGTCGGCGTGACCTTGTCGCCGCGTCGATTTCGCACGTAGTGCTCGGTCATCGTGACGGTGGTGTGGCCGAGCTGCTGTTGCGCCTGGCGAATGTCCGTGGCGTCGGTCTTGTCAGTGCCAGCCTTGGCGCGAAGATCGCGGAACTGGAATTCGCCAGCCGGTATCCCCGCATCGTCGCGCGCGGTGTTGAACCGGTCGCGCAGCATCCATTCTGACAACGGCCGACCTTGGTCACTGACGATCAGCCGAGTGCTGTGGACCTTGTAGCCAGTCTTTCGTGTCGCGATGCGAGCCAGTAGCGCCGCAAGGTCGCCCACAATCTCGATGCGACGCTTGGCCTTGGTCTTCCCCTGCTTGACGTGCAGGAAGCCCTCACGGATGTCTCGCTGGTCCATGGTGCGCGTATCAGCCACGCGCTGGCCGGTGAGATAGGCCAGGTCCATGGCGTCGCGCAGCGCCTGGTCGCCAAGGTCATAGACGGCCTTGAACACGTCATCCTCGATATACACGTCGCGACCCGTCTCCTTGAAGCCCCTGATGCCAGCGCACGGGTTGGGCAGATCCGTATAGCCTTCTTCGCGGGCCCAATTCCACAGGTGAGAGAGCAGTGCTTTTTCGCGATTGGCGCGCACCTTCGCCTTGGCGCCTCGCCAGCGCAGGAACTTCTTCACGAGGTTGGGCGTGATCGCGTCCAGCGGCCCGGGAGGCTCGTTGAAGAATGAGAGAAGCTGACGCATGCCCTTGTGGTTGTCGCGCTGACTGGCGGCCGCTTTGGTGGGCACAATGATGCCCATGTAGCGATCAGCGACGTATTTGAACGTGATGACCTCTTGCGGCTTCTCCGCGCCGTCGCGCTCGATCTCGGCCCAGCGCTTGATGGCTAGGCCATAGTCGGTGCCGAGCGACTCCTCTTTTCGCGGCTTTCCGCCGTGGTCGTAGAAGTAGTATGTGGTGTCACCGCGCTTGCGAAGGCGTAGGCGGGGGATGGCGTTCGGCGTACTTGGGCGACGTCCCATATCAGGCCGCCTTGTCCGGGCGCCACACGGGCTTCGGCTTGGACTTTTCCGGCATGCCTTCAACCGAAGCGCGCGTCACCACGGGCCAGCCGTGGCCGTCCACGTAGTGGCGGATGCCGTTCTTGCGGAGAAATGAGAGCTGGCGGGCGCGGGTGTGCGCACGGGTCAGTTCAGCGATTTCGGTGCGGGATAGGCAAAGATTCTCAGCCATTCCCAGCCTCCACGCGCGTGGCGGATAGGGCTCGTTCTACGTACTGGCGCTGTGCGGAAGCAAATGCCGGTGAATCAATGTCCTCTACGACAGGTTCTGGCCATTCGCACGCTTCTTTGAATCCAGCGGTGTAAGCGGCTGCGATAGCTGTTACATCACCCATCTGCGCGTTGCTGCGGGTGTAGAGGTCCGGCAGCTCGCCAGCAATGGCATCGGCGATCAGGTGCGCTTCCTCTTTACCTCGACCGATGTCCTGAGCGTCCACGCTGAGAAGATCGATCAGGCGGTACGGGCAGCCGTCCTCGTCCTGGCTGTAGGTCAGGCAGTGGTCGATAAGGATCTTCTCGATGCGGTCTCGGATGGCGATGCCATTCGCCACAGCCTCATCCCCATCCGGCGCGGTGGCAACTTGTAAGTGATCATTACAGGTTGCGTCTTGGGCGCGGTTGTTCCAGGTATCGCGCACTTCTTGGTACGTCTGCGGACACTCATTGCCATTGGATACGAACTGGCCACCGCTGCGCGCGCGGCACTTGTTGCATTCCACGAAGAGGAAGCGCCCAAACCCGTCGTAGTCACTCTCATGGGAGATGAGCGAAGGTGCGCCGCAAAAAGGGCAAGCCAGCAGCGTCTTTTCAGTCATGGTAGGGAGCCTCCGGGTCAAATCCATGGCGCACGCACAACTGGCACGCATACGTGCTCCCAAGACCGAAGGTCTCCATTACCAGCCTCCACATGGGCATGCGCCGAGTTGGCTTCATGCTCCTGAGCGCACGGCGAATAAGTTCGCTGTCTGGGATGCTATCTACGGTTTTCTCGTCCATTGCCTAACCCCTCAAAAAGGAATCGTTTCCGACCAATCCGCGCACCCCTTAGGCTGCACGTCGCTGGGAACCTGAGCCGTCCAGCGCCCGCACCAGCCATCCCGGAACGCCTCGCACTCCTGGCACGGCGTCAGGTCGGGAAGCGCCTGGAGCGCTGCCAGCGTCCGCTGAGCCGACAGGATCATTCGCGCTCGTTCGTTGATGTTCGGTTGCGTGAGACTCATTGAAACGGTGCTCCAGGATGTCGGGGTATTTGTCGGTTTCGTCGACGAGAATTGATTCAGGCGTTGGCAGCTTCCACGCCAGCGGCAGGGCTTCTTCCACCGTGCGCGGGCACTGGTCGGTCGTGCGCGCCTGCCACCAGCGCAGCGCCTTGGCGCGCGGCATGCCGTCGTGCTCGATGCATATCCACTCGCTGAAGCGGCGCAGGCCGCACTGGTAGGTCACCTTCAAGCTTGGCGTCTTGCCGGCCTTGTCGTGGCGTGCGTAGCTCACGCTGGACACCGTGTGCACAGTGCGCACCTTCTCGCGCTCGGTGCTTAGCACGGGGGCATCTACCGGCCTGTCGCTATGCGCCGGATCGCCGCTGGTGAACTCAAACTCGCACACGTCGCACTTGCGCATGCCGTAGGGGAGCAACGACTTACACTTCGGGCACTCCTTCATACGGCCCTTTTCTACTTCCGCCTTCTGGCCAGCTTTGCGAGGACGGCTCACGCTGATCTGGTCGACTGGGCCGTGTTCCAGCAGGTTGCCGGCGAAGTCGAGCACCAGGCAATCACTCTTCCCGTTGGCAATGCGGAAGCCGCGACCGATTTGCTGATACATCAACCCGGGCGACTTGGTTGGGCGCAACATGGCCACGCAATCGATGTGCGGGGCGTCGAAGCCCTCGCTTAGCACGTTGACGTTGACCATGCAGCGGATGCGGCCTTCTTTGTACGCATTGATCAGCGAGGTGCGCTCACCCTTAGGCGTCTTTCCGCTGACGACGGCGCAAGTGATGCCACGTGCTTTGACCGCATCGCGCACGGCCTCGGCATGCTTCACATTCACGCAAAACACGATCCATGCGCGGCGGACGGAAGCGCGCGTGCACAACTCGGCCACGGTTCGCTCCACCAGCCCGTTGGCCATCATGGCGTCGGCAAGCTCGCCCTCGTCGTACTCGCCGCCCTTGGTATGCACCTTTGACAGGTCGGCCAGCTCCAAGCCGCCCGGCGTGACCAGTCGCGACAGGTAGCCGTCTGCGATCAGGTCCGGAATGCGGGCCTCGTAGGCGATCTCGTTTAGCACGTAGTCCGGCCCGCAGATCGGGATGGCCTTGCCTTTGAGGCGGTATGGCGTGGCGGTCAGGCCGATCACGCGCAGGTTCGGATTGAACTTTTTGCAGTCGTCAATGAACTTCCGATAGCTGCCTTCGCCGTCGAGCGGGATGCGCTGAGCTTCGTCGATGATCAGAATGTCGAAGCGGCCGAGCTGGTGCGCGATCTTCGCCACGCTCTGGATCTGCATATACAGCACAGCGTCGAAGCGATCGCGGCGGCGAAGGCCGGCGGCATAGATGCCCATGGGGGCATTCGGCCACAGAGCCCGCAGCTTGGCTGCGTTCTGAGATACCAATTCCTGTACATGGGCAAGAATGCCCACGCGGCCACCCCACTGCTTGACGGCCTCCATGGCGATGGCGGCCATGAGCGGGGACTTGCCGGCGCCAGTGGGCAGCACGAGCGCTGGGTTGCCTTCGCGGTTGCGGAGGAAGTCCCAGCACGTGTCCAATGCTGTCTGTTGATAGTGGCGCAGTTGCATCACGCCGCCTTCCGCGCCGGCGGCACGCGATGCCGATGGCTCGACCCGCCAACCACCCCGCGCTCAGTCTTGGCGGCCAGCAGGTCGTCAGAGATCATGCGCCACAGCTGAAAGGTGCCAATGTTTCCGGTGTACACGCCGACCATCTCGTCTGCGATGGCATCGGCCGGTGCTTCGACCGTCACCTTGCCATCAGGTGCGAGGCACACGGCGCGCGGGATGTCGTAGTCGCAGATGATGCGTGCGGCACGGTCCGCGCAATGGCTGATGGTGTGTTGGCCGATACGGCCGCAGGGGCGCTCGTTCATGGGGCACCGCCGACGCGCGCAAGGGCTTCGTCTGCTGCGTTTGCATGCGTGTCACACATGCGCGCATGGCCATGGTCACCGGAGAGTCTTAGCTGCTTTGCTGCTTCGCGGAGCATGTCGCGGGTCCCGCGCTGGCGTTTTATCAACTCGCTCACGGCCTCGTGAGCCTCAATCATCTGCCGCTCCGCCAAATCGCGCTCATCAAGCTCCAGGCACTCGATGGCCAGTTTCATAACGGCCAGTACATCCACTTTCTGTTGTGTGCTCACGCCGCCTCCTTCAAAGGCTCAACCAAGCGCCCCGCAAAAGCGTCGCGCAAACCATTCGTTACCGAGTCGCGGATCTGTGCCGGCGTGGAAGCCGCCAGCTCCGTGCTCTCAAAACTGCCCGGCCCGCACGCACCATTGCGGAACACGAAGCCGTCAGCGGCCTTGTATTCGACCCAGTTATCACTAGGCGACGCGTCTGCAACTTCACCCCATCGCTTTAGCAGGATCGGGATGTAGCGGTGCTCGGCGCATGCGCTTCGCTGCGCATCCAGCGGAATATCCGCGCCCCACTTAGCGCAGGACCAGCGGCCGTCACCGTCTTTCTCGGGTGTCGCGTGCAGGCAGGTGCGGCACGACACTTGGGGCAACTGGCTGGTGTGGCAGACCTTGGCGGCGGGGCACATTTTGCATTTGTAGAAAGAGGCGTCGGTCGAGATGCCCGGAAGCGGCTCCTGCGCATAAATGACTCGCTCAGCTTTCGCTTCCAGGCGCTTACCTTGCTCCTGGTCGGCTTCGATGCGCTCGACGTGCAGGCTGTCATCGTCCTTGCAGGCGGCCAGATACAGCGTGCGTGTCAGCGATGCGAGGTGCATCTCAAGCTGGTTTTGCGCGACGTGCTCAGGCTTCGCGACCGCGACACCCTTGCCGGGATAGGGAAAGTTCGCGGGGTCTTGCTCGTGCTTCTTGCGATCCTCGGGCTTGCCGGCAAGCTCGGTGAATCCCTTCTCGTTCGATGTCTTGAACGACAAGTTGTGCCACGTCTTTGGCGCTTCGGGCACGCCCAGCGCAACACCGTCGATCTTCGCGACCAGATGCCCACCGCAGCCGGTGAACTCGAACTGTTCGCCGGTCGCCGGGTCGAT
The DNA here is from genome assembly GCF_055702865.1 of Dyella sp. PARNA 12/25. Taxonomy (NCBI): domain Bacteria; kingdom Pseudomonadati; phylum Pseudomonadota; class Gammaproteobacteria; order Lysobacterales; family Rhodanobacteraceae; genus Dyella; species Dyella sp. PARNA 12/25. The sequence continues at coordinate 208,092 of NZ_JBVQCI010000002.1, read as the reverse complement.
GTCGCGCACGTCGCAGCCAATGCCGCGCAGCTCTTCGATGAAGCGCGGCTCTTCGAGATGCCCGCGATTGAACAGGCGCAACATGCGTCCGTTGAACTTCTCCGGCGCACTCCATCGGAATCCGTACCACAAGCGGCGCTCGCACTCTTGGCCGATGATTGACGCACCAAGGCGGCGCGACAGGCGCTGCGGCTTGTTTTCCCACCATGCAAGGATGGCTTTACGGGTTAGAGATTCAGGTTTTTCGGATAGCAGGGCCATGATGGGTTCCTGGTTCGAAAAGAGGTGGAAGTGGGCGCGTCTTTCACCGCGCAATGGCGCTTCGTAGTCCAGCGTTAGCCTTAGCTCCACGCCGCCACTTCCAAAAAAGAGACCTGGCTATTGCGTCTACACCGGCCAGTGCGGCGAAGGAGGCGAGCTTCCTTGCTCTGGTGCGCAACTCACCCTGAGATTGCTTAGGCGGCTTTCTTCCACGGCGGCGTGTTGTCGCCGGCGGTGGCAGGAGCGGCCGTGTTCTGATGCGTCTGCGTCGCAACATGAGCCGCACCGTCCGACTTCTTCCACGCCTTGATTTCGTTCGTGTCGCGGTCGTAGGTGTAGCCGTTCTTCTTGGTGGTGCCGGCCTTGATGAACTCGACACGGATCACATGCGGCTTGTAGTGCAGTTCCTGCGAGTCATTCGGATCGCGCACGCCGGTCGCTTCGCGGATGCTTGCGAACTCACGATTGGCGATTTCCTGCGCCTGCTGGTTCGGGCTGCGAAGGTTCAGGCGGTGCCAGAGCTTGCGACCCTTGTACGGGCCTTCCGTCACTTCGTAGGCCAGTTCCAGGTACTCTCCGTCGCCAGCCTTGGTCGACTTCATGTCGCTGTCGACGATGACGGCCATCTGGTCGCCTGTCGGGATAGCCTCAAACGACTTCTGCGCTTCGGCGTTCGCGTCGTACATGTTGTGTAGGTTTGCCATGTTCATGTTTCCTTGGTTCGGGTTGGTGGTGCAATGGGAGGGGCGCCGAGTGCGTCGTTTCAACCTTGCGGCTCAAAAGCTGTCATGCACTCGGATGGTTCTGCTCCACGACATGCGCTTGCGCGCCGCCCCGTAGTCGTTACGCCGCCTGCGCGAGCGCCACACCGCCCGGCACATACGGCGCGAACGGGTTGTCACCCTTGGCATACGGAATGTCGCGCTCGATGCCAAAGCGGTTCTTACTGATGTGCGAGGGCGTCGGGTAGCAGGTGATGATCCGGCTGCCGTCCGAGTGCGCGCGCTTTTTGTCGGCGTCGCCCGTGGTGAAGGTCTTGAGCTTGATGAAGGCGACGAGATCCACGTTGTCGCTGTAGTGCGACACGGACTTCTTGTGCATGCGGATGGTGTAGCGTGTGTACGGGTCAGCGTCGGGCAGCTCCAACGTCTCGCTGTCAGCGTGAGCGATGAACACCACGTTCATGCCCTTGGTCGCGGACAGCGAGCCGGCCCATTCACGCAGACGGCGGTGGCGATCCGACACGGCCGAGTGACCGGCACCGTAGCCACCCATGGCCTGATTGATGCTCTTGGCCTTCGGGTCGGACGCGACCACTTCGGCCTCGATCAGCGTGTTGAGCTGGGTGATCGAGTCGATCACCAGCGTCTGAAACGGGTGATCTTCGGTCGCCAGTGATTCGATGGCGTCGAACACGTCCTGCGAGGAACCCGCGACCGGGAACAGCGCGACATCGTTGCGGCCGGCGAGTGACGCGGTGCCGTCTTCAGTACGGATGATGACCGGCGACGGGAAGCTGGCAGCGAGCGAGGTCTTGCCCATGCCGCCTTCGCCTACCAAGGTGGCGATGATGGGGCGCTGTGCGTTCGGTGCGGTGAGTGTGGAGAGAGGAATGGCCATGGCTTAGGGCTCCGGGTTAGGACCAGGTTTGATGAATTTCGGCGACGTGCTCGTTGCCGTCGTACTCGTCTATTTCCCAGTTGATGCCATAAGGAACTTCGACGATCCGCAGGGACGCGCAGCTCCCATTGGCCGACTCTCCGAGCTTTTCAATGACCGCGATCAGGTCGAGGTCATTGCGAGGAATGTCACGTCCATGGGGTACGGATGCGGACTCGTAAGCCTTGTTGCTTGCAACGCGCTGCTCCATGGTCATTTCGTGCCAGCCATCCTGTGAAGGGATGCCATCGACGGTTTCGCAGCGAAACGCGCTTACACGGAGCAGGCTGGTGTCGTTGAAGGCTTCCTCGTCCGTGATGCGGACGTAGGGCTTGCGAAACCCCTCCTGTCGAAAGAAGTGGCAAGGTATGCCCTTGCGATCGCAGTAGGCCTTTAGCGCCCGATTGGATAGGCCGAAGCCGCCAAAGCAAGCATTTATAGCGATCTTCATCACGCCGCCTCCCGCATTTCTTCCGCCACGCGCTCGATCTTCACGCTCGGCTTAGCGGGTTTTGAGGTAATCGCCTGGGCGAGCACGGCGTAGGCGTCCGGCTCATTACTCTGGAGATACCTGAGCCCGGCCAGCACAAGCGAGGGCTTGTAGGTGACAGCCTGTTCAAGCAGACCGGGCGCGATGTTGTCCTTGATCGCCGCCAGTGCCGGCCCATCCACCGTGCGATTCATCGCGTAGGTGATCGACACCTTGTAGTCGCCACCCTTCATGGTGACGCTGCCCTCGGTCTTGGCAGGCAGCAGAGCTATGAGTTCGTTTTCGGCGCGCAGGCGATCAGCGGTGGCTTTCGCTTCGGCGAACTTGGCGATTTCCAAGTTGCGCGCGGCTTCGTCGATGGGGTTCATGCGGAGGCCTTCTGCGCGACGTGGCGAGTCCAGTTAACGGGCAGGGTCTTGTACGCGTGACTCGTGTCCGAGCTACGATTTGCGAAGCGGCGAACGGCCTTCGCATAGCCGCGCTTGCCGGCCTTAACGCGGCGCTCTTGAATGGCGATTGCCTGTTTCTGATTCGTGACCACGTCAGTTCTCCGGTGTGTGTTATTGCGCCAGCCAAAGCAGGCAGGCGCAGGCAAATTCGATGGCGACAAGGCGCCAGATGAAATGGGCGGCGATAGACCAGGCTTCGTGGTTCATGGGGTGGGCTCGTTGGCGAGAAAATCGCGTGCTGCGTCAAGCTGCTTTTGCCACGCAGCGGTCGATTGCCACGAGCTGATGAATGCACTATCGAGTGCCTCAACCAGCGCGCGCAGATGCTCGACGGCGTTCGTCTCCATCACGCCGCCCCCTTTGGCTCAACCTGCCGAACGCTGCGCAGGTAGCGCGTCGCGTTGCTAAGTGCCTTGGCGGCGGAGTGGCCGGAAGCAAAGTCACGCATAGCCATGCGCTCTACTTGCTTGGTCGTCTCCGGTCCTGCCTTGTCGGCGCTCATGCGTACAGAGCGGCGTAGGGCGAACTTGCGCAGGTCGTAGACGGTGGCGGTCATGGGGTGGCTCCGATGCGCATAAGCGCTGCACGAAAGCGAATGGATGCGTGGCTGTCGTGGTCTTGGACACCGTTGTAGCGAGCATTGACGTAGCCGTTGGATGCGGTGATCAACTCGGCTACGGCTTCGCGAGCTTCGATCATCTGGCGCTCTGCCAAATCGCGCTCATCAAGCTCCAAGCACTCGATGGCCAGCTGCATCACCGCCAACACATCCACCATGGGCTTATGCAGACTCATGCCGCCACCTTCAGCATCAGCCCACGCACGCGCTGCTCCAGTTCGTCGCTGTGTGCTTCGATCAGCTCCGACGCCGCCTTCTGCACCAGCTCAGCCGGTGCAGGCACCAGTTGCTCGTAATACGGATCGTTCGTGGTGTTTACGTCGACCTCGAAGCACTCGACGGTCACGGCGACCGTTTCAGCCGGCGGCGCGAAGGGCGCGACGGCCAGGGCCATGATGGGATGCAGATTCGAGTTCACAATTCACCTCGCGCACGGTTAAGGGCTTCATGGCGTGCACTGACGCGGGTCAAGCTGTTGCCGTGGTTGAGTCCGGCAGCGGTGACGCGTTCAATGAACTCCATGCGCCACCCATCACGAAGGCAGGCGAGAGCGATGCGGAGAATCTCGTGAGCCTTGGTCAGCTCAACGATCAGGCTGGAGACAATCCAGCGATCGCGGATCAGTCGATCCGCCATCTCGACCTGGCCAGCGGCGCGGAGTGCGTCGGATGCTTCCTGCAGGTTGCGCAGGACCCCGTTCTTGTTCCGATCACCAGCGGCCATATCGACCTCCCATCGCCTGCCTTGGTTGGCGGCGTGGGAGAACGATAAACGGAAATCCGTTCTCGTGTCAACGGGATTCCGTGATTTATTTTCAAAAAAATAGGCGCACCCCTCGCGAGGCGCGCCGTTATGCGGTTTTCAGCTTATGCGGAAGGGCAGGTAATGGCCGTTCCAGCCTGTTTTACGCTCCGGTTGAACAGACGGGATGCCGTTAGGGGCGATCCGCCAGGGTAGCTACGCGACTCCTCAAACGATGCGACCACTTGATAGCCGCCGTTTCCATTGGGGCGCTTGACGACGCGGCCATGCAGTCGCCCGAAGCCGCTTGCCGCATAGGTATCCAGGAGCGTTTCGCTGGCAATGTGTAGCCGCATGCCAGATGCCTTTTCTACGGCATCAATCGCGTGAGCCCACATCGCATCGCACTGGTCCTTGCAGTGACACTCTGGCGCCATGTCAACCTCATCTACCGCTGGTTTTGGCGTCGGCTTGGCGACCTCGATCTTTGGCGCCGTAACGTCAACATAGTGTGGGGCAGGGGATTCACCTATGGGTGGCAAAGCCTGCGCAAAAACGACACTACACGCAGCGCACGCGGCTGCTACAAACATCCATTTCATAGGTTTCCTTCCTCGACAATCCGCTTGGCAATAGGGCAGGTATCAATGATGGCGCTCGCCCTGCGCAGCAGCTGGCGCAGAGCGAGGATTTCATCCCCTGTTAGCGGTGGCACCTGTGTGGCCCGGCGCGCCGGGTCGAATAGGACAACCACATCGAGACCGCTAACCCGTTGACTCTCCATGTACAACCCCCTGCTTCGCATCATCGAAAAGCGCGGCCTGGTGCTCAGCAGTGAGCTTGCCGCCGTCCATGATGAGCTGCTGGTAAGTGCGAGCGAGCCACCGAGCCCGCTCCTCCAGGGGAAATTTCTTCTGCCTGAAATGTTCCGCCGCACCGACCAGTAGCTCTGCCTCGGCCAACATTGCAGGATCTAGTCTCACGGCGTAAGAACTTGCTGTCTCGTTACTGTCTACTACTTTAGTCGAATACATCGGGCCGACCCCTGTCTCTAGCCAAAGGGCGCTCACGCCGAAGTATTTGGCCAGCCGGGCTGTGAATCCGCAGCTTTGCTGCGACTTGTCCTCAAGGGTCTGCAGGGTCGTTACTGGCATGCCAATGGCACGCGCCAGCTCAGGACGCTTAAGCGGCGTTTTGCCGTCAGCGCCAGTAGCAGCCTCGCGTAAATAGCGAACTCGATCGCCTAGTCTCTCCATATACGTATTGAAACGGAAAACCGGCACGGATTGCCGTTTGACAAGCTCACGGGATTCCGTTTCAATCCCGTCCATGAACTGGACCTCCCTTATCGCTGACCTCCGTTCCGCCGGGCTCACCCGTGCGGAGATTGCCAACGAATCCGGCGCCGGCATCTCGACCATTGCTGACCTTGAGCGCGGAAAGGCAAACCAGCCCCGTTTCGAGCTTGGGCAGCGGTTGCTCGAAATGCACATGGCTCACTGCCGCAATCACTTGAGCAAGGCGGCCTGAATGAGCCGCGTATATAACCCGCGTCCTTGCGTCGACTGCGGCCGAAGCTACCTGCAGAACCATCATTCGCAACGCCGTTGCGGTGAATGCCGGCCAAAGTCGCACGGTGCTGTCAATCGCGCCCATGCGGCCGTTGAGCGAGCAATCCTGCGCGGCGAGCTCGTCAATCTGCGCGTGGAGATCGTTGCGTGCGTTGATTGCGGATCGCGCGCCGTTTGCTACGACCACCGGGACAACAGCAAGCCGCTGGAGGTTGAGCCCGTGTGTCGCGGCTGCAACTACCGGCGCGGTCCCGCCGTATCTAAGCCTTCCGAGCAGTCGCTCAGCCAGTGCCATGGCTCTCTCACTCGGAGCGCCGCCTAAATGTCTCTTTTCCATCCCTGTGCCTTCCTTGGCTCTGTTGTCCATGTCGCCAAGGTAACCGCACTCAAGTCAACATTCTTCGTTCGGAGCACGAACCCGTGAACGTCATTGATGCAGCCCACCGCACCGTCCACGACTACCCCGGCGGTAGTGAATCCCTCGGCCCGCGCATCGGCATGTCAGCCGCGGTGCTCCGCTCCAAGGTGAACCCGAACACGTCGACGCATCACCTCACGGTGCGCGAAGCCGACGCGATCATGGGTGTCACTGGCAATTACGACATCCTCCAGGCGATGGCGCAGGAGCACGGCTTCGCACTGACGAAGGTGGAGGCGGAGCAGACCAATTGCCCGCTGGTGAAGATGGTCCTTGCCCTGGAAGCATCCGAGGGAAACCTCGCTCACACCATTTTGAACGCGCTGGCCGACGACAAGATCAGCGAGCGTGAAGCGGACGACATCAGCGCTGCGGCCAACAAGGTGCAGGCGGCGCTTATCTCGCTGGTCGGGCGCATTCGCTGCTCGGTGCCGGTTCCGCTGAAGGCGGTGGCGTGATGGACGAGAAGCAGTACGTCATCGAGAAGCCGGCGGACTTTCTGAACGTGCCGGCCGAGCAGCGCGGCGCCATGCTGGAAGATTTTCGACTGTGGCTCCAGATGTGCGACCACCTGAAGGCTGAGGGACTGTTCGAGCCTGGCGTCAAGGTCGGCAACTTCATCTGGGTTGACGACAACAAACGCGGATGCAGCTCGCTTCAGTTCCGCATGCGAGAGACCGAGCAATGACCATCGACCACGGCCAACACGACGCACTGCCTTTCGAGCTTGGCGCCGAAGGCGAGCAAATGGCGGAAGAAATCCGCGCCCATCTGTGGCTGCAGCGCAATGCGCGCGACGTGGCCAAAACCACGGGAGAGAGCCAATGAATGCTGTCCTGAAGCAAGCGCCGCGATCGGCGCAGACCAGCTACAACCTCGTCGACTACAAGCTCAGTCAGCGCCATAAGGGTCTGCTGAAGAAGTTTGACGAGCTGTGCAAGTACATGCGAGCTGCCAACAAAACGCCGCTGCATCTACGCCTGTCGCGCGCCGACTACAACGACATCAACGCGGTCGTGGTCCGTCAGAGCGAAGGCCAGCGGTCGCTGCAATCGGTGCGCTACGGCGCTTTCGCCATCATCTCCGCGAGCGAATAACCATGAGCGACGAAGCCGATTTCGCCACCGACCTTGAGCAAGCCGAGCGCGACGCCGCGCTCGCCAAGCACTCAAACCGCCCGCGCATCATCCCGATGTGCGAGAGCTGCGAGGAAGTGCAGGTAGTGGTGCAGAAGGGCATGTGTTGGCGCTTTTGCGTCGACTGCGCACAGGAGCATCTGCGCAGGAATCAGGCGGCCTAATGCACTACTACAACGAGATCGAGCCCAGCGCGGTGCAACGCCTGCGCAACCTCATGGACGCTGGCTTGATCCCGGCCGGCTATATCGACACCCGGAGTATTGAAGATGTCCGACCCAGCGACCTTGCCGGATACGTGCAATGTCATTTCTTTGCCGGAATCGGCGGGTGGCCCCTCGCCCTGGCGATTGCTGGATGGCCAAGTGATCGACCCGTGTGGACTGGCAGCTGCCCTTGTCAGCCTTTCTCATCGGCAGGTAAAGGCGCTGGGTTTGACGATCAGCGGCATCTCTGGCCGGCCTTCTACCACCTCATCTCGCAGCGCCTCCCTGCAGTTGTCTTTGGAGAGCAGGTTGCGAGCAAGGACGCAGATCCTTGGATCGACCTTGTACACGCTGACATGGAAAACGTGGACTACGCCTTCGGGTGTGTCCCGTTCCCGGCTGCGGGCATCGGCACGCCGCACATCCGCGACCGAAACTACTGGGTGGCCGACGCCAACGACGCGCGATTGGAAGGATGGGCACTTCCAGCCGAACGTGCCGCTGAATGCTTTGTTGGGCCGCGTGGCGTGGTTGGCAGGATGGGCAACGCCGACAGCGCAGGATCACAGTCGCGGCAGCTTGCCGCCACGGCCGCAGGACACCGGAGTTCCATTGTCGCAGATGGCGACCTTCGCAGGCTGGCCGACTCCGACTGTGGGCAACGCCAAGGGATCGCAGTCGTGCGTGGGAATGAGTGCAGCCGGCAAGATGCCGGACGGCCGCAAAGTATCGGTGGCGTTGCCGCATGTGGCGAAGATGGCCGGTTGGCCGACTCCAACGGCATCGCTTGCCGACAAGGGCGTGCGCTCGACAGAGGGAGCCATTCGCGAAGCAATGCGTGGTCATGGCCCCGACTTGGCAGCGATGGCATGCCTCACGATCAATGGCCCGGCCCGGTTAACGGCCACTGGGCAGATGCTGACTGGATCGCATGCACAGATGGTAAGTGGCGGCCAGTTGAACCCGGCACATTCCCGCTGGCTCATGGGCTACCCCTTGGAATGGGCAAGCTCAGCCCCCGGCTACGAGAGTTGGCAGAGGTGGCAGGCCTTGATGCGCGAAGCCTGAAAGAGGCCAAGGCTTATCGGCGCGCGGAGTTGCATGGACAGGGCAACGCGATCGTGCCGGAGGCTGCTGCGCACTTCATTGCGTCTTACATGGAAGCACGCAGCCTGATCACCCAACCGGAAGCGCTCGCCGCATGACCGCCGCCGAACACCTCCGCGAGCAATTCGCCGACGTTCCGTCCACCATGCTGGCCGCGCGTCGCTGGCTCGTCTGGCTGTCCATTCCGCAGCCCGGCAAGAAGCCGCGCAAAGTGCCGGTGTACGCCAACGGCCGCCAGCGCAACGGAATGCTGGACAGCGAAGCCGATCTGTCGCAGCTCTCAAGCTTCGATGAAGCCTGCGCAGCGCTAGCCAGCGGTCGCTACGCCGGCCTTGGCTTCGCACTGGGCCCGGACGGAACCGGCAACCATTGGCAGGGTGTCGACCTTGACGACCTGGCCGCACGCCCCGAGCTGCGACTGCTGGCCGATGATTTGCCTGGCTACACCGAGACGAGCCCGAGCGGCAATGGACTGCACGCCATCGGCTACGGCCGCGAGTTCGCCGCCCTTGGATCCAATGGAACCGGCATCGAGGCGTACAGCGCGGGCCGCTACTTCACCGTCACAGGTGAGGGCGCCGGCCTGGGCGATCCGACCGACATTGCCGACTTCGTGGTCCGCGTTCTGTCGCCGCGTCATGGCGTACGCCCGGCGCCGGTCAGCGCCGAGGTATCCGAGTTCATCGACCAGCGCACGATCGCTGAGCTGCGCAGTGCGCTGTCAGCCATGCGCGCCGACGACCGCGACCTTTGGGTGGCCAACGGACAGCGCCTGAAGAAGCTGGGCGAGCCTGGCCGCGCGCTGTGGCTCGAATGGTCGCAGCAGTCGGACAAGTTCGACCCGGCCGACGCCTCGCGCGTGTGGGATAGCTTCACCGCAGATCGCACTGGGTATCAGGCGATCTTTGCCGAGGCTCAGCGGCGCGGTTGGCTCAATCCGCTGAGCGGATCAGCGGCCATGCAGCAGGCTGCGGCGAACGACCCTGTGCAAAGCTCGTCACTCCTTGATGCGCTCGACGAGGCCTGCGTTCCGTTCACGCTCGACGAGCTTCAAGCTTCGGCGACGCCACACCCTCACGCCTTCATGTCTGCAGACGGTCGCCGCGGTCTTTTCCCGGAAGGCGAGGTGTCGATCATTGCCGCCCCGGGCCGCGAGGGTAAGACGTCCGCCGTTGTCGCCATCTGCAAGCACTACGCGCTTGGCCAGCCGTTGTCGGACATGTCGCCCGCCGAGGTTCGCTCGGTGCTGATCTTCAGTGCCGAGGACGACCGCGCGCAGTATTCGCGCAAGGTGGAAGCCCAGCGCATTTACATGACGCCCGACGATGCCGAGCGCATGCGCAAGAACATCATCGTGCCTGAGCTCCACAGCGGCGCCCTGGCGGCGTTCCGAGAGGTGGTGAAGGCCGACGGCAAGCGCATGGCGCGCGGCGCTGTCGTAGAGCCACTCATTGCCAAGATCAACGCCATGAAAGAGGGCGAGTGCCCGCTGGGCATGGTGGTGTTCGAGACGGCGTCGACCATATCCGAAGCCGAGGAGGACAACCCGGGCCTGCGCTTCCTGGTGGTCACGCTCAAGCACATCGCCAAGGCTACCGGTGTGGCCGTGGTGCTGACGCATCACACAAACCAGGATGCCGGGGAGTCGCTGGCTAACCTCGAACTGCACGAGAAGGCGATCCGCGGCGGCACGGCGCTGGTGAACAACGCCCGCCAGACGCACCTGGCGGTCAGCCTTGGCAGCGACGTGAACCCGTTCCCTGATGGCGACGCGCGTACGCTGTTGCGCCGCATGGTTGCTCCGGGCGAAACCGAGCGCGTGACGGCGCTGGTGTGCCTGTCGTCGTCCAAGTCGGCCGACCCGGCGCCGCTGTTCTTCCGTTGGGCGGATACCGAACACCATGGTCCACGACTCCACGCAGTGCAGTTGCCCCGTGAAGTCGCCGGCAAGTCGTGGCTGAGCATGCGCAAGATGCTCAGCGGTGCCCGTGAGGCCGTCAGGGCCGACAAGAAGGCAGAGCAGGGCAACGCCCACATGCGCCTTGTCGTCGATGCCGCCACCGCCATGGCCGAGGCTGGCGAGCAGCCTACGGCCGCCAAGATCAGCGCCAAGTGCGGACGCAGCCCGACCTGGGCAAAGCCTTACCTCGCTATGGCCGTGGAGTTGGGCGAGCTATCCCGGTCGACGGAACAGGTGCCGCGTACGCGCGGCTTCACCGACGTGTATCGCCCGTCAGCAGATGCGCCGAAGCCATGGGAAGGCGACGACTCCACGAACAACTCCACGGCTTCAAATGGCGCACCGTGGAGTCGCAATTAAATGTCAATGCATCAATCACTTAACTCCACGATGGACTCCACGATGACTCTACGAAATCCGTTGGGGCATGTGCTGGGGGTAAATGCGGCGCTGTCAGGCGCGCATTACCCCGTACTTGCCCCCGCTCGACTACTCCACGGTGGTCCTCTCCCTTTAGGGAGCGTGGAGTGGAGTCGTGGAGTCAGTGCTCACCCTGCTGTGAGGGTCGGCCTGTGAGCCGGGCCGTCTCTGTAGTCCCCGAGGACTTCGAGCAGGAGCTGGTGATGCGCTGGGCAACCGGAGCGATGGAGCAATGGCCCGAGCTGGCGTTCCTGTTCCACCCGGCGAACGGCGAGAAGCGCGGCAAGCTGACGGCCGCGAAGCTCAAGCGCATGGGCGTCAAGCCCGGCGTGCCCGACCTGATCCTGCCGCTTCCGCGTGGCGGCTATGTCGGCCTGGCTGTCGAGATGAAACGCGCCGATGGCGGACGCCTGTCGACCGAACAGAAGACATGGCGCGCTGCTCTCACCGAGTTTGGCCATTGTTCCGTCGTCTGCAACGGCCACGAACAAGCGATCGCGGTCATCCGCGACTACCTGGCGGCCGATGGCTGCCACGAACTGAGGGAGGCTGCGTGATGGCTGTATTGCTTGGCTTGGCGATGCTCTTGGCGGTCGCTATTGCATCGCACATGTACACCTGCCACGAGGCGTATCTCCGCGGCTATCGCGATGGCATGAAGCAGTACCACGCCATGTGGCTGGAAGAAATCGAGAAAGACACAGACGAAGCAGAGGACGCCGCATGACCACCTTCACCACCGACAAGCCCACCTTCCGCGAGCGCGTGTTCGCCCTGGCTGGTCATAGCACCTGGCGAGAGCCGACCGGCGCTGGTACATCACATCTGCGCTCGATCCCGGCCGATCACATGGTGGCCGCGGCGCTGAGCTTCGGCCGGCGCAATCCGCAGGACGTTGGCCCCGACATCGCCATGGACATGGCCACGGGCTTGCCTGGCCACCGGCGGCAGGTGTGCGCGGCGCTCGGCAAGGCGCTTGCCGGTGATCGCTCGGTGCTGGTGCGCAGGAACAATGGCTACATCGCACACGTCGCACTGGCTGCCTACGGCGTTGTCATGGGGCGCGGTCTGGCTCCGGCACCTGATGGGGTGGACGGCGACGACTGGCGCGACCTGGTGGCGGCTGGGGCGCACGTGCTCGAGCAGTTGGCCGAGGATGCGCTATCGTTGGCGGCGCGTAGGAATAGGAGGGCGGCGGCATGAGCGAGACAATGATCATCGCGTTTGGTATCGGTTGCTTTGCCGCCGGAGTGATCGCTGGGCATGTCGGCACGTGGCGAGCAATGCGGCGGAATAGGAGGGAGGCATGATGGATACGGTGATGTATTACGCTGGCGAGAGGATCTCGGACATGGACAGAGAGAAGCTTATTTTCGTGATAAACGAACTTGCCGCTGAGAACGAGCGACTGCGTGGTGAATCCATGCTTCGGCTTAAGCACATGAACATTGATAGCTACCTCCTGGATCCTCGCAAACCCACCGCTTGACATCGTTTCCGCCTGCGCGAAACTCCCATCATCGAACAACTGCGCCCGGCTTCTTAGCTGGGCGTTTTCGTTTGGGGCTTCGGTGATGCGCAAATTGCGGGCTCAAGATAGCCGGCACGCCTAGCCCGATGCAGACGCGAGGCCAGCCGTAGCGGACGCGCTGCGGAAACTCGCTCCCAACTTCCTGAGCCGGCCTGCGCCCTTGGCGTCAGAAGCCCCGCATCGCGGGCGCCGGACCTATTGAGGCAACTGCATGCGTTACCTGCACATCACCGTCGGCGAGTGCGGCTGGCGAGGCTTTGGCTGGAAGTTCACGCGACCAGTCTTTGATTCATTGCCGAGCGGCGTGATGGTTCCAGTGTGGTGCTTGTATCTCGGCCCGGTCAGCGTGCGCTGGCTGCGAATGCAATCCTGAGGCTAATCCAATGCACGCACACTTCCCGCCGTTCGGCCGCAAGGTCGATGCGAAGCCTGAGCATGCCTATCGGGCGCCGGCTGAGATCAGCGACCGCGAGTCCAAGCTCCGAACGCTCAAGCACTACCTGTACCACGCGGGCTTGCTGGTGGATGAGTTGCTTGCGGCTGACTCGCATGTGGCGCCGCAGCTCGACAGCTTCACCCGCGACCGGGACGCGACCGGCGCATGAGTGCTCCGCGTCGGCACTTCTTCATTCCAGACACGCAGGTAAAGAAGGGCGTACCAACCGACCATCTCGCATGGATCGGCCAAGCCATTCGCGACTACCAGCCGGACGAAGTGATCCACCTTGGCGACCACTGGGACTTTCCGTCGCTGTCGCGCTACGACGCGCCCGGCTCCATGTCGATGGAAGGCGCCCGCGTAGAGGATGATATCCAGGCCGGAAACGACGCGCTCGAATTGCTGACCAAGAGCATGGGCCGCGCGAGCCTGAAGCGTCCGCGAAAGATGACCATGCTGGAGGGAAACCACGAGAACCGCCTGATCCGCGCGATCAACAGCGACCCGCGACTGGCTGGCACGCTTGGGTATCACCTGCTTAACCGCGAGCGCCTTGGATGGCAGCCCGTTCCGTACTACTGCGGCTCCCCTGGTCAGAAGGTTATCGACGGCGTTACGTACGCACACTTTTTCGCGGCGGTGAACACGGGGCGAGCGATCGGCGGAACACCGCAGAACAAGCTAAACCATGTAGGCGACTCGTTCGTGCAGGGGCATGTGCAGGGCTACGAGGTCGGAACAAAGCAATACACCACCGGCAAGATCAAGAAGGGCATCGTCGCCGGCTCGTGCTACCTGCATGACGAGGGATACAAGGGCATGGCTAACAACCACTGGCGTGGAGTGGTCGTGCTCAACGAGGTTCGCGCTGGCGAGTTCTGCGAGATGCCGCTGACGCTCGATTACCTGTGCCGCAAGTACGAGGGCGTGAGCTTAGACGTGTACATGCGCAGAAAGTATCGCAATGCAGAGCAACGTTTCACGGTGGCAAGGAAGGCGGCGTGACCATCGGCTTCGTTGGCGACGGCGCGCCCGAGCCAGAGGAAGAAGGCCGCGATGCCGAGCCATTCGTACTTGGCGACGGCGAGTGTCACGTCGCTGACGGCCCTGATTTGTATGAACTCACCGACTCCCTGGCCTCGCAGTTTCGCGATGGCCAGCTCTATGTGCTGAAACGGGACACTCTCAAATGGGTGAGCGTCGAGGCGATCAACAAACCCGCCGGCAAGCTGTCGGCAATCAAGGGCGGCAGCTGATGCGCGAGGCAATTGAGAAAGTCAGCATAGGTTATGGCGTGACGTACCTTGGCAGCATCCTTTCTGGCTTTCCGTGGGACAAGGCCGCTGCGTTCTTCACGTGCGTGTGGTTCGCGTGGCTGATCGTCGACAAGGCCATCCTCAAAATGAAGCAGCGCAAGACGGAGCCGGTCGAATGAACCCGCGCGCCATTGTTGGAGCCATCGCCGCGGTAGCCATGGCCGCATCGATGGCCATGGGCTTCGAGGGCTACCGCGAGCAGCCCTACCGCGATGTAGGTGGCGTGCTGACTGTGTGCTACGGGCACACAGGTAATGTCGAGCATCGCCGTCACACTGCTGACGAGTGCCAGGCGTTCCTGAAGAACGACATGGCCGAAGCAAACGCAGCCGTGCATCGCTGCATTGCCGCGCCAATGACGCTCGGCCAAGAGGCTGCGCTGACGGACGCGGCCTACAACATCGGGCCGGCGATCGTGTGCGGATCGACCTTGCAACGCAAGGCGATCGCTGGCGACTGGCCGGGTGCATGCGCTGAGCTGTCGCGCTGGGTGAACGCTGGTGGCCGCCGGTTAGAGGGACTGGTGAGGCGCCGCGCCGCTGAGCGTGCATTGTGTGAATCGTAACCAAGGAGCAATGGAATGAGTCGAGGCAAGCTGTTTGGCGCATTTACCGCAAACTATGGCGAGAATGTTCGTGTCGATGGGTCGAGCGGACAAGGCCAATGCTGGCTGCGCATCAACTCAGCAAAGAACAAGAACGATGGTATGGGTGGCGAGCGTGAGGAAGTGGACGCGCTGCTGACTGTGGCACAGGTGCGTGTACTTCGCGCTGCGCTCGACTCGTTCCTCGACTACGAGGCGGACGACGAATGACCCGCATCGAGCTGAAGTTCTTCGCCGCCGTGATCCTGCTCGTGGCTTCATTCATCGCCGGCCACCACGTGCGCGGACTAGCATGCGACGCGGATAAGGCGGCCATCGCCAAAGCCACCGCCGAGCAGACGACCGAAGCGGTGCAGTCAGCCCGCACTACCGAACACACACAGGCCGACGCATTCGCGGCCATCGACACCAAGTTCCAGGGAGACATGCGCTATGCGCAGGCACTTTCTGCCAGCACTGTCGCTGGCCTTCGTGATGGTTCTATCCGGTTGCGCGACACGTGGCGTTGTCCAAGCGCCGCCAGTGTGCCCGCGCCTACCTCCAGCACCGGAAGCGACGGCACCGCGGATCGACTACGTGAAGAAAGTGCAGGACGAATTGTTCAGTCCGTTGCCGAACTCCAAGCAGAAAGGGATGCAGCCCTAGACAAGCTGGCTGCTGAGCGGAAGTAAGTTATGGCTCGAAGTAAAACGACGTTCGAGAAGGGGAAGTCAGGCAACCCCGGCGGACGATCCAAGGCTGTTGGCCCCAACGGTGAGACGAACGCGCAGATCGCTGCGCCTCTTGTTCCCCTGGCAAAGCAAACTCTTGAAGAAGTGATGAAGGATAAGAGCGCGCCGCACATGGCTCGCGTGACAGCCGCCAGGGACGTGCTCGACCGTGTTTATGGGAAGCCTAAGGTTGCCGAGGACGGTGGCGATAAGCCAGACATGACGAAGATTCTGTCGGACCTGATCGCCAAGCTCCCATCGTGACAACCGGAAATCTTCTGCTCGATCGACAACTGGCACGCTGGTATGCGCTGAAGGATCACCCGGTGCAGCTCGCGCTGGTGCGCGCCGTACATGAGGGCATCCGCTTCCCCCTGGTGCCGGCCGGGCGTCGCAGTGGCAAGACCGAGCGGTTCAAGCGGTTCCTGGTCAAGCAGGCAACCGCCGTGGTTGGCCAGTATTTCGCCGCCGCTCCAACGTACAACCAAGCCAAGAAGATCTTTTGGGATGACCTGAAGGCCTTCACGCTGTCGTGTACGCACCCGCGCAAGCCGTCCGAGTCGGACCTGATCATCTATCTGCCAAACGGCAGCGAGATTCACGTCATCGGCCTGGACAAGCCCGAGCGCATCGAGGGCATCCCCTGGAAGGGCGGCGGCATCGACGAGTTTGCCGACGTGAAGTCGGACGCCTGGGAGGCAAACATCCTCCCTGCGCTAAACACCGTCAACCCGATGGAGCCGGACTACCGCGCGTGGTGCTGGCTGCTCGGTGTGCCGGACGGCCTGAACCATTACTACGACCTGTGCATGCAGGCCGAGACAGGCGCAGACCCGAACTTCAAGGTATTCCATTGGAAGTCGGCCGAGATCTTGCCGCCTGACGTGATGGACGCCATGAAGCGCGCCATGTCGCTGAAGCAGTTCAAGCAGGAGTTTGAAGCTTCGTTCGAGACGGCAAGCGGTCGTATCTACGAGGATTTCGGCAAGCACAACAACACCAGTGGATCGATCGAGCCTCACGAGCAGCTGCTGTGGATGCACGACCAGAACTACACGCCGCTCTCTTCTGCCATTGGCGTCAAGCGAAACGAAGGCAAAGAGCTGCACCTGCTGGATGAGATCGTGCTGACCAGCGCGGTGTCGAAGCAGTCGGCCACTGAGTTCGTCGAGAAATTCAAGGACCACCAAAACAAGCACGTCCTGATCTATGGCGATCCCGCCGGCAGAGCTGGCGAGAAGCATGGCCACGCATCGGATTACACCGACATTGAGGGTGTGCTGCGCGAGAACGGCTGGGCATTCACGCGCAAGGTTCGCTTGGCCGCGCCTGCCATCAAGGACCGCCAGAACGCCGTGCGCGCCAAGATCCTTACAGCATCCGGTGACACAAGCCTGTTCGTGAATCCGACCACTGCCAAGTGGTGCCACAAGGGCTTGAGCACAGTCCAGCTCAAAGACGGTTCGTCGTTCCAAGAGGATCAGTCGAACCAGTACCAGCACATCACGACCGCCATCGGCTATTGCGTCGACGTTGAGTGGCCGGTCATCAAGCGAATCGCCACCATCGAGCCACTCAGGATTTAAGCATGGCCCTTGCCGTCCACGAACCGTGTAACGAAATTGCGCAGTTGCGCCGAAGCTGGGCTGTGCTTGATGCACTGTCCGGCGGAACGCCGGGCATGCGACTTGCCGGCAAGGCGTTGCTTCCGCAGTGGCCAGCTGAGAAAGAGGACGCCTACAAGGCCCGCTTGTCCACGGCCACACTATTTCCGGCGTTCAGCCGCACGGTGGCTGTCATGTCTGGCAAGCCGTTTGCCAAGCCGCTTGATTTGGTCGATCCAGATCCAAAGATCGAGAAGATTGAGGACGACATCGACCTGCAGGGCGTGAGCTTGCATAGCTTCGCCGCCGAGATGTTCGAGGAGGCCATGCGCTTCGGCCTGTGCGGCATCCTTGTCGATTTCCCTCGTGCCGACAATGCCGGCATGACAGAGCAGCAGACGGAGGCCGCCGGCCTGCGCCCATACTGGATTCGCGTAAAACACGACCAGATCATCGGCTGGCAGGCGCAGCTCGTGAACGGGCGCATGAAGCTTATCCAATTGCGCATCCTGGAAACCTACGCCGAAAACGAAGGCCCGTTCTCTGTCATCTGGAAACCGCAGGTGCGCGTGCTCGTACCGGGTGGCTGGGAAATTTGGCGCGAAATCGGTGCAGGCAAGTGGGACATTGCCGAGCACGGCACAACTACGCTGGGAGACATTCCCTTCGTTCCGATCTACGGCCGGCGCAAGGCCTTCATGATCGGTATGCCTCCACTGGAGGATCTGGCTTTCCTAAACGTGAAGCATTGGCAGAGCCAGAGCGACCAGGACACAATCCTGCACGTTGTGCGCGTTCCCATTCTTGCCATGATCGGCGCGGACGACCAGACGAAGCTCGTGGTTGGCGCTGGCGCGGTGGCAAAGCTGCCGGCGAATGCCGACCTGAAGTACGTCGAGCACACGGGGGCGGCGATCAAGGCCGGCGCCGAAAGCCTCGATGCGCTGGAACAGCAGATGATCCAGTCGGGTGCTGAGCTTCTGGTCAAGAAGCCAGGCCAGCGCACGGCCACCGAAACGCAGACCGACGCCGAGGCGAACAAGAGCGACCTGCAGCGCATGGCCGAGAACTACGAGGATTCGCTCGACCAGGCGCTCTGGTACACCGCGCAGTTCCTGCATTCAGACAAGCCTGGCACGGTAAAGCTATACGCCGACTACGGCACTGGGACGCTTAGCGAGGCGAGCGCCGCGCTGATCAAGGATCTGAACCTTGCCGGCCTGATCAGCAAGGAAACGGCTGTGACCGAGCTGCAGCGCCGCGGCGTACTGAGCGACGATATCGACCCCGCTGTCGAGGTGGCGGCGGCCGAGTCCGAAGGTCCAGCCATGCTGACAACGCCGCCTACCCTGGGCGCTGGCGCGGAGACGACCGGTGCCATCGGCTAACGTCCAGCTGCAAGACTGGGCAATCAACCACGAGCACGACCTGCGCCGTTTCAGTAACGGCGTCGTGCAGCGGATGATTGCCGTGCTCAGCCGCACGGACGCGCGCCTCATGGCGCAGCTGTCCGAAGCGCTGATGCAGATGGAGGCGACCAGCTTCACGGTCGAGCGCCTTGAAGCGTTGTTGACCTCGGTTCGCGCACTCAACCAGCAGGCCTACGACGCGGTGATGGCTGACTTGCAGCCCGATATGCGAGGGCTTGCCGGCGTTGAATCGTCGGCGCAGGCGGCCAGCTTGCGCGGATCCATACCGGCGCAGGTGTTGATTCGCTTTCCAGTGGCTGCCGTCAGCGCAGAGCAGGTTTACGCTACGGCGCTATCGCGACCGTTTCAGGGACGGCTGCTGAAAGACTGGGCCGCCAATCTTGAAGCGTCGCGCCTGACGCAGATCCGCAACGCTGTGCGCGCTGGCTTCGTCGAAGGGCAGACCACGGCAGACATCATCAAGGCAATTCGTGGAACGCGCGCCTTGCGCTATGCCGATGGTGTGCTAGAGCGCCCGCGCCGCGAGCTTGCGGCCGTCGTGCAGACGGCGCTATCACACACGGCGCAGACCGCAAGGCAGGCGGTGACGGATGCCAACCTCGACCTGGTGAAAGCCACGGAGTGGGTGAGCACGCTGGACAGCAAGACGAGCCCGCAGTGCCGGATCCGCGACGGCCTGCAGTACACCTGCGACACGCACAAGCCCATCGGGCACAGCATTCCATGGGGTGATGGCCCGGGCCGGCTGCACTTCAATTGCCGCAGCGTATCCGTGCCGGTGCTCAAGAGCTGGAAAGAGCTTGGCATTTCGGTGGACGAGATGTCGCCGGCCACGCGCGCTTCGATGGATGGCCAGGTTCCGGCCGATCAGACCTATGCGGAGTGGTTCGCCAAGCAGGGCGCGGAACGCCAGGACGAGATTATGGGGCCGGTGCGGGCCAAGCTGTATCGTGCCGGTCGACTGAGCTTTGATCGCTTCTACGATGACAAGGGGCGATGGTTGAGCCTGGACCAACTGGCCGCCAAGACGAGCGCTTGACAACGTTTTTCCACCTGCGACCATTCATCACGATGGGACGATTTCGTGTAATCGATGGTACTAAGCCACCCGATTCACCTGCTGAGCAGGTGCGAGCGCGAGTACGCAAAACCAAGATCACCGTGCTGTCGCAGTGTCATCGCTGCGGCGGGCACGAAACGATCACCGCCAACATGGGCAAGACGCGCAACAAGCTTTGCGTCGTATGTCTGTTGCAAGGGCAGCGGGTGGTGGTTGAGTAACGAATTGCAGTGAATGCGCAGGCTGATGCGCTAATCAGGTGAGCGAGACCAATCCCGGTGTAGCGATACGGGGCGGGTGTAGTCGGCGAGATGAGTATGGTTAGCCGACGGGGTACGGGTTAAAACGAGGCGTCCTCACCAACACGCCTATCGCCACTAAGCCGGAGATCAGCACCGGCCACTGCAACCAAATGGCAGCCCTACGCGATGGGCTGGAGAAATCCCGGAGGGGACGGTCGCCTCTCTAGCTAGCTACACACCAAGCCCCGCCGAGCGGGGCTTTTTTATTGGGCAGCGCCCAGCAACCCGTCCAGAGGACATAACCCTGTGAGTGAAATCGACCTGACTTCGCCCGAGGCGAAGGCGGCCATTGCCGATGCCGTTGAGAAGGCCACCGCACCGCTGATCGCCAAGCGCGACGAACTGCTGGGTGAGGTGAAGAAGCTGCGCAAAGATGCCGCGATCGACCCCGCCGACCTCGAAAAGGCCGAGGCCGAACGCGACCAGTTCAAGCAGCAGCTGGCGGAAGCCACCAAGGCCAACGGCAAGCTGTCCAAAGACCTGGAGGCTGCCACGAAAGCGGCAGCCGACATCGACGCAAGCTACAACCGCACCCTGACCGATGCCGCGCTGAGCGACGCATTGACCAAGGCTGGCGTGACGCAGCCGGTCCACATCAAGGCAGCCAAGGCGATGCTTGCCGGGCAGCTGCAGGTGGCGGCCGACGACAGCGGCACGCGCACGGTGAAGGCTGGCGACAAGGGCCTTGGCGATTTCATCAAGGAGTGGGCCGGTAGCGACGAAGGCAAGTTCTTCGTCACGGCTCAGCACTCAAGCGGCGGCGGCGCTGGCGGACATTCCGGCGGCGGCAAGGCCGAAACCCTGACCGAGCAGGCCATGCGTATGAAGCAGGCCGGCACCTGATCACCAAGAGGACACCATGAGCACGACTCGCCTCACTGACATCATCGTCCCCGAACAGTGGACTCCCAACTTCCTGCTGGAATCGCCCGAACTGGTGGCGTTCTTCCAGTCGGGCATCGTTTCCCATGACCCCGTGCTGGGCCAGCTGGCGATGGGCGAAGGCCAGACCTTCCACGTCCGCCACATGAACGACCTGGTGAACAACGCCGAGAACATCTCGAGCGATGACCCGGCTGTGATGTCCACCACCGACAAAACCACGGGTGGCCAGCAGGTCGCCGTCAAGCTTGCGCGCAACAAGTCCTGGTCCAGCATGGACCTGACCGCTGCGTTCGCCAGCCCGGACCCGATCAGCGTTATCCGCTCGCGCGTCGCCTCCTACTGGGCCTATCGCTGGCAGGCGGCCACCATCGCCGAAGTGAACGGCATCTTGGCGGCCAACGTGGCGCAGAACGGCGGTGACATGCTGTTCGACGGCTCGACTGCCGACATCACCGGCAACGCCATCTTGGACGCTAAGTCCACCATGGGTGACGCAGCGAGCAGGCTGGACTCCATCGTAATGCACTCGGTGAAGTACACGGCCCTGCAGAAGCAAAACCTCATCCAGTACCTGCGCAACGGCGACGCCAACGTGCATTTCCCCACCTACCTCGGCTATCGCGTCGTGGTGGATGACGGCATGCCGGTGGATACCTCGGGTGCCAATCCGATCTACACCAGCGTGTTGTTCCAGTCGGGTGCCTTCCGCCTTGGCCTCGGCCAGGCCAAGACCCCGGCCGAAGCTTGGCGCGTGCCGGCATCCGGCAACGGTGAGGGCGAGGAACAGCTGTACAGCCGTCAGCAGTTCATCATCCATCCGTTCGGCTTCAGCTACGTCGGTGCGAACAAGAACCCGGCGAACACTGACCTGGCGCTCGCTGCGAACTGGAACCGCGTGTTCAAGCGCAAGCAGATCCCGCTGGCGTTCCTCAAGACCAAGTAAGCCACTGAGGCGGGGCGGCTCCGGCCGCCTCGTCTTTTGCGAGGTTAAACATGAGCGATATCGAAAATCAGACGACTGCGCTGAAGGCAGAGCCTGACGGCGCACAGCCCGCACTGCATGACCTGCTGAAGCGGTCCTGGGCGGATGCCGCCAAGACCGCCGAGGAAGTGGAAGTGGCCGAGTCCGTCATCGAGAAGGTGACTGGCAAGAAGAAGGCTGCCAAGACCGCCGAGGCGCCGCAGGCGTGAGCCTGATCGTTGAGGATGGCACCGGCAAGCCGGATGCAGAGTCCTATATCAGCGTCGCTGACGCTGATACCTATTTCGCCGGGCGCGGTAACACCGCGTGGGCTGCGCTCGACGTATCGGCCAAAGAGGCCGCGCTGCGCAATGCGTGCGACTACATGGGCGCGTTCTACGTTTCGCGCTGGCTCGGAAACCGCGCCGTCCTCGGGCAGGCACTGGATTGGCCGCGTGCAAACGTGCCTGATGCCAACGCACCGCGCGGCGATGCCAGTGCAACGGTCATTGGCCCCGTGTTTGGTTACTACGCTGGCGTGTCCGGCCTGACCGAGCCGGTTGTGACGCATCTGCCATCGGACGTTGTGCCGGCGGCAGTTGCGCGCGCCAATGCTGAGCTGGCCGTGCGCGCATCAGTGGGCGACTTGATGGCTGACATAGGTCCGCAGGTGACGCGTGAAACCGTTGGGCCCATCACGACCGACTATCTGCCTGGCGGTCGACAGACGCCGCGCTACCAGTTTGTTGATGGATTGTTGTCCTCGCTGTTGACGGCGGGTGGCACGGGCTCGGCGGCAGTGGTGCGCGGATGAGCAAGGTCCGCATCGTGATGACTGGCCACGGTCGTGGCGAGGTCTACGTCGACGGCAAGCGCGTCGAGAAACTGACAGGTTTCAAGGTCGAGTGCGGAGTGGGCGAGGTCAATCGTCTGCACCTATCGATGATCGTCGACGAAATCGAGTTTGAAGGCGAAGCGGAAGTCGAATGACCGCCTTCAACTACGCCAACACCGCAGCAACGGCCACACGACTACTCAAGCGCTTCGGCGCCGCATGCACGCTAAAGCGAGAGTCAGGCACGGCCTACGACCCGGCCACCGGCACGATGCAGCCGACATACGACAGCCTGCCGTCAACGGCCACCGTGTTCGCGTATCCGCAGAAGTACATCGACGGCACGCTGATCCTGCAGGGCGACCAGCAGGCCTATATGGCGCCGTCCGTCGAGCCTAAGCAGGGCGACCGCCTGCTGTGGCAGGGCAAGGAATACCAAGTGATCAGCGTCAAGCCGCTGGCGCCAGCTGGCGTGCCTGTCCTATTCGAGGCACAGCTGCGTGGATGAATCCTTCGCGCTGTCGCTCCAGGCCTTCGCCAAGAAAGCACCGGAGCAAGCCAAGACTGTCGTGCGCAAGGTGTCGATCGACTTGCTGACGGCGACCGTCTTGCGCACGCCTGTCGGCAACCCCGACCTGTGGAAGTCGAAACCGCCGGCTGGTTATGTCGGTGGCCGACTGCGCGCGAACTGGACCGTTTCACTGGTCGAGCCGGACGCCACGACCACGGACGCCATCGACAAGGGCGGCACCGAAACCATCGGACGCGGCACAAGCGTCATCGCGCAGTCCGATGGCATGAAAGACATCTGCATCACCAACTCATTGCCGTACGCCATTCCCATTGAATACGGCCACAGCGGCGTGCAAGCGCCACAGGGCATGGTCCGCGTGTCGGTCCAAGAGTTTCAGCAATTCGTCGACAAAGCCGCAGCGGAGCTTCAACAGTGAGCAACAAGCTTTGCCGGCGCGCGATCGAAACACGACTGGCGGCATGGGCCGCCGCACGTTTGCCGGCTATTGCCGTCGCCTGGGAGAACGTGCCGTTCACCCCGCCGTCCAACGCACCGTATCTGCGCGCCTTCCTGATGCCGGCAAACACCACTGGGCCCGACCTGTCCGGCCAGGCGCGCACGTACCGCGGCGTGTACCAGATCAGCGTCGTGGGCCAGATCAACAACGGCGCCGGTGGCGACGAAGGCATTGCCGACGAACTGGCCGTGCTGTTCCCGCTGAATGACCGGCTCTATGTGCCGGGCCTAACGCTGCAAATCATCACCCCTGTCACTGCCGCGCAAGGCGCGCAGGACGCCACCAATTTCATCGTGCCGGTCAGCTTCGGTTATCGGGCCGACACGGTCTAAACGCGCACCAGCGCACAACCCCAAGGAACCAACATGGCAATTTCGCTCCCCAACGGCGCGCTGGTAGGCATCGCCAACGGCTATGGCGTCTCCGCGCCCGTCACCGCTGTCTCCAACGCCTCCGAAGCCGTATTCACCACCGCCAACACGTTCGCCGTGGGAGACTACGTCGAGATCACCTCTGGCTGGTCACGCCTCACCGACAAGATCGTGCGCGTGAAGACCGCCACGGCCACGCAGTTCACGGCCGAAGGCTACGACACGACCAACACCAGCATCTACCCGGCTGGCGGCGGCGTGGGCTCGGTTCGCAAGGTCACCGGCTTCACCCAGCTGTCGCAGATCCTGACCTCCACCTCGAGCGGCGGTGACCAGCAGTTCCTGACCTACCAGCTGCTCGAAGCGGACGCGCAGAAGAACATCCCGACCTTCAAGACGCCCAGCGTCCTGACGATGGAAGTGGCCGACGATCCGAACCTGCCGGGCTATCAGCTCGCCAAGGCGGCCAACGATGACCGCCTGCCGCGCGCCATCCAGATCAGCCTGCCGAACGGCGCGAAGCTGATGTACAACTCGTACGTCAGCTTGTCGCCGTCGCCGACGCTCACGGTCAACCAGATCATGGCCGTGCAGGTGACGTTCTCGAACAAGGCCGAGCCGGTTCGCTACGCGTCGTAATCGATCGTTCAACGATGAACACAGGCCCCGGTAGCTCCGGGGCCTTCTTTTTTCGCCAAGGACAAGAAAATGACGAAGCTAAAGCTGACCCCTGACCCGACCTTCAAAGCAGTGGTGAATATCCCTGTGCCTGGCGGCGAGCCGGCACCCGTGGAGTTCACCTTCAAGCACCGCGACCGCGCGGCCGTGAAAGTGTGGGTGGAATCGGTCGGTGACAAGACCGACGCGCAGGTGATCGAGTCCTGTATCACTGGCTGGGATCTCGACGACGAACTGAACACCGAGAACATCAAGCGCCTTTGCGACAACTACGTCGGCGCCGGCATGGCCGTGTTCAGTGTCTACCTCGACGAGCTGCGCGGAGCCCGCGCAAAAAACTGAAAGCGGTCGCGCGTGCGCTGTACGAGAAGGGGCCTGACGAAGCGGAACTAGCCGCGTTCGGCCTCTCGCTCGATGACTTCGACGACGCGGCCGTAGAGGTATGGCCGGACAATCTGCCGGCCTGCAACGTGTTTATCGCCATGGCAACGCAGTGGCGAACTGGCGCCATGGGTGCCACCGGATTGGACTACAACGCGCTGCCCGCCGTCTTGCGACTGGTGGGCGTTGCGCGCGCTCAATGGTCGGACACCTTCGAGTGTCTGCGTGTGATGGAGGGTGAGGCGATGACGGTGATGGGAGAGTCGAAGTGACGGACATTGCCAGCCTTGGCATCAAGGTAACGACCGATGGTGTCCAGCAGGCGTCCGACAACCTCGACAAGCTTGCTGCCAGTGGTGACAAGGCCGCCAAGTCATCCGAGAACCTAAACAAGTCGTTCTCGCAAGGAAGTGGCTCTGCCGCAGTTCAGCAGCGCACCGATGCCATCAAGGGTCAGCGCGCGGAGCTGGAGAAGTTCCTCGGCCAGGTCGACAGGACCATTCCAGCGCTCGATCGACTGGACAGGCAGCAGGCTAAGCTTGCGCAGTTCAAAAAGTCC
Source organism: Dyella sp. PARNA 12/25 (assembly GCF_055702865.1). Lineage (NCBI taxonomy): Bacteria > Pseudomonadati > Pseudomonadota > Gammaproteobacteria > Lysobacterales > Rhodanobacteraceae > Dyella > Dyella sp. PARNA 12/25. The sequence goes on along the minus strand of NZ_JBVQCI010000002.1, from coordinate 182,358 downwards.
GGCCTGCTTGGTGACGAGGACTTCGCGCGCTTCAATGATGTCATCGATCAAAACCGCAACAAGATCCTTGGCGCCACCGAGGCCGTCCACCACTTCAGCCTAAACAACGCCAACGCACGACGCGAACTTGGCCTACTGGCCAAGGACATGGCGACCGGCAACTGGGGCCGCTTCCAGCAGTCGTTCGCGACGCTGGCGGGCCAGTCTGGCTTGCTCGGCGTGGCATTCAGTGGTGTCGGCGCAGCCGTTGCCGCCATCATTGCGCCGCTCGCGCTGTTCACCGCTGGAGCCATCAAGGGCCACCAGGAGACGGAGAAGCTCCGCACGTCGCTGATCGCCACGGGTGATGCGGCCGGCGTGAGCACGGCTGGCCTCGACAAGATGGCATCGCAGGTGGGCTCCGCCACTGGCAAGTGGGGCGATGCACGCAAGGCCATTGAAGAATTCGCGGCATCCGGCAAGGTCGCCGGCGCCGGTATCAGCGGCCTCGCTCAAGAAGCCGTGAACATGTCCACGGTCACAGGCGAGAGCATCGACAAGACCGTTGCCAAGCTGATCGAGCTTGGCGAGAAGCCCTCCGAGACGATCTCCAAGCTAAACGATCAGTACCACATCCTCACCAACGCGCAGTACGCGCGCATTTCCGCACTGGAGGAAGAAGGGCGCGTATCGGACGCCGCACGCCTTGCAAACCAGGCGCTTGGCGACGAGATGGCGAAGCGCGCCAAAGAGGTGGAGGACAACGCCGGCTGGATCGTGCGCTCGGCGCACTGGGTGCGCGACGCGTGGAACGACGCGTGGGACACGGTCAAGCAGGTGGGTAAGCCTGAGTCGATCGCCGACAAGGTGCGCGAGGTAGAGGGGCAGATCAAGGCGCTCCTTAACCCGGGCCCGAAGGTTGACCGCCAGGGCAATCTTGTCCAAGGAAACGCGTCCGGCGCGAGCGAGAACAATCCGCGCATTGTGGCGTTGCGCGCGCAGCTTGCCGACCTTCGCAAACAGCAGTTCGACCAAGGTCTGGCCGGCGTAAACAAGTCAGTCGAGGACCAGCTCAACGCGCAGGGCATTGCGGCGCAGCAGCGCCTAGCCAAGTTCACATCGCCGCAGACAAAGCTAGATGACTCGCTGAAGAAGGCGGCACAGGATCGCCTTGCGGCGCTATATGGCGTCGTCGATCCGACCGAGCGCGCCAAGATAGAGGGAGAGTTCCAGGAGCAAGTACGCCAAGCACGCGAGGCCTACAACTCGGCTATGAAGAAGCTGGCCGGGCCGGATGACTCCATCGACGCGCAGGTGCTGGCACGGAAGAACCTGCAGGATGCCATCCGCAAAGAAATCGAACTAGACAAGCAACAGCTCGACCAGTGGGCACGCAACACCACCGCCGTCGCCAACTACCGGCAGGCGATGGAGGACAAGCTCAAGACCGACCAGCAGGCCATCGACCTGCAGATTGCCGCGGTCAGCATGGGGCACCAGGAGCTAGCGCTCCAGCGTCAGCTGCTCCAGATCGAGAAAGAGGCCGACAGCCAGCGCCTTCAGCTCGAACGGGACCGTGCCAACAAAGCCTATGGCATGGACGATGACGAGTACCGTGGTCGGCTGCGCTTAATCACTGAATTCGAGAGCAAGCGCAAGCAGTTGGTGACCGATGGCAATGCTGATCTGCTGGAGGCCGAGCGCGATTGGAAGAACGGCGCAAAAAGCGCATACGCCGACATATTGGACAGCGCTGGCAATGTCGCTGGCCAGACGCGCAATCTATTCACCAATGCCTTTGACGGCATGGCCGACGCTCTGGCCAACTTTGCTACGACCGGCAAGATGAACTTCAAGAGCTTGGCCGCTTCGATCCTTTCTGACTTGGCAAAGATGGAGATGCGCATTGCCACATCCAAGGCATTGCAGGCTGTCATTGGCGCTTTTTCTGGTGGATACGGCGGCACCGGTGGAAGCGGCGGCGTCGATTACAACAGCCAGGGCTTCGTGTCGAAGGTGTATGCCACTGGTGGCGTGGTCGATGGCAGCACATCGCTGTCGTCGTTCTCTGGCTCAGTCGTTGACAAGCCTACTGTGTTCGCGTTTGCTAAGGGTGCGGGAGTCATGGGCGAAGCCGGCCCTGAAGCCATTCTGCCTCTGTCCCGCGGACCAGACGGGAAGCTTGGCGTAAAGGCTGGCGGCGGATCCGGCGGCGGTATCAACGTTAATGTCAACGTCAATGTTGACAACACCGGAAACTCGCAATCTGACACTCGGGGCAGCGACGCCGACTCAGCGCGTCAGCTTGGAAAGATGATCGACTCCAAGGTGCAGGAAGGCATTGCTAGTGCCATGCGCCCTGGTGGTCCACTTTGGCGCATGCAGCATGCCTAATACCTTCACATGGCCAATCCAGTCGCGACCGACTGGAACCGAGACAGCGCGCGTCCGTAGCGCCAAGTTTGGTGATGGATACGAACAGGTAGCGCAGGACGGCATCAATAACCTGTCGAACAGCTGGCCGATCACCGTCACAGGGGCATCGGTCGATGTGATTGCAGCGCGCAATTTTCTTCGCGCCCAGTCCGGTCGGTCGTTCCTATGGACGCCGCCGCGCGACGTGCAGGGGCTGTACCGATGCAAGCAGTGGGCGCTGACACCCGAGGGTGGCGATGCCTACTCACTGGCCGCAACGTTTGAGCAGGCATTCGCGCCGTGACTATTTACGCAGACGTACAGAAGCTAGAGCCAGGCGCAGAGGTAGAGCTATTCCAGCTCGATGCACGCTCGATCACCGGTGGTGGCACCGGAGACATATTGAGCTTTCACGGTTACGCGCAGGTGGGCCCGATCTTCTGGCAAGGGGTTGAGTACAAGCCTTGGCCGATCCAGGCGGAAGGCTTTCAGCTGACGCCGGATAAGCCGCCAATGCCATTGCTTGCCGTTGGCAACGTGGATGGCTCCATCACTGCGCTGTGTCTGGTGTACCAGGACCTTGTCGGGTCGCTACTGATCCGCCGGCGCACGTTTGGCAAATACCTAGACGGTCAGCCAGAGGCCGACCCAAGTCAGGAGTTTCCGCCGGACAAGTGGTTCATTGAGCGGAAAGCGACGGAGACGTGCGATGTCGTCCAGTTTGAGCTGTCGTCAGCGCTCGACTTCGGACAGCAACAGCTGCCAGGCCGATCGATCGTCGCCAACAGCTGCACCTGGCTGCAGCGTGGCGGCTACCGCGGGCCCTATTGCGGATATACCGGGCCAGCGGCGGCCAAGGCTGACGATACGCCGACGAGTGACCCGGCCAAGGATGTCTGCGGCGGTCGTCTGTCGTCGTGTCGCCTTCGCTTTGGTGCAAACAATCCGCTCCCCTATGGCGGCTATCCGGCCGCTGGACTACTGCGCGCATGACGCCTGAAGAACACGCGCTCGCCGAGTACCCGCGAGAGTCCTGCGGGCTGATGGTCATCGTGAAGGGCAGGGAGCGGTACTGGCCGTGCAGGAACACCGCGGCGACGCCCAGTGAGCACTTCGTCTTGGCGCCAGAGGACTACGCAGAGGCCGAGGAAGCCGGCGAGATCGTCGCGGTAGTGCACAGCCATCCTGACGCATCGGCTAGCCCTAGCGAGGGCGACAAGGTGTCATGTGAGGCATCGGAGCTGCCGTGGATCATCCTTTCTGTGATGGATGGCGCCATCGCTCAGCGCGAACGCATCGAGCCGAGCGGATACCAGGCGCCGCTCGTTGGCAGGATGTTCCACCATGGCGTGCTCGACTGCTGGTCGCTTTGTCGTGACTGGTACATGCGCGAGCTTGGCGTGGTACTTCCGAGTCCGCAGCGTGTCGATAACTGGTGGGATGACGGCGAGAGCGACCTATACGACCTTAAGGCACTTGCTGAAGCCGGGTTCGAGCGCGTGGAGCTGGCCGACATCCAGCGCGGTGATCTGATTCTGATGCAGATTCGCAGCAAGAATCTGGTGCCAAACCATGCTGGCATCTATCTCGGCGACGGCTTGATGCTTCACCACATGCACGGACGCCTATCCAGTCGCGATGTGTTCGGTGGCTATTGGCTTGAAAACATGCGGCACATTCTTCGCATGAAATCAATTGCTCACAGCAATTGAAAACGATTGAATAACGTGTACAAAGCACGAACCAATCACTGAAGGGACTCACTATGAACATGCGCATGATTGCGTTTGCGTTGTTTTCCGTTGTCGCTATGTCTGCATGTGCCGCCGAGCAGAAGTGGACCCGGCCCGACACCTCAGCCGCGCAGTTCGAGCGCGACAAGGAGCAGTGCCTGTACGAAATGAAGCTACCACCGGGCATGGACTCCAAGCGCGCCAAAGCCGAGCTTGAGCGAATGCTGCCCGGTTGCATGCGATCAAAGGGCTACGCGCCAGCGGCATAAGGCCGCATCCAAAGACCTACGAAGCCCGCCTTGTGCGGGCTTTTTTATTGCCCGGAGTTCTCATGCCACACCTTCGCACTGTTCGGCTGTACGGAAAGCTAGGCAGCAAGTTCGGCCGCGTCCATCAGTTTGTGCTCGAAAGCAACTCCGTGGCTGAGGCGGTGCAGGCCCTGCATAGCCAGTTCGCTGGCTTCGGAGCGTTCCTCCTGCAGGCGAAGGACCACGGCATGGCGTTCAAGGTCTTTGCAGGAAAGCGGAGCATGTCCGCAGAAGAACTGCAGAATCCCGTTGGTGACGCTGACATCCGCATTGCTCCCGTGGTGATTGGATCGAAATCGGGAGGTGCCGGTACATTCATCATGGGTGCTGTGCTGTTTGTGGTTGGCGCCGTTATTACGTACTTCACCGGCGGCTCAGCCGGTGCGGTTGGCGGCGGCCTGATGAAAATCGGCATCGCCATGATGATCGGCGGCGTCGTGCAGATGCTGTCGCCGCATCCAAAGGGATTGAAGAACAGCGACCGTCCAGACAACCAGCCCTCTTACGTATTCAACGGCGCGGTCAACACGCAGGCGCAGGGCAACCCCGTGCCAGTCGGTTACGGCCGCATGATCGTCGGTTCGGCTGTCATTTCTGCCGGAATCGACGCCGGTGACTATGCTCCGGCAACGGCTGGCGTCGGTCCAGGCACCGCTGGCGGCAGCGGCAAAACCAACTATTACCAGATGGAGGCGTGATGACGACGCTGTCCATCATTGAGGGCGCAAAGGGCGGCGATAAGCAGCGCACGCCAGTCGAGTCGCCCGATAGTCTGCGTTCCATCGCCTCGTTCCGCATTCTTGACCTCATTTCCGAGGGTGAGATTGGCGGATTGGTGAACGGGCTGCAGTCGGTCTACCTAGCGGAGACTCCGCTTGCGAATAACGACGGCTCGCTGAATTTCCAAGGTGTGCACGTCGAGACGCGCACCGGCACGCAGGACCAGGACCATATTCCAGGTTACCCGGCTGTCGAGAACGAAATCAGTGTTGGCATTGAGCTGAAGCAATCGACTCCGTGGGTTCGTTCGCTTTCCAATACGCAGCTGTCTGCGCTGCGTATCACCATCGGCGTGCCAGGCCTCTCCAAGGCCAATACGTCAAACGGCGATATTGGCGGTTACTCGGTTGCCTACAAGATCGAAGTGCAGACCGATGGCGGCGCCTTCGCGGTGGCCTATAGCGGTGCCATCACCGGCAAGACAACGAGCAAGTATCAGCGTTCGCATCGCATTGATCTGCCGCCGGCCGCCCTGGGTTGGAACGTTCGCGTCACTCGCCTGACGGCCAACGCGAACAGCCAGGCCATCGCCGACACCACCACGATCGACAGCTACACCGAAGTGATCGACGCTAAGCTGCGCTATCCGAACAGCGCGCTTGTGGCCATCAGCGGCGATGCGTCCCAGTTCTCCAATATCCCGTCGCGCGCCTATGACATGTGGCTCCGCATCGTGCAGGTGCCAAGCAACTACAACCCTCTGACGCGCGCCTACGCTGGCGTATGGGATGGCACGTTCAAGCCGGCATGGACGGATAACCCGGCGTGGGTCTACTACGACATTGCCACCCATCCGCGCTATGGCCTCGGTCACCTCATCACCGCGGCGCAGCTGAACAAGTGGGAGCTGTACCGCATTGCGCAGTATTGCGATCAGCTTGTGTCGGACGGAAAGGGCGGGCAGGAGCCGCGATTCACCTGCAACATTTACCTGCAGACTGCATCAGATGCTTACAAGCTGCTGAGCGACCTCGCAAGCATCTTTCGTGGCATCAGCTTCTGGACGGGCGGGGCAATCACCGTTTCGGCTGACATGCCGTCAGATGCGGCTTACCTCTACACCGCTGCAAACGTCATTGGTGGAAAGTTCGTCTATTCGGCGAGTGCACGTAAGACCCGCTTCACCACGGCACTCGTCACGTGGAACGACCCGAGCGACTTCTACCGTCCGAAGGTCGAGTATGTGCAGGACGACGCCGGTCTGGCTCGATACGGTATCCAGCGCTCGGACATCACGGCGTTTGGCTGCACATCGCAGGCGCAGGCGCAGCGGGCGGGCCAATGGGTGTTGCTGACCTCTCGCCTAGAGACGGACACAGTAACCTTCAGCGTTGGCCTTGATGGCGTCCTGGCGGCGCCTGGCCAGGTGATCCAGGTACAAGATCCGGCCCGCGCAGGTAAGCGCCAGGGTGGACGCATTTCGCGCGCCACGAAGGTAGCCGTGACAGTCGACAAGGCACCTGATGCCGTGGCCGTTGGCGACAAGCTGACGGTTGTATTGCCCACTGGCACTGCCGAAACGCAGACGGTCACCGCTATTTCAGAGAGAACGATTACCGTGGCATCGCCTGGCTTCAGCGTTGCCCCTGAGGCCGAGTCGGTTTGGGCGGTGGAGTCCTCCACGTTGGCGACGCAGACCTTCCGCGTGCTGTCCGTCACCGAGGATAAGTCGAGCACTGACCTCAGCTTCACCATCACGGCGGTGCAGCATAACGCCAGCAAGTTCGACGCCATTGATAACGGCTCGATCATCCAGATTCCACCGATCAGCTCGCTGCCAGATTCAATTCAGAAGGGCCCGGCGTCCGTCGCGCTATCAGGCAATGTGGTGGTGGTGCAGGGCATCGCAACCAACGTCCTCACAATCGCATGGCCGGCGGCCGATGGCGCCGCGCAGTACCAGGTGGAGTGGCGCCGAAACGACGGGGAGTGGGTATCCGCCGGCCGCGTATCAGGCCTATCAGCCGACGTGCAGGGGATCTATACGGGCGACTATGTTGCCCGCGTCAGAGCGATGAACTATGGCGGCGTTGTCTCGCTTCCGACCTATTCGGACGTGACGCCCATCAATGGCAAAACAGGCGCGCCGCCGTCTGTCACTTCGCTGACGACGGCGTCCAAGGTATTCGGCATCCACGTGGAGTGGAACTTTCCGCAGGGCGCCGAAGATACCCAGCGAACCGAGATCTGGCGCTCGCCGACGCCGAACTTGGCCGATGCAGTGAAGATCTGCGACCTGGCCTATCCGCAGCGCACGCTTGAGATTGATGGCCTGGCCGCTGGCGTTTCGTTCTTCTTCTGGGCTCGACTGGTCGACAAGACCGGCAATATCGGCCCGTTCTATCCAACTGGCGCTGGCGTGAATGGACAGTCCAGCTCTGATGCAACGCCGATCCTCGATTACCTCGCCGGAGAAATCAGCCGCACGCAACTCGCTCAAGACCTGATCAAGACGCTAGAGCCCATCGAGCCCGATATGGCCGGCGACGTGACGTCCTTTGCCGGCGATACCACCAACTACGCCGGCACGTGGACGCTGCTCTATGCCCAGCAGTCGGGCGACCTTACCCTGGCACGCCGGGTCGACACGGTTGCCGCTAAGGCAGACGGCCTTAGCGCACTGGTTCAGACAGAGACGCAGGCGCGCATTGATGGCGATACGGCGCTAGCCAGCCAGATCACGACGGTGCAGGCGACTGCTGGAGACGCGCAGGCGCTTGCTCAATCGGCCATCACGACATCGGCCTCGCTGGATGGGAAAGTCTCTGCCGCGATGACGTGGAAGGTGCAGGTGGATCCTGGCACGGGGCTGAAGTACGCAGCCGGTATCGCCCTTGGCATCGACAACGCAAGCGGCATCGTGCAGAGCCAGTGCCTCATCCAGGCTGACCGCTTCGCTCTGATCAACGTAGCCAACGGCAATGTCACCACGCCTTTCGTGATACAGGGTGGGCAGACCTTCATCAACCAGGCTTTCATCGGCAATGGCTGGATCAATAACGCGATGATCGGCAACGTGATTCAGTCGACGGCCGTCGATAGCACCGGCAATCCGATTTGGAAGCTCGACAAGGTAAACGGCCTACAGATTCGCGGATCGAACTCGTCAGGAAGGACGGAGATCGATGGCAACGGCGGGCGTACCTATGACGCTAATGGCACGTTGCGCGTTCGCTGGGGCACCTGGTAATGCCGGCCGGCCTCCAAGTGTGGGATGCAAGCGGACAGCTGATATTTGACCTCACCGATCGCCTGACACGCCTTGTCTCAGTGATCTACGTTTCGGTCGGTGCGAGCGGTAGCGTGCAGCTCCCTGAGGGTGATGCGTGGTGGTACACGACGCCCATCGGTCAGGCTGCATCGATCGGATCGGCTTACGTGCCTGCAATCTCTGTCGATGGGAACAACCTGCTCACCTACGCGCCAAACACCATCTTCGGGTTCGGCCAGGTAGATTGCATGCTTGTTGTTGGGGTGTACTGATGGCTGCCGGCATTGAGGTGCGGAACGGTAATGGAAGCCTCGTTATTGATGGCAAGTACAAAAACCTGGTGTTAGCTGGAAAGGGCACGGCGAACACCGAAACAGCGATAGACACGTTCTCTTACAAGAGCATCAACCTAAACGGTCTGAATGGCTATCCAGTGGTGGCCGTGCAATCGTCAAACGGCGCATGGGCGACGGTACGATCTTACTCAAGCGGTGCAGCGGTTGTAGATGTCATGGTGCACGGCGGCGTCGGTACGTCGTTCAATTACTTCATTTTCGCCCTTCCTAGCACGCTGGTGGACTCTGGTGGTTTCCAGGTGTTCGACGAGGCTGGGCAGCTGGTGTTCTCTGCCGGCCATCGCTACATGAAGATAGCCGGCGCCATCGGTGCCAATGCTGACCCGACGGTCCAAAATGCCAGCATCACACTCCCCGCTGGTCGATCCTATGCCGTCATGCAAACGGCACCCATGGCGTACTCAAAGAACGTCCAGCAATCGGGTATCCCTGGCACACAGGACTGGTGGACCTATTCATTTCGCGCTTGTTTTGCTGTGAACGGAAACGTTATCACACGCGTCACCGACGAGTTCCAAATGACGCGTTATGGGACAACTATGCCGCCTTATTACAGCCTTTACGGCGCCGGCTTCATCGTCGACGTTACAAACTTCTGAGGGTCTTATGGCAAGACAAACGATCAACTACGGAACAGCGCCAGATGGTTCGGGTGGCGATAATCGGCGCGCAGCTCTTGAAAAGCTCGAAGCGAACGACACTGAGCTATATGCTTCCACAAGTGCAAACGCCACGGCCGCAGAAGGCGCACAGACCACTGCGAACACAGCCAAAGCCAACGCTACAACAGCTCAGTCAACGGCGGACTTGGCAAAGGTCACTGCCGATGCTGCGCAAGTGAGTGCGAATAGCGCGCTGTCGCGCCTGGTAGGCGCTAACTTACTCATCAACGGCGACGGGCGTGTAAACAACCGCGCCTTTGCTGGCGGCGCGCTCGCGGCGAATACCTACGGCTACGACCGCTGGCGTACGGGTGCAGCATCCGCATCAATCCTGATGCCTTCGGGCTCGATTTCTCTAAATGGGACCATCTACCAGGTCATCGAGGCACCAAACCTCGCTAACGCTAAGGTTACCGTGTCGGTTCGTAATCCGTCAGGGCCGATCACGGTGAAGCTACAGCCGAATGCCACGACCGCGACGGCCGCCGTGAGCATGATCCCGGCCGGCGTAGGCATTCAGTCGGTAACGCTGGACGTTCCGGCAACGCTCACCGGAGACCTGTACGTGCTGCTAAGCACGACTGCGTCGACGACGTTCGACGGATATGGCGCGCGTGGCGGTATCAAGCTTGAAATCGGACCGGTGGCTACGCCTTTCGAGCAGCGCCTAATGGCACTCGAGAGCCAGCTCTGCCTGCGCTACTACCAGTCGTTCACCGGCATGCGCCAGATTGTGTACATGGGCGCTTCAGGCGGGTTCGCTGTTCCTGTTACGTGGCCAGCAATGCGATCGGCTCCAAGCTCGACATTTGCCATTACGTCTAGCACGAACGTGAACGCAGGGTCGTCGTTCAACGTCACAAGCCCGTCCAACGGCTTCACTTTCCTTTCTGCCCTCGCAGTAGGTAACACTGACTGCACGTTCAACCTCACCCTGAGCGCCGAACTATGACGAAGTACCGATTGACGAGCTTTGGCGCTGGTGTGATTCGTAGCAGCGATGACCTGCTGATTCCTGAGGACATGGCCAATGCGGATTGGCGCGAGTATCTCGACTGGGTAGCAAACGGTAATAGACCTCTTCCGGTTCCTCCGCCTACATTCAATGACTACCGATCCGTGTTCATGGGAAACTTCACCCAGTGGATCGAGGACGTGGCGCGATCCAATGACTACGACTCGTCCATCTCGTGCGCAAGCTATGCCACCTCAGGCGTAGCACAGTTCAAGGGTGATGCCGACGCCTTAGTGGCCTGGCGTGACGCGCTATGGGTGTGGGCGGCAGGATGGCAGGCTGGATTCAACGGCGCGGTCCCTAATCCGATCCCGTCATGGGAGGAAGTGAAGGCCATGGCCCCACAGCCTATGGACTTCGGGTGGGTCGTTCACCCAAAAGGGCAGATTGTCGATCCGACGACCTGAGACGCCGCCAGCGTAGGCTTGCGGCATGTCCGACGTGCCGCAAGTCAAATGGGAGCAGGCGACGATGAGCGGGCAGCCGCTCGATCATTGGCTTGCCACGCTCCCCGGGTCCGTATGCTTCGCCTCGGTGAACATGCGCCTCGACGGCACCTGGAAAGTGAATCTGACGCCAAAAGGGCGCGACATAAAGGTCATCCCGATTTACTCGACCCCCTACAAGACCCGTGAAAGGGCGATGCAGCAGGTGGAGCGGTGGGCGCACTTTCACTGGCGAACGGTGCCGGCTGCTGAGGCGGTGAAGCGGATGGCGTGAGTCATCAATTGCGGAAAAATCGCATAATTGCGGAAAAGAAAAAGGCCCCTTAAAGGGGCCTAAGTCACTGGTACCGGTGATAGGACTCGAACCTACACGACATCGCTGCCAGTGGATTTTGAGTCCACCGCGTCTACCATTCCGCCACACCGGCACTGCAGCGGGCCATTATGCCGGGTTCAGTGCACCGGGTCGAGCCCCAATTGACGGTCGGCGCGCTGGTACTGGTTGTGGCCCACGGGTTGGAAGACGGCGCAGTGCGTCATCTGGCCGGAGTAGATGTGCAGGCTCACCGCGACGGCGTCGTCGCTGGGGTTGCGGATGGTGTGGTACTCGTGGGGCGGGATCAGGCTGCCGGCGGAACCGGGGCCGGCCTGGATGGAGCCCACGGGCTGGAAGCGGTAGTGGCCGTCTTCGTCCGCCAGGCGCTCGTATTGCACGACTTCCAACGCGCCGCTCCATACACCTTCTACGCACCACATGCCGCAGTGGTCGTGGATGGGGGTGCCCTGGCCGGGGCCCCAGGTCATGGCGACCACGCAGTAGCCGTGTTCTTCGCTGTGGTACAGCTCGCGGCGCGCGTAGCGGCCTTCAGCGGTTTCGAATACGCAGTCCGGCAGCTTCACTTCTTTGTTGCGGATGAGGCTGCAGAGGCTGTTGCGGAGGCTGTCGGTGACCGCGCGGGTGCAGTCCTGGGAGACGGCAGCGTCGATGGCATCGATCAGCGTGCGGGAACCGGGGAAGTCGAGGGTGAGCATGGCGTTCTCGGATTGCGGCAGCCGGGCCATCTTAACAGCGCTGGCCGGGGCTCGCAGACGGTCGTTCAGAGTCGGGAGAGGAAGCCGCCAATGGCACGGCTGTAGTTGGGGATGTCGACCAAAAAGGCGTCGTGGCCCTGCGGCGAGTTCAGCGCCACAAATTCCACCTCGGCGCCCGCGGCGCGCAGCCCTTCGGCGATCTGTTCCTGCTGTTCCAGCGGGAACAGGATGTCGGTGCTGACACCGATCACCATGGCCTCTTCGATGCGGATGCGCTTGAGGCCTTCCGCGATGCTGCCGTCGCCATATTCGGCGATATCGAACCAGTCGCTGGCACGCGAGAGGTACAGGTAGCTGTTGGGGTCGAAGGTGCGCACGAAACGTTGCGCGTGGCCCTGAAGGTAGGACTCCACTTCGAATTCGAAGCCGAACGGATTGTCGTCGCGATTCTCGGCGTCCAGGCGGATGCGTGCGAAGCGGCCGTTCCATTCCATCGCCGAGCGGTAAGTGATCACGCCGAGCTTGCGCGCGATGCTCATGCCGTCTTCGGGATAGCTGGTCTCGTCGTAATGGCCTTGGTTCCAGCGTGGATCAAGGCGGATGGCCTCGCGCTGCAGCGAGCGGATGGCAATGGCGAAGGGCTGCGCCTGTGGTGCCGTATCCACGCTGATGTGCGCGCGCACGCTGCCCGGGTGCAACAGCATGTAGGCCAGCGCACTCATGCCGCCCATCGAACAACCGATGAGGCAGGCCAGCTGGTCGATGCCGAGGCTGCTCACGGTGGCATGCGCGGCGTTGGCCACGTCTTCCAGTGAGAGTTCGGGAAACGCCAGGCGATAAGGCTCGCCAGTGGCGGGGTCGATCGAGGCTGCGCAGGTGGAACCTTTGTCGCTGCCCAGCGAGTTCACGCAGATGACGAACCAGCGCGAGGTGTCGATGGCTTTGCCGGGGCCGATCATGGCCTCCCACCAACCGGGCGAGGGATCTTCCGCGTTGGCGGCCGCATGTGCACTGGGCGACAGACCGGTGAGGATCAGCACGGCGTTATCGCGTGCCGGGCTGAGTTCGCCCCAGGTTTCATACGCGACGCTGGCGCCGTGGAGTTCGCCTCCGCGCTTCATCGCAAAGGGCGAGGGAAGCGCAAAGTAACGGCGCGCGTCGTGGGTCACAAATGAACCTTGTCGATGTTGATCTTGATGAGAGTGGGCGTGTTGACATCGACCACGCCAGCATCGCCTTCCAGATCACCTGCCTGGGCGATGGCCTGGCCGCTCTTGCTGATGCGGGCGCCGACGAACACACGTGCCGCGGAGGATAGTTTGAATTGGGGTGTCATGCCCATCGCGTCCGTCAGCGTCACGGTGGCGGGCAGGGCGGCGGCATCCAGCTTGGCCACGGCCAGCGGCATGGGCGGCCCTTGTTCGGCGCGCGCATAGATGAACAAGGTGTCGCCCGGCGCGAGCTTGCTCTTCAGATCAGGGGAGAGGGTGACTTGCACCTGCAGTGCAGCGCGCTTGGACTCGCCGGCGCTTTGGGCGGGCCTGTCGGTCTCGGGTTTGCTGCCACCGCCGGCACGCGCATCGGCGACAGCGATCTGTTGGGCGACGGCCTTGGCTACCGAAGAGCCGGGTTCAAGTTGCGGCTGCAGCTGGCGCCAGGTGGCGGCGGCTTCAGCGTACTGGTCGTGCTGGAACTGGCTGATGCCGAGCAGCCACAGACCATGCTGGTTTTGTGGATCCAGTTTCACCGCGCGTTCCAGCAGATCCCGCGCGCGCCCTTCAATGAGGTGATCGTCGCGCAGCAGTGAATCGGCCTCGGCCCAACCCACCATGGCGCCACTGTTGTTGGCGTCGATGCGCAAGGCTTGTTCGTAAGCGGTGCGTGCGTCGGCGGAGTGATGCATTACAGCGCTGGTTTGTCCGAGCAGCATCCAACCCTGCAGGTCATCCGGCTGCTGTGCCAGATGGGCTTTCAGCTGGTCGACGGCCTGGTCGATGCTGAGGTTGGCTTCGGCGCGCTGCACGCCATTCAGCGCTGCCGGCGTGCCGACGATGAGGTAAAGCCCCACGGCTGCCATGGGCACCACCATCGATACGCACATGGCGAGTGCGAAGATGCCGCGCGGTCGACCTTGCATGCGCCCATGGCGCACCAGCGGCAGTAGCAACAGGAGCAGCGCCACGGCGATCATCGCCGTAGCGATCAGATAAAAACCAAGCTTCACCAGTCGTCCCCTTCGTCGGCCGCCTTCTCGTCCACCGTGTTAGTGGGGGCCACGCGGCTGCGCCGACGTACGGTCACCACCACCACGGTTGCACCTGCCAGCAGGATCAGCAGCGGACCAAACCACAGCAGCATCGTGCTTGTCTTGACCGGCGGGTCGTACAGCACGAAATCGGAATAACGGTCGACCAGATACTGCTTGATCTCGTCGTCGCTTTTGCCGGCCTGCATCTGCTCAAATACTTCGTGGCGCAAATCGCGCGCAAGGTCGGCATTGGAGTCGGCAAGGTTTTCATTTTGGCAAACCAGGCAACGCAGTTCGCGCGTGAGGTTCTGGAAGCGCACTTCCTGCGCGTGATCCTTGAAGGGCAACGGCTCGATGGCTTGAGCGAAAGCGAGGCCGGCAACAAGGAACAGCAGCGCAATCTGTAGGAGCGCACCTTGTGCGCGACCCCGTGCTTGCCGCTTCGTCGGGTTATCGCGCACAAGGTGCGCTCCTACAAAAAAGCGTCGCATCACGGCGCCTCCTTGGCGAGCGCGGCGATAGCCGGCTTGAGTTCCTTCTCAATCACCTCAGGGGTCAGCGGGCCGATGCGCTTGTAGCGGATCACGCCTTTGCCATCGACCAGAAAACTTTCGGGCGCGCCATACACGCCAAAGTCGATGGCCGTGCGGCCTTCCTGATCGACGATGACCATGTCGTATGGATCACCGTGCTTTGCCAGCCACGCCTTGGCGTCTTCCGGCGCGTCTTTGTAGTTGTAGCCGATGATCGGCACGCCGATGGTCTTGCCCTGGGTCATCAGTACCGGATGCTCTTCGCCACAAGCGATGCACCAGCTGGCGAACACGTTGATGAGATACGGCTTGCCCATCAGCGCCTCGCGGCTGACCGTCTGGGTGGGATCGTCCAGCTTGGGTAGCACGAAGGCGGGCGCGGGCTTGTTGATCAGCGGCGAAGGCACTTCGCGCTGGTCATGTTGGGTGTTCCACCAGATGCCAAAGCCGAACAGCACCACCAGCAGCATGAAACCGAAAAACGGCACCAGGCGACTCATGCACGCGTCTCCTGCAGGCCGGCGGCGGGTGTGGCCTCAGTTTCTGCAACGCGCTTGGCGCGGAAGCGGCGATCCGCAGCGGCAAAGAAACCGCCGAGCATCATGAACAGGCCACCCGCCCAGATCCAGCGCACGAAGGGCTTGTCGTAGAGGCGCAGCGCCCACGCGCCATCCGGCTGTTTGCGATCCATCGGTTCACCCAGCGCCACGTACAAGTCGCGCGTGATGCCCGGGTTGATGGCCGACTCGGTTTGCACCTGGCCGCGTGTGTAAGTGCGCTTTTGCGGGTGCATCACAGCTACTTCGCGACCATTGCGCATCACCGTCACCGTGCCCTGATCGCCTTGCCAGTTCGGCCCCTGCGTCTCGTGCACGCCGTCGAAGCGGAAGTCGTAGCCGCCGACACTTTCCGTCTGGCCCGGCGACATGCGCACATCGCGCTCAACACTCAGCGCGTTGGTGAGCATGACGCCAGCAAGGAACACGCCCACGCCGAAGTGGGCCAGCAGCATGCCGGCCATTTCTGCCGGATAGCGGCGGCCCGCCGGCATCTCGCGCCAGCGCTTGAACACGTAGAGCAGGGTGCCAAAGCCACACCACACCGCTGCCGCGGTGCCAGCGATCGCCTTGGTTTCGCCGTCGGTAAGAAACGCCGCAACGATGGCACACGCCACAGCGGCAAGGCCGGCGCGCCACAACACGCTCTTGAGTACGGACACTTCGCCCTTGCCCCAGCGCAAGTACGGGCCAAATGGCAGCAGCGCCACTATCGGCAACATCAGCAGGGTGAACAGGAAGCCGAAGTACGGCGGGCCCACTGAGATCTTGCCCAGGTTTAGTGCGTCGCCAATCAGCGGGAACAGCGTACCCAGCAGCACCATGGCGGCCGCAACCGTGAGCATGAGGTTGCCGATCAGGATGGCGGTTTCACGCGATACCACGCTGAAGGGCTTGCCGCCTGCCACCTTTGGCGCACGCAACGCGTACAGCAACAGCGAGCCACCGACAACCACCGCGAGGAAGCACAGAATGAACAGGCCGCGCTTCGGATCCGAAGCAAACGCGTGCACCGAGGTCAGCACACCCGAGCGCACCAGGAAGGTGCCGAGCAGCGAAAGCGAGAACGCGAAGATGGAAAGCAGAATGGTCCACGCGCGCAGGCCGCCGCGTTTTTCCGTCACGGCCTGTGCATGGATCAGCGCCGCGCCCACCAGCCAGGGCATGAAGCTGGCGTTTTCCACCGGATCCCAGAACCACCAGCCGCCCCAGCCCAGTTCGGCATAAGCCCACCAACTGCCTGCCACGATGCCGGCCGAGAGGAAGCCCCACGCCACATTGGTCCACGGCCGCGCCCAGCGCACCCAGGCCTGTTCCAGTTCGCCGCCGAGCAGGGCGGCAATGGAGAACGCAAACGCCACCGAGAAGCCCACGTAGCCCATGTAGAGCACCGGCGGGTGGAACGTCATGCCTGGATCTTGCAGTACCGGATTTAGGTCCGCGCCATCGACCGGCATGGGTAGCAAACGCATGAACGGATTGGAGGTGAAGATGATGAAGGCGAGGAAGCCCACAGCAACCAGCCCGAGTACACCTAGCACGCGCGCGACGAACACCTCGGGAAGGTGCCGGCTGAACGCTGCAAGCGCGAGCGTCCACAGATTCAGGATGAAGATCCACAACAGCAGTGAACCCTCATGCGCGCCCCACACCGCCGCAATGCGGTAGTACCAGGGCAGGGCAAGATTGGAGTTGTCGGCGACGTACTGCACCGAGAAATCAAATTGCAGGAACGACCACACCAGCAAGACGAAGGCCATCGAGACGAACACGGCCTGTCCCGCGGCAGCCGGGCGTGCCACGGCCATCAGCGCGCGATTGCCGCGCCAGGCGCCGATCAGCGGCAGCACGCCCTGCGCAAAAGCCAACAGCAGGGCAAGGATCAGGGCGAGTTGGCCGAATTCCGGTGTCATTGCGGCTTGTCCTGTCCGGCAGCTTCGTCAACCGGCTTGCCTTGGTGGGCTTTGGCCATGGCGTCCTTCAACTCCTTCGGCATATAGGTTTCGTCATGCTTCGCCAGCACTTCGGTGGCGATAAAGCGTGCGTTATCCATATGGCCGGTGGCGATCACCGATTGGTTGTCGCGGAAAAGGTCCGGCAAAATGCCAGTGTACTCCACGGGCATCGAGCCACTGGCGTCGACGACGGTAAAGGTGACCTTGAGCGAATCGGTGCTGCGTTGAATGGAGCCCGCTTTGACCATGCCGCCGAGGCGGAACGTCTTGTAGCTGTTGGCCTGGCCGGTTTGCACCTGACTCGGGGTAAACAGGTAGTTCATGTTCTGCTGCAAGGCGAACACCGTCAGACCCACCGCGACAACAGCCGCTGCGACGACGAGAAGAACAATGGTGAGCCGGCGTTTGCGAGTCGGGTTCATAGAGAGCTCGTGCAGGAATCGCTCAAGGCGACGCAGGGGTACGTTGTTGCTGGCGCGCGCTCTGTCGCGCCATCCGTGCGCGAAGCTCGCGCAGGTTGCGGCGGCGGCGCAGGCCGGGGCTGAGATAGTCGGCGGCCAGCACGATGAAGAACACCGCGAAGGAGGGCCATACATAGGCGGCGTAACCACCCATGGCGAGGAAGTGATCCCACGAGAACGGGCTCATCGGCCAGCCTCCTGCTCTGCCGCTCCTGCGCGTCCTGCGCTCGCGGCACTAGCATTTCCGTATGCGTCGGCGATCTGACGCACCCAGTCTTTGCCGCTTTCCATCGACAACAAGTCGGTGCGCACTCGACCGAACAGGCTCGCGATGTAATAGAACTTGGTGGCCATCATCATGGTCAACAGCGGCCACAGCATGTCGCTGCTCATCTTCGAGGGGCCGAGAATGCGCACCGTGGAACCCTGGTGCAGCGTGTTCCACCAGTTCACTGAGAAGTGCACGATGGGCACGTTGATGATGCCGATGATGGCGAGAAACGCAGCGGCGCGTGCGCCCTGGCGACGATCTTCGAACGAATGGTACAGACCGATCACGCCGAGGTAGAGGAACAGCAACACCAGTTCCGAGGTGAGTCGCGCATCCCACGTCCACCAGGTGCCCCACATGGGCTTGCCCCACAGCGAACCGGTGACCAGGGTGATGAAGGTGAAGGCCGCGCCGATCGGCGCCGATTCCATCGCGACGACTTCGGCCAGCTTGATGCGCCACACCAGCGAGATGAAGGAGGCGACCGCCATCACGCCGTAAATGAACAAGCTCATCCATGCACAAGGCACGTGGATGAAGATGATGCGGTAGGCGTCGCCCTGCTGATAATCAGCGGGCGCGAGTACCAGGCCGCCGTACAGGGCGATGGCGCCAAGCAGGAGGGCGAGGCCAAGGGCCCAGGGACGCAACACGCCAGCGAAACGATAGAAGTTAGGCGGTGAGCTGAGCTTGTGCACCCACAAGGGGATCCAGTTAGCCATCTTATGCGTCCAAAGCAATGCGGAGGGCGGCGGCACAGGCCAAGGGGGCCAGCACTAGCGCCATGACCAGCGCAGCGCCCAGCCAGGCGATGGGCGCAAGCCACGGCAGCCCCTGTTGAGCCGCGGCGACAGCGCCGGCGGCAAAGATCACCACGGGTACGCAAAGCGGTAGCAGCATCAGCGCCAGCAGCATACCAGAGCGTCGCGTGCCGGCCGTGAGCGCTACCAGCACGGCGCCGAGCAGGCTCAGCAGCGGCGTGGCCAGCAGCAATGAGTACACCAGCACCGGCATCACGGCAGTTGGCAGGTGCAGCATGCCGGCGAGCAGTGGCGCCACCACGATGAGCGGCAGCGCCGTGGTGACCCAGTGCGCCAGAATCTTCATGCCCAGCATCAGTGCCAGGGGCTGCGGCGCCATCATCAGCTGTTCCAGCGAGCCGTCTTCGATATCGCTGCGGAACATGGCATCCAGCGCGAGCAGCATCGCCAGCAACATGGTCACCAGCACGATGCCACCGGCAATGCGCTGCAGCAAGGCATCTTCCGGGCCCAAGGCAAATGGGAACAGGGTGATGACGATCAGGGCGTACAGCACCGGCATGACGATATCGCCACGGCGGCGCCAGGCCAGGGTGAGGTCGCGGCGCAATACGGCGGCGCAGGCGGAGGCAAGCGTCGCGTGGCTCATGCGTGCATACGTACCCGTTTTGGTTCGCCGTTGAGAAAGCTCACTGCGCCGTGGCTGGTCACCAGTGCGGCGCCACCTTCCGCGGCATGCTCGCGCAGCAGGCGATTGACCAGCTCGATGCCAGTGCGGTCGAGATTGGCGTAAGGCTCGTCCAGCAACCACAGCGTGGCAGGCAGCAGGAGCAGGCGGGAAAGAGCTGCGCGTTTCTTCTGGCCGGCGGAAAGGCGGCGCACCGGTTCGTCCTCGTAACCCGTCAGGCCGATATCGATGAGCGCACTGGCGACGTCGCGACCCTGGCGCATGCCATAAGTGCCTGCAGCAACCGCAAGGTTCTCGCGCGCACTGAGATCGGATTTCAGCCCGAGGTGGTGGCCGAGAAACAGGGTGTCTCCAAGATGTTCGATGCGCCGCCATGGCAGGCCACGCCAGCGAAGCTCGCCTTCATCGAGGTGCAGCAAACCGGCCAGGATGCGCAGCAAAGTGGTCTTACCGCTGCCGTTGTCGCCTTCGACCAACGCGATTTCGCCCTCGCACAGGCTGAAGTCCAGGGGGCCGAATACCGGTTCGTCCTGGCGGAAGAACGACAGCGCCCGCGCTTCCAGCAGGAGGTTCTGCGGCGTCGGGGCGGTGGCTGACAGGGCATTCATGACGCGATTGTCCGAAATGGCCGACGGGCTTGTCCATGCGGCGCGGTGCCGCCAAGGAGATGGGGCGTGGGCGGGTGAGTCAGCCGGGTTGAGTTGGGGTTGTTTCGGAGCAGGTCCTGGTCATCCCCGCGAGGGGATCAGGCGCAGATGAGCGACCCCCTTGCTATCACCGTATACATAAGCGTTTTGCCCGAACGCGCGGCCCAGGGCATCGAGATCGGTGGTCGATAGGCCAACGACAAGCAGGCTGCGCTCATGCCACCCGTCGCGACCCACGCCGACAGCCGCACGTACGGCGCGAATCCCTGAGTATTGCTTCAAATGCTGCAGCAATTGCCGTTGGGTGAGTCGGTTTTGCGGCAGCGCCATAGGCTGCGAACGGGGGTTCCATGCCGTGATGAATCCCCAATGGTGGAGACCCACCAAGTCATGCAGCGCGTCAGGCAGCGGCTCATCGACCCGGATACTGGCCCAGCCGCCGCTGACCAGGCGCACCCGATAATCGGTGGCCCGATAGGCGGCGAGCAGCGCTTCATCCATGCAGATCGTCGGGCAGCGGCGGCAGGGTGGCGCGTAGTGCGGCGGCCGCCGCTTCCAGATCGACCGAGCCCGCTTTCGTAGACCCCCGCAGTAGCTGTTCAAGCAACTGGTCCTGCGCGCGCCCGCGCTCGTAGGCGTAGGCATAGGGCAGGTGGGTGAAGGTGACCATGCGGTAGCGCGCCATGAAATGTTGCGGCGCGCGTTCGGCGAGCAGGGCGCCGAGTTCGCGCTTGGCGAGATAGTGCGGGTCGGCCACCGAGTCGCGCATCTCGATGTAATTCTCCAGCGCCATCGCCGCGATCGCGTCACTGTTGGGCTGACGGATGCGCTGGAATTCGGCGAATACCTCGGCCGTGTCGTTCGGCGTTTCGGCCAGCAGTGAGGCCAACACCACGGTGTCTTCGAAGCCGCAGTTCATGCCCTGACCGTGGAACGGCACGATGGCGTGGGCAGCGTCGCCGACCAGCAAGGCGCGTCCTTCGAGATGCCAACGTTGCAGATAAAGCGTGGATAAGGTGCCGACAGGATGGCCGTCGTAATCCCCCGCAAAATCGGGAATTAACGGCAGCAGATCAGGGAAGTCGTCCTGGAAGAACGCGCGCGCGGCGGCAGCATCGGGCAGCGTGGCGAAGCTGGGGTGTGGACCTTGCGCCGGCAGAAACAGCGTGACCGTGAACGTGCCTTCGGTGTTGGGCAGTGCAATGCACATATAGCCGCCACGCGGCCAGATATGCAGGGCATGTGGCTCAATACCGAACTGATCGTGCCCACCGCTGTGGGTCACGAGAGCTGCCGGCAGCGTACCTGCCGATGGAATCTCCAGCTCTTTGTAGGCGTGGCCCAGGCCCTCGATGCGCTCGCCCAGCGGCGCATGCTTGTCCATCGCGGCCCGCAGCGCGGAGCCGGCACCGTCGGCGCCAATCACCACCGGGGCATCGATATCGCGTTCTGCACCCTGTTCATCGGCAAGGCGGATGCGGCCCCCATCGAAGTCTGCGCTGACCAGTGACTGGCCGAAATGGAAGCGTACGCCGGCGGCTTCCGCGGCATCCAGCAACAACATGTTGAGGGCGCCGCGCGAGACTGACCAGATGACCTCACTGTCGTCCACGCCGTAGCGTTGCAGGCCAGAGCGTCCGTCGCGGGTGTGCACCATGCGTCCGCGCATCATCACCGCGCGTTGAAGTACGTCATCCGCCAACCCTGCCTGCCGCAGTGCGTGCAGGCCACGTTCGGCCAGCGCGAGGTTGATTGAGCGGCCGCCGACGAAACCGGCGATGCGCGGATCAAGGCGCTTCTCGTAGACATCTACCGCAAAGCCACGTCCAGCGAGCTGCTGGGCAAGCAGCGCGCCAACCAGGCCGCCGCCGATAAGGGTGATGTGCTTCGCCATGGAGCTCCGCTATGAGTTGGCAACACGTAAGGTGCCAAGAGTAGCGGGTCAGAGGGTGGTGGGGCGATGCGCAGTGCGGCACAACACGCCACTGTACCTTTTCCAATTCGTCATCCCCGCGAAGGCGGGGATCCAGTGTCTTTTGGGCACAACAAAGTCGCCGGATGACCAGCTTCGCTGTTGTAAGGCGCTTCCCGCCTTTGCGGGGATGACTTTCCGATGCGGGCTCGCGGAGAAGTGCGGGGTGGCTTCCTCAGAAACTCATGAAGTACCCGCCGTTGACCGGCAGGTTCGCACCCGTGATGTAGCCCGCATCATCCGCAGTAAGGAAGGCAACCGCGCGTGCGATGTCCCCCGGTGAACCCAGGCGGCCCACCGGAATATCCGCAATGATCTGCTCGCGAATATCCTGCGGTACGGCAGCCACCAGCGCCGTATCGCAGTAGCCCGGCGAAACCGTATTCACCGTAATGCCCTTGCGCGCCGTTTCGCGGGCCAGCGCCATGCCGAAGCCATGCACGCCTGCCTTGGCTGCCGAATAGTTGGTCTGGCCGAACTGGCCGGTCTGCCCATTCACCGAACTGAGGTTGACGATGCGGCCGAAACTGCGCGTGCTCATGCCCTCGACCACGTTGCGGCACATGTTGAACACGCCATCGAGATTCACCCGCATCAGCTCGTGCCACTGCTGTGGCGTCATTTTGCGCAGGCTGGCATCGCGGGTGATACCGGCGGCATTGACCAATATGTCCACGCTGCCGTGCTCCGATTCCACCCGGCCAATCAGTTCGGCGCAGTGCTCGAACTGACTCACATCCACGGGTTCGAAGCGAATCGCGCCATTGAGGTCTGCTACTTCACGCTGAAAGGCATGCAGCCGTTCTTCGCGTGCCGGAAGGTCCACCGCAATCACCTGGCGGCCGGCCAGCGCCAGCTGGCGGCAGATCTCCGTACCCAGACCACCAATGCCGCCGGTCACGATGGCAACGCGCGGCTTACGGGCAGACAGACTCATGTGAAGGACTCGTGCACATGCCGCACGGCAGCACGTGTTGTGCTGCAGCGGCGAATGGATGGAAAAGGCCGGCGCTGCGGCAGCGCCGGCGGGAGGCTTAGCCCGGCTTCTTGCCGGTGCGCGGCGGCGTCTGCGCCTGCGTGGCCGTGTCGAGCAGGCCGCGCTGCATGTTGCGCCAGGCTTCCATGTTGCGCTCGGTCAGGTCGTTGAGCATGGACCAGGGCGTCTGGCCCAGCAGACTGTTGAGCTGCGTACGGAACTGCTGCTGCTGGTCAAGGAAGACCTGCAGGCTGCGTTCCAGATACGGGCCCATGAAGCCCTGCAACGAGTCGCCGTAGAAGCGGATGATCTGGCTGAGCAGCTGGGGCGACAGCATCGGCTGCCCCTTTTCCTCATGCTCGGAGATGATCTGCAGCAGCACCGAGCGAGTGAGGTCCTCCCCACTCTTGGCGTCGCGGACCTCGAAAGTTTCGCTATCCAGCACCAGCTGTCGGACTTCCTCCAGCGTGATATAGCTGGAGATCTCCGTGTCGTAGAGCCGGCGGTTCGGATACTTCTTGATGATGCGGATAGTTTGTGCCATGCGGCACAAGCTAGCAGAACGTATTGCGCCGCACCAGTCGCCCAAGTGGTATCCGTTGCTGCACTGGTTGGCGCAGCAATGCCCATGGGATCAACCACCTGCTGCAACAGGCTTTAGGGCAATCAGGCCCTAGTGCCCTGCGGCGCCTCCCGCGCTGCCAAACGGCGGTTTGGCCAGCCAGATCACCGGGATCAACAGCACAAACAGCACCGCGCACAGCAAGAAAATGTCGTTTACGGCCAGGGTGAGCGCCTCCCGGTTCACCAGTTGATCCGTGACGCCTAGCGCCTGGGTTGGGCTGAAGCCGCCGCGGGTAAGGGTCTGGATCACGCCGGTGGCGGCGGGGCTGGCCGGGACGACGCTCTCGGTCAGGGTGGCGTGATGCAGGATGCCCCGGTGCTGCCACAGGGTCACGGTGACGGCGGTGGATACGCTCGAGCCCAGCGTACGGAAGAAGTTGGCCAAGCCGCTGGCACTGGCGATTTCTTCAGCCGGCAACCCGGCCAGGTAAATCTGGTTGAGCGGGATGAAGAAGCAAGGGATGGCAATGCCCATGATAAAGCGCGGCCACACCAGCGTTGAAAAGGAGGCCGAGCTGTCAAACATGGAAAACCAGTAGGACGTACCGGCGAACACCACGAAAGCAAACGTCACCACCGCACGCAACTCCAACCGGTGCATGTTGCGGCCCAGGATCGGGGACAGCAGGAAGGCCAGAATGCCCACTGGCGCCGTGGCAAGGCCAGCCCAGGTGGCGGTGTAACCCAGCGTGATCTGCAGCCACAGCGGGAACACCACGTTGATTCCGAAAAACGCAAACATGCCCAGTGAGAGGGCAGTCACGCCCGCC
Organism: Dyella sp. PARNA 12/25; assembly: GCF_055702865.1. Classification (NCBI taxonomy): domain Bacteria; kingdom Pseudomonadati; phylum Pseudomonadota; class Gammaproteobacteria; order Lysobacterales; family Rhodanobacteraceae; genus Dyella; species Dyella sp. PARNA 12/25. The sequence continues at coordinate 157,958 of NZ_JBVQCI010000002.1, read as the reverse complement.
GTGAAATTGCGCTTGCGGAACAGGCTGAGGTCCACCACCGGGTGCTTGGCGTGTAGCTCCCACACCACCAGGAAGACCAGGCAAATCAGGGCGGTCAGGCCCAGGGTGACGATCAACGGCGAGGAGAACCAGTCGTGGTCATTGCCATTGTCGAGCATGAACTGCAGGGTGCCCACGCCCACGACCAGCAACACCAGGCCAACCGCGTCGATCGGAGATTGGAAGGTTTTGGTTTCGCGCTTGCGCAGCAGGGTCCAGGTGATCACGCCGGCCAGCACACCTACCGGCAGGTTGATGTAGAAGATCCACGGCCAGGAGAAATTGTCGGTGAGCCAGCCACCGAGAATGGGGCCGAAGATCGGCGCTACCACCACCGTCATCGCCCACAGCGCCAGCGCAATGCCTTGCTTGGTCTTCGGGTAACTGGCGAGCAGTAGCGTGAGCGACAGCGCCACCATCGGGCCGGAACCCGCACCCTGCATCAAGCGGGCGAATACCAGCATCGGCATGGATGTGGCCAGGCCGCACATCATGGAGAACACCACGAACAGGGCGACCGACACCACAAACGTTCGCACTTCACCGAAGCGTCGTGCGATCCAGCCGGTCAGCGGCTGCATGATGGCGCTGGCGAGCGAGTAGGAACTGATGGTCCAGGTGCCTTCGCTGGCGCTCACGCCCAGGCTGCCGGCAATGTGAGGTACGGCGACGTTGACGATGGTCATGTCCAGCACCTCCATGAAGGTGCTGAAAGCGACCGCGATGGTCAGCATGACCAGCGCGGTGCCGTGCAATGGCGGCAGCGGCTTGGTGTCGTTGGGTGTGGAGGCCATATCGGGCTCGTTGGGCAGATTAGTTCGCGCTGCGCTTGCTCAGATTGGCCTGAATGATCTTTTCGGCTTCCACATCGGCCTTGGCAGACATTTGCTCATAGACGTCCGTTTGCGCGATGGGCTTACCGCTGCCGGGGGCCGCATTCATCGCGCCCTTGTCGCTTGAGATATCGACCGTGACTTCGGTCGACAGGCCGACGCGCAGTGGATGCTGATCCAGCTCCTTGTCATCGAGCGAGATGCGCACGGGCACGCGCTGCACCACCTTGATCCAGTTGCCGGTGGCGTTCTGCGCGGGCAGCAGGGAGAACACGCTACCGGTGCCGGCGCCAAGGCCGATCACCTTGCCGTGATATTCGACGCCGCTGCCGTACACATCCGCCACCACCTTGGTCGGTTGGCCGACGCGGATATGACGCAACTGGTTTTCCTTGAAGTTGGCGTCCACCCAGAGATCGTGCAGCGGCACCACGGTCATCAGCTGCTGGCCCGTCTGCACGCTGTTGCCAAGCTGCACACTGCGCTGAGCCACGTAGCCGGTGACCGGGGCATAGATGTAGTTGCGTTGCGCCGCGATCCAGGCGGCGTGGAAGTTGGCACGGGCCTGTTGCACCGCCGGGTTGTTGGCGATCTGCGTGCCTTCGATAGCGGCGCGCGTGGCGGCTGCTTGCGCTACGGCGGCGTCCAGCGAGGCCTGTGCCTGATCGACGCTGTCCCGCAGATGTTGCACCGTCTCCGTTGCTTCCGCCTGTTCGGCGATCAGCGGCTGGCGACGGGCAAGATCGGCCTGAGCTTTCTTCAGGTCGACCCTGGCCTTCGCGACCTGGGCGTCGGCACTGGTGGCCGAGTCGGTCTGCTGGCGCACCTGGCGCACCGTCTGCGCGAGCTGGCTGCTGGCCTGCTGCAGGCGCACGTCGGCATCCGTGCTGTCGAGTTTCACCAGCACTTGGCCGGCTTCGACGCGCTGCGTGTCGTCAGCGAGGATGGATACCACGATGCCAGGCACCTGGGCCGAAATCGCGACCTGATTGCCGCCCACATAAGCGTTGTCAGTTGTCTCTCGGGTGGATAACACAAACAGCCACAGCAACACCCACAACCCACCGGCAGCAACGAACAGCAGGGCTACGGTGAGCAGTGCGCGGCGGCGCTTGGCAGGATCCTTCGCGGCCAGGCCGCTGTCGTTGTCGCTCTGGGTGACGGCGGAATCAGTGGCGCTCATGGGCAGCGTCTCCGGAAAGGTTTGCAGGGGAAGTGGAAGAGGGTGTGCTGGAGACCTGATCGGGCGCGCTGGCGCGATAACCGCCGCCCAAGGCCTTGATCAGCGAAACATCGGTGGACAGCGCTTGCGCATGCAGGCTGACATCGTCGTCTTGCTGCTGCAGCAGTTGCGACCTGGCGCCAAGTGTTTCGCGAATGTCGCTGACGCCGCGCTTCACGCGCGACTGGGTGTTGTCGAGCAGTTGCTGATTGGCGGCAATCTCGCGCGCTTGTTCCTTGCGCCGGCCTTCCAGTTGCTGAGCGGTAAGACTCTGCGTGGCGACATCGCGCGCGGCACTGAGTACCGTGCTGTTGTACTGCGCGACGGCCGTGTCGAGTTGCGCCTTGCTCACGCCGTAATTCGCCTCCAGCAGGCCGCCCGTGAAGATCGGCAAGTGCAGGGCAGGGGTGAGCGCAAACACGCGGCTACCGGCGTTGAACAGCTTGTCGAGATCGATACTGGACAAGCCCGCCATGGCGCTGATGCTGATATCGGGATAGAACTCGGCGCGCGCTACATCCGTCTGGCGCAATGCCGATTCGACCTGCCAGCGGCTGGCAGCGATATCCGGCCGGCGCGCCATCAAATCGACGCCCACGTTGTCCGGCAGGCCACTGTTGACGGCCGGCAGGGCGCGCGGCTGCAGCGGTGGCAGTTGAGCCGGCGAGACACCCAGCAGGCTGGCGAGGGCCGCCTGGCGGATGCGGGCGGAACTCTCCAGCGTCACCAGCATCTGGCGCGTGGCCGCCAGCTGGGCCTGTGCCGACTGCACGGTGTCCGGACGATCCACACCCTGGCGCACGCGAAGTTCGGCGATGCGCAGCAGTTGTTCCTGCGTCTGCACGGCCTGTTTTGCGATGTCGATGCGCGCCTCATCGGCCAGCCAGCCGAAGTAGGTGTCAGCCACAGTGCTCTGAATGGCGAGCGCAGCGGCGCTTTGCTGCGCCTCGGCGGCGTGGGCCTGATCGACCGCGGACTCGATGGTGTTGCGCTTCTTGCCCCACCAGTCGAAGTCGTACTGCGCCTGCACACCGATGTCTCCCTGGTTGTACCAGGTGAAGCCGAGGAACTTCGGCGGAATCAGCCCGGTTTCGCTGAGGCGTTGACGCGCCACCTGCGCACTGCCGTTGACGCTGAGGCCGGCTTGTGCGGTGGCTGCGCGAATCGATTGCTCGGCCGAGTCGACACGCGAACGCGCCTCGACCAGATCGGGCGAACCTTGCATCGCCATGTCGATCAGCTGATCCAGCTGTGGATCGTTGTACTGGCGCCACCACTCCGCATCCGGCCAGCCGGCGCGCGTAGTGGTCTGCAGTCCTGCCAGCGGCACATCATCGCGAATGGCGGGATGGCCCAGCTTGGCGGGAATCGAACAACCGGCCACGGCCAACGCCACCGCGCAGGCGAGTGCCGCGCGTTGGGCCATTCCGTGGCGAATCGGGACACGTGAAGTCATGGACTGGGGTCCGAGAGATGGAGTGAATCGATGTCGAGAAGCACCCGGCGCAGCAGACGCTCCAGCGTGCGCTTGTCGCCGGCATTCAGCGATGCAAAGGAGCCGAGTACTTTCGGGAATAGGGGCGGAAGAATCTTTCGCACCAGGCGCTTGCCTGCCGCCGTGATGGTGAGAACGATACGTCGACGGTCTTCCGCGCTTGGCGCGCGGGTGACGAGTCCAGCCTTCACCAGCACATTGCCGATACGCGTCATGTTGGTTGCGCCTTGTTGCGCGAAATCGCACAGCTCGCTGGGCGAGGCGCCTTCCGGCGAGCTGTAGAGAATCATCAGCGTGCGGAAGTCACTGTCGTTGAGGCCGTACGGCTTCAAGTCGCGCTCCAGCTCGGTGAGCATGGTGACGCCAGTGAGCAGCAGAAGGCGGGTGAGCCGCACTTCCTGCTGAGGAACGTCCGGCAGCATCTCGCCCACGCGAGCGATACCGGCATCCATGTGATCCAGACATTCTTTAAGGCTGCTCATTTCATCAGAGAATAGTTCGCTGGTGAACTATTAGGCTAACACCGCCTTTGTGGCACCCACAAGTCTCTAGGCAAACTGAAACAGGTTCTTCGCGTTCTGAGTGGTGGCTGCCGCCACAGATGTTTCGCTTTCGTGACGCAGCTGTGCAATCACTTGCAGCACTTCATCGAGATGAGCTGGCTCATTGCGCTGCCCGCGATGACAGGCGCCGGGTTGGTCGGGCGCATCCGTTTCCAGCAGCAGCCGATCAAGGGGCATGCTGGCCACAATGGCGCGGAGTCGTTGAGCCCGTTCGTAGGTCACCGGGCCGCCGATGCCGATGTGGAAGCCCATGTCCCACAGCCGTTGCGCCTGTTGCAGGCTGCCCGAGAAACTGTGTACGACGCCGCGCAATCCGCCCATGCGCTTCATGGTGGAGGTGACTTCATCCATGGCGCGACGCGCGTGCACAATCACGGGAAGGTCGAAGTCGCGCGCAATGCGCAACTGGCGTTGGAAATACTCGCGCTGGCGCTGCGGGTCGATTTCGGGCAGAAAGAAATCCAGGCCGATCTCGCCCACGGCCACCGCGTGATGCGTTTGAAGCTGGGCCACCAGCGCGTCGAGGTGGCCGGGCTGGTGCTGGTCCAGATAGATCGGATGCAGCCCATAGGCGGGGTGGGCTTGCGGGTAGCTTGCGCAAAGGGTAGTGATGCGCGCCCATGAGGTCTGGTCGATGGCCGGCACCACGATATGGCGGACGCCGGCATCGCTAGCACGCTGAAACATGGCCTGTCGATCGGCTGAGAAGCTCTCATCGTCGATATGCGCATGGCTGTCGGTGAGTTCGAGCACAGTTTCAGGCGTCCTGAGTTTGAAAAAATGGGCGGTCTCGATCTAAGCAAACATTCAGTGACCTAGAGGTTCAATGTTTATGCTGGGATCGAATTCGAGCAGGAGCGGGGGCGCTCCGCCGGTCCAGACAGGAGAGCATTATGAACAGGTTGGTTGTTTCGGCGCTGCACGTCGGTTTTGCCGGTGTATTGGTGTTTGGTCTTTCGGCGTGCAATCGGGACGCGAATGCTGACGGTGGCGTGGGTGCCATGGCGCAGCAGGAAGGCGGTTCTAACGGAGCCAAGTACGCACGTGTGGTCCGTGTGACCCCGGTGCGTGAGGCTGCCGGCGCGCCGCAGCAGGTGTGCCATGACGAGGTGGTCACCACGCACAAGCCGGTGCAGGACACGCACCAGATCGCCGGTACCGCCATCGGTGCGGTCGCAGGTGGCCTGTTGGGTAACCAGATCGGCGGCGGCAAGGGTCGCACGCTCGCCACCGTGGCGGGTGCGGTGGGCGGCGGTTATGCCGGTCACGAAATCCAGAAGAATCACCAAGAGAACGCCACGCAGCAGAGCACGCAGCGACGCTGTAATACCGTGGCTGGCAGCTCGGGAGACCGGGTGGTGGCGTATGACGTGACTTACGAGTACAACGGTGTAACCCGCACTGTACGAATGGATCACGATCCGGGCGACAGGCTGCAGGTACAGGAAGGTGTGGTAGCCGTCTCTGACGCTCACTGAGGATTCACGCCATGCAGACACTGCTTAGACATTTGGTTGTCTTAGGACTTGTAACCGCTGTAGCGCTTCTTTCGGGATGTGAAACACCGCCGCAACGTCAGGTGACCTATAGCGGTGCTTCCAATCGTTGTGAGCAGTGTGGCGTGGTGAGTGACATTCGTCAGATCGAGACGCAGAAGGGTTCGTCCCCGCTGGGCATGGTCATCGGTGGTATCGCCGGTGGTGTGATTGGCAACCAGTTCGGCGGTGGTACCGGTAAGACCCTCACGACGGTTGCTGGTGCGGTGGCTGGTGGTGCCATCGGCAACCAGGTTGGCAAGAACAACAGCAGCCCGGATGTGGCGTGGCAGGTGACGGTCAAGCTTGATGATGGTCGTTACGCCACCGTGACGCAGGCAGCCGATCCGCAGGTTCGCCCTGGCGACTATGTGCAGATCCGCAATAACCTGGTTTATCGCCTCTGATAAATAGGCGTATAGACGTCCAAATGAAAAGGCCCTCTCGCGAGGGCCTTTTTTATGACTTATTGCTGTGCTTAGTTGCTTACAGCATAGAACGCGTGATCGCCAATGGTCTTGACGCGCTTGGTCGACCAGGCGGGCGATGATGCAAGCGTTGCGAAATGATCTGCCTGCGGCACGTACACCGTGCGCTCTCCGGTTGGCAGGCTCCAGTTGCTGATCGAGTCGCCAGCAATCTTCCAGGCCTTGGTCCAGGAGTTGAGGTCGGTCACTTCAAAACTGCTTGCAGTTGTCGTTAGTGCAAACTGACGCGGTGAGGTGACAACCTCACAAACGCTATCGCCCCAGGTGCCGCGATCGCGACGACGAAGAGCAACCTCGGCCACGGCGTATTGACCGATGGTCGACTCACTGCGTGCCTCGAGATACACCGTCGTGGCCAGGCAGGTCTGGTCCGCGAGGGGTTGGGGTAGCACGGACGCCAGCCACAACAGCATGGAAAGTTTCATAATCTGCCTCCAACGTGCTGTACGCGACGAGGTCGTTACTGCTGACTTCGGTGCGCCGTTGCGGTGGACGGGCGGGCAGGCCGTTCCACCTGGATTAAACGCCTGCACCGAAACTTGTGGTCAGGCGGTTCGCCACGGGATTGTGGCCAGTCGAGCAGCGGTCCGGCGCTACTCAGATTGTGTTGTGCTGCAAAGCGATGCTCGGGTACTAAAGACCACGTTGCCTGCAACTGCATCCGCGCTTATGGCGGCATGTACTCCGACATTTCTGTCGGGTCGCGCTGATCCGGACCCTTCCGGTTCGTCGCGTAATATTGGCACCTCGGGCGGTGGGTGCCATTCGATTTGGTTGGCGGAGCCTAGTGGCCGGTTCCGCTTCTGGCAAGTGCCTTTGTTCACGTCACGCTCACATTGATACTTCTGAGCGTGGTGATTTGCGACATTGTTTCTTACGCCGACCAGCTGTGTACAACTCGCAGTGTGATGTCTTCGTCGATATGTATGGACGTCTGGTTTTCCGGCAGATGGACGACATCATCATCGACGACGGCAAGTGCCATGCTGTCGTGTTCATCGGTGACTGCATCGAGCAACTGGCCAATGATCTTGCCGTTCTGGCGCAGGACGGTGCCCCCGGCGAGCGATGGCGACAATACGACGCAGTGCATATGCCGCTTGAGGCCGCCGCGATAGTGCAGGCGTGCCACCATTTCCTGGCCCGGGTAGCAACCTTTGTCGAATGCGACTGCCTGCAATCGCTCCAGGGAAATGGCCTGTGGCAGCAATTCGCCGATGGCGTCGGTTGGAAGCCATGGCCAGCCTTCGCGTAGCTGCATCGACCGCCAGTGATCGTCATGCGCACTGCCTATGACGAGGCTGTGTGTGCCGCACCCGTAGACGTAGGTATCGCCTTCACGACGGAAGGTGTAGGTGTCGAGTGCAGATCCGGTGCCGAGAGTGCGAGCGGGCAGTGTGGACAGTTTGAGCTTGGCGCGAAACACGAAACGCTGCAGCGACTGTGCCAGCGACGCAGCTTCGCCGCCGCGCAGCAGCAACAGAAAAGCATCGTCCGCGATACGCGCCAGATGAAACAGGGCGCACACTCTGCCCTGAGCGTCGAGCCAGGCGCTAAACTGCCATTGCCCGACAGATAATGCCTTGACGTTGCTGCTGAATTGGCCTTGCGCAAACGTCAGGGCGTCGGCGCCTTCGATGAGCAGCGTTTCTGCGGAGTAGTCAGTGGTCATAGGCGAACGAGCTTGGGGGCGGGCCGGCAGTTGCACAAGTGTGGAGGCCCCACTGGCCGACGATCGCCCGGCTGTCAAGGTTGTGCTGAATTTACGCAAGTATTACGCTTTTACAGCTTTCACATACCATGTCCGATACGTCCTCCCAACCTAAGTCCTCGCCGGCATCCGTTCCCTCGGAGCAAGCGACCGTGCCTGCCGTTCCGGCAACGGAAAAGACCCCGGTGGAGCGGCCGGCCCCAGATCCCACCCGCTACGGCGATTGGGAAAAGAACGGGCGCTGTATCGACTTCTGATCCGCCGCGCCGGCTCATTGCGCCGGTGTGACGGAGATAGGGAAGGGCGGTAAAGGGCATCAGCGATTCCACCCAGGATAGCCGCCATGGCAGATACGCAACGACCTCTCTCCCCACACATGGGCATATATAAGTGGCAAGTGCAGATGGTGAGCTCCATCGTGCATCGCGCTACCGGCATCGCCCTTTCCGTAGGAACCCTGCTGGTGCTGTGGGGGGTGTTCTCCCTCGCCAATGGCGAAGACAGCTATAACCAGTTCAAGACCTGCATCGGCAGCCCGATCGGCCGCGTACTGATGTTCGGCTGGACGTGGGCGCTCTTCTATCACCTGTGCAACGGCATCCGTCACCTGCTCCAGGACGGCGGCATGGGCTACGCCATTCCGCAATTCGTGCGTTCCAGCTGGCTCTCGATCATCGTCAGCATCCTGCTGACCATCATCGTGTGGGCCTATGTGCTGACGTCGGGAGGTGCGGCATGAGTGCGAACGGTCAGCAGCACGACGTGCGCAACCTGATGCGCAATCCCCTCAAGCGCGCCCGCGGCCTCGGCTCGGCGCAATCCGGTGTCGGCCATTGGTGGACTCAGCGAGTCACCGCCACGGCGCTGGTGTTTCTTGGCCTGTGGTTCGTGGTAACCGTGCTCGGCTTGCTGCATGCCGACTACGCGACCGCGCGGGCGATCGTTGCCAAGCCGTGGAACGCGGTGCTGCTGGTGGCGTTCGTGCTCACGGTGTGCTGGCACGCGGTGCTGGGCCTGCAGATCGTGATCGAAGACTACGTGCATACGCGCTGGAAGGAAGTTGCCCTCCTGGTGCTGGTGAAGTTCATTGCAGTGCTCGGCACGCTGGCCACATTGATGGCCGTGCTGCACGTGGCGCTGGGAGCCTGATTCCATGGAAAGCTACAAGATCCAACAGCATAAGTACGACGTGATTGTGGTCGGCGCCGGTGGCGCGGGCCTGCGCGCCACCTTCGGCCTGGCCGAGAAGGGCCTCAAGGCCGCGTGCATCACCAAGGTGTTCCCGACGCGTTCGCACACCGTGGCGGCGCAGGGCGGTATCTCCGCCGCGCTCGGCAACATGGGCGAAGACGATTGGCGCTTCCACTTCTACGACACGATCAAGGGTTCCGACTGGCTCGGCGACCAGGATGCGATCGAGTACATGTGCCGTGAGGCGATTCCCGCCATCATCGAGCTGGAGCACTACGGCGTGCCGTTCTCGCGTACCGAGGAAGGCAAGATCTACCAGCGTCCGTTCGGTGGCATGACCACGCACTACGGCAAAGGCACCGCGCAGCGCACCTGCGCAGCGGCCGACCGTACCGGCCACGCCATTCTGCACACGCTGTACCAGCAGGCGCTGGCGCATGACGCCACATTCTTTATCGAGTACTTCGCCATCGACCTCATCTTCGACGAAGAGGGTGTGTGCCGCGGCGTGCTCGCGCTGGACATGAACGAGGGTACGCTGCACTTCTTCCGCGGACATTCGGTGGTGCTTGCTACCGGTGGTTACGGCCGTGCCTACTTCAGCGCCACCTCGGCGCATACCTGCACCGGCGACGGTGGCGGCATGGTGCTGCGCGCGGGCCTTGCGCTGCAGGACATGGAGTTCGTGCAGTTCCACCCGACCGGCATCTACGGTTCGGGCTGCCTGATCACCGAAGGCGTGCGTGGCGAGGGCGGTTACCTCACCAACTCCAACGGCGAGCGTTTCATGGAGCGCTATGCGCCGAACGCCAAGGATCTCGCTTCGCGTGACGTGGTCAGCCGCGCCATGACGATGGAAATCCGCGAAGGCCGTGGCGTGGGCGAGCACAAGGACCACATCCACATCAACCTGATGCACCTTGGCGCGAACGTGATTCACGAACGCCTGCCGGGCATTGCCGAGTCGGCGCGCATCTTCGCTGGCGTGGACGTGACCAAGGAGCCGATCCCGGTCATCCCGACCGTGCACTACAACATGGGCGGCATCCCCACCAACTATCACGGCGAAGTGGTGCAGAAGCGCGGCGACAATGTCGACGCCGTCGTGCCGGGCCTGTTCGCCATCGGCGAAGCGGCTTGCGTGTCGGTGCATGGCGCCAACCGCCTGGGCTCGAACTCGCTGCTCGATTTGGTGGTGTTTGGTCGCGCCGTGTCGCACCGTTGCGCCGAAATCATCAAACCGGAAACGCCGCACAAGGATCTGCCGGCCAGCGTGCTGGACAAGGCACTGGAACGCTTCGACGGTCTGCGTAATGCCAAGGGCAGCCTGCCGACCGCGAAGATCCGCGCCGAAATGCAGCGCACCATGCAGTCGGATGCGGCCGTGTTCCGTACCGGCGAGTCGCTCAAGGAAGGCTGCGAGAAGATCTCCATGGTCCGCGAGTCGTTCAAGGACGTCGGCGTCAGCGATCGCTCGCTGGTGTGGAACTCCGACCTGATCGAGACGTTGGAACTGGCGAACTTGCTGGACCAGGCCGTGGCCACTATGTACTCGGCCGAGCAGCGTCACGAGAGCCGCGGCGCTCACGCCCGCGAGGACTTCCCGGATCGTGACGACGCCACCTGGCAGAAGCACACCATGGTGTCCGTCGACGAGACGGGCAAGGCCAGCTTCGACTTCCGTCCGGTGCACATGTACACCATGACGAACGACGTCGAAGTCGTGCCGCCCAAGAAGCGCACTTACTGATACCCGGACTGGAGAGCCACTGTGGCAGAGTTTTCGCTACCCAAGAATTCCAAGGTCCAGCCGGGCAAGCACTTTCCGGCCAAGGACGCGAAGAAGCCGCGGACGTTCCGCATCTATCGCTGGTCGCCGGACGACGGTCAGAACCCGCGCATCGATACGTACGAAGTCGATATGGCTTCGTGCGGCCCGATGGTTCTGGACGCCCTGCTGAAGATCAAGAACGAAATCGATTCGACGCTCACGCTGCGCCGTTCGTGCCGTGAAGGCATTTGCGGTTCGTGCGCGATGAACATCGATGGCACCAATACGCTGGCCTGTACCAAGGCCATCGAAGACTGCGCCTCGGGCGACGTGAAGATCTATCCGCTGCCGCACATGCCGGTGGTGAAGGATCTGGTGCCCGACCTGACGCACTTCTACGCGCAGTTCGCCTCGATCAAGCCCTGGCTGCGTACGCAGAGCCCGGCGCCGGCCGACAAGGAGCGCCTGCAGTCGCCGGAAGACCGCAAGAAGCTTGATGGTCTTTACGAGTGTATCCTGTGCGCGTGCTGCTCGACCAGCTGCCCGAGCTATTGGTGGAATGGCGACCGTTACCTCGGTCCTGCCATTCTGCTGCAGGCTTACCGCTGGATCGTGGACAGTCGCGATGAGGACACCGGTGCTCGCCTGGACGATCTGGAAGATCCGTTCAAGCTGTATCGCTGCCACACCATCATGAACTGCGCGCGCACTTGCCCGAAGGGTCTGAACCCGGCCAAGGCGATTGCGGAGATCAAGAAGCTGATCGTCGAGCGTCGCGCGTAAGCGATGCACCTTGTTCCCTCTCCCCTGCGGGGAGAGGGTTAGGGTGAGGGGTGGGTGCTCGCGAAAGAGTTGCCACTTGCCAGACCGCGGCAATATTGACCCCTCACCTCAGTCCTCTCCCCGGAGGGGAGAGGAAGCAGGTAGAAGGCATTCCGCAATGGACGAAGCCCGCATCAAACGCCTCCGCTGGCGCACCCGCCGCGGCACCCGTGAACTGGACGCCCTGTTTGGCGGCTGGCTGGACGAACGTTTCGCCGGCGCGGACGAAGCCCAGCGCCAGGCATTCGATGAATTGCTGGACGTGCAGGACCCGGACCTGTGGGACTGGGTGATGGGGCACGCCAAGGCGACCCGCCCGGACTGGCAGGCCATCATCGATGACATCCGCGCCCGCCATCGGCTTTGAATATCGCCCCTCGAATGGGTTAGGCCGTCTGCTTTGGACGGTGTCGGTCCTCGCCATGCTGGCGATCTGGCTCAGTGGGCTCCACGGGTCGTTGAGGTTATCGCTGACCCTGGTGCTCGTAGCTGCAACGTGGCGCACGATCAAGCGTGTGGCCCGTTCGCCAGTAACAGCCGCAGGCTGGAGCCGGGACGGTGGCTGGAGCCTGCGTCTGGCCGGCGACGACGATGTGGCGGCCACGCTGCAGGCTTCTCGTGCATTCGGGGCTTCGGTCGTCTGGCTAAGGCTCCAGACGCCAGGTCGTGGCGGCTTGTCGCTGTTGCTGGCACCCGATAACAGCGACGCGGATATCCGCCGCCGTCTACGCATGCGCCTGGCGTTGCCTGCGCCGGCAGGCCTGCAAGTAGCGGGCACTCTTCCCGAAAAACGTGGTCCTACGGTTTAGCCGCGTATCAGGCGATAATCGGCAATCTTCGGGCGGCCAGCCCTTTCGACCTCACTAAGCGACCGCCCTATGTTTCGACCGCTAGAGCTTTTCATCGGCCTGCGCTACACGCGTGCCAAGCGTCGCAATCAGTTCATCTCGTTTATTTCCACCGTTTCCATCGTGTGCATCGCCATCAGCGTGACCGCGCTGATCACGGTGATGTCGGTGATGAACGGCTTCGGCGACGAGCTGCGCACGCGAGTCCTGGGTGCCATCTCGCATGCCACCGTCTCAGGCATGCCGGGGCAGGCGGTCGTGGATTGGCCTCGCGCCGTGAAGATTGCCGAGGCCAACCAGCACGTGAAGGGTGCTGCGCCTTATGTGGAAAGTGAGGCCTTTCTGCAGGCTCGTCGCTCCACCGGTGGCCTGTTGCGCGGCATCGAACCCGACCAGGAACCCAGGGTGTCGGACCTCGACCAGCACATGGTCGAAGGCAAACTCACCGACCTGACGCCGGGTAGCTGGAATGTCGTACTGGGCCGCGAGCTAGCGATGCAATTGGGCGTGACGGTGGGTGACAAGGTCATTGTCGCCGTGCCTTCGTTCCAGTCCTCGCCGATCACCGGCAGCGTGCCCGCCTTGCGCACCTTCACCGTGTCCGGTGTGTTCGAAATGGGCATGCAGGAGTTTGATTCCGGCCTGGCACTGGTCAACATGACCGATGCCCAACGGCTCAATCGCCTGGGTGGCCCGACCGGCATCCGCCTGAAACTCGACGACATGTTCAATGCGCGGGAAGTCGCTCGTGAACTGGCGGACCAACTGGGGCAGGTCTATCGCGTGGAAACCTGGATGGACAGTCACGCCAACTTCTTCTCTGCCATTTCGATGGAGAAGAAGGTGATGTTCATCATTCTCTCCCTGATCATCCTGGTGGCGGTGATCAACCTCATTTCGATGTTGATGATGCTGGTGACGGACAAGCAGGCCGACATCGCCATCCTGCGTACACTGGGTTCGACGCCACGCAGCATCATGGGCATGTTCATGGTGCAAGGTGTGCTGGTCGGTTTCGTCGGCATGGGCTTCGGCGTCGCGCTGGGCTCACTGTTGTCGTGGAAGTTGCCGGGCATCGTGAAGTGGATCGAACACGTCACGGGTGTGACTTTCCTGTCGCCGGACGTCTATTACATCAGCGAACTGCCGAGCAAACTCGACGGCGGCGACGTGGCCTGGGTGGCGCTCATCACCTTCCTGTTCTCGCTGTTGGCCACCCTTTATCCCGCCTGGCGTGCGTCGCGCACCCAGCCTGCGCAGGCGCTGCGTTATGAATAAGCCGATGAACACCCATAGCGGCGTGGTGATGCGCGCCAGTCATATTGCCAAGACCTACGAAGAAGGTGATCTGAAGACCGACGTGCTGTCCGACGTCAGTTTTACGTTGAACCGTGGCGAGACACTTGCCATCGTGGGCGCGTCGGGCTCAGGCAAGAGCACCTTGCTGCACATTCTTGGCGGCCTGGACACGCTGACGCGTGGCGAAGTGGAAGTGGAAGGGCAAAACCTGTCCAGCCTTTCCGATGCGGATCGCGGTCGCGTGCGCAATCGGTCGATGGGTTTTATCTACCAGTTTCATCACCTGCTGCCCGAATTCACCGCTTTGGAAAACGTGTGTATGCCGCTGCTGATTCGCGGCGTCGCCATTGCCGAAGCGGAGAAGCAGGCGGCGGATCTGCTGGGTCGCGTCGGTTTGGGCAAGCGAGTGGATCACAAGCCGTCCGAACTCTCTGGTGGTGAGCGTCAGCGTTGTGCGGTGGCGCGAGCCCTGGTGACGCGACCGGCGGTGGTGCTGGGTGACGAGCCGACCGGCAACCTGGACGAAGGCAATGCAGCACACGTGTATGAGCTGATGCTGGAACTCAATCGGGAGATCGGCACCAGCTTCATCCTGGTTACGCACGACAACCGACTTGCCGCGCGTATGGATCGCACGCTCGAACTGCACAACGGCGTGCTGATCGAAAAGGTTCACGCCTGATCACGCTGGCCGCCGCAAGGCGGCCTTTTTGATCCTATCCCTACACGTATTTCGGCCTCGCCACTGATGCCTGGGCACTAACCTGTCCTTCTCCACTCGCAAGGGGATGGATGGTGCGTAAGGATGGGGCGCTCGTGCCCGGCGTCATGCTGTTGCTTGGCGTACTCGCGGTGCAATGGTTGGTCGTACTCCCGCCGCGCTGGTCATGCGTGGCGTTGTCGTTGGTGGCGTTAGCCTTGATCTGGCGAGGTGGTTCCTGGCGCGCACTCGCATGGTGCCTTCTCGGCGCAGCCTGGGCTTGCTGGCGTGGCAGCATAGGCATGGATGCGCGCTTGCCTCGCGACTTGGAAGGGCAGGATGTGCGTGTCGTTGGACAGGTGGTGAGTTTGCCCCTGGTCCGCGACGATGCCACGGGTTTTCTGCTTTCCGTAGAGCAGGCGACATTGAACGGATTGCCGCTCGAGTTGAACGGGCGAGTGCGTGTGAGCTGGTACAACGATGCGCCTGACGTAGCACCTTGCAGCCGATGGTCTGTGACCCTGCGTCTGAGGCGCCCGCGTGGACTGGTCAATCCCGGCGGCAGCGACAGCGAACGCAGCGCGCTTGAGCGCCACATCGTTGCCGTGGGCTACGTACGCAACGACACATCGAATGCGCTGCTTTCGCACCCGGGCTTTTGTATTGATCGGGTGCGCGATGCGATCAGTCGCGGCATTGCGGCGCGCGTTTCCGACGAGCATGACGTGGCGCTGCTGCGCGCGTTCTCGGTCGGCGATATCCGAGGACTGAGCCAGCATGACTGGGAAGTAGCGCGCGCCAATGGCATCCCTCACCTCATCGCCATCTCCGGGTTTCATGTCGGCGTGGCCGCGCTATTCGGCGTTTGGCTGGCGCGCTTGCTTTACGCCCTGTGGCCGGGCTTGGGCTTGCGTCTACCAAGACCACAGATGCTGGCGGCCATGGCCATGTTGGCGTCGGGTACCTACAGCGCATTGGCTGGTTTCGGACTTCCAACGGTGCGCACGCTGTTGATGATCACGGTGGTGGCGTGTGCACGCTGCTGCCGCCGCCAACCAACCGGACCGCAATCGCTGGCGCTTGCCTTGGTGTCGGTGTTGCTGGTTGATCCTTTGAGTGTGCTTACGGCGGGTTTCTGGTTGTCGTTTATCGGTGTGGCGTTTCTCATGCTTTGCATGACCGAGCGAAGCCGGGGTTTTCGGGGCTTCCTGCATGAGCTGTCGGCGGGGCAGATGGTGATGACGCTCTCACTGATGCCGTTGACCATGTGGTTCTTCGGTGAGTCGTCGCTGGTGGGGGCGCTGTCCAACCTCATCGCGGTGCCGTTTGTGAGCTTCGTGATCGTGCCCGTCACCTTGGTGGGCATGATCATGCTCGGGATGTATCCGCCGCTGGCTGGGCCGGTGTTCCAGTTGGCGGGATGGTTGTCCCACGCGCAGTGGTGGTTGCTGGAGCACATGGCTACCTGGCCAGGTGCGCACTGGTATTTGCCGGAGATCACCTGGTGGGCGCTGTTGTTGGCCACGCTCGGGGCGTTGTGGCTGTTCATGCCGCGTGGCATGCCAATGCGGTGGATGGCAGGGCTGTTGTTCTTGCCGCTGCTGTGGCCCCAGCGCGATATACCCGTGCAAGGCGGCTTTCAGCTGTGGATGCTCGATGTGGGTCAGGGTTTGTCGATACTTGTGCGCACCCAGCATCACGCGTTGCTCTATGACGCCGGGGCGCGATATCCCTCCGAGTTCGACCTGGGCGAGGCTGTCGTGCTTCCTTCCATGCATGCATTGGGTATCCATCGCCTTGATGTGCTGATCGCCAGCCACGCCGACAACGATCACGCCGGTGGTATCCCTGCGGTGGCTGCCGCGTATCCCGGCGCCGAACGGTATTCCGGCGAACCGGAGCGGATGCCGATTGCCATGAAGCCCTGCATGGCGGGCCAGTCGTGGTCCTGGGATGGCGTGACCGTGCATGTGCTGCCGCCCTCCAGCGAGGCGGTCGGGCCGGCCAACGACCGGTCCTGTGTGCTTTTGATTGAAGGGAAGGGCGGCCGGGCTTTGCTGACGGGCGATATCACCACTAAGGCCGAACCCGCCGTGGCCGAGGCGGTTCCGCCGGGGCCACCCTTGGTGCTGTCGGTGCCACACCACGGCAGCAAGACATCGTCGGGTGCGCCCTTTATTTCTACCCTGCAGCCGCAGTTGGCGCTGGTCTCGTCCGGTTGGCGTAATCGCTTCCACCACCCGAATCCACGGGTGATGGAGCGTTATGACGAGGCTGGGGTCCCCTGGCTCAATACTGCAGTGACGGGAGGGCTCCAGGTGGACTTCCCGCCAGACGGGCCGCCCAGCGTGGCGGCCAAGTGGCGCCAGCGCGAGGCCCGCTATTGGCGCGAATGAGTTGCCGGGCCCGGGCGTGCATAAAAATGAACGGGCGGGGTGGCATCCCGGGCTTTTCGCAACTGCCACGGGTGCCGCGGAACGATCCGGCGAGACTGTTATGATGCGCCCTTCCTAAACGATCGAAGTGGCGCGGAGTCGTTGTGCTGGAAATCCTGATGGCTGGTGGCTGGGCGATGCTGCCCATCCTGATCTGTTCGGCGGTCGCGCTGGCGATCGTGCTGGAGCGTTGCTGGACCCTGCGCCGTCGCTCGGTGCTCCCGCCCGGTCTGGGCGAGGAAGTGCGCAACTGGGCTCGCTCCGGCCAGCTGGATCCCAATCACCTTGCGACGCTGGCAAGCGGCTCCCCGCTGGGCGAGTTGCTGGCCTCGGCGGTTGCGGTGCGCAATCGCCCGCGTGAGCTGATCAAGGAACGCATCGAGGACACCGGTCGCCACGTGGTGCATCGCATGGAGCGTTATCTCAATACGCTCGGCACCATCGCGCTCATTGGCCCGCTGCTCGGCCTGCTGGGTACCGTGATCGGCCTGATCCGCATGTTCATGGAAGTGATGCGCGGTGGCGTGGGCGACCCCATGAAGATGGCGGGTGGTATCGGCGAGGCGCTGATCTGCACCGCCACCGGCCTTATCGTGGCGATTCCGGCCTATGTGCTGCACCGCTACTTCCGTTCCAAGGTGGCTGGCTACTGCGTTGAGATGGAGAAGCAGGCCACCGAGCTGCTCGACGAACTGACCGTGAATCAGCCGACACCCGCCCCGCGCACCCGCGCGCCGCGTGCCACTACCACCGAGTCGAGCGCGAGCTGACGCATGCGTATCGGTAACGACCGTCGGCAGGACGATTTCGAGATCAACGTGATCTCGCTGATCGACGTGCTGCTGACCTTGCTGATGTTTTTCGTGCTCACCACTACCTTCATCCAGCATTCCCGGATGCAGGTAACCCTGCCCAAAGCCAGCGCGGAAGAGCGCGACATGCAGGCCCCCGCGATCACCGTCGTGGTGGATCGCGATGGCCATTTCTACGTGGGCAGCGATGAAGTGATGGGCGAGGGCATCGATCCGCTCAAGCAGGCCATCGCCAACGCGGCCGGCGACGACCGCGAACGTCAGGTCACCATTCGCGCCGATGCCATGACGCCACACCAGAATGTAGTGATCGCCATGGATGCGTTGGGCCAGCTCGGCTTCACCAAGCTTTCCATTGCCACCACGCCCAGTCAGGAAGAAAAGGGGCAATGAGCGAAGGCAAGCAGAAGGTCGCGCTTTGGGACGCAAAAAGCCGACAGGTTTATAAGCGGTTGCTTGGTTACTCGGCCCGTTATTGGCCAATCATCCTGATTGCCATCATCGGCTTTGCCGTGGACGGCGGCGCGCTGGCCATCTTCACCAACGCGCTGCAGCCGATCATGGATACGCTGCTGCAGCAGAAGGATCCGTACCTGATCCGCTGGATGCCCTGGTGGATCATCGGCATCTTCGCGGTTCGTGGTGTCGCCATCCTGATCAGCAACTACGGCATGGGTTACGTGGCGCGCAACGTGGTGCAATCCATGCAGCGCGACGTGTTCGGCGCCTACCTGCGCTTGCCTGCGTCGTTCTTCGGCAGCGAGCATTCGGGCCATCAAGTCTCGCGAATCACGTATACCAGCGAGCAGGTCGCGAGTGCGTCCACCGATGCGCTGAAAGTAGCGGTGACCGAGAGCATCACCGTCATCAGCATGATCGTGGTCATGCTACGCAACAGCGTGTACCTCACCATGGCCCTGCTGGTCCTGGTGCCTGCCATCGTGCTCATCGCCTCGGCGGTGAGCCGTCGCTATCGCGTAGTCAGCAAGCGCATCCAGGGCATGATGGGCTCGGTCACCGGCACGGTCGACGAGATGATCAAGGCCAACCGTGAGGTGCGCATCTACGGCGGGCAGAAGCAGGCCGATGATCGCTTCAAGCAGGTCTCCGACCGCGCGCGCTATCTCAACATGAAGATCATCGCCACCAGCGCCATCTCCGGCTCGTCGATCCAGACGGTGGCCTCGCTGGCACTGGCAGGCATGGTGTTCCTGGCCTCGCGGCCGTCGCAGATCGACAATATTTCCCCGGGCGTGTTCATCGCCGTGCTGACCGCCATGGGCGGCATGCTGTCGTCGCTCAAGCGACTGACCAATGTGCAGTCCAATATGCAGACGGGCATCTCGGCGGCAGAGAACCTTTTTGCCGTCATGGATCTGCCGCCGGAGGTGGACCACGGCACCAAGGTGCTCGAACGTACCAAGGGCGACCTGCGTTTCGACAAGGTGGGCCTGGTCTATCCGCTGGGTGAGTTCGAGGCGTTGAACGCCGTCGACCTGCATTGCCCGCCAGGTTCGGTGACCGCATTGGTCGGGCGCTCGGGCAGCGGCAAAAGCAGCCTTGTCAGTTTGTTGCCGCGCTTCAACGAACCCTCCAGCGGGCGCATCCTGCTCGATGGCGAAGACTACGAGAGCTATACGCTGGCATCGCTGCGTCACCAGATCGCGTGGGTCGGCCAGAACGTGGTGCTGTTCGATGGCACGGTGGCGGAGAACATCGCTTACGGCGAACTGGCCGGCGCCAGCGAGCAGGACATCATCGCTGCTGCCGAGGCGGCGCATGCAATGGAGTTCATCGTCAAGTTGCCCGAGGGCATCCAGAGCCAGATCGGCGAGGGCGGCAACCGGCTTTCCGGTGGTCAGCGCCAGCGCATCGCCATTGCGCGCGCCATCCTCAAGAACGCGCCGATCCTGGTGCTGGACGAAGCCACCAGTGCGCTCGATACTGAATCCGAACGCCTGATCCAGCAAGCGCTGCATCACCTGATGCGCGATCGCACGACGCTGGTGATCGCCCATCGCTTGTCCACCATCGAGCATGCCGACCAGATCGCGGTGATGGATCAGGGACGCATCGTCGAGCGTGGCACGCATAGTGAGTTGCTGGCGCTGGAAGGGCAGTACGCCGCCTTGCATCGCATGCAGTTCCACCATCAGAGCGACGACTGAGGAAGCGCCATGGCCCTGGCCGACCGCCTTGAATCGGCCTGGTATGGCGTTGGCCGTGCCCCTTGGTGGACCGGGCCGCTGGCCGCCCTGTACGGTGCGTTGACCAGCCTGCGGCGCGGCTTGTATCGGATTGGCGTGCTGCGCAGCACGCGCCTTTCCGTGCCGGTGGTGGTCATCGGCAACCTAAGTGTTGGTGGTACCGGCAAGACGCCTGTAACTATCGCGGTCGCAGAAGCGCTGCGCCGCCGTGGATACAAGCCCGGGATCGTAAGTCGTGGCTATGGTGGTACTCAGAGAACACCCATGCTTTTGGGTAGCTCTCCTGACCCTGCTGTCGTTGGCGATGAGCCCTGCCTGATCAAGGCCAGTGGTGTCGCAGTAGCTGTGGGGCGCGAGCGTTCCGCGGCGGCCAGGCTTCTCATCGATGCCGGTTGCGATGTCGTCATCGCCGACGATGGATTGCAGCACTACGCCCTCGCGCGGGATGTGGAAATCTGCGTGATCGACGGCGTGCGTCGCTTCGGCAACAGCCGTTTGTTACCGGCAGGTCCGCTGCGCGAACCGTTATCGCGGTTGCAGCGGGTGGACTTCCGTATCTGCAACGGAGGTGTGCTCGGTCCTGGTGACGTGCCGATGCAATTGCAGGGCGGTTCCGTGCGGGCGCTGGCCGACGGTCATATCAAGCCGCTGACAGATTTTGCGGGTCAAGTCGTACACGCCGTAGCGGCGATCGGCAACCCGCTACGCTTCTTTGCCAGCCTGCGCTCACAAGGGTTGCAGGTGATCGAGCATGCATTTCCCGATCATCACGCCTTCGTAGCCAGCGATCTGACCTTTGCCGACTGCCACCCGGTACTGATGACCGAAAAGGATGCGGTGAAATGCACGGGCTTCGCCCAACCACATTGGTGGGCAGTGCCGGTACGGGCTGTGCTACCGCCTGCTTTTTTCGATGACCTTGAAGCCCGTGTGCGAAAAGCCCGGGTGCCGAAGGGCTCTTAGGCACAAGAAAGCCGACCCTCGCGGGTCGGCTTAGGTGTTGCGGCTACGGCGTTCGCTTACTGGATGCGCGTGATGGCACCATTCTGGTCGACCTGCACCAGGTCACCCACGCGGATCGCACTCGCGTCCGGCACGGTCACGCTGGCGTAGTTGCCGTTGCCCATCTTGATGCGAACAGTGGAGCTCTGCTGGGGCGCGCCGCTGTTGGCGCCGATGCGGTTACCCGCATAGCCGCCGCCCACGGCGCCGGCGATGGTGGCCAGCGTGTTGCCCTTGCCCTTGCCAACCTGATTGCCGAGCACGCCACCGGCGATACCGCCGATGATGGTGCCAGCCATGCTGTGGTCGTTGCCCTGGGTGATGTTCTGGCCGATCGATTCCACCGTGCCGCACTGGTCGCAACGCACGAAGATTCCGTCGTTACGGATCAATACGTTACTGTTGCCGCGCGTCGTTTGCGCCTGGGCGGCAAACGAGCTGACGGCGAGCAGGGCAGCCAGGGGTAGAACAAAAATACGCGAGTGAAGCATTGACTCTCTCCATGGGGTCGGTTGCGCGACAAGTCTAATCCTGAAGGCTGAACCACAGGACAAGGCAGTTGAGGTGATACTTATCCAGCGTTGCCTTAATTATGATGTGCGTTCTGGGGCCCCGATGTCGTGACAACCTCGTCATGTCGCGCCGGTCCCATCCTCTGGAGTCCTCATGAGCCTGGTCCAAGTCCCTGTTTCCTACGGTGAGCTGATCGACAAGATCACCATTCTCGAAATCAAGTCCAAGCAGATCTCCGACCCGTCCAAGCTGGCCAATGTGCGCACCGAGCTGGATCTGCTCAATACCACCTGGGCGGCACATCCGGCTTCGAAGACGGACATCTCCGCCGAACGCGCCCGCCTGCTGGCGGTGAATGAAGCGCTGTGGGATATCGAAGACCGTATTCGCCTCAAGGAGAAGGCGCAGGCGTTCGATGCCGAGTTCATTGAACTGGCACGTGCCGTGTACTTCCAGAACGACGACCGTGCAGCAGTGAAGCGCGAGATCAACCTAAAGCTGGGTTCGCAGCTGGTGGAAGAGAAGTCGTACCAGCCGTATACCTGATCTTCCGGTTGCCAACAGTCCTCGTGGGGGGCGAACTGGCTCCGGAGTCGCCTTTGGGCATGTCAGCGATGATCCCAGAGACCTGGTGAAAACCTCAGCGGAAACTACCGCGCACTGACATGTCGCAGGGCAGGGGCCTGGTTGGCGGTACCAGATGGCGCAGGTTGATCTACGTTTGCGCGGATGCCATGCACGGTGATGTGGGAAACGGTCGATGGGGGGCTGGATAGCCGAAATCTGGGTTGCGCGCGACCTATCGGGTGGAGCGCTGTCTGGGCACATCCCGAAATAGCCGTTGGGCAGGGTCGATCACGACCCTGACAGGATCGGTGGCTGCCCACTGTTTCCTTTGGATCAACAGCTTGGTGGGCTTGCCATCGCCGTCAGGCCGCCAGGCTACGATGCCCACTACCTGAGTGCGTTCCTGCATGGGCGACCGGAGACTCTCACTGGCGCCTGTCGCCAGTACGACGTTGTCCGAATCCAGCAAGTCAGGTTGCAACGTCGTCAGATCGTTGGACATCCATTGCGCTTCGGTCAGCGCTTCAAACCCATGTGCTGACGTCAGCTGGTAAATCCGCACGATGGTTGTGCCTGTGTTGCCCGCCGCCTGATCGACGATGTCCAGATTCATGGTCGGGATTGGCGTGGTGAAAACACGTTTTGCCGCTTCCACCGTTCTGTCATGAATCGCCTGCGTTGCACCGCAGGCGGTGGTGCCCAGCACGACGATCATGACGATGCTAGTGCGAACGACGCATAGCGATAACATGGGTGTTCCTTGGCGTTGGCCGATTAGGCATTACTGGCGGGTTGGGAGATTCCATGAACCCAACTGCACCCGGATCGGGATATCGCGCGACGTTGTGTCGCGCCTGGCGAGCATCGTGGTGTAGCCCAGGCTCACCGCGTTCGCTTCAAGCACGGGCGAGGGCATCAAGTCCGGGCGAACGTGCATCTCAAGAGCCGCCTGCGCGCTGTATCAGGTGTTCGATCGCGGCTTCATGCGGGATGGGGAAGGGCGAGTGATCGACTTCCGCAATACGGTGATCCTGATGACGTCGAATCTGGGCAGCGAAGCCATCTTCGCGACCACCGATGCGATCCGGGATGCCGGCGCTGAGGCGACGAACAGCATGCTGATGGAGGCGATTCGCCCCATGCTGGTGGAGCACTTCCAACCGGCCTTGCTCGCACGCTTCCAAACCATCGTCTATCGCCCTCTATCCGCCGATGCGTTGGCCACCATCGTGCGGATGAAGCTGGCCATGGTGGGCAAGCGCATCACGCAGCGCTTTGGCGTCCTGATGACCTGTGACGACGCCTTGGTGGCCGAGCTGGTCCGCGCCTGTCAGCTGCCCGACTCAGGTGCGCGCAACATCGATAGCCTGCTCGATCAGCAGATCCTGCCGGTGTTGTCACGCGAGTTGCTTGTACGCAGCGTCCAGCATCAGTTGCCGCGTGGCATTCGGTTGAGCTACGCCGATGACGAGGGCGTCACGGTCGATTTTGGTGAGATGGCCATGGTGTCGGCGACGTGAGTCGCGGTGGGCCGGGCTTGTTCGAGAAGATCACTGGCCACTTTGCCAATGGCGTGGCGGTCGACGACGTCGATCCGGCGACACAAACCTTTCTGTCGGTGCAGGACAACATCCAGCGCATCCTCAATAGCCGTCGTCACGGGTTGCTGCACTTGCCGGATTACGGGCTCGATGATTTGACTGAGGTGTACCGGGATCTGCCGGCCTCCACACTGCGCCTCAAGCGGGTGATGGAGCACACGCTGTTGCTGTACGAGCCGCGACTGAAGGCGGTGGATATCGAGATCGACGAGGCGGAGCCAGGCATATTGCTGAGTTTCATGATGACCTGCCACTTGCATCAGGCCGGACTTGTGCGATATGGGACGCAATTTTTCCCGGATGGCAAGACACGGCTGAACTTGCTTAAGAGCGAACTGGAGCGCCATGGATACCCATGATGCACCGATCATTCGTAGTGCTAAGGCAACCCGAGTGATCTGCCTGATGGCGAGTGAGGTCACTCATGTAGCGTTCGACACCGGCCCTGCAGCACTCATGCGTATAAGGGGCTATATCGTAGCGCCGGAACTACCGCGCAAGATAATCGCGGTATAACGCCTTGTAGGAGCGCACTTGTGCGCGACCGCCTTTCGACCATGTTGGTGCGATGCAGTCGCGCACAAGTGCGCTCCTACAGTTTTTTTGGTTTAGGCAAGGCCGAGGTGTTGCGCGCACGCCTCGAATCGTTCGATCACGTCGTCCACTCCGATCAGATCCATGACGCCTGGCTTTTCGATCTTGCTGCCCCAGGGGATCTCGCTGGCGGGTTTGCCGAAGTATTTGCGCGAGGCTTCGTCGTACTTGTCCACGCACCAGCGGCGATCGGAGTAGGGGCCGGAGCGGTTTGGATTGCTGGCGGCATGCAAGCCCAGCACTTTGCAGCCGACCGTATTGCCCATGTGCATCGGGCCCGAATCCGGGGTGAGCAGCATCGGCGCGCGTACCAGCATGGCCATCATCTGCTTGAGCGTGTCCTTGCCGGTCAGGTCGAGCGGCGTGTGACGGCAATGGCGCAGTATGGCGTCGGCCATGCCGCGTTCCAATGCGGAAGGACCACCCACCAACACGATGCGCCAGCCGCGCGTACTGGCGTGGTCCATCACGGCGGCATAGCGTTCGGGCTGCCAGTTGCGCAGCGTGTGGCTGGAGGTGGGGCTGACCAGCAAGGTCGGTGTGTCGCCAGGCAGTTGTTCGGCCGCCCAGGCGTGAGCTTCTTCGGGGATGGGGATATCCCAGCGCACTTGTGTCTGCTTGAGCCCCAGCGGCTCGCAGAAGCTGCCCATGGCATCGAGTACGTGCTCGCCAGTGCGGGCAGGGATGCGTTGATTGATCACCAGGCCATGACCATCCTTGGCACGTGCACGGTCGTAGCCGACGCGCTGGCGTGCCTTGATGAACAGGCTGAGCAGATTGGAACGCAGCGCCACCTGCATCTGTAGCAACGCGTCAAAGCGATGGCCTTGCAGCGCTTCGCCCACGGCGCGTATGCCAGCAAAGCCAGCCCCTTTGTCGAACGTCACGAAGTTCACCCCGGGAAGGTCGCCCACCAGCTTTCGCTCCAGCTTGCCGACAATCCAGGTCAGCTCCGTCTGCGGCCAGGCCGCTTGCAGCGTGTGCACCAACGGCACGACATGAGTGACGTCGCCAATGGCGGAGGTGCGCAGCAGGCAGATCGAGGTGGGCGTAGGCATGGGGATGTTCTGATCTATTCAACTTAGGTGTCACCGGCTTTGTCTGCCTGCCAGTGCGTGTTGTGCTGTCGAAGGTAGGCTGGCTGCCTGTCGAGACGGTACGGCGCGTACTGGCAGGCAGACAAAGCCGGCCCTTCGGGTGATGCCAAGAAGGCTGGCAGAGTGTGGCGCAAGGCTTGCCCAGGCAGCCAGCCTGCGCGGCGCCTCGCGCCACACTCTGCGAGCCTTCGGGGCATCATGCCACCCACGTTGAATAGATCAGAGCATCCCTGGGCTAGAATCAACCGACTTAGGGCTTGGGGCGGGCTTGGACAGCACAGGATATGGCGATGCAGGAACGAATCCTCGAAAACGCCAACGGTGCGATTCTGTTCGACGCCGCGGTGTCGTCACAAGTCGAGGATGACTGGTTCGAGCCTGAGACATGGCGTCTGCTCGGGGCCCTGCGGCAGCAAACCGGGGGGCGCGGCGGTGTTTCCATCATCGAAACGCCCGCCGGTGAATGCGTGCTGCGCCATTATCGGCGTGGCGGCATGGTGGCCAGGCTGATGGGGGATCATTACCTCTGGAAAGGGGCGGACCGGACGCGTTGCTTTGGTGAGTTTCGCCTGCTCGGTGCCATTGCTTCCCTGGGCCTCCCTGGACCTCAAGGGGTGGCTTGCCGCTATCGCCGGCATGGCTTGTTCTATACCGCAGACCTGATCACTCGCCGCATTGCGCATGCGCAGACGCTGGCCGAGCTTCTGGTTGCAGGGCAGTTGGACAGTGAGATGGCTGAACTGGTGGGAGCACTGGTGGCCCGTTTTCATCGCGCCGGCATATGGCACGCCGACCTCAACGCCCACAACGTGCTGGTGACGACGGAACAGCTCTATCTGATCGACTTTGATCGCGGCCAGCGGCGTTCACCGGCCGAAAGCTGGCAGCAGGCGAATCTGCAGCGGTTGCGTCGTTCGCTGGTGAAGCTCGGGGCGTCAGCCCAGGGTGAGGCGGCGTTCGAAGAGCAGCTTTGGAAGCCCCTCCTATACCGCTACGAGCGTACGCTTCGCGCATGAACTGGAATCTGCATTTTCTAGGGGTCGGTGCGGCGCACGCCGTTGAACTGGGCTCGTCCGCTGTCGTGCTGGAGCGCGACGGCAAGCCGGTGCTACTGATCGATTGCGGCCCCGATACGCTTGACCGCTACGTGGCGGCCTACGGTGAGCCGCCACGCGCGCTCTTCATCACGCACACCCATATGGATCACGTGGGCGGTATGGAGCGCTTGTTCTTCCGCCTGTGGTTCGATGAACAGTGGCGTGGCCGCACCAAGGTATTCCTGCATGCAGGGTTGATGACCTGGCTGCAGGGCCGTGTAGCGGATTACCCGAATGCGCTGGCCGAAGGTGGCGTGAATTTCTGGGAGGCTTTCCACCTGGTGCCGTGTACGCGTGGATTCTGGCTGGACGGCCAATGGTTCGACGTATTTGGCACACGCCACCACATGGCTGGCACCTCGTACGGCGTCGCGCTGGCGGGATGCTTTGCGTATACCGGTGATACGCGACCGATTCCCGAGGTGCTTGAGCGTGTGGCGGGCGGTAGGGAACTTGTCGCCCACGACTGTGGCCTGGTGGGTAATCCTTCCCACACGGGTATCGACGACATCGAACGCGAATATCCAGCGTCAATGCGACAGCGGCTGCGGCTCTATCACTACGGTAGCGAGGCGGATGGTGCTGCGCTGGCGGCGCGTGGCTACGCGATCGCGCGGCCAGGTGAGCGAGTGGCGCTGCCGATGCCTGCACCGACACGGCCAGAGGCCGGATAGTTTTTCATCCCTATTGAGACGCCGCTGACGCCATGTCTTCCAGCTATCTGCGCAAATTGCTCCACTACCGCACCTGGGCGGATAGCCTGATCTACGAGGCGGTGGCCGCTCTGCCCGAAGGTGCAGCCAGTGCGCCGCGCGCCACCATTTTCGGCAACATGCTGCGCACGCTGAGCCACACGTGGGTTGTCGACGACATCTTCAAGGCCCATCTGCAGGGGCGTGCTCACGGTTACACCAGTCGCAACACGCCCGAGCCGCTGACGTTTGATGAGTTGTGGCGGCGGCAGCAGGCCATGAATGCGTGGTACCGCGACTACGCGGCCGTGCTTTCGGTGGAACAGGCGGCCGAGGTGGTCTCGTTCCAGTTCATCGGGGGCGGGGAAGGGCGCATGGCGCGGGAGGACATGATCCTGCACGTGGTCAATCACGCCACCTACCATCGCGGTTTTGTGGCCGATATGTTCTATCAAGTGCCCGCCAAGCCGCCGGCTACCGACCTGCCGGTCTTTCTGCGCGATGTGCCGCAGGACGAGGTTTGAGCCCAGGCCTATCTTGTGTGAATGGCCCTGTGCCGTTATCCTTTCGCCTCTTTGCCGGGGCTTGATGGCCCGGTGAGCGGTTTCACCATTGCGGAGAGGTGTCCGAGTGGTTGAAGCAGCACGCTTGGAAAGTGCGTATACGGCTTATCCCCGTATCGCATTGGGTTCGACAAAATCGTCTGGAACGAATTTGGACAACCGGAGGTTGGCCCCGAACGTAAGTGAGGGGTGAGGCCCAGGAGGGGCCGAACCATCCCGCCCGGCGTGGATGGTTGCAGTTGAGGTTTTGCGTGCGGAGAGATGTCCGAGTGGTTGAAGGAGCACGCCTGGAAAGTGTGTATACGGCTTATCCCCGTATCGAGGGTTCGAATCCCTCTCTCTCCGCCAGTTTCAAAAACGCGACGATCTGATTCGGCGCGAAAATCGGGACGAAGGGTGTTTTGGCCCCGTCCACGTCTATGGTGGCCCTGTCGGTCCCCCCGCGACGATAGTTCGTAAACTCCGCCAGGCCCGGAAGGGAGCAACGGTAGCGAATGATTCGGGTGCCGGGGTGTGGCTGGCAGGGCCGCCGCCTTTTCAGGAGTCGGAATCCACGGCTGTCGCGGCCTTACTGACTTGCTACGGTCGACTTGGCACAATCGGCATTCGCCCCAAGGTATACCGGAATGTCCTACCAGGTACTCGCGCGCAAATGGCGCCCTCGCAAGTTCGCTGAACTCGTTGGGCAGGAGCACGTCGTACGCGCGCTCACCAATGCGCTCGACACGGGGCGCATGCATCACGCCTACCTGTTCACCGGCACCCGCGGTGTGGGCAAGACCACCATCGCGCGCATCTTCGCCAAGTCGCTGAACTGTGAGCGCGGCGAATCGGCCGATCCCTGTGGCGAGTGTGCCGTCTGCACCGCAGTTGATGCGGGCCGTTTCGTGGATCTGCTGGAGATCGACGCGGCCAGCAACACTGGCGTGGACGATGTGCGCGAAGTGATTGAGAACGCCCAGTACGCTCCGGCGCGCGGTCGTTTCAAGGTGTACCTGGTCGACGAGGTGCACATGCTTTCCAAGCCGGCCTTCAATGCGTTGCTCAAGACGCTGGAAGAGCCGCCGCCGCACGTGAAATTCCTGCTGGCGACGACCGACCCGCAAAAGCTGCCGGTGACGGTGCTGTCGCGCTGCCTCAAGTTCAATCTGAAGCGGCTGCTGCCGGAGCAGATTTCCGGCCAGATGCGCCACATACTGGGCGCCGAAAACATTCCCTACGAGGATGCGGCCATCGCCGAGCTGGCGCGTGGCGCGGATGGTTCGTTGCGTGACGGCCTGTCGCTTCTGGATCAGGCGATTGCCTACGGTGGTGGCTCGCTGCGGGTGGATGACGTGCGCGCCATGCTGGGCAGCGTGGCTCGCGGCCAGGTGCTTGGCTTGTTGCAGGCGTTGGCCGAAGGCAGCGGCGAAGCGCTGATGGCCGAATGCGCGCGCATCGCGTCGTTCTCGCCGGATTTCGGCGGCGTGCTGGACGACCTTGCCAGCGTGCTTCACCGCCTTCAGTTGATCCAGCTGGTGCCGGGTTACCGCCCGGACCAGGACAGCAGCGACGATGCCGCCCTGGTGACGTTGGCGCAGCAACTGGCGCCCGAGGACGTGCAGCTCTATTACCAGATCGCCACCACGGGGCGTCGCGACCTTGCCATCGCGCCAGATGCGCGTACTGGCTTCGAAATGGCGATGCTTCGCATGCTGGCGTTCCGCCCGGCGGATGGCGGCGGTTCGTCCACCGAGCGCGCCGTGCCGGGTGCCACATCGCGCGCGCCAACGGTGCCGACTCGGGCGGCTGCGCCGGTGGCGAATGAGCGCATGCACGTGGCCAGCGTGGCTGAGCGCTCCGCGCCATACGCCGCACCAGCGCCATCGCAGGCACCCGCCGCCGCCGCGCCACCTCGCGCGCCGGTGGCCACGGATGCCCGCGGCCTGCCGCATTGGGACAGCCTGATTGAACAAGCCAACCTGCGCGGTCCGTTGGGTCAGCTGGCGCAGAACGCTGCTTTGCGTGATCGCGAGGGTCAGACCCTGGTGCTGGCCTTGCAGCCGGCGCACATGCATCTGGCGGTCGAGCCGATGACGAGCCAGATGGAAGAGCGCATCAGCCAGGTCATGGGTGAGCGTGTACGTCTGCGTTTCGTCGAAGAACGCGGCGCCGTCGCAGAAACCCCGGCCGCGCGCGCTGCCAACGCTCGCGAGGCGGCGCAGTCGGCTGCTGAGCAGGCCATTGAAGAAGACCCCCTGGTGCAGTCACTCAAGCGCGAATTCGGCGCGCGTGTGGTGCCCCAGTCGATCAAGCCATTTGAGAATTGAAACGAGATAGCGGAGTGACGCCATGAGAGGACAGATCGGTCAGCTGATGCAGCAGGCCCAGCGCATGCAGGAAGACATGAAGCGTGCGCAGGAAGAGATTGCCAAACTTGAAGTGACGGGCAGCGCCGGTGGTGGGCTCGTCACCGTGCTGATGACCGGTGCGCACGAGGTACGTCGCGTGCAGATCGATCGCAAACTGTTCGCCGATGACCCGGAAATGGCTGAGGATCTGGTGGCCGCCGCCGTCAATGATGCGGTAAACAAGGTGGCGGACGTCAGCAAGAACAAGCTTGGTGGCGTGACCTCAGGGCTGAATCTGCCGCCTGGCTTCAAGATGCCGTTCTGATGTCGACCTGTGGGAGCGCACCCTGTGCGCGACAGCCTACGGAGCGAAGATGCTGGTGTGGCCATGCGGCGAAAGCCGGTGACAGAGGTAACGACACATCTTCGCGGTCGCGCACAAGGTGCGCTCCTACAGTGATATTCGATCCATGAGCAAGTTACTCACCGACCTCATCGAAGCGCTGCGTTGCCTGCCAGGTGTTGGCGGCAAGAGCGCCCAGCGGATGGCCTTCCATCTGTTGGAGCGCGATCGCGAACGAGGCTTGCGGCTGGCCCAGGCTCTCGATCAGGCCATGCGCCAGATCGGCAACTGTTCGCGCTGCCGCAATTTCAGCGAGACGCCGGTGTGCATGCTGTGCGCCAGCAGCAGCCGGGATCGTCAGGTGCTCTGCATCGTGGAGTCGCCCATGGAACTAGCCGCCATCGAGCAGGCGACGGGTTATCGCGGGCAATACTTCGTGTTGCTGGGACGGCTGTCTCCGCTGGATGGCCTCGGCCCGGAAGAGCTGGGGCTGGATTTGCTGGCCGAGCGGCTGGGCGAAGGCGAGATCGAGGAAATGATCATCGCCACCAACCCCACCGTCGAAGGCGAAGCGACTGCCCACTACCTGGCGCAATTGGCGCGTGCAGCGAACGTCAGGCCAACCCGTCTCGCGCACGGTGTGCCATTGGGCGGTGAACTCGAATACGTCGATCGCGGCACGCTCGCGCATGCATTCGGCAGCAGGCAGTCGGCCGAATGAGCGCCATGACACCGACACTTTCGCTCGAAATTCCAGCGAACGAGGAATACCGCACGTTGCGGACTGCCGCCGGCCTGAGCGTGATGTCGGCCGAGGGAGCAGCCATCGGGCTGCCCGCCAGCTGGTGTGCGGTCTGCGTGCGTCACGGTGACGAATTGATCGGCATGGGGCGCGTCGTGGGCGATGGCGGCCTGTTTTTGTTCATTGTGGATATTGCGGTGGCGCCGGCCTGGCAGGGGCAAGGCTGGGGACAGCGCATCATGCAGGCGCTGATGGATGAGGTGCGTACGCGTGTACCCGCTGGCGCCATGGTTAGCCTGGTCGCCAATGGCACGGCGCATCGCCTCTACGAGCAGTTCGGTTTCAAACTGGTGGCGCCGGCTGCGCACGGTATGCTGCTGCGTCTTTGAATCAACGGAGTTTCATCATGGGCGATACCATTTTCGGCAAGATCATCCGTCGCGAAATTCCGGCCGACATCGTTTATGAAGATGACGACGTGCTGGCGTTTCGCGACCTCAATCCGCAGGCGCCGGTGCACGTGCTGTTCGTGCCGAAGAGGCCGATTGCCACGCTCGATGGTGCGACGGCCAGTGATGCCGAATTGCTTGGCAAGCTGCTGCTGGCAGCAGCCGCCTATGCGCGTCACGAAGGATTGGCCGACGAGGGCTACCGCACCGTTATCAACTGCAACGAGCATGGTGGGCAGACGGTGTTCCATCTGCATGTGCATTTGCTGGGTGGCCGCCAGATGCATTGGCCGCCGGGTTGATCCGGTCCGGCCAACCACTGACGGACAAAAAAACGCCGGCTTGAAGCCGGCGTTTTCTTTGAGAGCGATCACCCGCGCCGCGGCGGCGGTACTGCTCGAGGTACGACGATGACGCGAGAGGGGTAATAACCCCACGGTCCCCAGTAGGGACCCCAATAAGGACCCCAGCCCGGCCCCCAGAACGGGTCGTAATAGCCCGGTGGGTAATTGACGATCACGCGTTCGGGCCAGAGGTAGACCACATTGGCTTCGATGCGGGGGTAGGCATAGCTGTATTCGCCCACCTTCTCCGGCATGGAACCCTGCATCACGCCGGTGACGGTAATGTCGCGACCCTTGGTAAACACCTCTGGATCGTAGAAGCCTGCACGGCACGCCACGAAGCGACCCTGGGTTTCGCTGTTGTTGCTCGATGCTGTCGGGCGCGCCTGGCTGTCGAGAGGACGCTGAAGGATGTAGAAACAGGTTTCCTGCGGCCCCGGTTCGGTCTTGATGATCTGGCCGCCCCAGCGCACCTGCACGGCACCGCCGGTACCACCCTGCTGGGCGGTGACCGAAGTGATATCGGTGTACGTGCCTTGCAGCGGTTGCGGCACCGTTGCGCAGGCGGCCAGTGTTGCCACGGCGGTCGCGAGAATCAACGGCTTGTACATGGACATGACGCTTTTCTCCATCGTGTGGTGGATGGGGTGCATCCACGGTTCCATATCATTTGACCACGCGACGCGGCCGAAAGTCCCGCGCAGCCTGACGAAAGTTCTTCAGCAGGTCGGCCGGTGGCGTTTCATGCGCATAGCGCAGTTCCAGATATGTCCTCATCAACTGCTCCAATGCGGCGCGCTCGCGGGGGAGGGCGCGCACTGCCCGGTTGAAGTAATGCTGTGGTCCTTCACTGTGGCGACGGGCTACGCCCACCGCTGCCAGCCTTCGTTCGAGCAATTGCATCGCTGCGCGTGCCTGATCGGTCGATGGGCGTTTCCAAAGGGCCCATGACAATCCCAGTGCGGCTAGCAACGAGCCGCCCAAGACCAACAGCAATCCCAACGTGCCCGCGTTGGTGTCATTCATGCCGAAGGGCGTCAGCAGTCCGCGCTGTTGAAGCTGGCTGAACCCGATAACGCCTTGGTTCCACCAGCGGTTGACGATATCCCAATGATTGCGCGCGCCCAGCCACCAGCTATTGGGTGACCACTCGGACGTCGCATTGGCCGCCGCCGCACCCAGACTGACACGCTCGGGTCGCACGGCGGCAGTGGGGTCGACGCGCACCCAGCCGCGTCCGGGCAACCATACTTCGCTCCAGGCGTGGGCATCCGCCTGGCGCACTAGCAGGTAATGGCCGACAGCACTCCAGTAACCGCCCTGGTAGCCGGTCACCACGCGCGCGGGAATGCCCGCTGCACGCATCAGCACGGTGAAGGCGGACGAGTAGTGCTCGCAAAAGCCCTCATGGGTGGCGAACAGAAAGTCGTCGACGGCATCGCGGCCGAGTGGGGCAGGTGCAAGCGTGTAGTTGAAACCTCCATTGTGAAACAGCGTTAGTGCCGCTTCGACGATGGCCGCATCGTTGTCGCCGTAAGTCGCCCGCCAGCGCTCGGCCAGAGCGCGACTACGCGGGTTGAACCCCGCTGGCAGCTCAAGGCCTAGGCGTCGGTTGCGTGCATCGAGCTGCGCCTGCAGGTGGTAGCCCGGCGCGGAGCGCATGGCATAGACATAGGGGTCGTTGACGGGGCGCTCAGCAAGCACCTGACCGTCTACGGTCAACTGGGCCTGCCTGGGAATGCTCACTGGCACGTCGAGCGCTGGCAGCACGCGCTGCCCGTTGGCTTCAAGGCTGACGGTGTAGTCGATGGTCGCGCCGTGTTCGGTGCTGACGGTGGCCACGCCGGTATCGTGCGTGCTCCAGCGCCGCCCGTCATAGCCCCACATGACGTAGGCACGAAAGTAGCGCTGCTCGTTCGGCGGTGGCGTCCCTTCAAAGCTGACACGCATGGCGGGCCGGTCATCGGTGAGCAGTTCGGTCATGTCGCCCGGCGACATGTCGGGACTAAGCCCAGTGCGTGCTTGCGATGCGTTGGGCGCGCCCCATAGGGGAGAGCTCAGCCGCGGTACCAACACGAACGCCAGCAGGGCGAGCGGAAGTGAAGCGCCAAGCAGTCCCAGTGCGGGCAACAGCTCGCGCGGCAAGGTGGTGGCGGGGCGTTCAGGTTCCAGTGCGCGCAAAGTCGCCATGGCGGGCAACAAACCCAATGCCACCAGTGCGGTGGCCACCATGCCCTGGTCGAACAGCAGCGCGGCCATCAAGGCAAAGCAGGCGAAGGCGGCGCCGACGCGCGCATCGCGGGACGTTTCTGTTTCCAGCAGTTTCAGGATCAGCAGGCCAACGGCGAGCGCCGCTCCCGGCGCACGCCCAAACAAAGTGCCGTAGTGAAAGATCACTGCGGCCGACAGCAACGCCACCAGCGGCACCTTCAGATACAGCGGTGCGCGACCACTGCGCGTTCGGCGCTGCCACCAGCGCAAGGCGAGCGTGGCGGCAAGCGCGGCCGTGAGCCATATCGGGAGGTGCGGTGCATGGACACCCAGCACGACGGCCACGGTGAGGCAAAGCAGGTCAAACGGACGGGTGCCGATCGTTGCCCGTGGCTTGCGTCGAAAGAACGAGAGTCGGATCACGGCAGGCTGGCCAGCGCATCCATGCAGCGCGTGTAGTGGCTGCGACCATGGCCCAGGCCGATCTCATCGTTTGGCAGCCACAGGCTGGTGGGACGCCCCACGGCCTCGGCTTCGCCCAGCCAGCGCGCCAGTCGTGCGATGCGCGCTTCGGTAGGCAACGTCGTCAGCTGCCGCCAGTCCAGACGCCACTCCTCTTGCGATTCCGGCTCCTCGAAATCCTTGACCAGCAAGTTGGGATGGCGGGCGCTCTGCTTCCACGCGATGTGCCGTTGCGGATCGCCGATGCGGTAATCGCGCAAAGCGGCGATGTCCTCACCCTGGTGCAGGCGTTGGCGCTGCCCGGACTCGCCAGCATGAAACGGCGACGGCCCGCTGGTTTCCGGGTGCGGCCACACCAGCACGGCCTGACCCGGATGGATCCAGCTCCACGCATGGAACAAACCTAGCGGCCAATGGCTCCACAGCTTGATGCGAGGCAGAGGTTGCCAGCCTCGCGTCGAGGTGGGCAGGTTCATGCTGGCCATCACTTCGCCGCGTGCGGGAACGGCAATCGCGTCGACCTGATCATGCATAGTGATACGTACGGAGGTATGCGGGTGATCGCTGCCGGCAAAGACCAGTTGCAGTACCAGTGGTTCGCCCGCCATCGCATGGCCTTGTCGCACCGCCGTGAGGCGCAAGCCATTGAGGCTGCGGAAGGCTGACAACATGCTCGCCACACTGGCCGAACCCACCAGGCAGGTAAGCAGCAAGGCGGCGTTGTTGTTGTAGTTGAGCGAGCCGACCAGCATCACTAACAGCAACACCGTAAACGCCGCACCAAAACCGGTGGGCACGATATAGACGCGGCGACGGTGCAGAACGATGGGCAGCGGTTCTGGGCGCTTGTAGCGCGTCAGTGCGGGCAGGCGTCGCTCGGCCCAGGCCTGCCAGCGGCGAAGGACCGCCGCCATTAGTCCACCGCGACGTCAGCGAGCAAGCTGCGGGCGAGGCTGTCGCCGCTGGCGCCGCGTGTCGTGACGAGGCGGTGAGCGGCGAGAGGTACAAAGAGCGCCTGGATGTCTTCCGGTAGCACGTGTTGTCGTCCACTCAGCAATGCCCATGCGCGTGCCGCGCTCAGCAAGGCCAGGCCTGCACGGGGTGAGAGGCCGACGCGCACATCCGCATGGCGGCGGCTGGCGGCGAGCAGTGCCTGCAGGTAATCCAGCAACGCGCCGCTTGCAGTGACGGTTTGCGCCTGACGCGAGAGTGCGGACAGGCTGGCCACGTCGAGCTGCGGTGTCAGTTGCGCCAGCAGGCCTCGGCGGTCGCTGCCGGTCAGCAGGGCGCGTTCGGCTGCGGCGTCCGGGTAGTCCAGCGACACGCGCAGCATGAAGCGATCCAACTGCGAATCAGGTAGCGGGAAGGTGCCTGCCAGGTCGAGTGGATTCTGCGTAGCAACCACAAAGAACGGCTGCGGCAGCACATGGGTCTTGCCGTCGACCGTGACCTGCCCCTCGGCCATGGATTCCAGCAGCGCGCTCTGGGTTTTGGGCGTCGCGCGATTGATCTCGTCGGCCAGCAGCAGGCCGGTGAAGATCGGGCCGGGATGAAAGCGGAACTGGCTGGTTTCGCGCTCGTACACGCTGACCCCGATGATGTCGGAAGGCAGCAGGTCGCTGGTGAACTGCACGCGCTGGAAATCGAGCGCAAAGCTCGCAGCCAGTGCATGCGCCAGCGTGGTCTTGCCGACGCCGGGTACGTCTTCCAGCAGCAGATGACCGCCGGCGATCAGGCAGGTAAAGGCGAGTTTGACCTGGCGGGGCTTGCCCAGCAGTACGCGATTGACTTGAGCCATGGCGGCTTCCAGTCGCGTGCGCAACGATTCATCGTGCAGCGGAGTAATGACGGACATGGCTTTCCGGCAGCGGGGAAGGGGAAACAGCGCTCGCGGGTGACGCCGGCAGTGTAGCTTTGGCTCTCGCGCACTGGCGAGCCATCTTCTGGATGGCTATGGCAAGGTTGTGACGTGTCAGGCGGATGCTTGCCGACAGGCCGTCATGGTCGGGTGACGGGATGCTAAGACTTGTTATCAGGGCAGGCGGATACCCGCCTCGCGCAGCAACCGTGCAAGCGCGATCAGCGGCAGGCCGATCAGTGCACTGGGGTCTTCGTTGTCGATGCGCTCGAACAAGCTGATGCCCAGGCCCTCGCACTTAAAGCTGCCGGCACAATCAAGCGGCTGCTCCCGCTCGATGTAGCGAGTGATTTCGTCACCATCGAGGCTGCGGAAATGTACGCGCGTGTGATCGACGTGGACGAGGTCTTGTCCCGTGCGGGTGTCATGCAGGCAAAGCGCCGTATGGAACTGCACCTCGTGCCCCGAGCAGGCCGTCAGCTGCGCGCGGGCCCGTTCGACGGTGCCGGGTTTGTCGAGCACCAGACCGCCGAGTTCGGCTACCTGGTCGGAGCCGATCACCAGGGCGTCTTCCAGCCCGTCTGCGGCGGCATGGGCCTTGGCTACGGCCAGCCGCAACGCGCGGTTCCGGGGGCTTTCGCCCGGTAGCGGGCTCTCATCGGTGCCGGGCGAGCGTTGCTCGAAGTCAGCGTAGAGCCGCTTCAGCAGCTCGGCGCGATAACGAGAGGTGGAGCCAAGCACCAGGGTCGGCAGGCTCATGCATCGTGCTCCCGCCGCAGGTGATCCCGCATGGCGCTGTCCAGGTCGTGCTGGGCGCGGTCCAGAGCCGCCAGCAGGGGGCGCAGCCGGTCCCGTGTATCGTTCATGGTGGCCACTGCATGGTCCAGCTGCTGCTGGCTGGCTTTCGGGGCCTCGTCGCGAATCCAGATGCGTTGCTTCAGCAGCGAGCGCAAGCCGGCGTCGATGGCCTGACGGGCTTCCTGTTCACCGTTGGCGGGCTGGTCGGGGTTGAGCGACATCACGGCATGGGCCTGTTGCAGACCTGTCCGGCAGGTCTTGAGATCCAGCTCAAGCCGGTCGGCCAGCTCCAGCAGTTGGCGCATGCTGCCCGAGCGTCGGTCGGCGCGGCCACGGTAGACCAGGGCCACGCCGATCAGGGTCGCAGCCAACAGTGCGACGACCCCAAGGCCGAGCATCAGATAGAAGTTCACGGGATCGGCCGGCTCGCGACGTAGTAAGAGTCACAAAGTCTGCCGTACCGGAAGCATTCAGGCAAAATAGCCCGAATCGACTGTCTCGGTGTGCCCAACCCGTTGACTTCAAGGTGTTGTAATCCTAAGATTTCGCGTCTATGTCCGTGACACTGCCAGAGTCCGTGGACGCTTGGCGCATGGTCTCGGCGCGGCGTTCGTTCCAGGGGGTATTGCCCGTGGTCGCCATGAAGCGACTCGGCGAGGCCCTGGCCGATATGGAAGGGACGGCGCAATACGAGCTGGATTTTGGTCGTGACGAGTTTGGTACGTCGTACCTCGACGTTCGCGTCCAGGCCCCGCTCACGCTGACCTGCCAGCGCACGTTGGAGCCGTTTGTACTGCCCGTGACGGTGGATAGCCGGCTCGGGTTGATCCGCCTCGAGCGCGAAGAAGCGGCCTTGCCGCCGAATGTCGAGCCGTTGCTGGTTGCTGACGACGGCAAGCTGAGCTTGCTGGATGTCATCGAAGACGAATTGTTGTTGGCGCTGCCGCTGGTTCCGGTAAACCCGGACAGCACGCTGCCAGAAGAAGTAGTAGGCCCCGGGCCGGAGGAAACCTCCAGCGAAGGGCGTTCCGATAACCCGTTCGCGGTTTTGCGCGAACTCAAGAAACGTTGATTTAGCTGGAGATTCGCCATGGCCGTTGCCAAGAGCCGCAAGACCCCGTCCACCCGCGGCATGCGTCGTTCGCACGATGCGCTGAAGACCGTGCAGCTGGCCACCGATCCGACCAGTGGCGAGGTGCACCTGCGCCATCACGTCACCAAGGATGGCTACTACCGCGGTAAGAAGGTCATCGACACCAACACCTCGGTGGTCGAAGAGGATTAATCGTTCCCGCAAGGGATACGGTTCCGCATGGCGGCGCGATTTCGCGCCGCTTTGCGTTTATGCGATCACCCACGTAACGTTGGCGGTTTGAAAGACGGTTGCAGCGTACGCGCAGCCTCTTTGTCACAACCCGTCGCATGGAAAGTTAATGGCCCAGATCTACGCCCGCATCACTGGTACCGGCAGCGCGCTGCCCGAGCGAGTGGTGACCAACGCCGATCTCGAGAAGATCGTCGAGACCAGTGACGAATGGATTCGTACCCGTACCGGTATCCAGAAGCGCCATATCGCCGCTGAAGGGCAGACCACCGGCGACCTGTCCACCGAGGCTGCACTGCGTGCGCTCGAGGCGGCGGGTGTCAAGGCTTCCGAGCTCGATCTGATCGTACTCGGCACCACGACGCCGGACATCATTTTTCCGTCCACCGCGTGCCTGGTGCAGCACCGTCTGGGTGCCAACGGCTGCGCCGCGTTCGACGTCAATGCCGCCTGTTCGGGCTTCGTCTACGCGCTCGGCATTGCCGACAAATTCATTCGTAGCGGCCAGTCCAAGAAGGTGCTGGTGATCGGTGCGGAAACGCTGACCCGCATGATCGACTGGAACGAGCGCGAAACCTGCGTGCTGTTCGGTGACGGCGCGGGCGCTGTGGTGCTGGAGGCCTCGGAAGAGCCGGGCATCTACGCCACGCTGCTGCACGCCGATGGCGGTTTCAAGCACCTGCTGTACAACCCCGTGGGTGTGTCCGTCGGCTTCAAGGACGAGCCCAATCACGGTGTGCGCATCAACATGTCCGGCCGCGAAGTGTTCAAAGTCGCGGTGAAGACGCTCGACTCGCTGGTTGACGAAACGCTGCAGGCCGCCGGCATGGAGGCTTCGCAGATCGACTGGCTGATCCCGCACCAGGCCAACCTGCGCATCATCGAAGCGACGGCCAAGCGCCTGAACATGCCGATGGAGCAGGTCATCGTGACTGTGCAAGAGCATGCCAACACCTCGTCGGGCTCGGTGCCGCTGGCGCTGGATTACGCCGTGCGTTCGGGCAAGGTGCAGCGCGGTCAGAACCTGCTGCTGGAGGCCTTTGGTGGTGGTTTCACCTGGGCGTCGGCACTGTTGCGTTACTGATTGCATTCAGCCGCTTCAAGAAAAATACCGCCCTGGAGGCGGTATTTTTTTGCCCGTCATTGCCGCCCGCGCTGGAATGACGCACCACTGAAAGGTGCTCGGGACCCCATTTCTGAAGCGAATACAGCTGCGTATGGCCGCCATTACTGGCACCATTCCGTTTTTCGTTTCCGGAAAGTCCTCGCTCCATGACCCAGACCGCTGCCAATCTCGCTTTCGTTTTCCCGGGCCAGGGCTCGCAGTCGGTAGGCATGCTGGCTGAATTGGCCGCGGCCCACCCGGAAGTGAAAGCTACCTTCGACCAAGCGTCGCAGGGTGCTGGCGTTGACCTGTGGGCACTCAGCCAGCAAGGACTGGAGGAAGCGCTTAATCGCACCGAGAACACACAGCCTGCGCTGCTTGCCGCCAGCGTGGCGGTGTGGCGCGTATGGCAGAAGCTGGGCGGTGCACGCCCGGCGCAGCTCTCGGGTCACAGTCTTGGCGAATACAGTGCGCTGGTTTGTGCTGGCGCGCTGTCGCTGCATGACGCCGCAGCACTGGTGGCTGAGCGTGGTCGCCTGATGCAGGCCGCTGTTCCGCCGGGCGTGGGCGCCATGGCTGCCATTCTCGGTGGCGACGATGCGCAGATTGCTGCCGTGTGCGAAGAAGTAGCTCAGGGGCAGGTCGTTTCGCCCGCCAACTTCAATTCGCCGGGCCAGCTGGTGATTGCAGGTAATGCGGAAGCCGTGGATCGGGCACTCGCCAAGCTGGCCGAGCAGGGCGTGAAGAAGGCCATCAAGCTGGCCG
Organism: Dyella sp. PARNA 12/25; assembly: GCF_055702865.1. Classification (NCBI taxonomy): domain Bacteria; kingdom Pseudomonadati; phylum Pseudomonadota; class Gammaproteobacteria; order Lysobacterales; family Rhodanobacteraceae; genus Dyella; species Dyella sp. PARNA 12/25. The sequence goes on along the minus strand of NZ_JBVQCI010000002.1, from coordinate 117,530 downwards.
TATCGGTGCCTTCGCATTGCGCGTTGATGCGTGATGCAGCGGATCGTCTGGGTGAGCGCATGGCCGTGATCCAGTGGGCGCTGCCGTCGATTCCCGTCGTGCAGAACGCCGAGGCTCGCAGCTACAGCACGTTGGAAGAGATCCGCGGTGCGCTGCAACGCCAGCTCTATTTGCCGGTGCGCTGGACCGAGTGCGTGCAGGCGCTGGTCGCAGGCGGTGCGACGCGCATGGCGGAAGCTGGCCCGGGCAAGGTGCTTGCAGGCCTGATCAAGCGCATCGACAAGAGCGTCGAGGCTCGCGCCATCGGTACGCCGGCCGAGCTGGATGCCACTCGCGCCGAGTGGGTCTGAGCCAGTTCTTACCAATCATTCGACTGGATGGATCGACGTCCAGCCATCCAAAGGAACATGACAGATGAGCAAGACACTGCAAGGTGAAATCGCCCTCGTCACTGGCGCCAGCCGCGGCATCGGTGCTGCTATTGCCGACGAACTGGCCGCCATGGGCGCCACCGTTATCGGCACCGCCACCAGCGAAAGTGGCGCAGCAGCGATCGGTGAGCGACTGGCCCCGCACGGCGGCCACGGTCGTGCGCTCAATGTGACCGACAGCGCTGCAGTCGATGCGTTGATCGGCGACATCACCAAGGAATTCGGCGCGGTGTCGATCCTGGTCAACAACGCGGGCATCACCCGCGACCAGTTGCTGATGCGCATGCCGGAAGACGATTGGCAGGCCATCCTCGATACCAACCTCACGTCGGTCTATCGCACCTCCAAGGCCGTGATGCGCGGCATGATGAAGGCGCGCAAGGGTCGCATCATCTCAATCGCATCGGTGATCGGTCTCACCGGCAACCCCGGCCAGGCAAACTATGCGGCGGCCAAGGCCGGCATCATCGCGTTCTCAAAGTCGCTGGCGCGCGAGATCGGTTCGCGCGGCATCACCGTCAACGTGGTGGCGCCGGGTTTTATCGACACCGACATGACGCGGTCGCTGCCTGAGGAGTCCAAGCAGGCGCTGCTGGGTCAGATTGCACTGGGTCGACTGGGCGAGGCGAGCGACATTGCCAAGGCTGTGGCCTTCCTGGCATCCCCCTCGGCGGCCTATATCACCGGCGAAACCCTGCACGTCAACGGCGGCATGTACATGCCGTAAAACATGCAGCGGGGTCGGCACATCGTGTCGCAACTCACCGGCATTTAACGCATTGTTTCAAACGCTCGGGCGGCCTCCAGCCTTGCTGGAGGGGCTGCCCGGCGCGCCGGCACGGGCCGGTTTAACAAGGAGTTGTCGCACGCGGTCTCGTTTTAGGCGACAATTGCTTCTTTCGCGCTGGTCCCGTGGCCTGCGTATCACCATCGCTGGCGGACCATGGCAGGCCTGAGGCTTAGCCACTACAATCCGCCGGCCATATGTCGGCCACGGCCGGCGTTGATCAGGTAACTACTCCTTGGGAGGTATTGGCAACATGAGCACCATCGAAGAGCGCGTCAAGAAAATCGTCATCGAGCAGCTGGGCGTGAAGGAGGATGAAGTCACGGCGAACGCTTCGTTCGTGGACGATCTGGGCGCTGATTCGCTGGACACCGTTGAGCTGGTGATGGCTCTCGAGGAAGAGTTCGAGACCGAGATTCCGGACGAAGAAGCCGAGAAGATCACCACGGTGCAGCAGGCTGTTGACTACATCAAGGCCCACACCAAGGAGTGATCGCTCCGTTGCGACTGACGCCATCGCATGATGCGTCTGTCCACTAGCGATACCGGAAGCTGCGCCACATTGGCGCAGTTTTCGTTTCTGCATTTTGCAACGTCCGATCCCGTATGGTGCGCGAATGCGTACCGCACGGCCCGGATGATGTGGCCACGCTAGCGCGTAATGCTTGCCGTCAGCGGCAGCGCCACGGGAACACGAGGAAAGTCAGCATGAGCAAACGACGTGTAGTTGTTACCGGTCTCGGCATTATTTCGCCGGTCGGCAACGATATCGCTACCGCCTGGGGCAACATTCTCAAGGGCGTCAGCGGCATCGGCGAAGTTACCCATTTCGACGCTACCACCTATGCCACGCGCATTGCCGGCCAGGTGCGTGATTTCGATCCGGCACAGTGGATTGCCGCGAAAGAGATCAAGAAGATGGATCCGTTCATTCATTACGGCATTGCCGCGGGCACGCAAGCCCTGCGCGATTCCGGCCTGGAAGTGACGGAAGCGAACGCCCCGCGTATCGGCGTGGCCGTGGCTGCCGGCATTGGCGGTCTGCATACCATCGAACACACCTCGATCGAACTGCACGACAAGGGTCCGCGTCGCGTGTCGCCGTTCTTCGTGCCCAGCTCGATCATCAACATGGTGTCGGGCCACCTGTCGATCATGAACGGCCTGAAAGGCCCGAACATCGCCTGCGTGACCGCGTGCACCACCGGTACGCACAACATCGGCTTGGCCGCGCGCATGATCCAGTACGGCGATGCCGACGTGATGATCGCCGGCGGCGCCGAATTCGCCACCACCGGCACGGCCATGGCGGGTTTCTGCTCGGCCAAGGCCATGTCCACCCGCAACGACGAGCCGACCAAGGCGAGCCGTCCGTGGGACAAGGACCGCGACGGCTTCGTGCTGTCCGACGGCGCCGGTGTGCTGGTGCTGGAAGAGTACGAGCACGCCAAGGCGCGCGGCGCGAAGATCTATGCCGAGCTCGTGGGCTTCGGCATGAGCGGCGATGCCTTCCACATCACCGCGCCGAGCGAAGGTGGTGAGGGCGCGGCTCGCAGCATGGAGACCGCGCTGAAGGACGGTCACCTCAATCCGACCGACGTGCAGTACGTCAATGCGCACGGCACGTCGACGCCGCTGGGCGACCTCGGCGAAGTGCTGGCGGCCAAGCGCGTGTTTGGCGACCACGCCTATAAGCTGGCGATGAGCTCGACCAAGTCCGCAACCGGTCACCTGCTGGGTGCGGCCGGTGGCGTGGAGGCGATCTTCACCATCCTGGCGCTGCGCGACCAGGTGATGCCGCCGACCATCAACTTGGACGAGCCGGGTGAAGGCTGTGATCTCGATTTCGTGCCGCACACCGCGCGCGAAGCCAAGTTCGACGTGGCCATTTCCAACTCGTTCGGCTTCGGCGGCACCAACGGCACGCTGGCATTCCGTCGCGTTTGAGCGACGTGAGGGGGATGCTCTGACCGATTAAACAAGGGTGGCATGATGTCCAGCCAGCGCGCAGGGTGTGGGGTGTGGCGCAGCGCAGGCTGGTTGCCTGCGCAAGCCGCGCACCGCGGCCTGCGCGCTTGCTGGACTTCACCCGAAGGGCCGCTTCTGTTTGCCCACAGCTGCGCGTCGCGCCATCTCGACAGGCGGCCAGCCTGCCTTCGCTGGCGCAACACACATCTGCGGGCAAACAGAAGCGGTGACACCCTTGTTTAATCGGCCAGAGCATCCCTTGTTCCATCGTCGTACCTTGCACGGCCGGCGCGATCTACTCGCGCCGGCCGCTGCATTTCCGGAGCGCTATCCCGGGTTGCTGCAGAGCGTGACGCACGGCACGCCGCAATCTCGCTACGACATTCTGTTCGCATTTCCACAGGAAAGCCTGACGCTGCATGCGGATGGTCGGTTGGTGGACGGGCAGGGCGTAGAGCGTCCGGGGCGCTTTCTCGATGCACTCGATGACGCGTGGCGTGCCGTTCGCCAGCCACGCGATCATGCCGACGAATTGCCATTCCATGGCGGTTGGCTGCTGTTGCTCACCTATGAACTCGTCGGTGAAATCGAGCCGCGACTTCGGCTTCGTCCTCCTGCTCCGTTGCCGGCTGCGCTGGCGTTGCGCTGCCCGGCGGCGGTGATCGTGGATCACGCGCGTGCTTGCACGGTGCTGATCGCTGAAGAAGGGCATGAGACGTTATTGGATGTGATGGAGGCGGACCTTCATATCGAAGCGTCCGTGCCAGCACTCCCGTCGCCGGATGCCATCCAAGAAGACGACCCCACACTGTTCCTCGATGGTGTGGCGCGTATCCACGATCATCTGCACGCCGGCGACATCTTCCAGGTCAACCTGTCGCGTGCGTGGCGTGCACATTACGCAACACCACCGAAGCCAGCACAGCTTTATCACGCGCTCAGGCAGGCAAACCCTGCGCCATTCGCCGGCCTACTGCAGCAGCCCGAATGGGCGGTGGTGAGTTCATCGCCGGAGCGGCTGGTCGAAGTGCGTGATGGCCTGGCCCAGACGCGCCCTATCGCGGGCACGCGACCGCGCACACCGGGCGATGATGATCTAGCGCGCATTCGCGAATTGACCACGCACCCCAAGGAGCGTGCCGAGCACGTGATGCTTATCGATCTCGAGCGAAACGACCTGGGCCGCGTTTGCGTGCCGGGTACGGTCGAGGTCAATGAGCTGATGGTGGTGGAGAGCTACACCCACGTGCATCACATCGTGTCGAACGTGCGGGGTCGCCTGCGCAACGATGTGACACCGGGCCAGGTGATTGCCGCGACGTTCCCCGGGGGCACCATCACCGGTTGCCCCAAGGTGCGTTGCATGGAAATCATCGCAGCGCTCGAGGATGCGCCGCGTGGCGCCTACACCGGCGCGATGGGTTATTTGGATCGCTGTGGCGATCTCGATCTGAACATTCTTATCCGCACGTTCGCAGTTGCGGGTTCCGATGTGACGCTTCGCGCGGGCGCCGGCATCGTGGCCGACTCGATAGCGGAGAAAGAGCTGGACGAAACGCGTGCGAAGGCGCGCGGCCTGTTGCGCGCGCTAGGAGTGCAGGGCTGATGTCGGGCCTTGTGCTGGTCAACGGCGCACTGGCGGCGACAGTGTCCGTCTTTGACCGGGGCCTGTCCTACGGCGACGGCTTGTTTGAAACCATCCGCTTTGTGCGCCGCGAAGCGCCGCTGTGGCCAAGGCATATGCAGCGCCTGCAGGAAAGTTGCGCGCGACTGCGCCTTCCTGAGCCGAATGTCCCGCAGCTATTCGACGAAGCAATGGCCGTGACCGCGGATCTGGATGATGCCGTGGTGCGCATCACGCTCACGCGGGGCCTGGGCGAGCGGGGCTATGCACCCCCGGCGTCACCTGCGGTGACCCGCATCGTGGCGGGTTTCGACGCGCCGCCCATGAATGGCACCGCCTACCAGTCCGGCGTGCGCGTGCGCTGGTGCGAAACGCGTCTGGCGCAACAGCCCTTGCTGGCGGGCATGAAACATCTCAACCGCCTTGAGCAGGTGTTGGCGCGGGCGGAGTGGTCGGACTCTGCGGTCATGGAAGGGCTGTTGTGCGACACAAACGGCCTGGTGATCTCCGGCACTATGACCAATCTGTTTGCGGTGATCGACGGTGCTCTGGTGACACCGGCGTTGGATCAGTGCGGCGTCGCCGGGGTAGCCCGGGCCGAAGTGCTGGCGGTCCGGAGCGAAGCTCGAATTATGGCCTTGCGTGACGAAGCGCTGGCGCGGGCAAGTGAAGTCTTTCTCAGCTCCAGCGTCCGGGGCATTCTGCCTGTTCAGGCCGTGGGCAATACCGTGTATGGTCCCGGCCCGGTCACCCGCGCATTGCAGCAGCATTGGCGCGGGTTGGGTTTCCCGATGGAGCAGGCATGAGTCGACAAAAGATGCAGGGGCGCGCGCTTTGGCGTGGCCTGATCGTGCTGGTCTTGCTGGCCGTGGCGGGCAGCCTGGTCTACGGCTGGATGGACTATCGCCGTTTTGTAAGCACGCCCCTGGCGGTCACGGCACAGACGCCAAGCGTCGACGTGGCAAAGGGCAGCAACCTGCGCGAGGTGGTGGGTCAGCTGCGTGAGCAGCATGTCACCAACACAGGGCCGCTCTACTGGCGTGTGCTGGCCGAGCAGTTGCGCGTGGCGGGTCGCCTGCACGCAGGCGAGTACGCGCTGACCGCAGACATGACGCCGCGCGACCTGTTGCTCAACATGGCTGCCGGCAAGGTGCTGCAACGCAACTTCACCATCGTGGATGGCTGGAGTTTCCGCGATCTGCGTCAAGCGTTGGCCAAAGCCGACAGGCTGCGCCAGGATGGAGCGAGCCTGGACGATGCCGCGCTGATGGCCAAGGTCGGTGCCGAAGGTGAAATGCCTGAAGGCCGCTTTCTTCCCGAAACCTACGCCTATGTGAAGGGCGATAGTGACCTGGATATCCTGCGCCGCGCGCATGCCGCGATGGCAAAGACGCTCGACGCCATGTGGGCGCAGCGCGACAAAGATTTGCCGCTGGCCACACCTTACGATGCGCTGATTCTCGCCTCCATCGTAGAGAAGGAGACGGGCAGGGCGGACGAGCGCGCGCGGATTGCCGGCGTGTTCACCCGTCGTCTGCAGACCCACATGCTGTTGCAGACGGACCCCACGGTGATCTATGGCATGGGGGATTCCTACGCCGGCAACATCCACAAGTCGGATCTCACCACGGATACGCCGTACAACACCTATACGCGCTCCGGCCTGCCGCCGACGCCTATCGCCATGCCCGGCAAACCGGCCATCGATGCGGCGCTGCACCCGGCGGCAGGCACGGAGTTGTACTTTGTCGCGAAGGGCGACGGTACCCATGTGTTCTCCACCACACTGGACGAGCACAATCACAACGTCGCCTGCTACCAGTTGAAGCGCTGCCAATGACATCACCGGCAAGGACACCGAGAGGAAAACTCATCACGCTGGAAGGCGGCGAGGGGGCTGGCAAGAGCACCTTGCTCGCCGGGTTGCGTCAGCATCTGGTGGAACAGGGTGTTGATCTGGTGCAGACGCGAGAGCCGGGCGGCACGCCACTGGGCGAAGCCGTGCGTGCCATCGTGCTCGATCCGGCGCTTCGGAGCATGAGCGCAGAGACGGAACTGCTGCTGATGTTCGCCTCCCGCGCGCAGCTGGTGCGCGAATGCATCGAGCCGGCGCTGACAGCTGGTCAATGGGTGCTGTGCGATCGTTTCACCGATGCCAGCTATGCCTACCAGGGTGGTGGTCGCGGCATCCCGGTGGAGCGCATCGCCACGCTTGAGCAATGGGCGACCCACGGCCTGACTCCGGACCTCACCTTGCTGCTTGATCTTCCCGTGGCCACCGGGCGTGCGCGTGCTGCGGGCCGCGGTGAGGCGGATCGCATCGAGGCCGAGGCGGATGGTTTCTTCGAGCGCGTGCGTGCGGCCTATCGTGCGCGTGCGGCGACGGAGCCTGACCGTTTCCGTATCATCGATGCCAGTCAGACACCGGCTGAAGTGCTGGCTGCAGCCATCGAAGCCACCCGTCATTTGTTTGGAGCTATCGCGTGAACGCCATGCCGTGGCACGCCGAGCATTGGTCGCGGCTGCAGGCGCGCCGCGCGCGCGATGCCATGCCGCACGCCTTGTTGCTGTGCGGGCCGGCCGGCCTCGGCAAACGCGATTTCATGCATCGCTTTGCGCAAGGTCTGCTGTGCACGCAGGCGCGAGATGGTGAGCCGTGCGGCACGTGCCGCAGCTGCCTGTTGTTCGTCGCGGGCACTCATCCGGATTACGCCGTGCTGTCGTTCGGTCTACGCAAAGATGGCGTGCAGCGCAGCGAGATCGTGGTTGATCAAATTCGCGAGCTCTCGGCACGTTTGGCTATGGCCAGCCAGTTTGGCGGTTGGCAAATCGTGTGCATTGATCCCGCCGATGCGATGAATGCTGCGGCGGCCAACGCCTTGCTCAAGACCCTGGAAGAACCGTCGCCACAGACCTTGTTGCTGCTGGTTGCCGATGCGCCATGGCGCTTGCCGCAGACCATACGTAGCCGCTGCCAGCGCATCGAATTCCACTTGCCTGCTCGCGCCGAAGCGCTCGACTGGCTGCAGCAGCAAGGCGTGAAGGACGCCGCTGCTGCGCTTGATGCTGCCGGTGGCAACCCTGGGCTTGCGCGCGCCTGGGGTGAAGAGGGGGCGTTGGCGCGCCGCCAGGAAGTTCGCAAGGATCTGGGGGCGCTTGCCGCCGGCCGGGGCGAAGCGATGGAGGTGGCTAAGCGCTGGCTCGACAACGAGCCGGGACAGCGTTTGTGGTTCGCGGCCCAGGCTGTGGCTGATGAGGCCAAGGTGCGCGCGGCGACAGGCACGGGGCCGTTGGCCAGTCAACTGGATGCCGAAAAGTTGGACCAGTGGTACATGGCCGCCAACCGTGCGCGCGAATCATTGCGTGGTCCGTTGCGCGGCGATTTGGTATTGCTGGAACTGTTGGCCTCCTGGCGTTGAGCCGTACCTCGCGCGGAATGCTCGAATGTCCCTTGATACGCCGGGAAAGCCTTGTGACAGGCCATCCGCCTACGCTGGCGGGATGACTTTTTTTCAGCAACGTCGCCTTCCTGTCTGGACCTGGGCATCCCTTCTCATCCTGCTGGTCATGCGACTGGCCTGGCTCAACGCGTATACGCTCAATTCCGACGAAGCCCAGCACGCGCACGTCGCATGGGCCTGGACGCAAGGGCTGTTGCCGTATCGCGACGTGTTCGACAACCACGGCCCGCTTTTTAGCTGGTTGCATTCCCCTCTACTGGGTTGGTTGGACGGACGCGCCGATGTGCTGACCTGGCTGCGGCTGGCCATGCAGGTTTGGTACGCCGTTGCTCTGGCCGCCGCAGGCTGGATGGCTCATCGCCTTTATGGCTGGCGCGTGGCCGTGGTGGCCATGCTGGTGGCCGGCATCTTTCCTCGCTTCTTTATCGTGAGCGGCCAGTTCCGCACCGACGACATGTGGATGGCGATGTGGCTGCTGGGCCTCGCCTTTGTCGTGGGGGCACCACCGCGCTCCTGGCGTTATTTCATGACCGGCCTGTTCGTCGGCTGCGCGCTGTCCGTATCGCAAAAGACGCTGGTGCTGATTGGTACGGCGCTGACGGCGGCCGTGGTCATTAGCCTGCTGCGCCCATCGGGTGTGCAGCGTGCAGGTATTCGGTGCTGGATGGCGGCGCTGGCCGGGTTGTTGTTGGTGCCGGGCATCTTCACGCTCTGGCTGGCCGCACATGGCGTGTTGGGCGATGCATGGTACGGGCTGGCCGGTTACAACGTGGGTGGCGGTGCCACCAAGCGGCATGCGGCACAGCAGTGGTTGTGGTTCCTGATACTTGCTGCATTGCTGATCGCGTTCTGCGTGCGCCAGGTGCGGCGTCGCGCATTGCCGGCGTTCGACTGGACGCTCTTCTTCGTCTTGCAGGGTGGTCTGTATCTGCTGCTGATCTGGTTCGTGTGGCCGCTGATCACCAAGCAGGATTTCCTGCCGGTGTTGCCCACACTGGCCATCGCCATCGTGGGGGCTTTGTCGGCTTGGCGCTGGCTTCAGCAACGGCCGACACTTCGCGCTTCCTTCGTGGCGCTGGTGTTAGCTATCGAGCTGGTGGTTCTGATCGCTTATGCGCCGCCGTGGCAGGATCAACTGGCCGCTCAGCGTGCCGAACTGGCGATGGTGCTGCATTACACCGACCCGGGCGATACCGTGATGGATCCCAAGGGCGACACGATTTTCCGCACGCGTCCCTTCTATCCCGTCATCGAAAGCCTGGCCATGCTCCGGCTGCGGCGCGGCCAGATGGCCGACACCATTGCCGACGATCTGGTAAAGCACCAAACCATGCTGGTGGTGGCGCGCCGCCTTCCGCGCGACGCGGCCAGCTTTGTCATGCATAACTACGTGCCTGCTGGCGGCGAGGTGATGGTGGCTGGCCGTATGCTTCCCGGTGCGGTCGGCGATCAGACCATCGAAATGAGTGTGCCAGGGGATTACGTCGTGACGGATGGGCATCAACGGTTGAGTGGCAGCCTCGATGGCGGGCCCACGGCCGATCACTGGGAGCTGACACCGGGTGTTCATCACCTGACGGTAAGTGCCGGCGTGCCGGTGGCTTTGGTCTGGACCCAGGCCTTCGACCGTGGCTGGCACCCTCAGTCTCCGGAGGCTCAGTGAGATGGCGCTGAGCCTGAACGCGGGCACGCGCCTGCTAGTGATTGCCCCGCATCCCGATGATGAGTCGATTGCCACCGGCGAACTGATTCAGCAGGTCCGTCAGGCCGGAGGCGAGGTCAACATCCTGTTGCTCACCAATGGCGATAACAACCCGTGGCCGCAGCGATGGGTAGAGCGACGCCTGCATATTGGCGAGGATGAACGACGTCGATGGGGTGAGCGGCGCCGTGGCGAAGTGACCAAATCCCTGGCGCAGCTGGGGGTGGAGGCTTCCTCCTTGCAGGCACTGGGCTGGCCCGATATGGGGGTCACCGATCGCTTGCGTGATGACTTCGCGCCAACCTTGGCTGCCGTAACGGCCAGCCTGGACGCCTGTCAGCCGAATCTGCTCGCCCTGCCATCGCTAGGGGATCACCATCCGGATCACAGCGCGGCTCATGTCATCACCCGTTTGGCGGTCGACCAGTGGCAGGGAGAGGCACCTAAGTTGCTGGCCTACCTGGTCCATGGTCGTGAAGAGCAGGTGACTGGCAGGGTCAAATTGGATTCCTCCGTGGGACTGCACGCCAACAAGCTGGCGGCGCTGGCCTGTCATCAGAGCCAGATGGCGCTCAGCGGCAAGCGCATGCGGCGGCTGGCGGACCGGGCCGAGCGCTACCAGTGGGTTAAGAGTGTCGATCGTGGCACCGCCGTTCTACCTTGGGAGCCTTCATCGGTCCTGCAGTCATGCATGTACCTGACCGTGGCTGGCCAGGGCGGGGTGCACAGCTGGCCATGGCGTCGCGCGCCGCTGGCGCGGGATGGGCAGGGGCGTTACGTGCTGCACGGGTTGGCGGACGATGTGCCGGGCCCCCGTTTCGCCAAGCTCCATATGGACTTCCCGTCGCCCTGGATCTTCGATCGCTGGGGCTGGTGCGAGCTCTGATGCCTTAGGCATCCGTCACATTCTCTCGACAGATCGCTTGTCGCCCCGCCGTCACGCTCGTTACGATGCCTTGCCGGGGCGCTTGCCCCGTGGGGTTTGCAGGAGCAGCCATGAATCCGGTCATTGCCGCCCGCCAGGGCATTATTTCTTTGAAGATCAAGGACGCGGCGTCGTTGTACAACGCCTATATGCCTTATCTGAAGAACGGTGGCCTGTTCGCGCCTACCGCCCAAAAGTACGCCCTGGGCGATGAGGTGGTGCTGCTGATCAACCTCACCGATGAAGGTGAGCGCCTCTCGGTGGCTGGCAAGGTCGTTTGGGTCACCCCGGTAGGTGCCCAGGGCAATCGCACTGCCGGCATCGGCGTGCAGTTCAATGAGTCCTCCGACGGCGAAGTGGCCCGTACCCGCATCGAAAACCTCCTGGCCGGCATAAGCGGGTCCGAGCGCCCGACGCACACCATGTGAGCGTCCTCCCTCGGGTGGGGCATGCCATCACCTGTAAGACCTTGGTAGTAATAGATTGCGCAGCCCACGAAAGAGGCTGATGCGAGCGCCTTGAAATCGCGTTGGAAGTACCCGTCAAGGCTTGTTGTTGTTAAGCGCGCTGATACAATGTCGCGATTCCCGACTCTGATCGTGGAAAGTCGGACGTTCGCTGCTGCCTTGGCAAGTGATCGCGCTGCATAACCCGTGGCCTTCATCGGCCTGCTGAATCCGGTTCCGGACCGTTTCCCCAGACGGTCACTGATGCGCCAATGAAGGCGCGGAGGTACGTTTCACCGTGCTTGCCGAATATTGGCCCATCCTGCTGTTCATCGGCGTTGCTGCCGGCCTTGGCGTGGTGCTGCTGGCCATTGGCCTGCTGGCTGGCCCCCGTCGCCCCGAAGCGGAAAAGCTCTCGCCCTACGAGTGCGGCTTCGAAGCTTTCGAAGACGCCCGCATGCGCTTTGACGTGCGCTACTACCTGCTGGCGATCCTCTTCATCATTTTCGACCTGGAAATCGCCTTCCTGTTCCCGTGGGCAGTGGTGTTCCAGAAGATCGGCATCATCGCGCTGATTGAAATGGCGCTGTTCCTGCTGCTGCTGGTCATTGGTTTTGCTTACGTGTGGAAGAAGGGAGCACTGGAATGGGAGTGATCTCGTCCCTTGACCGGGTGATGCACAACCCGCAGCCGTTGAACCTGGTGGACGACATCCTGCGTCCGGCCGAGGACAACCCCGTCATCCAGCGCGGTTTCGCCACCACCAGCGTCGATGCGCTGATGAACTGGGCGCGCACCGGCTCGATGTGGCCGATGACCTTCGGTCTGGCCTGCTGCGCCGTGGAAATGATGCACGCCGGCGCTGCGCGCCTGGACCTTGACCGCTATGGCGTGATTTTCCGTCCGAGCCCGCGTCAGTCCGACGTGATGATCGTGGCCGGCACCCTGGTCAATAAAATGGCCCCGGCGCTGCGCAAGGTCTACGACCAGATGCCTGAGCCGAAGTGGGTCATCTCGATGGGTAGCTGTGCCAATGGTGGCGGCTATTACCACTATTCGTATTCGGTGGTGCGCGGCTGCGATCGCATCGTGCCGGTGGACATCTACGTGCCGGGCTGCCCGCCGACGGCCGAAGCGCTGATCCACGGCATTCTGCAGTTGCAGAAGAAGATTCGTCGCACCAACACCATCGCGCGTTCCTAAAGGCGCTGCTGAGCCATGACTGATACACCGATCAACTCGCTGGCCGAGCGCCTCTCTGCGCGATTCGGCGACACGCTGAAGATCAGCATCGTTCGCAACGAAGTCACTGCTGAAGTGGCAGCCGCTGACCTGCTCGCGGTGGCCGTTGCGCTGCGTGACGAAGCACCGTTCCGTTTCGGCGTGCCGATTGACGTTTGCGGCATCGACTACCTCGGCTACGGCCAGACCGAATGGGACACCGAGACCGTCACCGGTACCGGCTTCTCGCGCGGTGTGGAAGGCGAGGCCATGGGCCGCTTCACGTGGTCCGACCGCCCGCGTCCGGAAGCGTCGCCGCGCCGCTTTGCATCCGTTGTGCACCTGCTGTCGCTGGAGAACAACCAACGCCTGCGTCTGCGCGTGTTCTGCGAAGACGACTCGCTGCCGGTGGTGCCGTCGCTGACGGGCATTTACCCGGGCGTGAACTGGTTTGAGCGTGAGTCGTTCGACCTGTTCGGCATCGTTTACGAAGGCCATCCGGACCTGCGCCGTATCCTCACCGACTACGGCTTCGTGGGTCATCCGTTCCGCAAGGACTTCCCGCTGATCGGCAACGTCGAAGTGCGCTACGACCCCGAGCAGAAGCGCGTGGTGTACGAACCCGTGTCGATCGAGCCGCGCGTGCTGGTGCCGCGCGTCATCCGTGACGATGCCGACCTGCTGCAGGCCAAGGCCGAAGCGGCCGATAACTGGCGGAACAACTGATCATGCAAGAGATCCGCAATTACACGATGAACTTCGGCCCGCAGCATCCCGCTGCGCACGGCGTGCTGCGCCTGGTGCTGGAGATGGACGGTGAAACCATCGTCCGTGCCGATCCGCACGTGGGCCTGCTCCACCGCGGCACCGAAAAGCTGGCCGAGTCCAAGCCGTTCAACCAGTCGATCGGCTACATGGATCGTCTCGACTACGTGTCGATGATGTGCAACGAGCACGCCTATGTGCGCGCCATCGAAACCCTGCTGGGTATCGAGGTGCCGGAGCGTGCGCAGTACATCCGTACCATGTTCGACGAGATCACCCGCATCCTGAACCACCTGATGTGGCTCGGCTCCAACGCGCTCGACTTGGGCGCGATGGCGGTGTTCCTCTATGCGTTCCGCGAACGTGAGGAACTGATGGACGTCTACGAGGCGGTGTCGGGCGCGCGCATGCACGCGACCTACTACCGTCCCGGCGGCGTCTATCGCGATCTGCCGAACCACATGTCGCAGTACCGTGAGTCGCCCTGGCATAAGGGTCAGGACCTCAAGCGCCTCAACAGCTGGCGCGAAGGTTCCATGCTCGATTACCTCGAAGCCTTCACCAGCGACTTCCCGTCGAAGGTGGATGAGTACGAAGAGCTGCTCACCAATAACCGTATCTGGAAGCAGCGTACCGTCGGCATTGGCGTGATTTCGCCGGAGATGGCCCAGGCCTGGGGCATGACCGGCGTGATGCTGCGCGGCTCGGGTATCGAGTGGGATCTGCGCAAGAAGCAGCCGTACGCCAAGTACGCCGAAGTGGATTTCGACATCCCGGTGGCTTCGGGTGGCGACTGCTATGACCGTTATCTGGTGCGCGTTGAAGAAATGCGCCAGTCCAACCGCATCATCCAGCAGTGCGTGAAGTGGCTGAAGGCCAACCCGGGCCCGGTGATCGTGCAGAACTACAAAGTCGCACCGCCGGACCGTGAAGGCATGAAGGAGGACATGGAAGCCCTCATCCACCACTTCAAGCTGTTCACTGAAGGCTACGGCGTGCCGGCAGGCGAGACGTATGCCGCGGTGGAAGCACCGAAGGGCGAGTTTGGCTGCTACCTGGTTTCGGACGGCGCCAACAAGCCGTTCCGCGTGCATCTGCGCGCGCCGGGTTTTGCCCATCTTTCGTCGATGGATGCCATCGTGCGCGGCCACATGCTGGCCGACGTGGTGGCGATGATCGGTACCTATGACCTCGTGTTCGGCGAAGTCGATCGCTGAGCCCGGAGGAAAGCACACATGAAAGCGACCGGAAATTACGAGCAGGTCAAGAACGTCGACCCGCTCGTCGTCCTCAACGAACACACTCGTCATCACATCGAGGAGTGGGTTGCCCGTTTTCCGCCAGACCGCAAGCGATCGGCGCTGATCCAGGCGCTGTTCGCAGCGCAGGAGCAGAACCACGGCTTCCTCACCGATGAGTTGATCACCGCCGTTGCCAAGTACCTCGAGCTGCCCGCTGTGTGGGCCTACGAGGTTGCCAGCTTCTACTCGATGCTTGAGACCAAGCCGGTCGGCCGAAACAACGTCGCCATCTGCACCAACATCTCGTGCTGGCTCAACGGTGCGGAAGATCTGGTGAAACATTGCGAGCAGAAGCTGGGCATCAAGCTCGGTGAAAGCACCGCCGATGGTCGCGTGTATCTGAAGCGCGAAGAAGAATGCATCGCCGCTTGCGCCAGTGCGCCGGCGATGACCGTCAATGGTCACTACCACGAGCGTCTGTCGATCCAAAAGATCGACGAGATTCTCGACGGTCTCAAGTAAGGGCAGGGCGCAATGGCTTACGGACCCGCACCCAAAGAACATCAGGTCGTCTACACCACGCTGCATTTTGACAAGCCGTGGGCGATGGACAGCTATACACAGGTGGGTGGCTATGAAGCGTGGAAGAAGATCCTCGCCGAGAAGCCCGATCCGAACACGCTGATCGAAGAGATCAAGAAGAGCAACCTGCGCGGCCGCGGCGGCGCAGGCTTCCCGACTGGCCTGAAGTGGTCCTTCATGCCGAAGGGCGACATGCAGAAGTACATCCTCTGCAACTCGGACGAATCCGAGCCGGGCACCTGCAAAGACCGCGACATCCTGCGCTTCAACCCGCACGCGGTGATCGAAGGCATGGCCATCGCGTGCTACTGCACGGGCTCGACCGTTGCCTACAACTACCTGCGTGGCGAATTCCATCACGAGCCCTTCGAGCATTTCGAAGAGGCCCTGAAGGAAGCCTACGCTGCTGGCCTGCTGGGCAAGAACATCCAGGGCACTGGCCTCAATATCGACATCTATGGCGCGCTCGGCGCCGGTGCCTATATTTGCGGCGAAGAAACGGCGCTGATGGAATCGCTGGAAGGCAAGAAGGGCCAGCCGCGCTTCAAGCCGCCGTTCCCGGCCAACTTCGGTCTGTACGGCAAGCCCAGCACCATCAACAACACCGAAACCTACGCCTCGGTGCCGGCCATCCTGCGCAAGGGTGCTGACTGGTTCCTGGCGCAGAGCAAGACCAAGAACGGCGGTCCGAAGATCTTTTCGGTCTCCGGCTGCGTGCAGAAGGGCGGCAACTTTGAAGTGCCCCTTGGCACCACCTTCGATGAGCTGCTGGAAATGGCCGGCGGTCTGCGTCCGGGCCGCACGCTGAAGGGTGCGGTCCCGGGTGGCGTGTCCATGCCGGTGCTGCGTGCCGAGCAGCTGAAGGGCCTGCCGTTCGACTACGACACTCTGCGCGACCTCAAGACGGGTCTGGGTTCGGGCGCCATCGTGGTGCTTGACGACACCGTCTGCACGGTCCGCTTCACCCGCCGCATCTCGCAGTTCTTCCATAAGGAAAGCTGCGGTCAGTGCACGCCGTGCCGCGAAGGTACCGGCTGGATGCACCGCGTGCTGGATCGCATCGTGGAAGGCAACGGCACCATGGACGACCTGCACCGCCTCAAGGCCATTGCCGGCCAGATCGAAGGCCACACCATCTGCGCATTCGGCGAAGCCGCTGCGTGGCCGGTGCAGGGCTTCCTGCGCCAGTTCTGGGATGAATTCGAGTACTACATCGTCAATGGTCGCTCCATTGTCGACGACAAGCTTGGAGCCGCCGCATGAGTGCGCAGCCCACTACGCCGAACCTTGACCTGCTGAACGTCGAGATCGACGGCAAGCCCACGCAGATCCGCAAGGGCGCCATGATCATCGAAGCGGCCGACGCCATTGGCGTGTCGATCCCGCGTTTCTGCTATCACCGCAAGCTTCCCATTGCCGCCAACTGCCGCATGTGCCTGGTGGAAGTGGAAATGGGTGGCAAGCCCATGCCCAAGCCGCAGCCGGCTTGCGCCACGCCCGTGGCCGAAGGCATGAAGGTGAAGACCCGTACCGACGTCGCTCTGAAGTATCAGAAGGACGTCATGGAATTCCTGCTGATCAACCACCCGCTGGATTGCCCGATCTGCGATCAGGGTGGTGAGTGCGAACTGCAGGACGTCGCGCTGGGCTATGGCCGCAGCGTGTCGCGCTACACCGAGCGCAAGCGAACCATTGCGGACGAGAACCTCGGCCCGCTGGTTGCCACCGAGATGACCCGCTGCATCCAGTGCACGCGCTGCGTGCGCTTCACCAGCGAAATCGCCGGTACGTACGAGCTCGGCGGCATGAGCCGTGGCGACAACCTGCAGATCGGGACCTACATCGGCAAGACCATCGAGACGGAACTGTCGGGCAACATCATCGACGTCTGTCCGGTGGGTGCGCTCACCAACAAGCCGTTCCAGTTCCAGGCCCGCGCCTGGGAGCTGATCGCCAAGCCGTCCATCGCCTATCACGATGCGCTGGGTTCCAACCTGTGGCTGCACACGCGCCGCGGTGAGGTGCTGCGCACGGTGCCGCGCGATAACGAATCGATCAACGAGTGCTGGTTGTCCGACCGTGACCGCTACAGCCATCAGGGCCTCTACGCGGAAGATCGCGTGAACGCCCCGCTGGTGAAGCGCAACGGCCAGTGGCAGACCACCACCTGGGAAGACGCCCTGGGCGCCACCGCTGAAGCACTGAAGGCCGTGCCGGGCAGCGACCTGGGCGTGCTGGTGCATCCGGCAACGACGAATGAAGAAGGCGATCTGTTGGTGCGCCTGGCGCGTGGCCTGGGCAGCGCCCATATGGATCACCGCGTGCGTCAGCTCGATTTCGCCGACAACGCCGTGGCGGCCACTTTCGGCAAGCCGGTGGCTGAGCTGGACAAGGTCAAGGCGGCGCTGCTGGTTGGCTCCGACTTGCGTCACGAACTGCCGCTGGTCAATCACCGCATCCATCAGGCGGTGAAGAAGGGCGCCAAGGTCTACGCCGTCAACCCGGCGAGCTTCAACTTCAACTACAAGCTGGCTGGCGAAGCCATCGTCGCGCCGCAGGCGCTGGTCGACGCGCTGCTGTCGCTGGCCAAGGCAGCCGTCGAGGCCGGTGCTTCGGCACCGTCCGCCTTGGCTGCCGCGATCAACGGCGCCTCGTCCGATCAGGGTGACAAGGACGCGATCGCCGATCTGAAGAGTGGCAGCGCCGTGGTCATCCTCGGCGAAGCCGCCGTCACGCATCCGCAGGCATCGTGGCTGCGCGCCGTGGCCCGCTTCATCGCGGAAGCCACCGGTGCCGCCTACAACGAGCTGCCGGTCGGCGCGAACGCCATCGGTCTGGCTCGCGTGGGCGTGCTGCCGGGTAATGGCGGTCTCGATGCGCAGACCATGCTGGCGCAGCCGCGCAAGGCTTATGTGCTGTACGGCGTGGAGCCGCAGGACGTGGCCGATGGCGCTGCTTTCCTCAAGGCGGTGAAGGGCGCCGAGCGCGTGGTTGCGTTCTCTGCTTTCGCCAGCCCGGCGCTGCGCGAAGTGGCCGATGTGATCCTGCCGATCGCATTGCTTCCCGAAACCGACGGCACGCTGGTCAACGTCGACGGCCTGTCGCAGAGCGTGGCGGCAGGTGCGAAGGCACCGGGCGAGGCGCGTTCGGGCTGGAAGGTGCTGCGTGCGCTTGGTGGCGTGCTGAAGCTTGCCGGTTTCGAGTTCGACGATCTGGCCGGCCTGCGCGAAGGCATCAACGAGCGCGCGCATCAGCCGCGTGCCGAGTTGGCTACGCGTCCGGCCGCCAGCGGCCTGAGCCGACTGGCCACCTGGCCGATCTACCGCACCGACGCCGTCCTCCGCCGCGCCACCGCACTGAGCAAGCATCCGCTGAATCGCGCACCGGCCGTGCGTGTGAATGCGGCTGAAGCACAGCGTCTTGGTCTGAGCGAAGGCACCGCCGTGCGCGTTGCCGATACCGTGCTGCCGCTGGTGATCGACGTGACGGTGCCCGATGGCGCTGCATGGATCGAAGCGGCGCACGCCGACACCGTCACGCTGCCGCCTTACGGCGCGGCCCTCACCCTGAGCAAGGCGTAAGCACATGGGCGAACAGATTCTCAACCAGATCGTCTGGCCGGTCATCTACATCATGTGCATCGTTTTGCCGCTGGTGATCGCGGTGGCCATGTACGTGTGGTGGGAGCGCAAGGTCATCGGCTGGATGCACGTGCGCATGGGGCCCAACAAGATCGGCCCCTTCGGCCTGCTGCAGGCTTTCGCGGACGTGGTCAAGCTGCTGCTGAAGGAAGTGATTCTTCCGACCAGCGCGAACAAGGCGCTGTATTACCTGGCGCCGATGCTGGCGCTGGTTCCGGCGCTGGCAGCGTGGGCGGTCATTCCCTTCAGCGACAAGATGGTGCTGGCCAACGTCAACGCCGGCGTGCTCTACCTGCTGGCCATGACCTCGCTGGGTGTGTACGGCATCATCCTCGCCGGCTGGGCCTCCAACTCGCGCTACGCACTGCTCGGTGCCATGCGTTCGGCGGCGCAAGTGATTTCCTATGAGCTCGCGATGGGCCTGTGCCTGGTCTGCGTGCTGGTGCTCGCCGGTTCGCTGAACCTCACCGACATCGTGCATGCTCAGAGCGGCACCAAGGGCATCCTCGATTGGTTCATGTGGCCGCTGCTGCCGGTCTTCGTCATCTACTTCATCTCGGGCGTGGCCGAAACTAACCGCGCACCGTTCGACGTGGCGGAAGGCGAATCGGAAATCGTCGCCGGTTTCCACGTGGAGTACTCCGGCTCGGCGTTCGCGCTGTTCTTCCTGGCCGAATACGCCAACATGATCCTGATCAGCTTCCTGGCTCCGATCCTGTTCATGGGCGGCTGGCTGTCCCCGTTCCCCGCCTCATGGGGTTTCCTGGGACACGACGGCATCGTGTGGCTGCTCGTGAAGGTGTTCGTCTTTGCTTTCATGTTCCTGTGGTTCCGCGCCAGCTTCCCGCGTTACCGCTATGACCAGATCATGCGTCTGGGTTGGAAGGTATTCATTCCCATCACCATCGTCTGGGTCCTCGTCGCCGGCTGCATGAAGTACTTCGGCTGGGTCACGGTCGGCACGGGAGGCTGAAGAGAACCATGTCCCGCGTTACTCACTATTTCAAAAGCCTGCTGCTGATCGAGCTGCTCAAGGGCCTGGCCCTGACCATGCGTTACATGTTCAGGCCCAAGTACACGATGCGCTACCCGATGGAGCACATCCCCAAGTCGAACCGCTTCCGTGGCCTGCATGCCCTGCGTCGCTACGCCAACGGCGAAGAGCGTTGCATCGCGTGCAAGCTGTGCGAGGCGGTGTGCCCGGCTTTGGCCATCACCATCGATTCGGCCCCGCGTGAAAGCGACGGTCAGCGTCGCACCACGCGTTACGACATCGACTTGTTCAAGTGCATCTTCTGCGGTTTCTGCGAAGAGAGCTGCCCGGTCGACTCGATCGTCGAAACCCACATCCACGAGTACCACTTCGAGCAGCGCGGCGAGAATGTGGTGACCAAGCCGAAGTTGCTCGCGATTGGTGACCGCTTCGAGGCGGAAATCGCGGCCGCTCGCGCTCAAGACGCTGCGTATCGCTGAGGAAGGAACATCATGATTGATCCGTCCATGTTCCAACTCATCTGCTTCTACGCGTTCGCCACGGTCACCGTGGTGGCGGCGATGGGCGTCATCACCTTGCGCAACACGGTGCATGCCGTACTTGCGCTGGTGCTGACTTTCTTCAGCACCGCCTGCATCTGGCTGCTGGCCGAAGCGGAATTCCTCGCCATCGCACTCATCGTGGTCTACGTCGGCGCGGTGATGGTGTTGTTCCTGTTCGTGGTGATGATGCTCGACATCAACCAGGAACGGTTGCGCGAAGGCTTCATCAAGTTTCTGCCGGTGGGCATCATCGTGGCCATGGTCATGCTGGGCGAAATGCTCGCACTGATCGGCGTGCGTGCCATGCACGCGCAGGTGATGGGCGCCAACCCGGCGGCTGTCGCCGGCGTGTCCAACACTGAGTGGCTGGGCCATGCGCTTTACACCCAGTTCCTGCTGCCGTTCGAGATTGCGGCGCTGATCCTCACCGTTGGCGTGGTGGCGGCTGTGGTGCTGACGTTGCGTCATCGCACCGGTTCCCGTCATCAGCAGGCTTCGCAGCAGGTGCTTGTCAATCCGCGTGACCGCGTGCGCGTGGTGAAGATGGCGGCGACTGTTCCCGCCGCACCCCAGCCGGAACCGGGCAAGGAGACCACCCCATGATCACGCTCGCCCATTTCATCGTGCTCGGCGCGGTGCTGTTCAGCATTGCCCTGGCCAGTCTCTTCATCAACCGCAAGAACGTCATCGTGCTGTTGATGTCGATCGAGCTGATGCTCCTGGCGGTGAACATCAACTTCGTCGCGTTCTCCCGGTTCCTGGGCGACGTGGCAGGGCAGGTGTTCGTGTTCTTCATTCTCACTGTGGCTGCGGCGGAAACCGCCATCGGCCTGGCGATTCTGGTTCTGCTGTTCCGTAACCGCAGCACCATCAACATCGCCGAAATCGACAGCATGAAGGGCTGACCCGATGGAACTGTCTACCTCCATTTTGCTGACCATCGCGCTGGCTCCGCTTGTCGGATGCCTGCTCGCTGGGTTCCTCGGCAAGTTCATTGGCCGCGCAGGTTCGCACACGGCGACCATTCTCGGCGTTGCGATTGCCTGTGGCCTGTCGTTCTACGTGCTGTACCAGCTCACCGCGGGTGGCGCACCGGTCTACAACCAGAACATCTACACCTGGTTCGAGATCGGAAACTACAGCGCTCACGTTGGCTTCCTGATCGATCGCCTCACCGCCATGATGATGGTGGTGGTGACCTTCGTGTCGCTGCTGGTGCACATCTACACCATCGGCTACATGGCCGAAGATCCGGGCTACCAGCGCTTCTTCAGCTACATCTCGCTGTTCACCTTCTCGATGTTGATGCTCGTGATGAGCAACAACTTCATGCAGCTGTTCTTCGGCTGGGAAGCCGTGGGTCTGGTGTCGTATCTGCTGATCGGCTTCTGGTACAAGCGCCCCACGGCGATCTTCGCCAACCTCAAGGCGTTCCTGGTCAATCGCGTGGGTGACTTCGGCTTCCTGCTGGGTATCGCGGGCATCCTGTACTTCCTGGGTACGCTGGACTACGCCACCGCGTTCTCCGCTGCGCCGACCCTGGTGGGGAAGACCCTGCAGATTACGCAGAACACTCATTGGGACGCTGCGACCGTCATCTGCATCCTGCTGTTCATCGGCGCGATGGGTAAGTCCGCCCAGGTGCCGCTGCACGTGTGGCTGCCGGATTCGATGGAAGGCCCGACCCCGATCTCGGCGCTGATCCACGCCGCGACCATGGTGACCGCCGGCATCTTTATGGTGGCTCGCATGTCGCCGATCTTCGAGCTGTCGGAGACCGCGCTCAGCTTCGTGATGATCATCGGTGCCACCGGCGCGCTGTTCACCGGCCTGATCGGCATCGTGCAGAACGACATCAAGCGCGTCGTCGCGTACTCCACGCTGTCGCAGCTGGGTTACATGACGGTGGCGCTGGGCGTCTCGGCTTACGCCGGCGCTGTGTTCCACCTGATGACCCACGCCTTCTTCAAGGCGCTGCTGTTCCTCGGCGCGGGCTCGGTGATCATCGCCATGCACCATGAGCAGGACATGCGCTACATGGGCGGCCTGCGCAAGTACATGCCGATCACCTGGATCACCATGTGGATCGGTTCGCTGGCGCTGTGCGGCGTGCCGTTCTTCGCGGGCTTCTACTCGAAGGACGCCATCATCGAGGCCGTGGGTGAATCCCATCGCTGGGGTGCCAACTACGCTTACTTCTGCGTGATGGCCGGTGCCTTCGTGACGGCGCTGTACACCTTCCGCCAGATGTACCTGACCTTCCATGGCAAGGAACGCTTCACCGTGGTCGACGACCATGGCCATGGTCACCATGTCGAGCACAAGGACGACCATGGCCATCATGAGGCCGGCATCATGCACGAGACACCGCATGAGTCGCCGTGGGTGGTGACGCTGCCGCTGATTCTGCTGGCGATCCCGTCGGTCATCGTCGGCGCCATGGCTATCCAGCCGATGCTCTTCGGCGAATGGTTCGGCCAGGCCATCCACGTCAACGAGGCGAACAACGTCCTCGGCGAGGTCGGCAAGGAGTTCCACAGCTGGGCCGGCATGGCACTGCATGGCTTCACCCAGCTGCCGTTCTGGCTGGTGGCTGCGGCTTTTGCTATCCAGACCTACATCTACCTGTTCAATCCCGCAGTGGCCGATCGCATCAAGAATGCGCTCAAGCCGATCTACAACATGCTCAACCACAAGTACTGGTTCGACGCGGTGTACTTCATCGTCTTCGCTCGTGGCGGTATGGCGCTGGGTCGTGCCCTGTGGAAGGGCGGTGACGCTGCTGTTATCGACGGTGTGTTGATCGATGGTTCGGCAAGCATGGTGGACCGTATTGCAACTGGCATGCGCCGCCTGCAGTCCGGCTACCTCTACCACTACGTCTTCGCGATGATTCTCGGCCTGATCCTGCTGCTTGGCGGGTACTGGCTGGTCGGGCAATAAGGGAACCTGCTCCATGTTCAATCATTTGCTCAGCCTGCTTATCTGGCTTCCCGTCGTGGGTGCCATCCCGGTGCTGCTTGCCGGCTCTGGCCGTCCCAACGCTGCGCGCTGGATCGCCTTGCTGGTGGCTATCGCCACTTTCGTGCTCAGCCTCTACTTGCTGCCGCAATACAACGCGGGCGATGCTGCCAAGCAGCTAGTGGAAGACCACATTTGGATCGCCGGCCTCAACGTGCATTACTCGTTGGCGGTGGACGGCATCTCGGTCGCCCTGATCCTGCTGACGACCTTCGTCGGCATCCTGGTGATCGTGGGCGCGTGGGAAGTCATCCAGACCAACCCGCACCAGTACATGGCTGCCATGCTGGTGCTCGAAGGCCTGATGATCGGCGTGTTCTGCGCCACCGACGCGTTGCTGTTCTACGTGTTCTTCGAGGCCATGCTGATCCCGATGTTCATCCTCATCGGTGTCTGGGGTGGTCCGCGTCGCGTGTATGCCACGCTGAAGTTCTTCATTTACACGTTCTTTGGCTCCATCTTCATGCTGGTGGGTCTGATTTACCTGTACCTGAAGGCTGGCTCGTTCGACCTGAACACGCTGGCGGCCCTGCCGCTGACGATGAAGGAGCAGAGCTGGCTGTTCTTCGCCTTCCTCATCGCCTTCGCGGTGAAGGTGCCGATGGTGCCGGTACACACCTGGTTGCCCGATGCCCACGTGGAAGCGCCGACCGGTGGTTCAGTGGTGCTGGCCGCGGTGATGCTGAAGATCGGTGGCTACGGTTTCCTGCGCTTCTCGCTGCCCATCACGCCGGACGCCGCTGAAGCGTACGCCTGGGTAGTGATCGGCCTGAGCCTGATCGCGGTGGTCTACATCGGCTACATCGCGCTGGTGCAGGAGGACATGAAGAAGCTGGTGGCGTACTCGTCCGTGGCACACATGGGCTTTGTCACCCTGGGTATCTTCATTGCCTTCATGCTGGTGCGCGGCGCCAACAACCTGGATGCGGCCAAGCTGGGCATGCAGGGTGCGATGGTGCAGATGATTTCGCACGGTTTCGTGTCGGGCGCGATGTTCTCGTGCATCGGCGTGATGTATGACCGCCTGCATACCCGCCAGATCAAGGATTACGGCGGCGTCATCAATGTGATGCCGTGGTTCGGCTTCTTCTACGTGCTGTTTGCTATGGCCAATAGCGGCCTGCCGGGCACCAGCGGCTTCGTGGGCGAGTTCCAGGTGATCCTGGCTGCCTTCCAGGCCAACCCGTGGATCGCGTTCTTCGCAGCGTTCACCCTGATCATCGGTGCGGCCTACACGCTGTACATGGTCAAGCGCGTGCTGTGGGGCGACATCACCAATCCGCATGTGGCAGAGATGAAGGACATCAACGGTCGCGAGTGGTTTGTGCTGGGTGCCTTCGCTGCCGCCGTGCTGGCCCTGGGTATCTGGCCGCAGCCGCTGATCCATCTGATGGATTCGTCGATCACGCAGCTGGTCACGCAGCTTGGCAACCACAAGATCTAAGCAGGACCGATCATGCCGAATCTCAATGACATTCTGATCCTGTTGCCGGAGCTCTATCTGGTGGCGGCGGCGTGCTTGCTGCTGCTGCTCGATGCCTTCATGAAGCCCGAGCAGCGCCCGATGCTGCATTGGCTGTCCATCGCGGTGCTGCTGGTGGGTGCTTACCTGGTGATTGCCGGCCAGCCAAGCCAGCCGGTGACCGCGTTCAGCGGCATGTTCGTGCGCGACGGCGTGGCCGAGGTCCTCAAGGTCTTCGCCCTGCTGAGCACGGTACTGGTGTTCTTCTACGCACGGCCGTACCTGGTCGACCGCAAGCTGTTCGTGGGCGAGTTCTACACGCTCACCATCTTCGCGGTGATCGGCATCATGATCCTGGTGTCGGCGGGCAACTTGCTCACCGTGTACCTGGGCCTGGAACTGCTGACGCTGTCGTCGTACGCGCTGGTCGCCCTGAACCGCGATTCGCGCCTGTCCTCTGAAGCGGCCATCAAGTACTTCGTGCTGGGTGCGCTGGCCTCGGGCATGCTGCTGTACGGCATGTCGATGGTCTACGGCGCCACCGGCACGCTGGATCTGGCCCGCCTGCACATGGCAGCAGGGCAGACGAGCATGCCGCACCTGCTGGTGTTCGGCCTGATCTTCATGATCGTGGGCATCGGCTTCAAAATTGGCGCCGCACCATTCCACATGTGGATCCCGGACGTTTACCAGGGTTCGCCGACGGCCGTGACCATCTTCATCGGTTCGGCTCCCAAGCTGGCGGCCTTCGGTATGGCCTACCGCCTGCTGGGCACTGGTCTTGCGGATCTGGCGCCGCACTGGCAGCTGATGCTGGCCTGCCTTGCGGTGCTGTCGCTGGCGATCGGTAACCTGCTGGCCATTGTGCAGAGCAACCTCAAGCGTCTGCTGGCGTACTCGACCATTTCCCACATGGGCTACCTGTTGCTGGGTCTGGTCAATGCCGGTCCGGAAGGTTATGCCGCGGCACTGTTCTACGCCATCAGCTACGCGCTGATGAGTGCGGCAGCCTTCGGTGTGATCCTGGCGCTGGCGCGTGCGGGCTTCGAGTGCGAAGAAATCGATGACCTCAAGGGCCTGAACCAGCGTTCACCTTGGGCCGCGTTCCTGATGATGCTGGTGATGTTCTCGATGGCTGGCGTGCCGCCGCTGTTCGGCTTCTTCGCCAAGCTGCTGGTGTTCCAGGCTGCGATCCATGCCGGTTTCATGTGGCTGGCGATCGTCGGTGCCGTGGCGGCCATCATCGGTCTCTACTACTACCTGCGCGTGGTCAAGGTGATGTATTTCGACAAGCCTGTAGAAGGCACCGAAATTCACCTGCAGGGCGATGTATCGCTGCGCGTGGTGTTGTCGTTGAACGTGCTGGCACTGCTGGTGCTTGGCTTCGGCTGGGGCCCGCTGTTTGGCTGGTGCCAGAGCGTTTTTGTAGGTTGATGCGCGCCTTGGCGGAGCCGTTCCGTCATGCGCACTTTGAAAGATTTGTGAAAAAAATTAGCGAAAAGGCTTGCAAGAATTCGGCCATCTCGCTAATATTTGCGGACTCTGATGCGGGGTGGAGCAGTCTGGCAGCTCGTCGGGCTCATAACCCGAAGGTCGTAGGTTCGAATCCTACCCCCGCTACCAGATCTTTCTTAGAACAAGAAAGCCTCCTCGTGAGGCTTTTTTGTTGGGCGCAAGGAAGCGTCGCACGTATGTCACAAGCCGCTTCGAAGCTGGCTGTGCGGTGCCCCGGAAGAGTCTGGATGGGTCGGGACATCGGCGTGGACGCTCTTGTTTAGAGCATGGAATGGGCCGCTTGAGCCCATTTTTTGTTTCTGGCGACTGGTAACGGTAGACGAATCATGGATACGCAGGCACTGGCTCAACGCTTTACGGAAGTTCTGGCCGATCTCGGGCTGGAATGCATTGGCGTGGAGTTCAATCCGTCGCAGGGGCAGAGTACCCTGCGTGTCTACATCGACGCCGAAGGGCGCGAAGTCACCGTGGACGATTGCGAAGCGGGCAGCCGCGAGTTGTCGGCGATGCTGGACGTGGAAGACCCGATTCCCGGTCATTACGTCCTGGAAGTGTCCTCGCCGGGCATAGATCGCCCGCTGTTCACCGCGGCGCAATTCGCCAAGGTGGCCGGGAAGGAAGTGAAGATTCTGCTGAAGGCGCCGCTGGAAGGCCGGCGTCGTCTTCGCGGCAAGGTAACGGCGGTGGAAGGCGAACATATTTCGCTGGAAGCCGAAGGCAAGACCTTCGAGTTCGACCATGACGCGGTGGAAAGCGCGCGCGTGGTGCCTGACTGGGTGGCGCTCGGCTATGCGCCGCAGCCTAAGCCGGGCAAGGGTCCAGCCAAGAAAACGTCGAAGAACTAAATCAATCGAAACCGATCGGACGCAGGCAGCGTCTACGGAGTTGCTGCAATGAGCAAAGAACTTTTGCTGGTGGTTGACGCGGTTGCCAACGAAAAGGGCGTACCGCGTGAAGTGATTTTCCAGGCAATGGAAGCCGCCCTCGCGTCCGCTGCCAAGAAGCGCTATCCGGACGAAGATCCGGATATCCGCGTGGTCATCGATCGCCACACTGGCGACTACGAGACCTTCCGTCGTTGGGAAATCATCGCAGACGACGGTGAGATGGAGTCGCCGTTCCACCAGGTGCGTCTCATGGATGCCGTCGACGAGCGCGAAGGCGCCGAGGTC
This sequence comes from Dyella sp. PARNA 12/25, assembly GCF_055702865.1. Taxonomy (NCBI): domain Bacteria; kingdom Pseudomonadati; phylum Pseudomonadota; class Gammaproteobacteria; order Lysobacterales; family Rhodanobacteraceae; genus Dyella; species Dyella sp. PARNA 12/25. The sequence continues at coordinate 90,030 of NZ_JBVQCI010000002.1, read as the reverse complement.
GGCGAGTACATCGAGACGCAGATCGAGAACGCCGAATTTGGTCGTATCGCCGCACAGGCCGCCAAGCAGGTGATCGTGCAGCGCGTGCGCGAAGCCGAGCGCCAGCAGGTGGTCGATGCTTTCCAAGAGCGCGTGGGCGAGCTGGTCACCGGCATCGTCAAGCGCGTCGAGCGCGGCAACGTCTACCTCGACCTGGGCAGCAACGCCGAAGCCTTCATTCCGCGCGACAAGACCATTCCGCGTGAGTCGGCTCGCGTGGGCGACCGCGTTCGTGGCTACCTCTACGAAGTGCGTTCGGAAGCCCGCGGCCCGCAGCTGTTCGTGTCGCGTGCCGCACCGGAATTCATGATCGAGCTGTTCAAGCTCGAAGTGCCGGAAGTGGGCCAGGGCCTGGTCGAGATCAAGGGTTGCGCCCGCGATCCGGGCGATCGCGCCAAGATCGCCGTGGTGGCCCATGACTCGCGTACCGATCCCATCGGCGCCTGCATCGGCATGCGCGGCTCGCGTGTGCAGGCCGTGTCCAACGAGCTCAACGGTGAGCGCGTGGACATCATCCTGTGGCACGAGAACCAGGCACAGTACGTCATCAACGCCATGGCGCCGGCGGAAGTGCAGTCCATCATCATGGACGAAGAAAAGCACTCCATGGATATCGCCGTCGCTGAGGACAAGCTGTCCCAGGCCATCGGTCGCGGCGGCCAGAACGTGCGCCTTGCCAGCAAGTTGACCGGCTGGCAGCTCAACGTGATGACGCAGGACCAGGTGGCCGCCAAGAGCGAAGCCGAGCAGGAAGCCGCTCGTCAGCTGTTCATGGACAAGCTGGAAGTGGACCAGGAGATCGCCAACATCCTCGTGCAGGAAGGCTTCTCCAGTGTCGAAGAAATTGCCTACGTGCCCAGCGCCGAGCTGCTGGCGGTCGAAGGCTTCGACGAAGATATCGTCGAGGAACTTCGCGCCCGCGCCCGCGACGCGCTGCTGACCGAGGCGCTGGCAGTGGAAGAGAGCATCGACGAGCATCAGCCGTCGGAAGAGCTGCTGCACCTGCCGGGTATGGACGAGGCCACTGCGTTCGCGCTGGCTTCTCGAGAGATCGTGACGGTGGACGACCTGGCCGACCTGGCCGTCGACGACCTGATCGATATCGATGGTATGGATGAAGATCGCGCAGCGGCGCTGATCATGGCTGCACGTGCGCCGATGATTGCGCGCTTGGAGAAGGGTGGCTAACCGCGGGCGGCAGCGCCCTGGATGGGCGCGCCGAGGAGAGCTCACAAGGCTCTCCACCAGGGATGGGGGTGGCCGTGCAGGCAAGGCCGCACGGACGATAAGCGCGGGAACGGCGGAGAAAGAACACGATGTCCGGTGAAACGATCAAACAACTCGCCCAGAGCATGAAGGTGCCCGTCGACAAGCTGCTGACGCAGCTGAGTCAGGCCGGCATGTCCTTCTCAGATCCTGAGCAGATCATCAGCAGCACTGAAAAGATGAAGCTGCTTGGCTTCCTGCGGCGCAGTCACGGCAAGGACGCGCCCGCCGAAGGCGAAAGCGCCTCGCCGCGCCAGATCACCCTCAAGCGCAGCACGCGCGGTGAACTGAAGCTCTCCACGCCAGGCGGCCGTGGTGCGACCGGTGGTGCCAAGACGGTCAACGTCGAAGTGCGCACCAAGCGCACCTACGTAAAGCGCAGCGTCATCGCCGAGGAAGCCGGTGGCGACGTCGAGCGCGAAGACGCCGCGCGCAAGCTGCACGAATCGCAGCAGCAGCGCGAGCATGAAGAAAACGAGCGTATCGAAGCCGACCGCCTCCGCCAGGAAGAAGCCGAGCAGCGCGCGGAAGAAGCTGAGCGCCAGCGCCAGGCCGAAGAAGAGCACCGCCGTCAGCAGGCGGTGGCTGAAGCGGCCGCGCGCGCCCAGGAACAGCAGGAGCGTGAGGCAGCCGCAGAAGCGGCCGCAGCACGCGTGGAGCAGCCCGTGGTCAGCGAGCCGGCAAAGGTTGAGCCGGCGGCTGAGAAGCAGGCGCCGGTCGAACAGGCTGTGCAGAGAATCGACCACAGCTCGCTCGGCATGATCGTGCCGCGCATCCACGAGCCTCGTCGCCGTGAGAAGAAGGTGGTCATCACCCCTGCCGCACCGGCGCCGAAGCCTGCGCCGGCAGCGCCCGCAGCGGCCCGGCCTGCACCCGGCACCGCCCGACCCGCACCCGGTGCGGCTCGGCCCGCACCCGGTACCCCGGGTGGCGCCGCGCCGGCTAGCGCTGGCGCAGCCGGCGGCAACGGCCGCGACAACAAAGCCAAGTACGGCCGCGATCGTGACGATTCGCCGGGCGGGAAGCGCTTCGCCGGTGGCGAACTGCATCTGTCCGATGCCGATCGTGCCCGTCGCTCCAGCAAGCGTGGCAAGCCTGGCAAGGGCCAGGGCCGTGATGTGCCGCGCGGCGGTTCGCCGGCGTCCAGCGGCCCGCACGGCTTCACCCGTCCGACCGCCGCCGTTGTGCGGGAGGTCGTGATTGGCGACAACAACGTGGTCGCCGATCTTGCCAACAAGATGGCGGTCAAGGGTTCGGAAGTGGTCAAGGCCCTCTTCAAGATGGGCGTGATGGCCACCATCAACCAGACCATCGACCACGACACCGCGGTGTTGGTGGTCGAAGAGCTCGGCCACAAGGCTGTGGCGGTGAGCGAGAACAACGCCGAAGCCGCGCTGGCTGCCCACACGCAGAACGCAGAGCTGGAAGGCGAGAAGAAGCCGCGTCCGCCGGTGGTCACCATCATGGGCCACGTCGACCACGGCAAGACATCCACGCTCGACTACATCCGTCGCACCAAGGTGGCGTCGGGTGAAGCGGGTGGCATTACGCAGCACATCGGTGCGTACCACGTGGAAACGCCGAAGGGCGTCATCACGTTCCTCGACACCCCGGGCCACGCGGCGTTTACGTCCATGCGTGCCCGCGGTGCCCAGTCCACGGACATCGTGGTGCTGGTGGTGGCTGCCGACGACGGCGTCATGCCGCAGACGGCCGAAGCCGTGCAGCATGCGCGTGCCGCCAAGGTGCCGCTGATCGTGGCGCTCAACAAGATGGACAAGTCCGACGCCAACCCGGACCACGTCAAGCAGGGCCTCGGCAACCTGGAAGTGATTCCGGAAGAGTGGGGTGGTGACACGCCGTTCATTCCGATCTCGGCCAAGACCGGCATGGGCATCGACGACCTGCTCGACGCGATCCTGGTCCAGGCCGAAGTGATGGAGCTGACGGCGGTCGAAGACGGCCCGGCGTCCGGCGTGGTGATCGAGTCCAGCCTGGATCGCGGTCGCGGTCCGGTAGCGACGGTGCTGGTGCAGCAGGGCACGCTCAAGCGCGGCGACTTCGTCGTCTGCGGCATCGAGTACGGCCGCATGCGCGCGTTGATCGACGAGAGCGGCAAGACCGTGCAGGAAGCCGGTCCGTCCATTCCGGTGCAGGTGCTGGGTCTGTCTGGCGTGCCGGAATCGGGTGACGACTTCGTGGTGGTTGCTGATGAGCGCCTCGCCCGCGAAGTCGCGGCCGAGCGTCAGCTCAAGCGCCGTGAAACGCGCATGGTCAGCAAGGCCAACCGCCTTGAGGACATCATGGCCCAGATGGGTCAGGGCCAGCAGCAGACGCTCAACATCCTGGTCAAGGCCGACGTGCAGGGTTCGGTGCAGGCGTTGCGCGAGTCGCTCAGCCAGATCGGCAACGAGAATGTGAAGGTCAACGTGATCGCAGCCGGCGTCGGCGGCATCACCGAGTCCGACGCAACGCTGGCAGCGGCCTCCAAGGCGCTGGTCATCGGCTTCAACGTCCGCGCCGATGCTTCGGCACGCAAGGTGATCGATACCTCGGGCCTCGACGTCCGTTACTTCTCGATCATCTACGACGTGATCGACCAGGTGAAGCAGGCAGCCTCCGGTCTGCTGGGCAAGGAAGTGCGCGAAGAGATCATCGGCGTCGCTCAGGTGCGCGAAGTCTTCCGCAGCTCCAAGTTCGGTGCGGTGGCCGGTTGTATGGTCATCGAAGGCACGGTCAAGCGCAGCAAGCCGATCCGCGTGCTTCGCGACAACACCGTGGTCTTCCAGGGCGAACTGGAGTCGCTGCGTCGCTTCAAGGATCTCGTCGACGAAGTACGCAACGGCATGGAATGCGGTATCGCCGTGAAGCAGTACAACGACGTCAAGGTCGGCGACCAGATCGAATGCTTCGAGCGTATCGAGGTGGCCCGCACCCTGTAACGGTGACGGACCCGTCCATCGGGTCGTCACCCCAGTGGTGGTTTTATCGGCGGGCGGTGTGGACAACCACATCGCTCGCTTCGTTTTTTCGGGGCCGGCCATGTGGACGGGCCCCAGATAGAACAGTGCGGCCTTGGGTGGCCGCTTTTTGACCTTCGCGTTCGCGGATGAACGCAAGATCCATTGAAGAGTGCGGCCATGGATGGCCGCTTTTTGAAGTCGCGTTCATGGATGAACGCAAGAACCAAGGAGTGCGTCATGCCTTCACGCGATTTCAAGCGTACCGACCGCGTCGGCGCGGAACTGCGCCGCGAACTGGCCTTGCTGGTCCATGCTGCCGTGCGCGATCACGGTCTGCCGTCTGTCAGCGTGTCGGACGTCGAGGTCACTCGTGACCTCGATTGGGCCACGGTTTGGGTCACCGCGCTGCAGCCGGAGCGTTCCGTGGAGGCCATGAAGGCGCTCAAGGAGCTGGCGGTGGAGTTCCGCCGCGAACTGTCGCGCACCATGCGCCTGCGCCGGGTGCCGGAGCTGCGCTTCAAGTATGACGACTCGGTCGACAAGGGCGAGCGCATTGAAACGCTGCTCCGCCAGGACAGTGCGCGCAACCCGGCGCCGTCCACCGACGAGGCCGAGGATGCCGCCGAGGACTGAGGGCGTGTCTATCGTAACGAGATGGCTCGTGCGGCCTGACCAGGGCAGCGGGCTGGCACGACCTCATGAGTAAGAAGAAAAGCCGCATCCGCTTTCGCGACCTCCATGGCATCGTCCTGTTGGACAAGCCCTTGGGTCTGAGCTCCAACGAGGCCTTGCAGGTCGTTCGCAAAGGCATTTTCAGGGCGGAGAAGGGCGGCCACACCGGCGCACTCGATCCGCTCGCCACGGGGCTGTTGCCCTTGTGCTTCGGCGAGGCCACCAAGCTTGCCGGCATGCTGCTGGGCTCGCGCAAGGCTTACCTGGCCGAGTGCAAGCTGGGCGCCACCACTGCGACGGGCGATCTCGAGAGCGAGGTCGTATTGGAACGGCCGATCCCTGCACTCTCCGACGCGGCTATCGAAACCGCTTTGGCAAAGCTCCGCGGACGCATCACCCAGGTGCCGCCCGTCTATTCGGCGATCAAGCTCGATGGCGAGCCGCTCTACGTCAAGGCGCGGCGTGGCGAAGCCGTGGATGTGCCCTCGCGCGAGGTGGATATCTATCGGTTGGACCTGGTTAGCCGTTCGGACGACAGCCTCACCCTCTACGTCGAATGCGGCTCGGGTACCTACGTGCGCAGCCTGGCGGTGGACCTTGGCGAAGATCTGGGTTGCGGCGCCCACCTGACGGCCTTACGTCGGCTCTGGGTCGACCCGTTCAGGGAGCCGGCCATGGTGACCGTGGAGCAGCTTGAGGCGGCGGCAAATCAGGGCGACGATGCCTTGCTGGCGTTGCTGTTGCCGGTATCGGCCGGCTTGGCCGACCTTCCAGAGCTGCACCTGGATGCGGAGCGCACCACCGCTGTCTCACAGGGGCAGCAGATTGCGCTCGATCCAGCGATGAGCGGGCGGCTGGCCGTGTTCGGCGAGGACGGTCGCCTGCTGGTGCTGGGCGAAGCGGTGGGCGGGAAGCTGCACATCGTGCGCGGTTTTAACCTGCCGACGACCCCACAGCTTGGCAGTTGACCATGACGGTCTTGTTGTCATAGGGCTCCGCTCGCTACAATACGGAGCTTGTTCAAGAATTTTCATCCATCAAGGCGAAGCTTGCGCAACGTCATCCTGTGACGTTGCGCAAGCTTCGCACCCGTTTTATTTAGGAAGAGATACCCATGTCCCTTACCGCAGAACAGACCGGCAAGATCATTGCTGACTTCGGCCGCGTGGCGAACGACACCGGTTCGCCGGAAGTGCAGGTCGCCCTGCTGTCGGCCCGCATCGACCACCTCACCGATCACTTCAAGGCTCACAAGCAGGATCACCATTCCCGCCGCGGCCTGCTGAAGCTGGTCAACCAGCGCAAGCGTCTGCTTGGCTACCTGAAGGATCGTGACCTGGCTCGTTACCAGAGCCTCATCGAGCGCCTCGGCCTCCGTCGCTAATCCTCACTAGGACACATAAAGTGGCGAAAGTAACCAAGTCATTCCAGTTCGGTAATCACGAAGTCACACTGGAGACGGGCGAAATCGCCCGCCAGGCTTCCGGTGCCGTCATGGTCAGCATGGGCGGCACGGTTGTGCTGGTCACCGTGGTGGCCAATGCCAAGGCGAAGGAAGGTCAAGACTTCTTCCCGCTCACGGTCGACTACGTGGAGAAGTTCTACTCCGCCGGTCGTATCCCGGGTGGTTTCTTCAAGCGCGAAGGCCGCCCGACCGAGAAGGAGACGCTCACCTCGCGTCTGATCGATCGTCCAGTGCGCCCGCTGTTCCCGGAAGAGTTCAAGAACGAAGTGCAGGTCATCGCACAGGTCGTTTCGCTGAACCCGGAAATCGACGGTGACATCCCGGCCATGCTGGGCGCGTCCGCCGCGCTGAGTCTCGCCGGCATCCCGTTCAAGGGCCCGATCGGCGCTGCCCGCGTCGGTTACGCCGATGGCAAGTACCTGCTGAACCCGACCGCTTCCGAGCTGAAGAGCTCGAAGCTGGACCTGGTCGTCGCCGGTACCGCCAACGCCGTGCTGATGGTCGAGTCCGAAGCACAGCTGCTGTCGGAAGACGTGATGCTGGGCGCCGTGGTGTTCGGTCACCAGCAGATGCAGGTGGCCATCCGCGCCATCGCCGAGCTGGCCACCGAAGCTGCCCGCCCGTCCATGGCATGGCAGGCTCCGGCCCGCAACGAGTCGCTGGTCGCTGCACTGCAGGGCGCCGTCGGCGGCCAGCTGGAAGCCGCCTTCCAGGTGCGTGACAAGCTGCAGCGCCGCGACGCCATCGCCGCCATCAAGTCGGACGTGCTGGCCTCGCTGGCTGCCGATGCCGAAGCCAAGGGCTGGGACAAGGCCGAGCTGTCGAAGGAATTCGCCGAGCTCGAGTACCGCACCATGCGCGACGGCGTGCTGAAGACCAAGGTCCGCATCGACGGTCGCAACCTGGACGACATCCGTCCGATCACCGTCCGTGTCGGCGTGCTGCCGCGCACCCACGGTTCGGCGCTGTTCACCCGCGGCGAAACGCAGGCGCTGGTCGTGACCACGCTGGGCACCACCCGCGATGCGCAGATCATCGACGCGCCGGAAGGCGAATCGAAGGATGCCTTCCTGTTCCATTACAACTTCCCGCCGTTCTCGGTGGGTGAGGCTGGTCGCTTCGGCGCGCCGAAGCGTCGCGAGATCGGCCACGGCCGTCTCGCCAAGCGTGGCGTGCAGGCTGTCAAGCCGACCATCGAAGAGTTCCCGTACGTGGTCCGCGTGGTCTCGGAAATCACCGAGTCCAACGGCTCCTCGTCGATGGCTTCGGTGTGCGGTTCGTCGCTCGCCATGATGGACGCCGGCATCCCGCTGAAGGCTCCGGTGGCGGGTATCGCCATGGGCCTGGTGAAGGAAGGCAACGACTTCGTCGTGCTGTCCGACATCCTGGGTGACGAAGATCACCTCGGCGACATGGACTTCAAGGTGGCCGGTAGTGCCGATGGCATCTCCGCGCTGCAGATGGACATCAAGATCGACGGCATCACCGAAGAGATCATGCGCACGGCGCTGGATCAGGCCAAGCGTGGTCGTCTGCATATCCTCGGCGAAATGGCCAAGGTGATCAGCACTGCGCGCACCGAGATGAGCGAGTTCGCCCCGCGCCTGCTCACCATCAAGATCCATCCGGACAAGATCCGCGAAGTCATCGGCAAGGGTGGCGCCACCATCCGTTCGATCACCGAAGAGACCGGTACCACCATCGACATCAGCGATGACGGCACGGTGGTGATCGCCTCGGTCAACCGCGAAGCGGCCAACGCCGCCAAGGCGCGTATCGAGCAGATCGTTTCCGACGTCGAGCCGGGCCGCATCTACGAGGGCAAGGTCGCCAAGCTGATGGACTTTGGTGCGTTCGTCACCATCATGCCGGGCAAGGACGGTCTGGTTCACGTCTCGCAGATTTCCAGCGAGCGCGTGGAGAAGGTCTCCGACAAGCTGAAGGAAGGCGATATCGTCAAGGTCAAGGTGCTGGAAGTGGATAAGCAGGGCCGTATCCGCCTGTCCATGAAGGCCGTGGCCGAGGACGAAGGCGCCAACGCCTAAGCCTCCAAGGCTGCAAGAAGTCGCGAAAGCCCGGCCCTGTGCCGGGCTTTCGTTTTTCCGCACTGCATCAACTTCCGGCACACCGAATCGGGACGCCCTAATGGGCTTTTTGCGTTCGCTGCAACCTGCTTTTGCTAGGATGCCCGGACATGATGAGGGCGTGGGTATGGCCGATCAGGCAAGTGATTTCTTGAAGGGTTACCAGGTACTGGCACAGCAGTCCTGGGATGCCTGGACCCGTTATCTGCAACAGCAAACTCCCCCCTCCCATCCGTTCGCCACATCAACCCCGCACTACGGCGGGGGAGACGATGTGCTCGCTCGCAGCATGGCGGCGTTGAAGGGCTACGGCGAATGGCTGCAAGGTGCCGTCGGCAGCGGCCTGGGGCAGACGCCGACAGACTGGCAACAGTCGTTGCAACACCTGTTCACCAACCTTGGTGGCCAACCTTTCGGTCACGCCTTTGCCAGCATCGACAGCGAAGCGGCGCGCAGTTTTACGCAGATGTGGCAGACGTGGCTGCAGGCCAATCCGTCGGTGGCGGGTGGCTTCCAGTTCGATGTGGAACACATGGCGGCGTTTGGCTACACACGCGAACGCCAGCTGCAGCATCAGGCACTGATGGCCGCGATGCAGGAATACGTCGCGCGATCGGGCAAGTATCAGGCCTTGATTCAACGTGCCAACAACGAAGGTTTCGAGCGCCTGCAGGCCAAGCTGACCGAGCTTGCCGATGCGAAGCGACAAGTGGAGTCGCTCAAGGGGCTCTACGATCTTTGGGTCGACGGTGTGGAAGAAGCCTACGCACAGATCGCGCTGTCCGAGGAATTTCGTCAGGCCTACGGCGACATGGTCAACGCGCAGAGTCGCGTACGCCAATTGCAGCAGGAGCAGCTGGAGGCGATGTGCAGCGAGATGGGTATCCCAACTCGCAGCGAAGTCACGGCTCTCGGCAAGCGCATGCATGAACTGCGTCGCGAGATGCGCGCCAACGCAGCGTCAGGCGGCGCAGATGAAGTGGCGGCCCTGCGCGCGGAAGTAGCAGCGCTGAAACGACAGCTGGCTGGTAAGCCGGATGAGGCAAAAGCCGCCAAGAAGGCACCGGCGCGCAGCGGCAAGCGCGAACACGAGGAAGAGGCTGGCGTGCGCCGCGCCAAGCCGGCCGCGGCCGTGGTTGCCCGCAAGTCCGTCTCTCGCGGCGCCACGCGCACGCGCAAGTAAGGAGCGATCATGTACTCACCGCTACGCCTCGATCCGGCTGCACTGATGGGCGAGATCACTGCCTTCCAGCGCAAGCTTTCCGCTGGCCTGGGCAACCTCAAGCACCAGCGTGAGCCCGAGTACGCCAACACGCCGCGCGAAGTCGTGTATCGCGAAGACAAGCTCACGCTCTGGCACATGAAGGGGCAGGGCAAGCCCACGGCAAAAACACCGACGCTGATCGTCTACGCACTGGTCAACACGGTGTGGATGACGGATCTGCAAGACGATCGTTCGCTGGTGCGTAATCTGCTGGAGCAGGGCGAAGACATCTATCTGCTCGACTGGGGTTATCCCGATGGCACTGATCGCTGGTTGACGCTGGACGACTACATCAACGGCTATCTCGACCGCTGCGTGGATGCGGTGCGCAAGCATGCCGACGTCGAGGCCATCAACACGCTCGGTATTTGCCAGGGCGGTACGTTCTCGCTGTGCTATGCGGCCACGCATCCGGAGAAAGTGAAGAACCTCATCACCATGGTGACGCCGGTGGATTTCCAGACGCCGGACAACATGCTGTCGAGCTGGGCACAGGCCATCGACGTGGATCTGTTCGTCGACACTATCGGCAATATTCCGGCCGAGCTGCTCAACTGGGTGTATCTCACGCTCAAGCCGGTGCGCTTGAATCAGCAAAAGTATGTGGGCCTGGTCGACATTCTCGACAACCCGAAAGAGCTGCAGAACTTTCTGCGTATGGAACGCTGGATCTTCGATTCCCCGGATCAGGCAGGCGAAGCGTTCCGCGAGTTCATCAAGGAGTTCTATCAGCAGAACAAGCTGATCAAGGGCGACGTGGTGATCGGTGGCAAGCCAGTCGACCTGGGCATGATCACGCAGCCTGTGCTCAACATCTTCGCCGAGCAGGATCATCTGGTACCGCCGGACGCTTCGCGCGCACTGGGCCGCCATGTCGGCACCACCGATTACACGCAGCTGGCCTTCAAGGGCGGCCATATTGGCATTTATGTGTCCGGGCGCGCGCAGCGTGAGGTCCCGCCGGCTATCCATCAGTGGCTTAGTACGCGAAACTGAGCCATTCCACTGGAGGGTAGGGTTATGGAGAAGCGTCTGCACCGATCGCTCACGGACCGGAAGATTGCCGGTGTCTGTGGCGGTATCGCCGAGTACCTCGGCTGGGATCCGACGTTGGTGCGCATCCTGTGGTTAGTGCTTACCTTCCTCGGTGGCTCCGGTGTGGTTGCTTACCTGGTGCTCTGGCTCGTGATGCCTGATGGCCCTTGATTTCCGCGACGGGCACAACGTCCCGTCGCTTTCCGCTTTCATCGAGTAGCAAAGCAGTTTATGGATTACGACCGTTACGACCGCATTCGTGCCGTGCAGTGGCAGGGCGATTATCTTCGCCTGCTTGATCAGCGCCTCCTTCCGCAGGAAGAGCGTTGGATCGACTGCAGCAACGCCGCCCATGTGACCCAGGCCATCAAGGACCTGGCAGTTCGTGGTGCGCCCGCCATCGGTATCGCAGCCGCATGGGGTGTGGTGCTTGCCGCCAAACAAGGCGAGCCGCTGGTGCCGGCCATGGCCATGTTGCGTGCCGCGCGCCCCACTGCGGTGAACCTGATGTGGGCGCTGGACCGCATGAAGGCGCGTATCGACGCGGGTGCCGACGCTTCAGCGCTGGAGCGCGAAGCACAAGCCATCCAGGACGAAGATCTGGCCGCCAATCGCCATATGGGTGAGCTGGGCGCTTCGCTGATCGCGCCCCACTCGGGTGTGCTGACCCACTGCAATACCGGTTCGTTGGCCACCTCAGGTTTTGGCACCGCGTTGGGTGTCATCCGAGCAGGTGTGGCTGGTGGCCGCATCGAGCACGTGTTCGCAGGCGAGACCCGTCCGTGGCAGCAAGGCGCCCGCCTCACCATGTGGGAGCTGGTTCGTGACGGCATTCCCGCAAAGCTCATTGCCGACTCGGCGGCATCGCACCTGATGCGTTCGGGCGCAGTGCAGTGGGTGATCGTGGGCGCGGACCGTATTGCCGCCAATGGCGACACCGCCAACAAGATCGGCACCTACCAGCTCGCCATTGCCGCACGCCATCACGGCGTGAGGTTCATGGTGGTGGCACCGTCCTCGACGGTGGACATGGCGACTGCCTCGGGCGAAGACATCGAGATCGAGCTGCGCGAATCGGCCGAACTGTTGTCGGTGGCTGGCCGCCGTACCGTGGTGGATGGGGCCGATGCGTGGAATCCGGTGTTCGACGTGACGCCGGCCGACCTGATCGACGCCATCGTCACCGAGCGCGGAGTGATCGAGCGCCCGACCACGCTGGCCATGCAGGCGATGTTTGGTCGATGAGTCTTCGTCGCCAGGTTTTGCTTTTCGGTGTCGGCGGCGTCATCGGCCTGGTGGTCGATGCGGGCGTAGTGCAGGCGTTGGTCAGCTGGGGTGGCTGGAACCCGTACCTGGCGCGCGTCGTGTCGTTTCTGGCCGCTGCCACGTCGACCTGGCTGTGGAATCGCCGCTATACCTTCTCGCATCGCCACAGTGGGCGCTCGCTCTTGACCGAGTGGGCCCACTGGATCGCCTTGATGAGCGTGGGTGCCGTGGTCAACTACGGCGCTTACGCGGCCATTCTTTTCCTTTATCCGTGGCTGCACGAGTGGCCCTCACTGGCTGTGGCCGCAAGCTCGGCGGCAGCCTCGCTGGTCAATTTTGCGACAGCGCGCGGCGTGCTTTTCAATCGCGCCAAAACGATAACGTAAGCCATTGATTTTACATGTGAAAATAGTGTGAATCCGGCGCCAAACGTGTTACACTTCGTGGGTTGTCTTTAGGTCGCCGGTGCACGTGCTGAATCGCGCGTGCCGAGCGACCCTTTTCATCATCAGGGAAGCCGATTGATGGCAGAACTCGCCAAAGAAGTCATCCGCGTCAACATCGAAGACGAGATGCGCCAGAGCTACCTCGATTACGCCATGAGCGTGATCGTGGGACGCGCCCTTCCGGATGTCCGCGATGGTTTGAAGCCGGTGCACCGCCGCGTCCTGTTCGCCATGAACGAACTGGGCAACGCCTGGAACAAGCCCTACAAGAAATCGGCCCGCGTGGTCGGTGACGTCATCGGTAAATACCACCCGCACGGCGATTCGTCCGTTTACGACGCCATCGTGCGCATGGCCCAGCCGTTCTCGCTGCGCTACATGCTGGTCGATGGCCAGGGTAACTTTGGTTCGGTCGACGGCGACAACGCTGCAGCCATGCGTTACACCGAGGTGCGCATGTCGCGCCTCACGCATGAAATGCTGGCCGACATCGACAAGGAAACCGTCGACTTCGGTCCCAACTACGACGAGAGCGAGCACGAGCCGCTGGTGTTGCCCACTCGCGTGCCGGCCTTGCTGGTGAACGGCTCGGCCGGTATCGCCGTGGGCATGGCCACCAACGTGCCGCCGCATAACCTCAACGAAGTCATCGCCGCCACCATCGCGCTGATCGACGAGCCGTCGCTGTCGATCGACGACCTGATGCATTACATCCCCGGTCCGGATTTCCCGACGGCGGGCATCATCAATGGTTCGTCGGGCATCGTCGAGGCGTACCGCACCGGTCGCGGCCGCATCCTGGTGCGTGCACGTGCGGAGATCGAAACCGAGTCGAATGGCCGCGAGACGATCATCGTCCACGAGCTGCCGTACCAGGTGAACAAGGCTCGCCTGATCGAGAAGATCGCCGAGCTGGTCAAGGAAAAGAAGCTCGAGGGCATCAGCGAACTGCGCGACGAGTCCGATAAGGACGGCATGCGCATGGTCATCGAGATCCGTCGCGATGCGATGGCCGATGTGGTGCTCAACAATCTGTTCCAGCAGACCCAGCTGCAGGTGACCTTCGGCATCAACATGGTTGCCCTGTTGGACGGCCAGCCGCGTCTGTTGAACCTCAAGGACATCCTCGAGGCGTTCATCCGTCACCGCCGAGAAGTGGTGACGCGCCGTACCATCTTCGATCTGCGCAAGGCTCGCGCCCGCGCCCACATTCTGGAAGGTCTCACGGTAGCGCTCGCCAACATCGACGAGATGATCGAGCTGATCCGCACCTCGCCGTCGCCGCAGGAAGCACGCGAGCGCATGCTTGCCCGCAAGTGGGAGCCGGGCATGGTGTCCGCGCTGCTCGCTGCATCTGGTGCCGAGGCGTCGCGTCCGGAAGACATGGATCCGCGTGATGGCTTGAAGGCCGACGGTTACCAGCTGTCCGAAGTGCAGGCCCAGGAAATCCTGCAGATGCGCCTGCATCGCCTCACCGGCCTGGAGCAGGACAAGCTGTCGGACGAGTATCGCCAGGTGCTCGAAACCATTCGTGGCCTGATCGAGATCCTGGAAGATCCTGCGCGTCTGCTCGCGGTGATTCGCGATGAGCTCATCGCGGTCAAGGAAGAGTTCGGCGACGATCGCCGCACCGAGATCCAGCACTCGCAGGAAGACCTCAACGTTCTCGACCTGATCGCGCCGGAAGACGTGGTGGTCACGCTGTCGCACACCGGCTACGTGAAGCGCCAGCCGGCCAGCACCTATCGCGCGCAGCGTCGCGGCGGCAAGGGCCGTTCGGCTTCCGCACTGAAGGACGAGGATTTCGTCGAGCAGCTGTGGGTGGTCAACACCCATGACACCCTGCTCACCTTCACCAGCACCGGTCGCGTGTACTGGCTCAACGTGTACCAGATGCCGGAATCCGGCCCGAATGCACGCGGTAAGCCGATGGTGAACCTGCTGCCGCTGGGCGAGGGCGAGAAGGTGCAGGCCGTGCTGCCGGTACGCGAGTACACGGAAGACCGTTTCGTGTTCTTCGCCACCAAGCAGGGTACGGTGAAGAAGACTCCGCTGAAGGAGTTCGAGTACCAGCTGCAGAAGGGCAAGATCGCCATCAACCTCGATGAGGGTGATGCACTGGTCAATGTTGCGCTGACCGATGGCAATAGCGATGTGCTGCTGTTCGCTTCCAACGGCAAGACGGTGCGTTTTGACGAGTCCGAAGTGCGTTCGATGGGCCGTACCGCCACCGGCGTGCGCGGTATGAAGCTGGCCGATGACGCTGAAGTGGTGTCGCTGATCGTGGCCGCCGAGGGTGACATCCTCACCGCAACCGAGCGTGGCTACGGCAAGCGCACGGTGCTTGAGGAGTTCCCGAAGAAGGGGCGTGGCACGCAGGGCGTGATCGGCATCCAGTGTTCCGAGCGTAACGGCGCATTGGTCGCTGCCACGCAGGTGACGGAAGCCCACGAGATGATGTTGATCTCGGATCAGGGCACCTTGGTGCGCACGCGTGTGGCGGAAGTTTCGCAGCTGAGCCGTAACACTCAGGGCGTGACGCTCATTCGTCTGCCAGCGGATGAGAAGCTGGTCAGCGTGGTGCGTTTGGATGCTGAAGCAGAGAACGGTGAGGGCGAAGAAGGCTCCGCCGAATCCGCTGTGGAAACGCCGACCGACGGCGAGTGATGCCTCGTTGTAGAGCAATAAAAAAAAAGCCCGGCTATGCCGGGTTTTTTTTGGGTGACGTCAGCCCTCAGAATCTTCGATGGCGTCGACGCGTGTGGGATAGAACGCCAGATACTCCTTGATCGGAGCAACGGCATCGTACGGATGTTCATACGTCCAAACGGCGTTCTTTGAGCGCTCGCCGCCGATGGGAATACTGAAGTACGAACACTCGCCCTTATACGGGCAGTACGTTTGGTGATCAGTGCGCTCCAGCAGCGACATGTCCACGTCGTCGCGAGGGATGTAATGCACGGCCGAATAGGAGGCTTCACTCAGGCTCAGGGAACGCCGCGTATCAGCGACGATGCGTCCAGCCACGCGCACCACGATGTGCGCACGGCTGGGCGTGATGTCGATGGGGTGGTCAGGCCCGGGTAGGCGTTGTTCTCGGCTGGACATGCAGTGGCTCCCGATGGATGGATGCGCGAGCCCAGACCGTACTACGGCGCGTGGTAAGGAATGGTGCAGAACGCAAAGCGCGCATTCCGATCACAGCCGATCATCGTCAACCGATGGCTTCGAGTATTGCCTCGGCGGTCGATACGCGAAACTCGCCGGGTGCTTCCACCTGCAAAAGCTTCACCACGCCATCCTCGGCATACAAGGCAAAGCGTCGTGCACGCAGGCCCATGCCGTAGGCGCTTCCGTCCAGGTCCAGCCCCAGTGCGCGAGTGAAGCTGCCATTGCCGTCAGCCAGCATCAGCAGTTCGGGCGGTACCTTCTGCGATGCGGCCCAGGCCTGCATCACGTAGGCATCGTTGACAGCCAGGCACATCACCTCGAGGCCACGTTCGCGGAACTTCGCAAAGTGCTCCACGTAGCCCGGGAGATGACGGTTGGAGCAGGTCGGGGTAAAGGCGCCGGGCACGGCAAACATCACCACCTTTTTCCCAGCGAACAGCTGCCCGGTCTGGGCCGATGCGGTGTCGGCGCCGATGGTGCGGATCTCGATGTCTGGCAGGGTCTGGCCGACCTGGATGGTCATGGGTGGGTGCCTGAAGAGTGGGAAGGGATTACAAATGCTAGCGCTGGTGAGGGGCGCTTGTCGCCTTGAATCACGCGGCTTTCGCACCCATTTGCAACACCATAGAGAGGGTGGCGCCGCGTCGCCATGCATGACCGTATCGTACTGGGCGGGCCTTGCCTTGCCTGCGGGCTTGCGGGGACGATGTTTTCCCGCATGCTGGCGGGGGCGGGCGGTTCGCCGGGGAGTAGCTGTGGAATTCAAAGACTATTACGACATCCTTGGCGTAAAGCCGGAGGCCACCGAGGCTGAGATCAAGGCGGCCTATCGCAAGCTGGCCAAGAAATATCACCCGGACAAGAACAAGGACGCCGGGGCGGAAGACAAATTCAAGGCAATCAACGAAGCCAACGAAGTGCTTCGTGACACGGAAAAGCGCCGTGCCTACGACGAGCTGCGTGCTGGCGGATACCGCGGCGGCGAGCAGTTTCGGCCGCCGCCGGGCTGGGGTCAGGGCCATGGCTTCGATTTTGGCGGCGATGGCGGCGGCGACTTCAGCGATTTCTTCGAGAGTCTGTTCGGGCGTGGCGGCGCTGCCGGCCCCCGCGGCGCGCCGCGGGCACGTCGCGGTGGCGACGTGCATGCGCACGTGCAGATCGATCTGCAGACCGCTTTCGACGGCGGCAAGACTCGACTTGCCCTGCAGGATGGCAGCGGTGGCGAGCGCGTGCTGGAGGTGAAGATCCCTGCGGGTATCCAGCCAGGACAGGTCATCCGCCTGGGAGGGCAGGGCCATAGTGGTTCGGGTGGCGCCCCGAACGGCGACCTGCTGTTGGAAGTGGGTATTCGCGACGATGCGCGTTTCCGTTTGGATGGTCGCAACGTGCTGCATGTGCTGCCGCTTGCCCCGTGGGAGGCGGCATTGGGCGCCACCGTGCCAGTACCCACCCTGGCGGGAACGGTGGACCTTCGTATCCCTGCGGGCTCCCAGTCGGGGCGCAAGCTGCGCCTGAAGGGGCGTGGCCTGCCGGGCGCCCATCCCGGTGATCAACTGGTGGAGCTTTCGATCCGCGCGCCACTGGCGGATACCGACGAGCAGCGCCAGGCTTATGAGGCGTTGCGCGAACAGTTCGACGGTTACGATCCGAGGCGCTGACCATCATCGCGCGGCAAAAAAAGAACGGCGCCGAAAGGCGCCGTTTCTCTTGGTGAAACCGCTCGCTGACCGTTACGCCGGCAGCAGTTCCTTCAAGGTGACCACCAGTTCCTCTTCCTTGATCGGCTTGGTGACATAAGCCTTTGCACCCTGGCGCAGGCCCCAAACCTTGTCGGTCTCCTGGTCCTTGGTGGTGACCAGCACAACGGGGATGTGCGAGGTATCCGGATCCTTGCTGATGGTGCGAGTAGCCTGGAAACCATTGAGGTTCGGCATCACCACGTCCATCAGGATCAGGTCGGGGCGTTCACGCCTGGCCGCTTCGACACCTGCCGCGCCGTCTTCCGCGGTCAAGGCCTCGTGCCCGAGCTTTTCGACGATACGCTTGATGCCCAGCAACTGCGACGGCGAATCGTCGACGATCAGGATGCGTGCCATAAGGTGGAATTCCCCTTGTTGTTTCCCATGGATTCTATGACGCTGTTGCGGCGCTTCCAAGCACAGCGGTCACACCGCCTCACTCACACGCACCAGGGTGCGTCCGAACGACTCGCCCTCAAGCATGCGGTTGAACACCTCTGGCAGCTGTTCCAGCGTCACCTCTCGCGTGGCGATACGCTCAAGATGCTGCGGCTTCCAGTCGGTGGCAAGGTGTTGCCACACACGGTCACGAATGTCGCGCGCCGTGCCCGCGGAAGCAATACCCAGCACGCTGGCGCCACGAATGATGAAGGGCATCACGGTACTTTCGTAAGTGATGCCGCCAGCATTGCCGCAGATGGCGATATTGCCGTAGGGCGCGATCAAGGGCAGCAGGCCGGCGAGCATGGCACCGCCGACGTTGTCCAGCGCGCCACCGAAGCGCACCGAGTCCATCGGTTTGCCGCTGAAACCCAGTTGATGCCGGTCGATGCACTCGGCGGCGCCGAGATCGCGGAGGAAGTCGAAATGCGCCGCCTTGCCGCTGATCGCATGCACGGCATAACCGGCGCGAGTAAAGATATCGACGGCCAGCATGCCCACGCCGCCGGTAGCGCCGGTCACGGCGATTGGGCCCAGTGCCGGCGTCTGGCGATTGTCCTGCATGCGCAGCAAGGCGAGCGCGGCGGTGAATCCGGCGGTGCCCAGGATCATGCTTTCGCGCAGGCTCAGACCCTTCGGCAGCGGAATGGTCCAGGCTGACGACAGGCGGATGTACTCGCCGTAGCCGCCGTCACGGGTTTCGGAAAGACCGCTACCGGTGCACAACACCGCGTCACCTTCCTTGAACGCTGGATCGGTCGAGGCGACCACCCGGCCGGCGGCGTCGATGCCGCCATTGAGCGGGTACTGCCGGAGAATTTTCCCCTTGCCGGTGCCGGCAAGTGCGTCCTTGTAGTTGACCGAGGAGTAGGCGACCTGAACCAGCACTTCACCGGGACTCAACGCGTCGGTGCTGATCGTCTCAATGCCACCGCGGTAGCCCGCGTCGTCGTTGTGGATGCGAAAGGCGCGAAAGGCTTGGGGAGTGTTCATGCCAGATCCTGTCTTAGTGCACGCGGGGCCGGATTCAGGCCTTGACGCTGCTGCGATCGATCCATTTGGGCGTATAGACGCCTTCGTACTGTTCCATCCAGTCGAACAGCTGCTGCATATCCTTGCCGAACCAGATGCAGTCGCGTTGTTCCGGCCTCACAAAACGCTCGGCCACCATGTGATCCATCATCGCGCGCAACTGGGTGTAATAGCCGCGTACATCGAGGAAGGCACAGGGATAACGATGCAGGCCGAGCTGTGCCCAGGTCAGCATCTCGAACATTTCGTCCATGGTACCGAAGCCGCCGGGCAGAGCAACAAAGGCGTCGGAGAGCTCATACATGCGTGTCTTGCGCTGGTGCATGGTTTCCACCACCACCAGTTCGGTAAGACCGACGTGCGCCACTTCCAGGTCAACCAGCTGGCGAGGAATGACGCCAATGACGCGCCCGCCGCCCGCGATGACGGCATCGGCCACGGTGCCCATCAGGCCCACCTTGCCGCCGCCGTAGACCAGCGCGATATCGCGACGGGCCATTTCCGTGCCGAAGGCGCGAGCCTGGTCGATGTATTCCGGGTGATTGCCGCTGCTGGAGCCGCAGTAGACGCAAAGGGCGGTGGGTTTGGGCATAGGAACAAAATGACGGGAGGTTGAGACGGTCGTCATTCCGGCGTAGGCCGGAATCCAGTAACCGCGCGATGGGACTGTCGCGATACGGCAAGCTGATTTAGCTCTTTCGCGACAAGCATACGATGTGGCTACTGGATTCCGTCCTACGCCGGAATGACGACTATGTGTTGTACTTCGGCACGTGCCATAAAACAAAACGGCCCGCTCATGTCGCCACGAGCGGGCCGTTGTGGACCTGATCTCGATCAATTGCCCTTGTGGATCGCGCGCTTGTCGACCGACAGAGCGGCTTCGTGCACGGCTTCCGACAGCGTCGGGTGCGCATGGACGATGCGGGCCAGGTCTTCGGAGGAGCCCTTGAACTCCATCGCGACTACGCACTCGGCGATCAGCTCGGACACGCCCGGGCCCACCATGTGCACGCCGAGGATGCGGTCCGTCTCAGCGTGGGCGAGCATCTTCACCTGGCCGATGGCCTCGTTCATGGCCACGGCGCGGCCGATGGCGGCGAACGGGAAGGTGCCGACCTTGTAGGGGACGCCTTCTTCCTTCAGCTGCTTCTCGGTCTTGCCGGCCCAGGCGATTTCCGGCTCGGTGTAGATCACCCACGGCACGGTGTCGAGGTTGATGTGGCCTGCCTTGCCGGCGATCCACTCGGCCACGGCCACGCCTTCTTCGGAACCCTTGTGCGCCAGCATCGGGCCGCGCACGGCATCGCCGATGGCCCACACGCCGTTGACGCCGGTGTGGTTGTGCTCGTCGACCACGATGCGGCCGCGCTCGTCCACCTTCACGCCGGTGTCGGCAGCCAGCAGGCCGTCGGTGTAGGCGCGGCGGCCCACGGCCACCAGCAGCTTGTCGACGGTGAGTTCGTGCGAACCGTCCTTGTCCTCATAGGTCAGGGCGACTTCGTTGCCCTTCACTTCGGCCTTGGTCAGCTTGGCGCTGAGCTTGATGTTCAAGCCCATCTTGGCGAATTCCTTCGCCGCGATCTTGGCGATGTCCGCGTCGGCGACGCTGAGGAAGTCCGGCAGGGCTTCAAGCACGGTCACGTCCGAACCCAGGCGCTTCCACACGCTGCCCAGCTCCAGGCCGATCACGCCGGCGCCGATCACGCCCAGGCGCTTCGGCACTTCGGTGAAGTCCAGCGCGCCGGCGTTGTCGACGATGAACTTGTTGTCGAACTTGGCGAACGGCAGCTCGATCGGCACCGAACCCGAGGCCAGGATCACGTTGGTGGCGCTGATGGTCTGCTTGGCGCCATCATTGCCGGTGATTTCGACTTCGTTGTTCTTGAGCAGCTTGCCCTTGCCGAAGAACGGGGTGACCTTGTTGGCCTTGAACAGCTGCCCGATACCACCGGTGAACTGCTTGACGATCTTGTCCTTGCGGCCGATGAAGGTGCCCAGGTCAACCTTGGCGCCTTCCACCGTGATGCCGTGCACCGGCAGGTTGTGCGCGATGTTGTAGTACTGCTTGGACGAGTCCAGCAGCGCCTTGGACGGGATGCAACCCACGTTGAGGCATGTACCGCCGAGGGCCTGCTTGCCGTCCTTGCCGACAAAGGCGTCGACGCAGGCGGTCTTCAGGCCCAGCTGCGCGGCGCGGATCGCGGCCACATAGCCGGCAGGGCCTGCGCCGATGACGATGACGTCGAATTTTTCGCTCATGGTTGTTCCTGGCTGTGCGACGCGCTAGGGGAGCGCGTCACATGTAAAGCGGGAGATGTGTGCGGCGAGCGCGGATTCAATGCCAACGCTCACCGCCAGAGCTTCGTTACTTAATGCATGTGAGCGGGGCGCTCACATGCGTCAGAGACCAAGAAGCATGCGCTGCGGGTTTTCCAGCTGGTTCTTGATGTCGACCAGGAACAGCACCGCGTCCTTGCCGTCGATGATGCGGTGGTCGTAGGACAGCGCCAGGTACATCATCGGGGCGGCGATCACCTGGCCGTTCTCGACGATGGCGCGCTCCTTGATGGCGTGCATGCCCAGGATGGCGCTCTGCGGCGGGTTCACGATCGGGGTCGACAGCAGCGAACCGAAGGTGCCGCCGTTGGTGATGGTGAAGGTGCCACCCTGCAGGTCGTCCAGGCCCAGCTTGCCGTCACGTGCCTTCTTGGCGTAATCGAGAATGCCCTTCTCGACATCGGCGAAGCCCATGTCCTGCACATCGCGCAGCACCGGGGTCACCAGGCCCTTGTCGGTGGACACGGCGATAGAGATGTCCTGGTAGCCGTGATAGATCACGTCGTTGCCGTCGACCGAGGCGTTGACGATCGGGTGGCGCTTCAGCGCTTCGGCGGCAGCCTTCACGAAGAAGCTCATGAAGCCCAGCTTCACGCCGTTGGTCTTCTCGAACGACTCGCCCAGCGCCTTGCGCATCTTCACCACTTCGGCCAGGTTCACTTCGTTGAACGAGGTGAGCATGGCGATGGAGTTCTTCGACTGCATCAGGCGCTCGGCGATGCGGGCGCGCATGCGGGTCATCGGCACGCGCTCTTCCGGACGCGAACCCGGGGTCGGCTTGACGGCCGGCGCAGCGGCGGCGGGAGCGCCACCCTTGCCGTAGTTGACCAGGTCTTCCTTGGTCACGCGGCCATCGCGGCCGGTGCCTGCGACCTTGGATGCGTCGATGTTCTGCTCGGTGGCCACGCGCAGGCCGGCCGGCGACAGATCGGCGTTGCCAGCTTTGGCGGCAGCGGGAGCGGCCGGGGCAGCAGCGGCCGGAGCCGGAGCGGCTGCGGCAGGAGCAGCAGCCGGTGCGGCGGCCACGGCGCCTTCCTCGATCACCGCGATGACCTGCTGGCTGTTCACGGTGTCGCCGGACTGGAACTTGATTTCCTTCAGCACGCCGTCAACCGGCGAGGGCACTTCCAGCACAACCTTGTCGGTTTCGAGGTCGACCAGGTTTTCGTCGCGCTTGACCGCTTCGCCGGCCTTCTTGTGCCAGGTAGCGATGGTGGCGTCGGAGACGGACTCGGGCAGGACGGGAACTTTGACTTCGATCGACATGTGGATTCCTTGGATTAGCGCATTCATCCCTGAACGCAAAAGTGGAAAAGCGGCCGTCCATGGCCGCACTTTTCAGGATTTTTTATTCGGCTGCGTGGTCGGTGCCGACCGGTGCGACCAGTGCCTGCTCGACCAGAGCCGCCTGTTCGGCGACGTGGGTATTCAGATGGCCCGCTGCCGGTGCTGGCGAACGCGAGCGACCCGCGTACGACAGGCTCTGCTTGCTGCCGATGCAGGCCTGCAGGTGGTGGCGGATCTGGAACCATGCGCCCTGGTTCATCGGCTCTTCCTGGCACCAGATCACTTCCTTGGCGGAAGGATACTTTTCCAGTTCGGCCGTGACCTGCGGACGCGGGAACGGATAGAGCTGTTCCACGCGCACGATGGCGACGTCGTTGAGGCCCCGCTTCTCGGCGTCTTCCAGCAGGTCGTAGTAGACCTTGCCCGAGCAGAACACCACGCGCTTGACCTTCTTGGCGGCCACTTCGCGGTGCTCGGGAATCACCAGCTGGAAGCTGCCATTGGCCAGCTCGTCCAGCGTGGACACAGCCAGCTTGTGACGCAACAGCGACTTCGGCGTCATCACGATCAGCGGCTTGCGGGTCGGGCGGACCATCTGGCGGCGGATCATGTGGAACGCCTGGGCCGGCGTGGTCGGCACGCAGACCTGCATGTTGTCCAGCGCGCACAGCTGCAGGAAGCGTTCAAGGCGAGCGGAGGAGTGCTCCGGACCCTGGCCTTCGTAGCCGTGGGGCAGGAACAACGCCAGACCGCACAGACGATTCCACTTGGCTTCGCCCGAGCTGATGAACTGGTCGATCACCACCTGCGCGCCGTTGGCGAAGTCACCGAACTGGCCTTCCCAGATGTGCAGGGTGTAGGGGTCGGTGGTGGCGTGACCGTACTCGAATGCCATCACTGCTTCTTCGCTGAGCAGCGAATCGATCACTTCGACGTCGGCGCCGGAACGCACGTCGGCGAGCGGCATGTAGGTGTAGCCGGTCTTCTGGTCATGCAGCACGGCATGGCGATGGAAGAACGTGCCACGGCCCACGTCCTGGCCGACCAGGCGCAGGTTGTAGTTTTCGTCGATCAGCGTGGCGTAGGCCAGGTTCTCAGCGAAACCCCAGTCGCCCGGCAGTTCGCCAGCGGCCATCTTGGCGCGGTCGTCATAGATCTTGGCCACGCGCGACTGCAGCGTCATGTCCTTCGGCACCACCAGGATCTGGTTGGCCAGCTCGACCAGGCGCTGCTTGGCAATACCGGTGTTGGTCTCGGTAGACAGCTTGCCACCGATGAACTTGTCCCAGTCGACTTCGATGTCCTTGATCAGGGCCGTGGTGAGCTCGGTCATCGGCTCGCCAGCCTCGAGGCGGCTGCGGTAGTCCTCGAACATCTTCTGCGCGTCGCCATCGGCGATCACGCCCTGCTTGACCAGCTCCTGCGCATACAGGTCGCGGGTGGTCGGGCGCTTGCGGATGATCTGGTACATCACCGGCTGGGTGGCGGACGGCTCGTCGGCCTCGTTGTGGCCGTGGCGGCGGTAGCACACCAGGTCGATTACGACGTCCTTGCGGAACTGCTTGCGGAAGTCGTAGGCGAGGCGGGTAGCCTGGATCACTGCTTCCGGGTCATCGCCGTTCACGTGGAACACCGGCGCATTCACCATCTTGGCGATGTCGGTGCAGTACAGCGTGGAGCGGGTGTCCTGCGGGTTGGAGGTGGTGAAGCCCACCTGGTTGTTCACCACGATGTGCAGGCTGCCGCCGATCTTGAAGCCGCGGGCCTGGGACATGTTGAACAGTTCCATGTTCACGCCCTGGCCGGCCAGCGCTGCGTCGCCGTGCACCAGCACGGCCATGGACTGCTTGCGCTCGGTGTCGCGGCGGCGGATCTGGCGCGAATGCACCGAGCCGGCCACCACCGGGTTGACGATTTCCAGGTGCGATGGGTTGAACGCCAGCGCCACGTGGGTGCCGCCGTTCGGCGTCTTGACGTCGGCGGAGAAGCCCATGTGGTACTTCACATCGCCCGAGTGCGCCGGATCGTCCGGATGGTCCCACTTGCCTTCGAATTCGTTGAAGAGCGTACGCGGCGGCTTGCCCAGGATGTTGACCAGCATGTTGAGGCGGCCACGGTGGGCCATGCCGATCACCACTTCCTTGATCCCGTTGTCGCCGGCAGCACGGACCACGTCATCCACCATCGGGATCAGGCTGTCGCCGCCTTCCAGCGAGAAGCGCTTCTGGCCGACGTACTTGGTGTGCAGGTAACGCTCAAGGCCTTCAGCGGCGGTCAGCTCGGCGAGCACGCGCTTCTTGCCTGCGGCGTCGAGGCCGGCGCTGCCGGCGGCCTGCTCCATACGGGTATAGAGCCAGTTGCGCTGCTCATGGTTGCTGATGTGCATGAACTCGACGCCGAGGGTGTTGGTGTACACCTTCTTCAGTCGAGCCAGCAGGTCGCGCAGCTTCAGGCGCTGGCCGCCACCGGCGAAGTTGCCGCAGTCGAACTCGGTATCCAGGTCGGCGTCGGACAGACCGTGGAACGAGGGTTCCAGATCCGGAGCCGGCAGCTTCTCGGCCAGGCCGAGCGGGTCGAGGTTCGAGGCCAGGTGGCCGCGCGAACGGTACGCGGTAAGGATGCGCAGTACGCCGGCCTGCTTGCGGGCGTGGGCGTCATCGACAGGGCCTGCAACGGCGACGCCGTTACGGCGCTGCTTTTGCGCGGCCTCTATACGCGCAATGGCCGCAGAGTGGGGCACATCCCCCGACTCGCGGCCTTTGAAAGTCTCGAAATATTTGCTCCAGGTAGCGTCGACCGACGAAGGGTCTGCCAACCACGATTCATAGAGCTGTTCAACGTAATCGGCGTTGCCGCCGGCGAGTTGGGAGGATTCGAAAAACTCGCGGATCAGATTAGTGCTCACGTCACCACCGGTGAGGAAGGGAGGCTTGCAGCGGTTCCGGCCGGGGATGGCCGGTTGGCTGAGAAAAATCCCGTTAATTATAGCCCTTGGGTGCTGCGACGCGGCAACCCAAAAAGCTCCCTTGAGATGGGGTCTCGACAGGAAATTTCGACCTCAAAGGTACCGACCATCGTCGAAGGGTGCGGTTTTTTCGCGGCAACGTGGTGTTTTGTAAGGAGACGGTCACGGCGTCGACGCGCGACTAGCCGTTCAGCCACGGGCTAAGGTCACGCCGTCGATCGCTAGATATCGAGCGCTTGCCAGGCGGTGGCGCGTGCCGAGCGTTCCCAGACCTCGTTGAAGTACTGCAGCAGTGGCGCCTGCGCGGCGCGGTTGTGATGCGAAGCGCGACCCTCGGCGCGCCTCGCGTCCGGTTGAAACAGGTAGCCGCCCTGATCGGTGAGCAAAAAGGACGAGGCGTAGGCCAGGTCCAGCTCTTCGATCGGCGTACGCACCAGAACGCTGCTGGGCAGGCGCTGGGCGAGGGCGATCAGGCGATGTCCCTCTCGCAGGGCGCTAGCGGGGTCATGCAGCAACAGCCGGATCTCCGCGCCGCGACCGGCAATGGCGATGCGGCGCAGTTCGTCCAGCTCGGCCGGGCTGGCGTACGTGTCGCTGGACAGCACGGGCTGGTAGATCGCGACGCGGCGGGTCGCCCCGGCCAGCAACTGCAGCCGGGCGTCCGCGATCTCGCTGCGGCTGGCGGCCGGCAAGGCCGGGGAGTCGTGAGCGGACGACGCCAGCCCACTGTCGGGCGCAGCCCGATCAGCGTGCTCGGTACTGTCGTCCGGCAAGCTCATCGGCGCTTGCTCTTGTGAGCCACCAGGTGGCCGTCATTGACCAGCGCGACCAGCAGTTCGGCCTCCGCCGCCGGAACTGACTTGCCCGGCTGCAAAGAGCGCTCACCGCAGATGCGCTCGGCCAGCTCGAGCGACGTGGGGTAGGCGTGACCGTTGACGAACAGCGTGGCGCCGCCCTTGCGCTTGGCCCATGCCATGCGTGCCCACGGGTGGCGCAGCAGCTGAGCGCCGCCTTCCAGTTGCTTGCGCAGGGCTGCCTCGGTCGAGGCCTTCTCGGGCGGTACCGGCAGCCGGGCATTTCGATAGCGCGTGATGAAGCGACCGAACCAGTCGATCAGGGTGGCTTCGTCCATCCCGGCGGCAAACGGCAGGGCCTGCTTGAGGCGGGCCAGCGCGGCGCGGTCGATTTCGCCGGCGGTCTTGGCCGGGGCAAGATCGGGGTCGCTGTAGCGAAGCTCATCCGGCAGTCGTTCGGCCAGATAGTCGGCCAGATCGCCGGTGAGCTCGGCCTGTGACGGGGAGCGCAGGCCCACCGAAATGGTCATGCACGGACCGCCGAAGGCGATGCCGTCATGCGGCACTCCGGGCGGCAGGTAAAGCATGTCGCCAGGTTCCAGCAACCACTCATGGGTAGGCTCGAACACCTGCAGTTGCTTCAGCTCCACATCCGGGCGGAAATCCTTCGGCGCATCCGGGTCGGTGCTGATGGCCCAGTGGCGCTGGCCGATGCCTTGCAGCAGAAATACGTCGTACTGATCCACATGTGGCCCCACGCCGCCGCCGGGCTCGGCGTACGAGATCATGATGTCGTCCAGCCGCCAACTCGGCAGGAAGTTGAAGTGCTCGAGCAGGCCGGCGACATCCGCGTCCCACTTATCGACATCCTGCACCAGCAGGGTCCAGTTACTGTCCGGCGTGGTGGCGAAGTCTTTTTCCGTAAGCGGGCCGCTCTTCACCTTCCAGCGGTCGCGGCTTTCGTTATGGATGATGAGGCGTGACAGCGCCGACTCCTCCAGCGCGAGGCCGGCCAGGTCGTCTGGCTGGATCGGCGGTTCGAAGTCGGGAAAGGCCTGGCGGATCAGCAGCGGATGTTTCTGCCAGTAGTCGCGAAGGAATTGCACGGGGCTCATGCCCAGCGGCTGCTTGGCGCTGCCGCGGACTTCGATGGGGAGGGAGCGTGATGTCGTCATTCGCCCATTCTAAGCGAATGTGGCGATGCTCCCGTTTGATCGTCGTCAGTGCGTGAAGAACGCGTGGGCCACGTTATTGAACCCAATGGCCAGCACCGCCAGCGCGGCCAGGACAGTGGCCGCGCGCGGCGGCATCTTGCGGGCAAGCAGCGCGCTGAAGGGGGCGGCCACTACACCGCCGACGATCAGGCCGAGCACTGATGCGCCATGTGGCAGCCCCACCTGGATGAAGAAACTGATGGAGGCCACAGCACTGACCACGCACTTGGCCAGATGCACCGTGCCGATAACCATGCGCGGCCGCACCCCGCGGGCCACCAGCGCGGTGACGGTAAGCGCGCTCCAGCCACCACCTGCAACTGCGTCGGCGAAACCGGCAGCCAGGCCCAGCGGGCGGGTCAAGCGCGGCGTCTCGTCGTGGAGCCGCTGACGCCGGGCCGGGCGCAGCAGCAGGAACAACCCCATGCCGATGAGGTACGGGGTGAGGGCCATTTTCATCCAGGTCGGCGGCACGTGGCTGACCACGTAGGCGCCGATGGTGGCCCCGATCGCGCCTGGAATGACCAGGGCCCAGAACAGCTTGCGCAACACATTGCCCGCTGCGAGATGGCTGATGCCGGAAGCGCCGCAGGTAAACGTCTCGGCGTAATGCACGCTGGCGCTCGCTAGCGCAGGCGGCACGCCCAGTGTGAGCAGCAACGCCGCCGAGGTGACGCCATAGGCCATGCCCAGCGCGCCATCGACGAGCTGGGCAAGGACGCCAATGACGGCGGACGTAAGAAAATCCGTGGGCATGGGGCCAGTGTAAGGGAGGGGCACTCCTTATAGGAAATAAGCGCTCGGACATAAGGTTATGCCAACACGTCCTTTCACACGGCATAACGCGAAGATTACTTTCGGTGTTCAGACGGATGGACGTCCAAAGGACATCGATGTGAATGCGGTCGCCGCAACAGAAACCAGGTTGACAGTGCTGAGCGGCGAAAGGCTGTCGACATTGGAGCGGCTGGCCGATGGGCTGGGTCCCGCCGAGCTGTACTGGATTGCCGCTTGGAGCGCCGCACGAGCGGAACAGGTACAGCGCGGCGAGCTACCGCTGCAGCTTGCCAAGGCAGCTGGCGAACGTCTGACTATTCTCTATGGCAGCCAGACGGGCCAGGCCAAACGCGTGGCTACGCAGTTGAGTGCGCGTGCCGAGGCGGCCGGCCTTGCCGTGCGCCTGGTGCGCGCCGACAGCTATCCGCAGCGGGATCTGGCCAAAGAAACCCATCTCGTCGTGGTGATCAGCACCCAGGGTGACGCCGAGCCGCCGGATGATGCGCGCGGATGGGTGGAATTTGTGCTGGGCAAGCGTGCACCCAAAGTGCCGGGCCTGCGTTATGCCGTACTTGGTCTCGGCGATTCGAGCTATCCCCAGTTCTGCGCCATCGGTCGCCAGCTCGATGAACGTTTTGCGGAACTGGGCGCGTCGCGCCTGGCACCGTTGGGCGAAGCGGATGTCGATGTCGACGCCGTCGCGACGCCATGGACAGAGCGCGCGCTCGAACAAGCACGACAAGCGCTGGGTACGACAACCCCTGCGCGCGTCACCACTTTGCAACCCGTACCGTCACGCGTGAGTTACACGCGAGAGCGCCCCTACGCCGCGGCGGTGCTGGACAACCAGACCATCGTCGCGCGCGACGCCGGGCGGGATGTGCGCCATGTCGAACTCTCGCTGGACGGTTCCGGCTTGAGTTACGAACCCGGCGATGCCGTGGGCGTGTGGCCGGAAAACCCGCCCGTGCTGGTCAATAAATGGCTGTCGTTGCTGCGACTGGACGGCGAGCAGGCCGTACGCCACGAGGGCAGGGAGCTGCCTTTGCGCCAATGGTTGACCCATGAGCGTGAGCTGACGCGGCTGAGCCGGCCACTGATTGCCGCCGTGGCTGATGCCAGCGGCGACGAGTCATTGGCAGGTCTGTTGCGGCCGGATCAGTCCCCACGTCTGGCCGCATTGCTCGCCGAAGATCAGCCGATTGATCTGTGGCGTCGCCACCCCGCCATGTGGTCGGCGGAGGAACTGGTTGCGGCGCTTCGCCCGCAAACGCCACGCCTTTACTCGATTGCTTCCAGCCAGAAGGCTGTTGGCGACGAAGTGCATCTCACCGTGGCGGTCGTCGATTACCAGGCGCACGGCGAACGCCATTGGGGCGCCGCGTCGTCGTTCGTTGCGGTGGCGGGTGACGAGTATCGCTTGCCGATCTTCATTGAATCGAACGAGCGCTTCCGCCTGCCGAAGGACAACGACCGGGACATCATCATGATTGGTCCCGGCACCGGCGTGGCGCCGTTCCGTGCCTTCGTGCAGGAGCGGCGCGAAACCGGCGCAAGCGGCCGCAACTGGCTGTTCTTCGGCAACCGTCATTTCACCAACGACTTCCTCTATCAGGTCGAATGGCAGGCGGCGTTGCGCGATGGCTCGCTGCACCGTATCGATCTGGCCTTCTCCCGCGATGGCGCCTCAAAGATCTACGTGCAGCAGCGCCTGCGCGAGCAGGGGCGCGAACTGTACGACTGGCTGCAGAACGGCGCGCACTTGTACGTCTGCGGCGATGCCAGCCAGATGGCCAAGGACGTGCACGCGACGCTGATCGACGTGGCCGTGACGCATGGTGGTCAAACGCCGGAACAGGCCAAGGAATGGCTGTCCGGGCTTCTGCAGCAGGGCCGCTACGCCCGCGACGTGTACTGATATGACGACACCGCTTTCCGATCTCGAACGCATCAAGGCCAACAGCCGCTATCTGCGCGGCACCATCGTGGAAGGCTTGCGCGATCCGGTCACCAACGCCATCAGTGACGATGACAACAAGTTGCTGAAATTCCACGGCAGCTATCTGCAGGATGATCGCGACCTGCGTGAGGAGCGCCGCAAACAGAAGCTGGAGCCGGCCTATAGCTTCATGCTGCGTGCGCGCCTGCCATCCGGCGTGGTCACACCCGCCCAGTGGCTGGTGTTTGATCGGCTGGCGCGCGAGCACGCCAATGGGACTCTGCGCATTACCACGCGCCAGACCTTTCAGTGGCACGGCATCATCAAGCATCACCTGAAGCCCACCATCGCGGCCATCCATGACGCGCTGGCCAGCACTATCGCTGCGTGCGGCGACGTCGTGCGCAATGTGGTGAGCACGACGAATCCAGTGGAGTCCGAGGCCCACGCGCTCGCTTATGAATGGGCTACGCGCTTGTCGCTTGAACTCTCGCCACGCACGCGGGCCTATCACGAGATTTGGCTTGACGGCGAGGCGCTAGTGGGCGAACCGAAGGATGAGGAGCCGCTGTACGGCACCACCTACCTGCCGCGCAAGTTCAAGATCGGGCTGGCGATTCCGCCGCTCAACGATATCGATGTTTTCGCGCAGGATCTCGGCCTGATTGCCATTATCGAGCAAGGCCAGCTGCAGGGTTTCAACGTTGCCATCGGCGGCGGCATGGGCGCTACGCATGGCGATCCCACCACCTATCCGCGCCTGGCCAGCGTGATCGGTTTCGTCGAACCCGAGCGCCTGCTGGCCGTTGCCGAAGCGGTGGTCGCGGTACAGCGCGACTGGGGCAATCGCAGCGAGCGCAAACATGCGCGGCTGAAGTACACCATCGATCATCGCGGCCTGGATGCGTTCAAGGCCGAACTGGAATCGCGGCTGGGTTTCGCACTGCAGCCCGAACGCGCCTACCAGTTTGATCACAACGGCGATCGCTATGGCTGGATCGAAGGCAGTGACGGCCGCTGGCACCTAACGCTGCAGATCGAGTCCGGTCGCCTCGCCGACACCGGCGACCACCGCTGGCTCACTGGTCTACGTGAGCTTGCCAACGTGCACCAAGGCGATTTCCGCCTTACCTGCAACCAGAATGTGATCGTCGCCAACGTGGCGGCCAACCAGCGCGAGCGCATCGATGCCATCGTGGTGGCGCATGGTCTGGACGGCTATCGCACACAGAGCGGCATCCGTCGCCATGCAGTGGCTTGCGTAGCCTTGCCCACCTGCGGGCTGGCCATGGCGGAAAGCGAGCGTTACGTACCGGCATTGCTTCCCAAGCTGGAGGCAATACTCGACGTGCACGGATTGAGGGATGCGCCGATCCTGCTGCGCCTATCCGGTTGCCCAAACGGTTGCTCGCGTCCGTATCTGGGTGAGATAGCACTGGTCGGTCGCGCGCCCGGCCGATACGACTTGCGCCTCGGCGCGGATTTCCGCGGGCAGCGCCTCAACCAGGTATTCCGGGAGAACGTGGACGAAGCAGCGATACTCGAAGCGCTCGAGCCGTTGTTTGCCAACTACGCCGCGGGCCGCGCGCAAGGCGAGCATTTCGGCGATTTCCTGGTGCGCACTGGTGTGATCACCGCCAACACGCGGCGGATTCCCGCAGAGGTGGTGGCATGAAGCAGGCGTTGCTCGAGGACGCGCAGCACGATGCCGATGCGCTGGAGGTGCTGAACGCGTGGCTGGGCACCCTGGATGCCGAGCAGCGCGTGATCTGGGCACTGGCCTACGCACCCGGCACGCATGTGCTTTCGTCCAGCTTCGGTGCGCAGGCGGCGGTGTCGCTGCACCTGTTGACTCGACAGCGGCCGGACCTTCCGGTGGTGCTGATCGATACCGGCTACTTGTTTCCCGAGACGTATCACTTCATCGATACGTTGCGCGAGCGCCTGGCATTGAACCTGAAGGTCTACAGCGCACCGCAGAGTCCTGCCTGGCTGGAGGCTCGCGAAGGGCGCCTGTGGGAGCAGGGCGTGTCAGGCATCGACCGCTACAACCAGCTGCGCAAGGTGGAACCCATGCAGCGCGCGTTGCGCGAATTGGGCGCCGGTTCCTGGTTTGCTGGTCTGCGCCGCAGCCAGGCACGCACGCGCGCAACGATTCCGTTTGCCGAGCGCCGTGACGGCCGTTGGAAGTTCCATCCCATCGCCGACTGGAACGATCGCGACGTGGGCATGTACCTGCGCAAGCATGGCTTGCCTTATCACCCGTTGTGGGACCAGGGATTCATCTCCATCGGCGACGTGCATACCACGCATCGCTGGGAGCCCGGATCCGATATCGATGCCACGCGCTTCTTTGGCCTCAAGCGCGAATGCGGCTTGCATGGCCTCGCCTGAATACTCAAGAACAGATTCATTCCAGCGCATTTCGCTGGCCGCTGACCCCGATACGACAAGAACATCATCATGAGCCAGAGTGCCCTTGCCGAAGTTGACGCCAGCCTTGCCGAGCTTGCCGAGAAGGCGAGCTTGATTGCCCCGCATGGCGGCGTCTTGAAAGAGCTGTATTTGCCCGCCGACGAAGCCGAACGATGGAAACAGCGCAGCGCGGGCTTGCCTGGCGTTGATCTGGATACGCGTCAGTTATGTGATCTCGAGCTGCTGCTTAACGGCGCGTTCTCGCCGCTGGAAGGGTTCCTCACCCAGCGCGATTACGATCGCGTGGTCAGTGACGCACGACTGGCGGATGGCACGTTGTGGCCCATGCCGGTCACGCTGGACGTAAGCGAAGCATTTGCCGAGCGTCTGGCTCCCGGCAGCGAAGTCGCCCTGCGTGACTCCCAAGGCGTGCCGCTCGCCGTGCTGCTGGTGGAGGACATCTATCGGCCGGATCGCGAGCACGAAGCCCGTCAGGTGTTTGGCACCGTCGATCGCACGCATCCCGGTGTTGCCGAATTGCTGGATCGCTATCGCCCGGTCAACCTGGGTGGTCGCGTGCTGGGCATCCAATCGCCATCGCACTACGACTTCACGGGCCTGCGCGACACGCCGCGCACCCTGCGCGAGTGGTTCGCGGCGCACGGTTGGCATCGCATCGTCGCCTTCCAGACGCGCAACCCGATGCACCGCGCCCATCGCGAGTTGACTCTTCGCGCCGCTCAGCAGGTCGGTGCAAAGCTGTTGGTGCAGCCCTCGGTGGGGCGCACCAAACCGGGCGATATCGATCACTACACGCGCGTGCGTTGCTATCAGGCCTTGCTGCCGCAGTATCCGGCGAACAGCGCCAAGCTTTCGCTGCTGCCATTGGCCATGCGCATGGGTGGCCCGCGTGAAGCGCTATGGCACGCGATCATCCGCAAGAATTACGGTGCCAGTCATTTCATCGTAGGGCGTGATCACGCGGGTCCGGGCAAGGGCGCGAATGGCGAGCCGTTCTATGGGCCGTTCGACGCGCAGCACCTGTTGGAGCGTCATCAGGCTGAGCTGGGCATTCGCATCGTCCCGTTCCCGGCGATGGTGTATGTGGCCAATCGTGACACCTACCTGCCATCGACCGAAGTGCAGCCGGACGATGAGGTGCGCGACATCTCGGGCACTCAGCTTCGGCGCCACCTGCAGGAAGGCAGCGAGATTCCTTCGTGGTACTCGTTTCCGGAAGTGGTGGAGATTCTCCGCGAGCGGCATCCGGCGC
Source organism: Dyella sp. PARNA 12/25 (assembly GCF_055702865.1). NCBI lineage: Bacteria > Pseudomonadati > Pseudomonadota > Gammaproteobacteria > Lysobacterales > Rhodanobacteraceae > Dyella > Dyella sp. PARNA 12/25. The sequence goes on along the minus strand of NZ_JBVQCI010000002.1, from coordinate 56,143 downwards.
AGGCGTCACGTGGTTTTGCGTTGTTCTTCACTGGGTTGTCTGGTGCGGGTAAGTCGACCATTGCCCAGGCGGTGGTTGCTCAGTTGCTTGAGAGCACCAGTCGTTCGGTGACGGTGCTGGATGGTGATGAGGTGCGCAAGCATTTGTCGCGTGGATTGGGTTTTTCGCGTGAGGATCGCAATGCCAATGTGACGCGCATTGGTTATGTGGCGAGTGAGATTGTGCGACATGGCGGTATTGCGGTGTGTGCGCCGATTGCGCCGTATGCCGATGCGCGTGCTGAAGCCCGTGCGCTGGTGGAGGCGCATGGCGACTTTATCGAGATCCATGTGGCGACGGCGCTGGAGGTGTGCGAGGCGCGGGATCGCAAGGGGCTTTATGCGCAGGCGCGGGCTGGGGTGATTTCGCATTTCACGGGGATCAGTGATCCGTATGAGGAGCCTTTGAAGCCGGAGTTGCGGCTGGATGGGGATGCGGGGGAGCCGTTGGTGTTGGCGGGGAGGATTGTGGAGTTGTTGGAGCAGAGAGGGTTGTTGTTTGGCTAGTTTGATGGCTAGCGTGCGCATCTCTGCTGGTCATCCGCGCGAGGGGCTCTTGAATACCTCAGGCGGGTCAAGCGGGGCAAGCACGACGCGCGCAGAACGCTCGAAGGGCGACCCCGGAGAGATAGGCGCGCGCGAGCGTGTATTCCCCTCACCGTCATCCCCGCGAAAGCGGGGATCCAGTGACTTTGCTTTTGGCCTCGGCCGAGCGTTCCCGCCAGCTTGCCGCCTACGCGGCGGGCGTTTCGATCGTCTGCCGACGCTCGAGTCACTTTTCTTTTGCTGGCCCAAAAGAAAAGTAACCCAAAGAAAACGGCCTTAAGAGCGGGGTGGTCGTAGCGTCGTGCTGAATAAAAGACTTGGCGGTCGTGAAGTCCGGAACGTCACGATCGCCCGACACACGGTACGGCTACACCGCAACGCGCCGTCGCGAAGAGGACTTAAAGCGAGGTGCGGCGGCACCACACTTCTCCCTCTCCCCTTCGGGGAGAGGGCTGGGGTGAGGGGCCAATCTTGCCTCAATCCCCAATGGCTTCTTTACCAGAACGCTTTGCTTGTCACCGCGCGACCTACTGCGCCTCAAGCACCCGATCCACCACCTTGTGCGGCACCTCACGCTCACGCCAATGCGGCACGCCCGGCCATTGCGATGTACCAACGCCGCCGCTAGCTAGCGCGCGACTCACCGCCCGCCGTTCCAGATGCGGTGCAAATACACCGATGAAATCCAGCGCGTACTCGCGCAGCACGCTTTCCCGTCGCAATACGATCCAGGTAGTGCAGGCGGCGAACAGGTGGTCTGCGGACAGCTCGTGGAGGTCGGTGTCGTGCGCCGGTTGATACGCCATCTCGGCGAGCACACCAATACCCATGCCTTCGCGTACGTAGGTCTTGATGAGGTCGGCATCGCTCGCCGTCATGATGATCTGCGGGTCGAGGCCGGCGGCGTGAAAGGCGCGCGCCAGTGAGGACTCCGGCTTGAGCGAGGAGTCGTAGCTGATCAACGGGTTGGCGGCGAGCTGCTCCAGCGTGGGTGGCTTGTTCTGGCGGGCCAATGGATGAGCGTTGGGCACGACCACGATGCGGTTCCAGCGGTAGGCGGGCAGGGCGATGCCGCTCGGTGGCGGTGCACCGGCGGCGGTGCTGACAATGGCCAGGTCCACCTGGCCGCCATCCAATAGTGAGATGACGTCCGAGTCGCTGACCGGCTGCAGATGCACGCTTACCTGCGGGTAGCTGCGGCTTAACGCAGCGACGGCAGTGGGCAGCGCGAAGCGGGCCTGGGTGTGGGTGGTGGCGATGCGCAGGGTGCCGCGCGATTCGTTGCGAAGGTTGGCGGCTATCGAGCGGATATTGGCCGCTTCGGCCAGGATGATCCGCGCGCGCTCCAGTACGTGGGTGCCGGCATGCGTGATGGCGTGCAGGCTACGGCCTTTCCGGTGGAACAGTTGAAAGCCTAGCTCGTCCTCAAGCTGCCTTAGCAGCTTGCTGAGGCCTGGCTGGGTGGCGTGTACCCGTTCGGCCGCCAGGGTGATGTTGAGCCCGGCATCCGCAATGGCGACCAGGTAACGCAGTTGGGTAAGGGTCATGACTCAGGTTCCGCAAGCGATCGAGAGAGAGGTGGCTCGTAGTTGCGGGGCGAGTACATCGCGCGACCCGGCACGCCGCCTTCCTGCCTAAGCGGGAGGTCGGGGTGTTGCCCGGCAGTTGGCGATGGCTGGCCATGAGTGCGTGTGACCGATATTTGTGAATTAGACGTCTATACATCTGTTGTTGCGATGCGTCAATACATCATCGAGCAGCGGTCCGGCCACCGCTTATAACGGTCCGGCATATATCCCTGTGCAGAAATCATTTGTGCGGGCCCGGCCGCCTGCCTAGCGTGGAAAGCTCATATCAGCATGCCTATCGCACGGAGTCAGGGGTTCGATGAAGCTGTATCCGTTGTTTGCCGATCTTTCCGGCCGCCAGGTACTGGTGGTCGGTGGCGGTGTGGTCGGTGAACGCAAGGCGGCGGCATTGTTGGAAGCCGGCGCGCGGGTTGCGGTGGGGGCGCCCGACCTCACCCCCGCGCTGCACGGCTGGGTCCGGGAAGGTCGCATCCAATGGCATGCCGGCCTTTTCGAAGAACAGTGGCTCGACGACGCCTGGCTGGTGATTGCTGCCACGGACGATGCGCCACTCCATCACCAGATCGTGGCGTTGGCGGAAGCGCGGCACTTGTTTGTGAATGTGGTGGACGACGCCGAGCGGTCGAGTTTCCACGTCCCCGCGGTGATTGACAGATCGCCCGTCACCATCGCCGTTTCCAGCGGAGGCCATGCCCCGATGCTGGCGCGCCTGTTGCGCGAACGACTGGAATTGCTGATCGACCCCGTGGTGGGCTCGGTCGCGACGCTGCTTGCACAGCTGCGCCACCGCATTCGGGCTCGCATACCTGACCTGGCATTGCGCCGCCGGTTCTACGAGCGCTTGTTGAATGGCCCCGTGCAGAGCTTATTGCGGCGAGGGCAGTGGGCGCTTGCAGAAGCGTCCGCCGAGCGCCTGCTGGAATCAGTGGAGCCGGTGCCATCGGGCTCTGTCGTGCTGCTTGGCGCAGGTCCCGGCGATCCAGGGTTGCTGACGCTGCGCGGCCTTCGCGCGCTCAACGAAGCGGACGTGATCCTGCACGACCGGTTGGTGAGCGTCGAGGTGCTGGCGCTTGCACGCCGTGATGCCGAGCGCATCGAGGTGGCCAAGCAGGCCGGAAACCATCACGCCACTCAGGAGCAGATCCATGCGTTGATGCTGGAACATGCGGCGGCTGGCCGCCGGGTGGTTCGCCTGAAGGGTGGCGACCCGTTCGTGTTCGGTCGTGGCGGCGAGGAGCTGGAATTCCTGCGTCAGCACGGCATTCCCTATGAAGTGGTGCCCGGCATCACCGCGGCGCTGGCCTGCGCGGCGTATGCGGGCATACCGTTGACCCATCGCGACCACGCGCAGTCGGTGCGTCTGGTCACCGCGCACTGCAAGAACTCGATCGACACGCTGGACTGGCAGGCCTTGGCGCAGGAGCGGCAGACGTTGGCCGTCTATATGGGCACCAGCGAACTGCCGGTCATACAGCAGCGTCTGCTGTCGAACGGTCGGGCATCGAGCACGCCATTCGCCCTGGTCGAAAACGGTTCGCGACCGGAGCAGCGCGTGATCACCGGGACGCTGGCCAGCCTGGTCGAGCAGGCCGCCGTGCATGAGGTGCGGTCACCTGCGTTGCTGATCATTGGCGAGGTGGCTGCGTTGGCCACCCAGCTGGCCTGGTTTGGACGTCCGCCGCAGGGCGTCACGCCAACCATCCCCTCGCCGCAGCCCAAGGTGGCTGCGGCTTGACACAACCTTACCCTGAACGGGCGCACCATCGCGCGACACCGTTTCCATCCATGCCGTGCCACGGAGTGATCCCATGATTTACGACAGTATTCTCGACACCATCGGCAACACGCCCATCGTCCGCATTCACCGGCTGGCGCCGAAGCACGTGACGATGTACGTGAAGGTGGAGGCATTCAACCCAGCCGGCTCGGTGAAGGATCGCCTCGCTTACGCCATCATCATCGATGCCGAGCAGCGTGGCGTGCTCAAGCCAGGCCAGACTGTGGTGGAGGCGACCTCCGGCAACACGGGCGTCGCTTTGGCGGCGGTGTGTGCGGCGCGTGGCTACCCGTTCGTCGCGGTGATGACCGAAACCTTTTCCATTGAGCGCCGCAAGCTGATGCGCGCTTATGGCGCCAAGGTGGTGCTGACTCCGGCGGCCGAGCGTGGCAGTGGCATGGTGCGCAGGGCGAAAGAGCTGGCGGACAAGAACGGCTGGTTTCTGGCGCGGCAGTTCGAGAACGAAGCCAATCCGTCGTATCACCGCAACACCACGGCAGCGGAAATTTTGCGTGATTTCGCCGCCAAGCGACTCGATTATTTCGTGACGGGGTGGGGTACCGGCGGCACGCTGACGGGTGTTGGTGAAGTGTTGAAGGTGGCGCGCCCGGAAGTGAAGGTGATCGCTTGCGAGCCGGCCGGTGCATCGTTGCTGTCGGGCAAGGAGTGGCAGCCGCACAAGATCCAGGGCTGGACGCCTGACTTTGTACCGGCGGTGCTCAATCGCGAGGTGGCGAGCAAGATTCTTCCGGTCGACGATGTGGTGGCGCGCGATACGTCGCGAGAGCTGGCGCAGAAGGAAGGTATTTTTGTAGGTATTTCGGCGGGTGCCACGTTTGCTGCAGCGCTGGAGGTGGCGAAGGATGCGCCGCAGGGGGCGGTGTTGTTGGCGATGTTGCCGGATACAGGTGAGCGGTATTTGTCGACGTTTTTGTTTGAGGGTGTCAACGAAGGGTCTGATGACGTCGAGTGATACCGCGCCATATTTCTCCCTCTCCCCTCCGGGGTACGCGGGGAGAGGCCATGGACGGCCGCGGCTTAGAGGAGCGAGGAGAGGGTTGGGGTGAGGGGTGGGACTCGCGATGATCTGTGTTCCCCTCACCGTCATCCCCGCGAAGGCGGGACAAGCGCGAAGCGCGCAGAACGCCCGTAGGGCGGCCCCGAAGGGGCGAGCGAAGCGAGTCATCCGGTGACTTTCGCTCTTGGTCTAGGTCTCCGCCAGCGTGCCGCCTACGCGGCGGGCGTTTCGATCCCCTGCCGGCGCTCGAGTCACTTTTCTTTTGCTGGCCCAAAAGAAAAGTAACCCAAAGAAAACGGCCTCAAGAGCGGGGCTGTCGTAGCGTCGTGTTGAATAAGAGCCTTGAATGCCGCGAGGCCCGGATCGTCACGATCGCCCGACACGCAATACGGCTACACCGCAACGCGCCGTAGCGGTGAGGACTTAATCCGAAGGTGTTGCTTCGTTTCATCTCTCCGCAGAGATGCGAGCAGCAATAATCCCCAGTGGTCAGTGCGCAGCTAACTCGCTCTCATGCGTTTCCCACTCCGCAATCAACTTCCTCCCCACATTCGCAATCGCATTGATCGCCGGGAGCAACTCGCGCCCAAGTTCGGTCAGCGCATACTCGGCCGACGGCGGCGAGGTATTCAGCACTCTCCGCGTCACCAGCCCGCGCGATTCCAACTCCCGCAACCGCGCACTCAACACGCGCGCTGAAATACGCGGCATGTCATGACGAAGTTCGCCAAACCGCCGAGCCTCCCCGCTGAGCTGCCAGATCACGTTAGGCGCCCATGCACCACGAAGCAGCCCGAGCACTTCGCTGAGGGGGCAGGCGGGGGTTGGCTCTACTTTGCTTTTGCGTACAGGCAAGCCCATGGCGGCAACTCTCTGGAAGAACCCGGTAACCCGGCGGTTACCGGATTTTACGGGTTACGGGCGGTTAGGTGGTATCCAAGAGTAACCATGCTGGCTAGCATCGTTGGTCTGCGAGGCAGGCAGGCCGAGCAGCCCTCACTCCTCAAGCATGGAGATTCGTCATGAAGCTTTATTACGCCGCTGGTGCCTGTTCGCTTTCGCCGCATATCGTCGCGCTGGAAGCGGGCATTCCCGTGGAACTGGAGAAGGTCGACACCAAGACCAAGCGTACCGAGAGCGGGCAGGATTTCTGGCAGATCAACCCCAAGGGCTATGTGCCGGTGCTGGTGCTGGATAACGGTGAGGTGCTCACGGAAGGCACGGCCATTGTGCAGTACCTGGCCGACCAGAAACCGCAGAGCGCTCTTGCGCCGGCCAATGGCACCACGGCGCGTTACCGTGTGCAGGAGATGCTCGGTTACATCAACTCCGAGGTGCACAAGACGTATTCGCCGCTGTTCAAGCCGGATACGCCGGACGTGACCCGAGAGGAGCGCAAGGAATATCTGCGCAAGCGCTATACGCTGCTGGAGCAGCATCTGGCCAAGCATCCGTGGCTGGTTGGTGATCACTTCTCGGTGGCAGATGCCTATCTCTTCACCGTGACCAACTGGGCGAAGCATGTGGATCTCGATCTGTCCGGTTTCCCGGCAGTGCTCGACTTCCAGAAGCGCGTCGCGGCACGTCCGAACGTGCAGGCAGCGCTTGAAGCCGAAGGGCTGATCAAGAAGGCTGCGGCCTGAAACAAAACGGGTCGCGCACAGTGTGCGCGACCCGTTCTTTCATCCCCCTTCAGGGGTGACGCATCGACTTAGATATCGCGAGCCAACGGCTCGGCCAAACCGATGTAACCGCCCGGCGTCAGGTCGAGCAAACGCTGTTTGGCATCGGCCGGCAGATCGAGGCCGGTGATGAAGGTACGCATCGAATCCTTGGTGATGCCCTGGCCGCGCGTCAGCGCCTTGAGCTGCTCGTAGGGTTCCGGCAGGCCGTAACGGCGCATCACAGTCTGCACGGCTTCGGCCAGCACTTCCCAGTTGGCATCGAGGTCGGCAGCGAGGCGGTCGGCGTTGACGGTGAGCTTGCCCAGGCCCTTCTTCAGCGATTCCAGCGCCACCAGCGTGTGGCCAAATGCGGTGCCCAGCGCACGCAGCACGGTGGAGTCGGTGAGGTCACGCTGCCAGCGGCTGATCGGCAGCTTTTCGGCGAAGTGACCGAGCAGGGCGTTGGCGAGGCCGAAGTTGCCTTCGGCGTTTTCGAAGTCGATCGGGTTGACCTTGTGCGGCATGGTGGAGGAACCCACTTCGCCCGCCTTCAGTGACTGCTTGAAGTAGCCCAGCGAGATGTAACCCCAGATGTCGCGTGCCAAATCGATCAGGATGATGTTGGCGCGACGGATGACATCGCAGTATTCGGCCACGCCGTCATGCGGTTCGATCTGTGTGGTGTAGGGGTTGTAATCCAGGCCCAGGCTTTCCACGAAACGATGCGAGAAGCCGCGCCAGTCCACTTCCGGATAGGTGATGGCGTGCGCGTTGTAGTTACCCACGGCGCCGTTGATCTTGCCCGGAATTTCCACGGCGACAAGCTGCTTGCGCTGGCGTTCCAGACGGGCAACGACGTTGGCCAGTTCCTTGCCCAGCGTGCTGGGCGAGGCCGTCTGGCCGTGCGTGCGGGAGAGCATCGGCAGGTTTGCGTTGGTGTGTGCCATGTCGCGCAGCTGGGCGATGATGCCGTCCAGCATCGGCAGCAGCACCTCGTCACGGGCATCGCGCAGCATCAGGGCGTAGGAGAGGTTGTTGATGTCTTCGCTGGTGCAGGCGAAGTGCACGAATTCCTTGGCCTGGGCCAGCGAGGCGTCATTGCCGATGCGTTCCTTGATGAAGTACTCCACCGCCTTCACGTCGTGATTGGTGGTGGCTTCGATGGTCTTGATGCGTGCACCGTCATCGACGCTGAAGTCCCCGGAGATACCCTTGAGCTTCGCCACCTGGTCGGCGGTGAACGGCGGCAGCTCGGCAATGCCGTTGTCCGCGCCCAGCGCCAGCAGCCACTCGATCTCCACGTGCACCCGGCGGTGCATGAGGCCGAATTCGCTGAAGATCGGGCGCAGCGTTTCAACCTTGCTGGCGTAACGGCCGTCCAGCGGCGACAGGGCGGTCAGGGCGTGGGAGGACATCGGGGGCGTTCCAGAGGCGGGAAAGGGGGGATTTTACAACAGGGGTGGGGAGGGGCGGTTTTTTGGGGGTATCGCGCGTGAGATCTTGTTCCTGCGGTACCTTGAGGCGGCTTGCGAGAACGCGTGTTCCCCTCACGGTCATCCCGGCGCAGGCTGGGATCCGGTGACTTTGCTCTTGGCCCTGGTTTAGCGATACGGCTAGCGTGCCGCCTGCGCGGCGGGCGTTTCGACCTTCTGCCGAAGGCCGAGTCACTTTTCTTTTGCTGGCCCAAAAGAAAAGTAACCCAAAGAAAAAGGCCTCTAGAGCTCCGGTAGCGTCGTGTGGAATACGAGCCTTCAAGGCCTCGGTATTCGGCACCGTGCGATCCATCCGACACGCGGTACGGCTACCCCGCAACGCGCCGTAGCGCAGAGGCGCTCTGCATCGCGTGGAATACAAGCACTGAAGGTTCCGGAGCCTGGATTGCGACCGGCGCAGCGCCGCCACACCGCGGCTACACCGCAACGCGCCGACGCCAAGAGGACTTAAGGCAAACGCCCGAGAGATTTGGTGCACGGCGATGCGCCGTGCAGCGGCACGAGCCGTGCGCTTTGCGCTTTTGACCTTCGGGCCCCCTGTGCGGCGGTGAGGGGTGGACGAAAAGGCCCGCAGGGGGATCGGCAGGGAGGCCGATCCCTTTTCGACAGGACAAGGAAGTCCTGTCGAAAAGCCCGGCCGCCCCTCACGGACTGGCCGGCTTCACCGGCCAGCGCCAAGCGGGGGTGGCCTTTCTTTTGGTTACTTTTCTTTGGCCACGCAAAGAAAAGTGACCCGGACCGCGGCAGCGGTTCGGAAGCTCGCTGCAGGCGAGCACGCTGGCCGTATCGCGACAACCAAGCGATATCGCTCTGGACTCCGGCCTACGCCGGGGTGACGTAACTTAGGAAATGGTGAGGGCTAGATTGCCCCCTCACCCCAACCCTCTCCCCGGAGGGGAGAGGGAGCAAATCGCAACGCCAAACCTTGTCGTCCCCCTTGGCGGCCCCCTAACGCGCCCCGACTTATATTCCCCAACCACTCTCAGAGGAATCGCCAGCACATGAGCCAGTTCCGCACCGAACACGACAGCATGGGTGAACTGAAAGTGCCGTCCAAAGCCCTTTATGGCGCCCAGACACAACGCGCCGTCGACAACTTTCCCATCTCCGGCATGCATTTGCCCCGTGCCTTCATACGTGCCCTGGGCCTGATCAAAGCTGCGGCGGCGGATGCCAATTTCTTGCTGGGCTATCTCAAGAAGGGCCAGGCGCATGCCATACGCAAGGCGGCGCTGGCGGTGGCGGAGGGTGAGTACGACGACCAGTTCCCCATCGATGTGTTCCAGACCGGCTCGGGCACCAGCACCAACATGAACGCCAATGAGGTGATTGCGCACCTGGCCAACCGCGGAGGCGGCAAGGTTCACCCTAACGATCACGTCAACTACGGGCAAAGCTCCAACGACGTGATTCCCACCGCCATCCATGTCAGCGCCACGCTCACAACTACCGAACAATTGCTGCCGGCGCTGAGGCATCTGAAGCGCACCATCGAGCGTCGCGCACGCGAGTTGCGCAACGTGCCCAAGACCGGGCGTACGCATTTGATGGATGCGATGCCGGTGACGTTTGGGCAGGAGCTGTCCGGCTGGGCAGCGCAGATTGGTTCAGCCATCGAGCGCATTGAAGACAGTCTCAAGCGCATGCGCCGGTTGCCTTTGGGTGGCACGGCAGTGGGTACGGGCATCAATGCCGATCCCAGGTTTGGTGTTTCGGTGGCGCGCGAATTGAAGAAGCTTAGTGGCGTTCGCTTTGAATCGGCCGACAACTATTTCGAAGGCATGGCGGGGCAAGATGCAGCCGTTGAGCTGTCCGGTCAGCTCAAGGCGTTGGCTGTGGCGTTGATGAAAATCGCCAACGATCTGCGCTGGATGAATTCGGGCCCGCTGGCGGGGTTGGGCGAGATCGAGTTGCCGGCGCTGCAGCCGGGTTCGTCGATCATGCCGGGCAAGGTCAATCCGGTGATCCCGGAGGCTACCGCGATGGTGGCGGCGCAGGTGATCGGCAACGATGCCACCATCACCATTGCAGGGCAGTCGGGCAATTTCCAGCTCAATGTCATGCTGCCGCTGATCGCGCACAACTTGCTGCAGTCGATCGACATACTTTCCAACGTCAGCGTGCTGCTGGCCGACAAGGCCATTGCCGGTTTCAAGGTCAATGCGGAGCGCGTGAAAGAGGCCCTGGCCAAGAACCCGATCCTGGTCACCGCGTTGAACCCGGTGATCGGCTACGAGAAGGGTGCAGCTACGGCCAAGCAGGCGTATAAGGAAAAACGCCCGATCCTCGACGTGGCCCTTGAGACTACGGGGTTGTCGAAAGCCGAGCTGCAGAAGCTGCTAGATCCGATGACGCTGACACGCGGGGGCATCCACGGCGGGGGCGGTGGTGGTGGCTAAAGCCATCACCGCCCGGCGCTGTTCCACCGATCAGGAGTTGCCGGTGCCTTTCTTCTGGCACTTGGCGACGCTGTGGTCGCTCACCGCGGTGGCATAGGGCTTGAACGCTTCCATCTGCGTGGCCAATTCATCCTGCGCGGTTTTCATCTCGGCCAGGTCATCGCAGATCTTCGCGGCGGCCAGCTTCACATGGTTGGCGGCGGCCTCAGTCTTGGCGCGGGTTTCTTCGGCGTTATCGGCGCCCATGATTTTGCCAGCGGCGGCATTCACGGCCTGTGTGGCCGTGGCTACGCCGGCCATGCCAGTCGCAATGGCGTGGTCGTGCATGGCCTGGGCCGAGGACGCGTAGCGTTGCAGCAGTGCACGCTGTGCGTCGTTCGCCGGCACATTCTGGCCGTTGATGCTCAGCTGCCCGCTGGCATCCACTACTGCATCTGGCGCGCCATCTGCGCGAATGGTCAGGCTGCCGTTGTGCAGCGTGATGTGGCCATTGATTCTGTCTGTATCGCCGCCGAACACCTGCACGTCGTTGCCGATGCCACCGCTGCATGCGGCAAGCGCGGTCAATGCAAGTACGAAGGGAAGGTAGCGATGGCGCATGACGGGTTCCTGAGTGTGGGAAGTGGAGCTGAATTCTGAGAGAGGTTGCCTCACCTGCCAGCCGCATCCGTGCGGAACATGGCAGGCGAGGCAAAACGATCAGCTGTCGTCGCGGACTCGGCGGAACCAGATGGAGGCGGCAATCATGCCGATGCCCGCCACCACGCCCAGCCACAGGTTGGGGCTGGCCAACAGCCCGTAGGTGTGCGCCGGAGACAGCATGCCGAGCGGGTTGTTGCCATCCATGTCGCCCATCGCGGTGACGTCGTGGTCACTGAAGACGAGGCTGGAGCCCGGGAACACGCTGAGCAAGACGCGCAGCACGACATGCGTCCAGAACCATGGCGTTGGCAGATGGAACAGGCCCATGATGCCGAACCAGGTCACCAACAGGCCGGCGACCACCGGTACCGCCACCGCCCACAAGAAGGGTTTGTTGCGGGCACCCGACGAGCACAGCAGCAGCCATCCGATGGCGGGCGTGGCCCACAAGGCGTACAGCGGGATATTGCCGATCAGCGAGGCAATCGCCTGGAAGGGGTGCGCCAGCGGAAGCAACTGCCATACGTGGATGCCATGGAACGACAGCACGATGGCGTAGATCACCAGTTGCAGCAAACCGCAGGCAATGCTGGTGACGACGGCGATCACCGGGGCGACGATGGCAGCGCTGGCTACCTTGGACAACACGGTGTTCGTGTTTGACACCGGCAGCGATTTCCAGAACAGCACGCTGCGGTCGCGGCGATCGTCGTACAACGCACCGAGGCAGTAGAACAGCACCACGATGCCCATGACGATGCCGATAAGACTCATCGACGAAATCATCGCCATGTCCAGCGCCGAGCCGATCTGGGCCAGGTCGCCTGCATCGGCATGGTGGAGCATCGCGGCCAGATTGTTGCCGCCGATTTCGATGCCATATGCGGTCCCCATGACTTCGGCCGTGATGATCGCCATCACGTTGAGCACGAGAAATACCGCGCCGGTGACTACCGGGGCCCACAAGAAGCCGCCACGGTGTTCCCAGAATTCGCGCTTCACCAGCCAGTAGAAGGTTTTCATGCGTAGGTTCCCTTCATGGTGGCAACAAACAGGTCACTGACGGTCGGGCGGCGCACTTCACCCATGCTTTCCAGGGTGGAGCGGTCGGCCCCGTCGAACAGAAAGATGCTCTTGCCGAACACCTGGCGTTCGTCCAGTGGCTGTAGCTGTCGTGCCGCATCGGCCTTGTCGGCGCTCACCAACACTTCGGCGAAACGCTCGCCCACGGCATCCATGTCGGTATCCAGCACGATCTTGCCGTCGCGGATGAACATCAGGTCGGTGAGGATGTGTTCGATCTCTTCCACCTGGTGCGTCGTGACGATGATGGTCTTGTTCTCGTCGAAGTAGTCCTCCAGAAGGCTCTGGTAGAACTGTTTGCGATAGAGGATGTCCAGGCCCAGCGTGGGTTCGTCCAGCACCAGCAGGCGGGCATCGATAGCCATCACCAGTGCCAGGTGCAACTGCACGATCATGCCCTTGGACATCTGCTTCACACGCTGGTTGGGCGTGAGCTTGGTGCGGGCCAGGAACGCCTCGCACTTGGCGCGGTTGAAGCGCGGATGCACGTTGGCGACGAAGTCGATCGCCTCGCTCACACGAATCCAGCGCGGCAGCACCGCAACGTCGGCGATAAAGCAGACCTGTTCCATCAGTCGGTCACGCTGGCTGCGTGGGTCGAAGCCCAGCACATTCAGCTCGCCCTTGAAATCGGTGAGGCCGAGCATGGCCTTCAACGCGGTGGTTTTGCCGGCGCCGTTGGGGCCAATCAGCCCCACGATGCGGCCGGATTCGATGCGGAAACTTACGTCGTCCAGCGCCAGAGAATTCTTGTAGCGCTTGGTGAGACCGCTGGCAGTCACAACCGCGTTCATGGCTGGCTCTCCCCTTGGCCGCCCGTACTTTCCGGCGCTTCGCGCAGCAGCGTCTTCAGGTCCAACCCGAGGCGCTGCAGCCTGGCGAAGAGCGCGGGCCACTCCTCCCGCAGGAAGCGCTCGCGCTCGGACTTGAGCAGTGCCTCCCTCGCTCCATCGATAACGAACATGCCCAACCCCCTCCTTTTTTCCACCAGTTGATCGTCGACCAGTTCCTGGTACGCCTTGGAGACAGTCAGCGGATTGATCTGAAAGTCTGCGGCAACCTGGCGTACTGACGGCAGCGGGTCGCCCTCGTTCAAGGCGCCGTCCAGAATCATGGCCACCACGCGTTCGCGAAGCTGGCGATAAATCGGGACGCTGTCGTTCCAGGTAATGGTCATACGGTTAATCCTTGTTGCTGATGCGGCCGAACTTGGTGCCAAACGAATAGTAGGGCATGGCCAGCTGGGCACCGAGCACGCGGCTGGCAGGTGCTTCCACGCCGAGCAGCGGGGCGACCGAGAGGGTGGCGACACTGGCGTCGGCCAACAGGGCGGCGCTGCGCATGTCTTCGGCCGTCGGGCGAACCGTCACCGGCTCGAGGTTGATGACCTTGACGCCGTTGATCTCATTGGCAGGGAGACTGGCGACGTTGGAATGGATGGCGGCCAAGCCGACTGTGGTGAACAGGGCGGCGGCGGTCAGAGCTAGCAGGTTATTCGCTTTCATGGCGGGTCTCCTTTAGTGACCTCGTGGACCGGTGTTGTAGTAAACTATAACACCATATCTGGAACCGTCAATAGCTGAGGCTGAAAATCGCAATGTGACTGATGGCCTATAAAGCTGAATGGGCTCCCGGGCAGGCAGGGGGCTGGTTCGCGCAGCACATGGTCCATGGCGGGGCGGCGATGAGGCAGAGCCACCCATCAGCCATTACAGATGACAGGCATCACGCCTACCTTGCGTGGTTCAATGAGCACCAGAACCGCAAAGGAAGCGAGCCATGGATGTCGGTCTAACCGGACGCGTCGTTGTCATCACCGGTGCCAGCAAAGGCATCGGGCTGGCGTGTGCCAAGGCTTTTGCGGCTGAGGGCGCCAAAGTGGTGGGTGTGTCCCGCGACCTGGGCCATCTGCACGCCGCGCAGCACGAGCTTCAGAGTGCCGGCCTGCACATGGATGTCGCCTGTGCCGATCTGTGCGAAAGCGTTGCCGCGCAAATGATCACCGACTACGTCGAGAACGAATTCGGTGCCATCGAGGTGCTGGTCAATTGCGCCGGCGCGGCCAGGCGCACACCGCTGGCCGAGCTGCACGCCGATGCCGTGCACGCGGCCATGCAGGCCAAGTACTTCACCTATATGCACATGATCGATCCGGTGATCCGTCACATGGCCACGCGTGGCCACGGCAGCATCGTCAACGTGGTCGGGCAAGGCGGGCGGCAAGCCAACCCGTTGCATATCGGCGGCGGTGCAGCGAATGCGGCGCTGATGCTGGCGTCGGTGGGCTACGCCAATGCGTATGCGGCGAAGGGCGTGCGCGTGAATGTGATCAACCCCGGCATGACGCACACGGGTCGTGTGCAAGAGGGGCTTCAGGCGGCGTCGCGCGCCAGCGGGCGTCCCATCGATGAGCTGCTGACCCAGCAGCTGGCGGAAATTCCCATGGGCCGCATGGCCGAGCCCGAAGAGATCGCCAACGTTGCAGTGTTTCTGGCGTCGCCGCTTGCGAGTTATGTCACCGGCGCTGTGATTCCCATGGATGGCGGCAAAACCAGCACCATTTAGCGGTTCCCTTCACGTCTTTTCAGAATCCTCCCAAAGACTGCCGCCAGGTCGCGCCGCATGATGCGCACCTGTGATCCATCGGTAATCGCGGGAGTTGGCCCATGTCACTTTGCATCGGCCGTGGCGACGACGCCAAATCAAAACTGCTTTCGGACTACAACGTCACGCCGATTGGCCATAGCGCCGCGCCGGCGGATGACATGTTCGCGTGCTGCTGTGGTGCTGCCATTGCGCGCGGCCATTCCTTCTACATGTTTCGTGCTGCGCCCAAGCTGCGCGGCCTTGCAAGTGACATGTGCTACGCGAGCGAGCATTGCGCGCAACGACTGTATGCGCTTGCGGCGGATGCGCCGATTGCGCCCGTCGCGTTTCGCGATCCGATGGGCTTGCTGGAAGTCCACAAGCACAAATGGCTGCGCCATGCTGATGACGCTGCGAACGACACCAGCGATATGTCACCGCTCAACCGCGAAGCAAGCGAGGTGGTGACGCTGCTGATGCAATGGGTCATGCCACGCGTGGGCTCGCTGGTCGAGCAGCTCGCAGTGAGGCTCAACACGCAGCCCGTCAACGATCTGGATCACTGGGATCTGCGTGCACTCAACACCGCTGTGAATCGCCACGCGGCAAGTGTCGGCGGCGACATTCAGGGTATCGTCCAAGGCCTTGCGCGCCGCTACTGTCTGGAAAGCGCGCCGGCGAAGGTGCATTTTCCGTTGATCCAGCGTGCACTCGCCAGCGCCAACACGCGTAGCTATATCTGAGTCGTTGCGCTGCAGCTTCTTGCGGGCTGCTGGTCGGACCGCTGCTCTCCTTGTGCCCATACACCGTCGTGACCGACGGCACACGCGGTCGCGTGCACCGCTTAGGCGCATGCCGCCCCATTCACGTTTCTTTTATGCCGGTTCTTTAATCGTCTCACGGGAAGTGGGGGGATCTGGCGAGTTAATGCACGGCATGGATGGTGCCAAGGGCATTTGTCATCAAAGGGACGGCTTTGATCAGGCGGTGCGCGGTTCAAGGCTGACGAGGGCAGGGCAGAGACGTGACGCATGCGGGGTGGCGTGAGTTACCAAGTCGAGGCACGGATGCGAAACCCAGAGACTGCAAATCGGTTTGGCCAGTCAGCGACATGTCATCCCTGACCCAAGGCGACATTCCATGCGGCTATCTCCTCAGGTTTTTTTAGGCTCCCTGCTATTGGGATGCTGGGTAGCCGTGAGTGCGGGTGCGCTCGCCAGCCCGGGCGTCACCGGCAATGCACCTGCGCCCAGCACCACTCAGCCAGCCACGGCGGCAACCACCGAGCAACCTGCGGTGGCTGGCGACATCACAGCGTCGCCCAACATCATGCCGACGGAGACGCGTGAGCTGACTCTGAAGCAGATGGGCTCCTACGGTCCAATTCAGCTGCGTGGCTCGGATCCCAACGGCAGGATGAATGTGGCCGTGCGCAACGACGAGGTGGTGACCGGGGCCAAGCTCAAACTCGTCTACACCTATTCGCCTTCGTTGATTGAGGAACTGTCGCACCTGAAGGTGAGCATCAACGGCGAAGTCATCGCCACGCTGCCGATGGAGAAGGCACTGGGGGGGCAGACCGTCACCAAAACCGTGGATTTCGATCCGAGGCTGTTCACCGACTTCAATCGCATCACCGTGCAGATGATCGCGCACTACACGCTCGACCATTGCGAAGACCCGTACCATTCCTCTTTGTGGGCGGATATCAGCCCGGACACCACCCTCAGTCTCACCACGGCCAGCCTGGCCCTACCCAACAATCTGGCATTGCTGCCGGCGCCGTTCTTCGATCGGCGTGACGACCGTCGCGTCACCGTGCCATTCGTATTGCCGGCGCAGGCGGATGCGTCGGTGATGCGCGCTGCCGGTGTGGTGTCGTCCTGGCTTGGCGCGTTGGCCAGTTATCGCGGTGCACGCTTTCCGGTCGCCCAAACGCCGCCTGCCAACAGGCATGCCATCGCGTTCGCGATGCCCAACGCGCTTCCTGCCGGCGTCAAGCTGGGTGAGATCAAAGGCCCCACCGTGATGGTGATGGCCAACCCGGCAAGCCCGCCGGAGGCAGGGCGCAAGCTGCTGGTGATCGCCGGGCGCAATGCCGATGAACTGCAGCTGGCAGCCAATGCGTTGGTGCTGGGCCAGGCCGGCATGTCCGGCGACGTGGCCATCATCAAGTCCGTCGACCTGGGGCACGAACGTCGACCCTACGACGCCCCCAACTGGGCGCCGGTCGACAAGCCGATGAAGTTCAAGGATCTGGTTACCGATCCGCTGCAATTGCAGGCCTCGGGCTTCAACCCGCCGGCCATCCGCGTCGATATGCATTTGCCGCCCGATCTGTTCGCGTGGGCTCGCCACAGTGTTCCGCTGGATGTGCGCTATCGCTACACCGCGCCATCGAGCTACAACGACTCCGTGCTCAATGTGGGTATCAACAACCAGCTGCTACGTTCGGTTCGCTTGCGGCCCATCAGTGGCTCCAGTGGTGACCGGCAGTTCAATGTGCCGCTGCTGACGGGCACCGAGGCGCGTGGCGAGGAAGAGATACGCGTGCCGTCGTTGCACATCGGCGGCAACAATCAGTTTCAGTTCCAGTTCCACCTGGATTCGCAGAAGACCGGGCTATGTGTTTCGGCCGCTACCGACAGTGCGCGGTCCGCCATTGATCCCGATTCCAGCATCGACTTCAGTCAGTTCGTGCACTACACGGCCATGCCGAATCTGGCGTTCTTCGCCAACAGCGGATTCCCGTTTAGCCGCATGGCCGACATGTCGGATACCGCCGTGGTGTTTCCCGACAAAGCCGATGCACAGGAACAGGAAGCCGTGCTGACCATGCTTGGACAGCTGGGACGATGGAGCGGCTTGCCTGCCTTGCGCGTCACGGTGGTGCCGGTCAGCGACGTAGAAAAAGTGCGCGATCGCGACCTGCTCGTTATCGGCACCAGCAGCGGGGCCGACTTGTTGGCGCGGTGGGGCAAAGGCTTGCCGATGCTGATCAAGGAGAACCAGAACCAACTGGTACTGCGCGAACAGGTGGCCGCACAGCGCCAGCGGCAAAGGAGTCCGGCAGGGCGGGCGGCCATGAGCGTCAATGGGCCAACGGCAGCGTTCATCGGTTTCGAGTCGCCTTTCACACGGCGCAAGAGTGTGGTGGCGCTGGCCGCCAATGCATCATCGCAGTTGGGCGATCTGCTCGACGTGCTCAACGATGATGCACGGCTTGGCGAGATACAGGGTGACCTCACCGTGGTTCGCGAGAAAGTGGTTACGCCACTATCCGTCGGCGATATCTACTACGTCGGTCATTTGCCTTGGTACGCGTGGCTATGGGTGCATATCTCAAAGTACCCCGCGTTGATCGCACTGGCGGGCATTCTCGCGGGCCTGTTTGTGGCGCTGAGCGTGTTCTGGGCATTGGGGCGGCTGGCGGCGCGCCGGCTTGAAAGGTGATGCATGCGAGGCGCACGGGCTCCGTGGTGGTGTGTGCTGGTGATGGGACTGGCGATGCTTCTATCCGGCGGTGCCGTGGCCAGCACCTGCGCATGGCCTGACTGGGCGCACTTCAAGCAAAGCATGCTCAGTACCGATGGGCGGGTGATCGATGACAGCACGCCGCAAAAGGTCACCGTTTCTGAGGGACAGGCCTATGCGTTGTTCTTTGCGCTGGTGGCCAACGACCGCCCAACCTTCGACAAAGTGTTGAACTGGACGCAGAACAACCTCGCCCAGGGCGATCTCACCAAGCACCTGCCGGCGTGGCAGTGGGGACGCCTCGACAACAAGGATGCCGAGGCATGGGGCGTACTGGATACCAACGCCGCTTCGGATGCGGATCTGTGGATCGCCTACACACTGCTTGAAGCGGGCAGGCTATGGCATGAGCGCAGCTACACCGCACTGGGCACGGTGTTGGCGCGCAATATTCTCGCCAAGGAAACCGCCTTGCTGCCGGGGTTGGGGCGCACTGTGCTGCCAGGGCCGGTGGGCTTTCATCCGCAGGAAGGTACCTGGCGGCTCAACCCCAGCTATGTGCCGCTGCAGGTCATGCAACACCTGGCAACGGCCTTGCCCGAACAAGCAGAGTGGAACGCAGTGGTGGGCACGTCATTGCGCCTGGTTACCGAGACAGCGCCGCACGGTTTCTCACCAGACTGGGTCGTCTTCAAACGTGACCAGGGTTTTCTGCCGGACGAGGCCACCAAGGCGGAGAGTGCGTACAACGCCATTCGCGTTTACCTGTGGGCAGGCATGCTCGCGCCGGATGCCAGCGCACGCGCAACTGCGCTGGCGCCGTTCCAACCGCTGGCGGATTTCGTGGCGGCGCATGGCTTTCCACCGGAGCGCGTCGACACGCAAACCGGCACGAGCAATGGCAGCGCCGGCAACGCCGGTTTCTCCGCAGCGGTAGCGCCTTATCTCGATGCGCTGGGTCGGCAGGAGTTGGCGCGAGCTCAGGCGCAACGCACGCGCACGCTGGCGCAGCAGGAACCGCTGGGCTACTACAGCCAGGTGCTAAGCCTGTTCGGCCTGGGGTATCTCGACGGGATGTATCGCTTCGATCAGAACGGTGCCGTTGTGCCTGCCTGGACGTCGACGTGTCCCGCCGCGCACTGACCTACCGTTGGATGCCCGTGGTCGCGCTGCTGATGACCGGTAGCGTGCCGGTGGCGGCATGGGCGCAGACCGTGCCGACGGCCCCCAACCCGGCGATGACGGAGCTGCTGAATTCCGCGCGCATGTGGCAGGCCAAAAACCGCCCCGACATGGCTCGGGTGATCGTGCAAAAGGCATTGCAGATCGATCCCACGCAACCCGACGCGCTCGGCCTGTTGGGCCAGATCGAACTGAGTTCGAACCAGCCTGCCGAAGCCGGCAAAGTGCTGCGGCAAATGCAGCACCTGTATCCGAATCATCCGGCAACGCTGCAGCTGACGGATGAGTATCGCCTGGCCACCACCGACCGGATGGCGTTGGCGCAGACGCGCCTGTTGGCGCGCAGTGGCAAGTCGGACGAGGCATGGCAGCAGATGCAGGTGCTGTTTCCACGCGGTGCGCCCAATGGCCCGATGGCATCGGACTACTACCGCACCATGGCCAGCTCGACCGGCGGACGCGATCGCGCCATTGCCGAGCTGCGTCGGCGTACGGCGCAGGACCCGAATGATCTCGGCCTCGCCCTGACCTTGGCCGATCTGCTGACCGATCGCAGCAGCACTCGCATCGAAGGCCTGGGGATCATCTATAGCGTCTACCAACGACCCGACGGCAACCGCAGCCAGGCGTTGGATATGTGGCGCCGCGCACTCAACAGCGCCGGCCACGACGACCCGGCGTATTACATCTGGTTCAAGCGCTACCTCAAGGAGGTGCCTGACGACACCAACGCCAAGCAAGCGCTGGCGTCGTTGGCCAAGAAAGGTGGCGCCAACTATGTGCCTCCGCCCAAGGGGGCAGCTTCCACCGCCTCCACCACGTCCGCACCGTCGTCACCCACGGCGCGCCAGGGCGCGGCAGTGGGTGAGCAAGGACTTGCCGCGTTGCGTGCTGGCCGTCATGACGAAGCGCGTGATCTGTTCGCGCGTGCACTAAGGCTCGACCCCGACAATGCGGGCAAATGGCGAGGCCTGATGGCCACGGCCACTTTCTGGGGCACGTTGGCCAAGGCGCGCGCCGCCAATGCGCAAGGACATCCCGATCAGGGCGAGGCGCTGGCGCGCGAAGCGCTGCGCCAGCAGCCCAATCAACCCGACGCACTGAAGCTGCTGGCGACGTCGTTGATCGCGCAGAACAAGTGGTCGCAGGCGGAAGCCATCCTGCGTCCGATGGTGGAGGCACCGCAGCCGGATGTGGATGCGTTGCAGCTGCTGTCGAAGGTCTACATCGAAACGCACCGCACTAACGAACTCACGCCGCTGATCGCACACGCCGAACAGCGCACCACCGGCAACAGCGACGCCGTGGTCAAGTTGCGCGCGCAATTGTTGTCCATTGAGGCGGATCAGCTGCTCGCCGAAGACCATCGCGGTCCGGCCATACTCAAGCTTGAAGAGGCGGTGCGGCTCACCCCTAAGGATGCTTGGCTGCGCTACACGCTGGCGCGCCAGTATCGGGATCTCGGACTGCCCGCGCTGGGACGCTCCGTGATGAATGAGGGGCTGAAGGTGCAGCCGTCGCCTGACATGCGTTACGCCAGTGCGCTGTATCTCAACTCGCTCGACGACATCGACACGGCCACCACCGTACTGGCGGCCGTGCCCGAAGCGGACCGCTCCGACGGTATGCGCGAACTGGCGCGCAGCCTCAGGGCGCAGCGTGATCTGCGCGAGGTGCGGCAGCTGGTGGTGCAAGGGCGCAAGCAGGAGGCTGCAACGCGTCTCGACGCCGTTGCGGCGGAGGTGCGCGATGATCCGCAAATGCTCGCCACCGTGGGGCGCGAGTGGATTGCGCTGGGCGAGCCCGACAAAGGTCTGAAGCTCGTGCGTGACTGGCTCGATGCGCATCCTGCCGATCCGGCAATCAGCGTTCGCGTGCGCTATGGCGAACTGCTTGCCTCGGCCAACCGCGACAACGAACTGGCACCCTGGCTGGCCGACACGCGCGCGCGCCCCGGGGTGACGGCAGAACAGCAGGCGCAGATCGACGATCAGCTGCTGCGGCTGTCTTTGCGCACGGCCAGTCGGCAGATGGATGCCGGTGATCTGAGAGGTGCCGAGCACACCCTTGACGCCGTGCCCGACGCGGGAAAGAAAGATCGTCGCTGGCTGCTCGCGCAGGTGGATTTGCGCGAAGCCCGACGCGACTATCGAGGTGCGGAAGCATCGGCGCGCGAGATTCTGGTAGCGCATCCGGGCGATGCCGATGCGCGATTGGCGATGGCACGCATGCAAGCACACCTGGGGCAGCGCAAGGCCGCTCTGGAAACAGTGAATGAGGTGCTGGCCGATACCGCCCCCGATGATGTGGATACGCGCCTGTCCATCGCGCGCCGCTACACCGCGCTGGGGCGCAACGATCTTGCGCAAGCGGTGGTTGATCCGCTGCGGCAGCAATACCCCGATCGTTCCGACGTCACCATGCAGGCGGGGCGTGTGGCGCAAGCACAGGGCAACTTCAACGGCGCCGCGCAACTCTATCGCACGGCGCTCGCTCAAGAGCAGGGCGAAGGCGAACTGCCCAGCCCGGATGATGGCCTCACGTCCGCGGGGCGCGCCATACAGGGGCTGGAAGACCGGCGCCAGGGGCAGGTGGCGATGGGCATCGTGCAGTCCAACGAATCCGGTTCCAGCGGCATGTCGCGCCTGGATGCGACCGAGATTCCGGTCTATCTGCGCATTCCGGACGGCTATACAGGACACTACTTTTTCCACGCCGACACGGTGTTGCTGCGGGCGGGTGAGCTGCCCGCCGATCAGTTCGACACGGCCTATCAATTTGGCAAGATCGCAGCGCTGGGCAATGCCGGTCTGCACCCGATCGACCAGACCGACAAGGGCGTGGCGGTGGCCGCGGGCTATCAGTTCAGCGGCGTCAATAACAGCTGGCGTGCCGACATCGGCACGACGCCACTGGGGTTCACCGTCTCCAACGTACTCGGTGGCTTTCAGTACCGGCACGATTTCTTCAGTTCGTCGCTGTCGCTGGATGTGTCGCGCCGCCCGGTCACCAGCAGCCTGGTGTCATACGCAGGCGCGAGGGACCCTGTCACGGGCGAGGCCTGGGGCGGTGTAGTGCGCAGCGGTTTCAGCGTGCGCGGTGCGCAGGATGTCTGGCGCGCCACGCTGTTCGCCTCGGTGGGCTACGGCGTGCTCACCGGTAAAAACACGGAGACCAATCACGACTTCAAGGTGCGTGCAGGCTTCGATTTGCCGATGGTGCAGGAGCCCGATCAGCGTTTCACCAGTGGCCTGGTGATCAACTACTGGCGCTACGACAACAACCAGCGCTTCTACACCTTCGGCAATGGTGGCTATTACAGCCCGCAGCGGTACTGGTCGTTCAGCATTCCGCTGGATTGGGCGGGGCGTTACAAGCGCCTGTCGTGGGAGGTGGAAGCGGGCATCGGTCAATCCAACACCAACGAAGCTCAGGAGCCGTACTTCCCAACGCGGCCCGATCTACAACGGCAGGCGGCGGTCCGCATGGCGGCGGCCGATCTCGGGGCACCCATTTTCGGAAGCGGCTCGGGCGGTGGTTTCAGCTACACCGTGGCCGCCGCGCTGGAATATCGACTCACGTCGCACTGGGTGATCGGCACACGTTTCAAGCTCGACCGTTCACATGATTACGCCCCCAACCTTGGCACGCTCTACCTGCGCTACTGGTTCGATCGGCAGCGAATGCCGGTGCCGTTCCCGCCGAACCCTGTCCAGCCGTACTCCACGTACTGACCTGCCGATGCACACACTGGGACGAACGTCGTGACGAACCCATCACCACCAGCCACTGAACGGTTGCAAGCCCAGGGCTACCGTGCTCGCCTGCGCCTGAATCAGTCGCTCGCTATCGACGGGCTGCCACCGTCGCTGGCTGGGCTTGCTACTGGGCGCGTCTATGCGGTCTACGCGAATCGCTCGCCTGCGCGCGATGCGCTGTTCTGGAAGACGGCCGCCAATGCGCTGGTGACGCCGGTCACGGTGGTATCCACACGCGCGTCGCAGGACATTGCGCAGGCGCTGCGTCAGCACGGCCTTGATATTGATCAGCCAGGCACCGTACATCCGCGCTCCAACGTCTTCAGCCTGCACTTGTCGCCCGACCGGGACGGTTGCGAGATGCTGATGGAATCGCTCCAGGCGCTATCGGATCAATGTGCCTCGCCTGCCACGCAGTTTTTGGTGGAAGGGGTGGCGGCGTGTTTTGCCTGGGACGATCGCGCCAAACTGATCCGGCAGGGGGCGGCATTGGCGGAGTGGTGTGCGCAGACACGCCATACCGTGTTGATGGTGATGCTGCCGCCGTTGGTGGATCAGAGTGAAGGTTTTCTGCCGTTGACGGATTTCCAGATCCAGTTTGCTGGCGCGGCGCAGCTGGTACACGATCAAGGTGAATACCGGTGGGAAGTGGTGTTTTGGCGTGACCAGCGCGATGCCCTGACCGCCGTGCAATCGATTCCCTTGCGCTTCTCGGCGGAAGGCCACCGTCTCGTCGCGGTACTCGACCCTGAGAAGGGTCATGGCTCAGGCATCGGCATGCTGGCGCCCGACGAAAACGTTGTGATGGTGGCGCAGGAGGCCATCGCCAACGAGCGATCCGTGCCCAAGAACTGGCAGGTGCTGTCCGATAACGAAGTGCTAGTCGGTGCCGCCAGTCATGCAGTGGCCGCCACCGTGATTCTGCACTTCGGTATCAACGTCAACCTCGCCACGCTGGCCAAGCAGGTGAACTATCTGCGCCGGCAGTGCGGCAAAGCCCTCAAGATTCTCGTGCGCGAGGACAACATCAGCATCCGCTATGAGTTGGTGCTGCTGACCCTTGGCGCCAACGCCATCATTCCGCGCAACACACCGTTTGCGCAGGTCGAAATCATCGTGGACAGCGTGCAGGGTCAGTTGTTCTCGCGCCCTGTGCCGGACGACTATCACGCCTCGCTGGCCGCAGCCATGCGCGATTCGACCACTGGCTACGTGCCGGCCCAGCGTTTCGTGACGCTGGTGCGCGAAGCGGTTGAACGCAGCCGTACCGTTCGCTTGCCGAACGTGCTGCTGCAAATGCCGCTGGGCCTGGACGTCGCCGCCATCGACGCCTTGAAAGCCTGCCATATGCGCCGCACGGGCGATTTGTGCACGGCTAGCGGCGACAGCGTTTACCTGTTCTTTTTTGCTTGCCATGTCGATGACGTGGGCAAGGCGATGGAGCATGTCTTTGAGCGGCGGCCAGCCGATTTGTTTCGGGGCGAGCTGCGTTGCGGTGACCGTGACACGATCTTCTCCGTGCTCGGTGACCTCGAGCGAACCATCGCCGAGGTGCCTGCGCCCGATTACACCGGTCTGGTGGAGCGGGCCCAGCCGATGCTCTCGACCACCGTGCCCAAGGAGCCGGAGGCAGCACCGGAAGTAGCCGAAAGCGCGCCAACGACCATGCTGCCCATCTGGGGCACGCTGGATGCCGCGTCACCAGGGACTGAAGCTGCCGCCACGCGACGACCTCCGCGTGCGGCGTCGCTGCCACTGAAAACCCGGAGGGCAGGGCCGTGACTCCGTTCTTTGGTTATTTCGTCTGGGGGCTGATGCTGGCAGCACCCCTGTGGTGGCTGGCGTGGCGTCTGCATCTCAGCTACTGGCTGCCGCGCTGGCGTTCCCTGTTGCGGCGTCGCTCGGTGAAGCTGCCGCCGTATATCGAAGGCCTGGTCATCCTCGGCAAACGCCAGCAGGGAGGCGCGAAGGAGAAGGCATGAAGACCATCGCCATCATCGCTGCGGTGGGCGGTGCGGGACGCACCACGTTCACTGCCGAGCTCGCCGGTCTGCTGATGGCGCGCAAGCATGCGGTGCTTGCGGTGGAGTGTGATCCTCGCAATGTGCTGACGTTGCATGCCGGTTTGCGTGAGCCTGCCCGCCAAGGTCTGGTACGGCATCTTCTGGCGCCGAGCGACGACTGGAGTCAAGCCGCGCTGCAAAGCGAGGACGGCGTGTTGTGGTTGCCCTGGGGCGGCGTGCGTGACGACGGCAGGGAGCCTGATGCCAAGCAGACCGCGGTCATCGACGCCACGCTGCATGATCATCCTGGTTGGTTGCAAGAGCTTTTGGCCCAGGTGGATCTCCCTGCGCCTGGCATCGCCTTGGTGGACACGGCAGCCTGGCCTTCGATCCACGCCACACAGGCGATCCAGGCGGCGGATCTGGTGCTGGTCGTGCTGCCGCCCGATGTGCAGGCGGCCGCGACGCTGCATCGTCTGCGCAATGAACTCAATGCTATCGGCAAGGCCGCCGTGTACGTCGCCAACGCCATCTCGCCGGCCTCGCAGCTGCACACGGATATGCTGGTGCTATTGCGCGACACGCTGGGTTCGGCCCTGTCGACTTATCGCATTCATGCCGATACCGGTATCCCCGAGGCGCTGGCGCGCGACGAAAACTTCTGCCGCAGCGCGCCGCATTCGCAGGCGGCGCACGACCTGCAGGGCCTGGCGTCGTGGTTGTCGCAATGGGTGAAGGACGCCTCCCAATCCAGCACGCCGGCGGCCGGAGGTGCGACGTGACCGGCGCAGTCGTTACGCCCCTGAAGGCACGCTTCAAGCACCTGCTGGCCCGTCAGCTGGGCGTCGTCGACGACGCCGGTGGCAGCGAGTGGTTCGTGCGCCTGCTGTTTCGACCGCCTCGCCCGGGGCAGCGCGACTGGGTGTTGCAGTGGTTCCAGGGATTGGAGCGACGCTTGCGCAGCGAACTCGATGTCAGTGCCGATGCCGGCTTCGGTACCTGGATCAAGCGACTGTTCTTCCGGCCGCCGCGTCGGCGCGTGCGTCTGGCGGCCAACCTGCGCAGCATTCGCCACCATCGTGGTGCGCGGCGCGGTTCGGTGTTCTTCGGTCGACTGAATACCTGGCTGCAGCCGGCCTACGGCGTGGTCAACAAGGTGGGTAACACGGTGTCTTCCCGGCTGCCCAAAGTACCTTGGGGTGGTGTGGGGGAGCGCATCGCCAGCTGGTCCGAAGTGCTGGATCGTTTGCCGCATCTGAAGATGATCATCCTGGTGGCGGCGTTTCTCGTGGGCGTGGCCTTCTGGACCACCCCATTGCAGCTGAGCGAGCAGTTCCGCCTTTCCATTGTGATCGTCGCGGTGATGCTGGTGGCGCGCTTCATTCCTGGGCGATGGCCGACCATGCTGATGGTGTCGTTATCCATCCTCATGACCGGGCGCTACATGTGGTGGCGCGTGACGCAGACGCTCAACTTCGCCAGCCCCATCGAAGCGATCTTCGGGTATCTGCTGTTCTCGGCGGAAATCTATACGTGGATCGTGCTGTTCTTCGGCTACATGCAGACGGCCTGGCCGCTGAACCGTCTGCCCGCACCCTTGCCGGCGGACACAAGCAGCTGGCCTACGGTGGACGTCTATATCCCCACCTACAACGAACCCATGACGGTGGTCAGCCCCACCGTGTTGGCGGCAAAAAGCATGGATTGGCCGGCCGACAAGCTGCGCGTGTACCTGCTCGATGATGGCAGTCGCGAGGAGTACCAGCGTTTCGCCGAAGAAGTGGGTGTGGGCTATATCACCCGCGAGGAACATCACTTCGCCAAGGCCGGCAACATCAACAACGCGCTCAAGCTGACCAGTGGCGACTACATCGCCATCTTTGATTGCGATCACATACCGACTCGCTCGTTCCTGCAGACCACGATGGGCGAGTTCATGGTGGACCCCAAGTGCGCCATCGTGCAGACGCCGCATCACTTCTTCTCGCCCGATCCGTTCGAGCGCAACTACGACACCTTCCTGCGCATTCCCAATGAGGGCAGCCTGTTCTACGGCCTGATCCAGGACGGTAATGATTTCTGGAACGCCACGTTCTTCTGCGGCTCCTGCGCGGTGATCGCCCGCGCTCCACTGGAAGAAGTGGGCGGCATCGCCGTGGAAACCGTCACCGAGGATGCGCATACCTCGCTGAAGATTCACCGTCGCGGCTATCGCACGGCTTATCTGCGCATCGTGCAGGCGGCGGGGCTGGCGACTGAAAGTCTCTCGGGTCATATCGGCCAGCGCATTCGCTGGGCGCGCGGCATGGCGCAGATCTTTCGCATTGACACGCCGCTGTTCGGCAAGGGGCTGAAGTTCTTCCAGCGCATTTGCTACAGCAACGCCATGCTGCATTTCTTCTACGGCATTCCCCGCCTGATCTTTATCCTGATGCCAAGTGCCTTCCTGTTCTTTGGCCTGCATGTGTTCAATGCGGACGCGGTGGCGGTCATGGCGTATGTGTTGCCGTATCTGTTCATCTCCGGCATGGCCAATTCGCGCATCCAGGGCCTGTACCGACACTCGTTCTGGGCCGAGGTCTACGAATCGGTGCTGGCGTGGTACACGGTGCTGCCCACCACGGTGGCCTTCATTAATCCCAAGAAAGGCAAGTTCAACGTCACCGCCAAGGGCGGCCTGATCGAGCAGGAGTATCTGGATTGGGGTACGTCCAAGCCGTACGTCTGGCTGCTCGCCATCAACCTCATTGCCATGGTGGCGGGCATCGTTCGCATCTTCACCGTGCAGCGCGACGAGCCCTTTACCGTGCTGATGAACATGTTCTGGGCCTTGTTCAATGTCGCCATGCTCGGCGCAGCCGTGGGCGTGGCCAAGGAGACCCGGCAGGTGCGCGTCTCCCATCACGTGCCGTTACGCGTGCCGGCCACCCTGGTCCTTTCCAACGGCAAGACGCTTGCCTGCCATACCCAGGACTATTCGACCGGTGGTCTCGCCATCGTGTTGCCGGAGCCCATGCAGATGGAGCGTGGCGAAGCGATTGGCGTGGCCTTGTCGCGCGGCGAAATGGATTACTACTTCCAGGCAGTGGTCGCGCGCTGCAGCGGCGTGCATCTCGGCCTCAAATTCGAGGAGTGGTCCTTTGAAAAAGAAACCCAGCTGATTCAGTGCACCTTCGGCCGTGCTGATGCCTGGGTTCGCTGGGAAGAGGGGCTGGTGCCGGATTCGCCGCTGCACAGCTTTTTCGAGGTCATCGAGATGGGCATCCAGGGTGTATTGCGACTCATCGATGCCAGCCTGGATGCCCTCGGCGCGGTGTTCCTCCGTCGGCCACGCCAGCCGGGATAACGGGATAAGCCATGGGACTGTGGAACCTCTACTTCATCGCCAAGATATATCTGGCCTCCATCGGCACTCTCAAGCCGATCTGGTGGCTCAATCTGCTGTTTGCGCTGGCGCTGCTGATTCCGTTGCAACGTCGGTGGCAGCGCAACACTCGGCTCGGCCTGGCCATGGTGGCTGCCTTCGCGCTTGCCTATAGCGAGGCGGACCTGCCACCCATCAGCTATGCGGTGAAGCAGCTCTCGGGCTTGGCGGGTTTTTCGCCCACCTATCTGCTGGAGCTCATGAGGCGTGTATTCAAGCCTGCGATGGTCTACGTGCCGATTGCAGCGGTGCTTGTATACGCCGTTATCAATCGCTGGGTACGCGTCACCACTCTGGTGTTGCTTGCGTTGATCGTGTTTCCCTTGTGGGAGGGTATGGGCTCGTTGGTCGCGAAATCAGCGGGTGGCGCCCAGCAAACGGCCAGTGAAAGTGCTGGCCCGAAAGCTGGAGATGCCGACGCCACCACTGGGAGCTATGACGATCAGCTGGCTGCGTTCTACCGCAACGAGAAGAATCGTCACGTCACCTTCCAGCCGATGAGCGCCGTCCCCAGCGCGCAGTTCGACATTATTGTCATCCACATCTGTTCGCTGTCATGGGACGACATGGATGTCGTCAACATGCGCGACAACCCGCTGTTCAGCCGGTTCGATTTCCTCTTCAAGAACTTCAGCAGCGCTGCGAGCTACAGCGGCCCGGCGGCGATACGGTTGTTGCGTGCGTCCTGCGGGCAGCAGCCGCACAAGGATCTCTATGACCCGGCACCTCAGGAATGCCACCTGTTCTCCGACCTTGCGGCGGCGGGTTACGACGTTCAGTTCCTGATGAATCACGATGGCCGCTTCGACGACTTCCGTGGTCTGATAGAGCGCGAGATGGGTCCCCCGGGGATACAGCCTTTGTCTCGCCAAGGCTTGCCCGAAGCGCTGCAAGCCTTCGACGGTTCACCGCTGGTGGGTGACTATGATGTGTTGGCGCGTTGGTACCAGTCGCGTACCAACGGAGAGGCTCGTCCGGTCGCCCTCTACTACAACACGGTGACGTTGCACGACGGTAACCGCATTCCGGGCAAGGCTGGCCTCACTAGCCTGCAGTCGTATCCCCTTCGCCTGAAGTCATTGCTGGATGATGTGGATCGCCTCATTACGCTGATACAGCAATCCGGGCGCAGGGCGGTGCTGGTGTTTGTACCGGAACACGGTGCGGCGTTGCGTGGGGATGCAGGGCAGGTTTCCGGTCTGCGCGAAATCCCGACGCCGCGCATCGTCAATGTGCCGGTTGGCGTCAAGCTGATCGGGCTGCCGACAAGCACGAATCAGCCGAGTCACACGGTGGTGATCGATGCACCAAGCAGTTATCTGGCACTCGCGCAGCTGATGTCGAGTTTGGTGGGTAACAGCCCGTTCGGTACTGGGGCGCCCACACTGCAACAGTACGCTGCCGACTTGCCGCAGACGCGCATGGTTGGCGAGAACGAAAACACCCTGACCATGAAAACGCCGCAAGGCTACGTGATCCGCACACCGGACAATGTGTGGATGGAGGGAAAACCATGACACCCGAACGCAGCGGGCGCGCCAAGTTGATGCCCAGCGACATCGATACTTATGCCCAGTACGTTGGCAACATGGACCCTGCGCGCTATTACGACAGCCAGGCTCAACAGGTACGAACCGCTGCATCACTCCGTTGGCCACTGCTCGCAGCGCTGCTCAAACCCCAAGCGAAGCAGGCGCCCCAGGGATAGCCATCAAGCAATGGTTTCCGCCTCAATACGGTCGCGGCCGTTGGTTTTCGCTTGATAGAGCAGGGCGTCAGCGCGTTGCAGCAAGTCGTCGATGTCGGGCGCGTCGGCCCGGCGCGCAAACGCCACGCCGAGGCTGGCGGTGAAGCTGAATACCTCGCCGTTGGTGGCAACGATCTTCTCGTGACGAAGTCGCTGGCGTAACCGTTCTGCGAGTTGCAGAGCTTGCGAGGGCTCGCTGACACGTAGCAGTGCCACGAATTCCTCGCCGCCAAAACGCGCCACGATATCGTCCACGCGCACCGTGTCGCGGCACACATTGGCAAACTTCACCAGCGCGCGGTCACCACTGTCATGTCCGTAGGTGTCGTTGATGCGCTTAAAGAAGTCGATGTCCAGCATGATGAGAGCCAGAAACGGTTCGTTGTCATGCTTGTCCGAGCGCCGCACCCTCAGCACCTTGACCCGGCTTTCGAAGGCGCGCCGATTCAGCAGGCCGGTGAGCGGGTCGGTTTCCGCCATCACCCTGAGTTCGCCAATCAGGCGCTTGCGCTCCTTTTCCAGCTTCACGCGCTGCGCGTCGTTCGCCTTGAGTACGGCCAACGCCCCGAACATATCCTTGATCTCGCCGATGTAGCCCGACTGCGGAATGGCCACCGACGCGTCCCCCGAGGCAATGGCGAGGATGGATCGCCTTGCTTCCACAAAGGGGTGAATGATCTTTTGCCGAAAACGCCAAATTAGGAACAGTAGTACCGCCGTCAGTACCGCCGCAAACAGGCCTGCGCCCAACAGCAGCATCAGATGCCGGTGAAGGCTGTCCTGAATGGTCTGTCCGGTAAGCAGGAGGGCCGCATCGCGAAAATGGTCGATCGGGTCGAGTGTCGGGCTGTAGCGGTCCATGAACTGGTCAACGGTGGTGTCCGTTATGTCGGAATGCCTTGCCTGGCTGCGCAATTGCTCGACATACGCAACGCCATCGCCGAAGTAACGTCTGTCGATCTCGTCCAGATAGTTCTTGAGCTGAGGCGAAAGACCTCGGACGCCGGTACCAAGTAGCCCCCGCAGTTGCTCGATACCGCCGAGTGCCCGCCCCATGTCGAACGACTCCTCTTCGGTGAGCGTTCGCTGATACTCCAGTGCCGGCATGAGGTGATAACTAAGCAGACTGGCTTGCTCACAGAGCATCGCAGCGAGGCGCGAGACGAGCAAATAGCTTTGCACGTCGGCGTTTTCTCGGATCACGCCCATGGAAGTGGCATTGGCAATCGCCGCGAGTTGCGGGATGACGTTGACCAGCTGGTCGAACGCATTAAGGGTCCTTCCAAAGGGCAACTTGTCTTGCGGCCGCACTGCAAGAACGTCCACCCGCCGCCTTGCCACCATCAGATCTGCTCTCGCCTGTCTCAGGGCCGGGATCTGCGCCGCGCAGCTTCTGCAGCGAGTGTTACTGAGCGCGACCTTGAGTTCATCGAGTCGTTGATCAGCAGACTGGCGAGCCTTTTTCAATGCATCGATCTGCTCGGCGGATGCACTGCCATTTCGCTCAAGCACCTCAAATGCGGGGAGACGCTCGCCAGAAATGGCCGCCATGGCTCGAAGTGTTGCCTGCACCGCGACAAACTCGGTTTGCGCCTCGTGGGCATCCCAATAGCCTTGCCACTGATCCACAAAGCGCCATGCGACCAGGGCCGCAAGTACCACGTAGATGGTGGTGACGATGCGACGAAAGCGCCAGTCGATCGAGTCGCCGGACGACATTTTCAGGGGCATGGCAGTACGTCACCTCGCGTCCGTTACGCTGCACTAGTTGAGCCCCATCTCGATGTACGTGTAGATGTAGTTCGATCCGCCGTCGACGTTGCCCAGCACGCGAGACGACGCAAAAATGCCCGACCGATGCGATACGCCAAAACCAAAATAGGTACGGCTGAGTGCCTTGGAGCGGAAGATGTCGCCGACGTTGACGTCGATACTCGGGTCCAGGTAGTTGAGGAGGCGTGATGTTTCGCGCTCACGCCGTTGCTGGCTGCTAATTTCGGTGTATGGCACGTTCGCCGCATAGGAGACGCCGTAGCCGAAACCCAGGCGCGTCTCCACCCACCGGTTCCACGGGAACCCGTAGAAGAACGCCTTCACGTAGATGTCGATCTGCGGGCCGTTGGTGGCCAGCCCGCGGTTGTTGTGGAAGGTCAGGCCGAGATAGCCGGTGAAATCCAGCGGCCAGTCCAGAAAGCGCCTTATAAAAGGCTTGCCGACCTGAAAGCCGGCGATGTCGGTCGGGTGCTCGTTGTCCAGAGATATGCAACTCAGGGCCATGATCTTGACCAGGTGGCACCCGGGCCCGGCGGATCGGCCATAGAAGAACTTCAAGTAGGTGGGGGAGCTGTCATCGGAGAGCGCCACGTTGCGGAAGCTGCCGAAGTCGTAAACGGCGCCCAGATAGACAGCCGGCTGGATACCGTCGCGAACGATGGGACTTTTGCGTATCCCACTATCCAGATAGGTGGCGGAAAGGCCGGTGATCAGGCGCGTATTCCGGGTCAGAGCATAGGTGGCGTAAATGCCAAGCGTCGCGTTTACACCGCCGCCCGGCTCGTAGAAGGGGCGCGTTGGCGTGGCCTCGGATTGTTTTACGCCATAGTAGTAATTGTTTAGGTTGGCATCGCGAAAGGACAAGGTGAAGTCTGGCCTTAACACCCATCGTGAAAATCGCCAGTCGTACGAGTACCCAAGGCGCACTTCCGTGCCGTGCGAGATACCGGTGATGTCATGCAGCACTGACGCCCGCAGTGTTCCCCACGAAAACTTGTTGGCATAAGCCACGGCCAGGTCGCCCGAGGTCGTGCGTAAATCCATGCCCGCCAGCACGCCGTGCGCCTGCTCATGGGGAAAGCCCTCGAGCCGTTGGGTGATATAGACGTCCCAACGCTGGGTGTCATCCTGGTAGAGCTTGAAGCCAAGGCGGTCTGCACTGAGGTAGAGATGTTCACCCTCGTACAGATACAGCGGAAGAAGATCGGTGCGATTACCGGAGTCTTTATAGGGGGATATCTCAGTACGGAGCACAAAGCCAAGGCCTGCGCCACCGGGCTGGTCGATGAGATCATTGATGTGATCGGTGCTCGTTTGCGCCTGCGTCTGGAAGGTCGTGGACAGGCCAATCAGCACCATGGGCAGAGAGAGGCGGCGAACCATACGAGATAGACGGATCATTTCCCTCGCTCTCCTATCCGGGTCACGTCATCGCACGAGATGGGAATTTGTCCCCTACTATCCGTAGGCTTTCGTGAAGCCGCCATCTAATTGGCCGTCCACCATGAAGGCTGAGTGCCGGCGACCGTTCACAGGACCCCGTTGCCAAATTCACAATGGCTTTATCAAGCTTGAGGCCATGATCATGCAGTGGAACGGGTCGGCGACGACGCGGCAGTGTCGCTGTACGGTAGCACTTAGGCGGAGCACGCGAGTGAAAACCTCCAAGATTGCCATGGCTGTGCTGGTTCTGGTTTGTGGGGTGATGTCGGGTTGTGAAACGAATCCCACGCCCAATACGTTCAACCGATCCGAGGTCGGTGTCGCGCGATCCGTTCAACCAGGCACGGTTACCGGCCTGAGGGACGTGACCATCCAGAGTGAGCAGCGCGGCGTCGGTACGGCCACCGGAGCTGCGATAGGCGGTATCGCGGGCAGCACCCTAGGTGGAGGCAGTCGTGCAAACGCGGTAGGCGCCATCGCCGGTGCCGTGGCTGGTGGTGCGGCAGGCAATGCCATGACGCGTGGAGCGCGCGCGGGCGTGGAGGTGACTGTTCGGTTGGATACCGGCGCCACCATCGCGGTCACGCAGGACGGTAACTCCGGCCAGTTTGGTATTGGCGACCGCGTTCAGGTCTCTTCTGACGGCAACACGACTCGCGTCACCCGCTGACGATTGTCCGGTCACTGATGGCGTAGCGCGACGGTGACCCATCTGGTTTCCAACGCACCATGGACGAGGCTAGCCCTATGCGCCGAGCACTTCTCGCTACGCTGACGGTTGGCATGCTGTTTGGCTGCGCCCAGTCGCCTACATTGAGCACGCAGGATCGGCTGGAGCTGTACCGGCAGCATGCTGGCCCGCAACTTATGTCATTCCGGCTCGACAACTTCATGGGTACGCACAGTTGGACGGCGCTCGGGAGTTCCGCGTTGGCCCTTCGGGCCAGTGGCAGCACGTACCTGATTGAACTGCGCGGATCCTGTACCGGTTTGTCCACGGCTCCGCGCATCCAGCTCACCAATCAGCAGAGCCAGATTGTGACGCGCTTCGACAGCGTAATCCCGCAGACAGCGCCACAAGCCGTCAACCGAAGCGCCTGTCGCATCAATTCGATACGACAGGTCGATATGCAGGCCGTGCGCGACACCAAGGCTGAAATGCGCGATGCCGAGCTGATCGACCGGTCCACAGTGCCGGCTGAACCGGATCAGGGCAATTGACCATCCGGTGATGGCGGCCTGAGCTGGGAAGTCAGTCCGCAGCCGCGAAATGGGCCAGCTGGTCCGCGTGCGCCCTCACAAAAGATGGGCGCGCCGTGGCGCGTGCGACATAGGCGCTGCAGGCGGGGTAGGCCGCCAGTCCGTCGAACCGATCGACCAGGCGAAGCACGTCCGCCATGGCGATGTCGGCGACTGAAAATTCGCCAGCCAACCATTCCCGTTTAGCCAGCACCGGCTCCATGTGCTGAAGCCGAGCCTTGAGGAACTGTTCCAGGTGCCTGCGCCCCGGCGTTTCGCTGGTGTCGCCGGAGAACAGGAAAATGGACCACGGCAGGCTCGCCATCTCTACGGAATTGAGCGCCGCGAACAGCCACGCCATGACCTCGCTGCGGCCGAATGGATCGGCAGGCATCAGTACGTCACTGCGTTGACCAAGGTAGAGAAGAATGGCGCCGCTCTCGAAAATCGAGATCTCGCCGTCGGTCAACCAGGGCACCTGGCCGAAGGGCTGATGTGCCAGATGCGCGGCATCGCGCTCGCCACGGAATGGCACGCTTTCGACGCGATAGGGCAGTCCGGCCTCTTCCAGCGCCCAGCGCAAGCGCAGATCGCGCACGTAGCCACGGGGTATGTCGGGCACCCAGTCGTAGGTGGTGATGATCAGGTCGGTCATTCGGGCCTCCTTGGAACATCGCAAGCGCGAAATCGACGGCCGCTCGCTGGCAAGCTGACACGCCCATGCTGCAGGGCCGGTGACCAACGTAGCTTACGCCACTCATGACTTCCGACCTCGATGACTACAGGCACGTTGTATCCCGCCCCGCTCATCCCTGAGCCTATGCGCAAGCAATGAGGGAGCGTTGTCATGTCACTGATGTGGAGCTTGGTCACCGCGGCTGGACTAGCCGCTTCGCCTGCTCAGGCTTACGAGGTGCCCACGGTTTACGAGGCGGGGCATTTCTTTGCTACGCCTGAAACCGTATCGGGGCAGACATTGAAACTGACGGTCGACACGGGAGGCGGGGGTGTCGACGGCTTGTACATGCTCAGGTCGATGGCCGCTGCCCGCCTTAAGTTGAAGGCTGGTCAATGCACGGTGGATGGCGTAACCGCGATCACGACCGCCGTTCCCACCTTCAAACCTGACCGAGGCATTCCTGCACCCATCAGTCGTTGCGATGGGGTTTTGACGCTGGAGGATCCGCACCCCATCAGCAATGCGGATGGGTTGCTTGGTTCGAGCTATCTCAATGGCCGCGTCTGGACGTTTGACTACCCGGCGAGGAAGTTGATTCTCCAGGGCGACAGCTGGACGCCGCCAACAGGCGCGCACCCTTACACCCTGGGTTTCCGAGCAGACGCCAATGGCCATCGGGTTCAAGCCTTTCCGCGCGTGGTGATTCGTGTGGAAGGCCAGCCGCTCGACATGCTTCTGGATACGGGGGCTACGGCCATTCCGAGTGATTCAGGCAAGCAGATAACCGGCACGGCAACGGTCGATGGCACCGGTGTTACCAGCTACATCACCACGAGTCAGCTGGAGCGCTGGCATGCGGCGCACCCCGAATGGCGTGTGGTGGAGAATGGCGACAAGGTGATGCCGGCCCGAATCATTCAGGTGCCCAGGGTGGAGATGGCAGGCTGGGCCGTGGGCCCGACATGGTTTACCGAACGCCCGGATCGTGCCTTCCACGGCATGATGGCTGCGATCATGGACAAGCCACCGGAAGGTGCGGTCGGTGGCAATGTGCTGCAGCATTTCGTGATGACCATCGACTACCCCAAGGGCATCGCCTATTTCGGCTGCACCCAGGATTGTCGTGTGATCGCTGCGCCCTCGAGCCGTTGAGGGCGCAAGTCAGCGAGATCACGCCGCCTGCTGCAGGTTCAGCTGTCGCAGGGCAATACCCAGGCCGATGCGATAGCTACTGCCAATGTCGCCTTGGATGATGACAGTGGCGATCGGCGCATGGTGAAACCCAGCGTCCAGCTCAGCGCCACTTTCTTCGTGGACCTCGACATAAGGCGTGTTCAATGCATCAAGCGCGCCGTCCAGCCCTGCCTCAGGGTGGTTCTTTGCCTGATAAGCCAGATCGCCAAGATCGAGCAGCATGAATTCGGTGGTGCCCGCTTTCGTTGCGCGCACCTGAGCGATCAGGCCGGGCAGGCAGCTGCACGGGCATAGTTCCAGGGTGCGACCCGAAGCGTTCACCAACTGCTGCAGTTGGCGCAGCTGGTCGGTGCCGGGGGCGTGAGGGTGCGGACCCTGGATGATCCTTATACTCATGGCGTTGTATATATCTCTGCGGCCGGGATAGGGTGTGCAGATCTTCCCTGTGAGTTGCGTAAAAGCGCTATGGCGCAAGGGCGGAATTGAGTAAATTCTCCGCAAATCGCGTGATGGGGTAGGGCAGCGACGGTCGACCGCAGAGTCGACCTGGCCCGGGAGGTGCGAATGTCACTACCGGAAAACCATTCTCAGGCCGTAACCGGCATTGGCTTGCGCGCATACAAGGGCGGCGCTGTGGCCGTGTGTGTGGCGGTGGCAGCGGGGGCCCCTCGCGTCGTGCTTTCCACGGTGCTCAAAACCTGCGCCGAAGGTGACCGGCTGGCTTTCGAGCCCTATCGCCAGGCATCCGACATGCCTCGTGCGCCAGATGGCGGTGCGTCAGCCGAGGCGGTCGCCGTGGTGGCGGAGGGGCGCAAGCGCCAGGACCAGTTGGCGACGGGCGGCTTGAAAACCATCGTTCAACAGTTGGAAGCGGCGGGATATCCGCCAGCCATCACCGCATTGCTCGTCAATCGCGCCGGCTGGATCACCGATCTGCTCGGCTACAGCCTCGCATGGGCGGAGCATGTGCCGGTTGCCGAAGCGCTGGCGGTGCGTGACGCGCTTCGGTTTGCATCCGGTCAATGCAGCGTCCCGGTGACGGAACTGGATGAGAAATCGCTGCCGGACCTTGCCGCTGCGATGCTCGACAAATCACCCACCGATATCGCTACCCGACTCAAAGCGCTTGGCGCGCCCATGGGAAAGCCATGGCGCAAGGAGCAAAAGCTGGCCTGCCTGTCAGCGTGGGTTGCGGTGACCAGGCTGCACTGAAGGCTGGATGCTCGTCATCAACTCAAAGCCTTCGTCAGGAGCGCCGTGATGCGCGCCTCATCAGCGGCAGTCAACGCCATCAATGCGAAGGCTGTTGGCCACATGGTGCCGTCATCGAGCCTTGCCTCCTGCAGAAAACCAAACGTCGCATACCTCGTTTTGAACTTCTGCCCGCTTTGAAAGAAGCAAAGGACTTTTCCATCCTTCGCATAGGCGGGCATGCCATACCAGAGTTTGGGCGACAGGGTCGGTGCGCAGGTTCGAATGAGGGCGTGCAGCCGCTGGGCCAATGCGCCATCGGACGCTGGCATCTCGGCGATCTTGGCGAGCACCGCAGCTTCATCGTCGCCCTTGCTGGCACGTTTGCCGCGGCGCGCGGTGGCTTTCAGCTCATCGGCGCGCGCTCGCATGGCGGCCTGTTCTTCTGCGGTGAATCTTTCCGAAGGCCGTTGGGTGGCCGCACGTTTGCTGGCCGGTTTGTCGGGGCTCTTTTTCTCGGGCATGAGTGTCTCCTTGGTTGACTCTGTTTCATAGAAAGCAGACTTAACGCTGATGTCACTTCGGATACAACCCGCGGAGATGGCGAGGCGCAGTTTCCGACATCTCATTCAGGGATGTCTCTAACTCGCCCCTGCACTTGAGCCGCCCGAAACGACGTGACACGATCCCGAGAATGAGCAAGCGACCCGCGGCAGCACAGCAACTGCGTGACCTCGCACGATTGCGACGGGTCCGCGATCGTATCGACCGGGAATATGCGCAGCCTTTGGATGTCGAGGCGCTTGCGCGTGGTGCGCACATGTCGGCAGGGCACCTCAGCCGCCAATTTCGGCTTGCTTACGGTGAGTCGCCCTATAGCTATCTGATGACACGCCGCATTGAGCGAGCCATGACGTTGCTGCGCCGTGGCGATCTCAGTGTCACCGACGTTTGCTTTGCGGTGGGTTGCGCGTCGCTGGGTACGTTCACCACGCGGTTCACCGAGCTGGTCGGCATGTCCCCCGGCGTTTATCGGCGCCAGGAGACCCATGCCATCGCGGAGATGCCGCCCTGTGTGGCACGACAGGTGGCGCGACCGGTCAGGAATCGAGAAGCGCCGGTCGAAGAGCCGGAACTAGACTGAGCCCATGGACTTCACCCACCACTGAGAGAAAAGCGCCATGGATATCACGATTCACTCGAGCTTCCTCCCGCAGAACGACCCGGACGCCGCCCTGGCGTTCTACCGCGACACCCTCGGCTTTGAAGTGCGCAACGACGTGGGGTATGCCGGAAAGCGCTGGATCACCGTCGGCCCTGCGGGCCAGCCGGCAACCTCCATTGTGCTGTATCCGCCCGAGGCCAGCCCGGGCATTACCGACGAAGAGCGCCGCACCATTGCCGAGATGATGGCCAAGGGCACCTTCGGCATTGTTCTCCTGTCTACCAAAGACCTCGCCGGTGCCTTTGAGCAGTTGCAGGCGCGCGATGCCGACATTGTCCAGGAACCCACCGACCAGCCATACGGGGTGCGTGACTGCGCGGTGCGTGACCCGGCGGGCAACATGATCCGCATCCAGCAGGCGCGCTGAGTCGTTTGATTGTCCAGTTGGCGCAGCGGGCCTGCGCAGACTGCCGGGAAACAGGGGCGGTTCACTCTCCGGCGGGCGGACGAGTGAACTCGCCTTATCCGTTATGACGAGGGGAGAGTTGCCTGAAGTGCCCTCAAGTTTGGGGCACCCACGTGGATAACGCCTCCCCGAGGGCTGTCGATATCCGCAATCAGCATGAATGACACGGCGACTAGTAACGGAAGCACAAACATCATCGCGGGTTCTTTGGTGAGGCTGTGCCCACCGATGCCCACGAGCAAGTTGCAGCCGAGCGCGATGGCCACCATCAGCACCCACGCCGCGACGGGAATGCGGTTCCACCATGCGGCCTGGGTGTAGCCCTGC
Organism: Dyella sp. PARNA 12/25; assembly: GCF_055702865.1. Lineage (NCBI taxonomy): Bacteria > Pseudomonadati > Pseudomonadota > Gammaproteobacteria > Lysobacterales > Rhodanobacteraceae > Dyella > Dyella sp. PARNA 12/25. Next base: position 16,243 of record NZ_JBVQCI010000002.1, on the reverse strand, counting down.
GAATTGAGCACGTCATTCATACCTGCGACCACCAGGGCGATGATGGGGGTGGGCTGCTGGCTGGCCGCCGGCGTCACTGCGCTCCACAGGCTCGCCTGTAGCTCATTGGTACGTGCGTTGATCGGCGGCAGCAGATCCCTGCTCCTGGTTTCGTAGAACTTGATACGTTGCTCGAGATACTGGACTAGCAGGGGACGCGCCTTGGCGCCATCCGCGGCTGGCAGCAGATCGAGACGCACGTACTCCGTGCCAATGGCGTTGGCTTCCGCCTCTTCGTAGTTCTTACGCTGGTCGTAACGGCTGATGGCCATGGAGAAGCTGAAGCCGATGATCAGCGCGAGCAGGGTCAGTGTTGCGCCCTGCAGCACATTGAAGGCATCACGCTCGTCGGACGCCACATGGGGATGGCGTTGTGAAATGTACACGCCTATGCGCCCTGCGACCCAAAGCGAAACGAGCGTTGCAACGAACACCACCAGCGGGTGGTCAAGGCTGAAGCCCATCTTGTGTTCTCTCCCTGTGATAACTGAATGAATAAGACCGTGCTGCCAACCCTGCCTGCGATTCCGTCGAATAAACGTGAGCCAGTCATGACGGGTGGCTGCCGGCGAACCGGCTGAGCCCCTTCAGGTCAAGGATTCTGGCGTGTGCTGCCGGTCGCGATATCCTGCGGAAGGCGATGCCCTGGATGCTTATGACCTGCTGGCTCACGGTCAGTCACGAGGGGCGCCATCTTCATGGAACCGGAATGCCGTGGAGGGACATAATGCGCAGCGCCGTCTCTCAGCGGCCCATCAATGACGGGGGAAGGCGTGGCACGGAAACTTGGCCCATTATTTTGGTCGGTGGCAGTGCTGGTGCTGTCGTGGGGTGCTACCGCCGCCGTTTGCTGGCGATTGCTGGCGAGTAACCACCAGGCGGTCGAGCAGCGGCTGAATGTCACCGCCGACCAGATCTCGCAAGACTTGCAGTCGCGTTTCCGTCTTTACGATTACGGCCTTCGAGGTGTGCGCGCCGCGATGATCGCGGTCGGCTTAAGCAACGTCAGTCACGACACCTTTTCACGCGCCATGCAGTCGCGCGATCTTTCTTCAGAATTCCCCGGGTCGAGGGGGTTCGGCTACATCGTGAAGGTGCCCGAGAGCGAGCTGGCCCGATTTGTGGCCAAGGCACAAGCAGACAGGGGCAGCCCGTTTCACGTGCGTGAACTTGCCGATGTCACGGGCGATCGATTCATCATCAAGTATGTGGAGCCGGAGTCACCCAATCTGGCGGCAGTCGGCCTCGATATCGCATCCGACCCCAACCGGCGCGCGGCGGCACTGAGCTCCATGGCATCGGCGCATGCGACGCTTACCGGGCCGATCACACTGGTGCAGGCCACTGGCGCGAAGAATCGGGGAGCCCTGTTTTTGCTGCCGATCTTCCGATCGTCACAGTTGCCGGAGCCCGCGCAACGCAGCGAGGAACTGGTCGGCTGGGTATATACCCCGTTGGTCACCGACGAGATCCTGGCGACCTTTGCGCGCTCCTTTCCGGGTCTGTCTCTCAATATCAATGACGTGACCGGAGGCGGTAGCGCGGAAAGCGTATTTGCTTCCGCGCCGGCTAACGGCCATGGACAGGTGGACCACGAGCTTACGCGAGACATCTCGATATATGGCCGTACCTGGCGCCTGGATATCACGCCCAGTGCGGAGTTCATCAAGGGGCTGGGATTACCTGACCCGGTCGCTCAGGCGGTCTGGATGGGTATCGGCGGCGCGCTGCTCGCGGTGATCGCAGCGCTGGTGGCGTATGCCACGTCGCGAAGGCGCCGCTCCCTGGTGCAGCGGGCGCGACTGGCCACCATTGTCGAAGACTCGCATGACGCCATTATCGGCACGGCGCTCGACGGCACCATCATTGAATGGAATCGCGCGGCCACTCGCCATTTCGGCCACGATGCCGAGCAGGTCCTTGGCAAGCCACTCTCGGATCTCATCGTGCCCCGGCGATATCTCGACGAGGACAAGGACATCTTGCGGCGCGTTTCAGCGGGTGAAAGCGTTGTCATCGGAGAGTCCGTGCGCCGGCACGCCGACGGCTCGATGCTGTACGTCGAAGTTTCCGCGTCGCCGATTCGCGACGAGCGCCAAACCGTCATTGGCGTGGCGACCACCTTGCGCAACATTACCGACCGCAAAGCCGCGGAGCGCCGGGTGCGCGAGCTCAACGCCACGCTTGAGCATCAGGTGCAACAGCGCACGGCTGAGCTGAAGGCGGTCTCGGCGTTGCATAAAGCGGTTCTATCAAATGCGGGTTACGCCATTTTCGCCACGGATACCCACGGAAAGATCTCCCTGTTCAACCCCGCCGCCGAAGCCATGCTCGGCTACACCGCGCAAGAGTTGATCGGTGAGGGGTCACCTCTGCAGTTTCACGACGAGGCAGAAATCATCTTCCGTGCAGAGGCGCTGGAGACAGACTTGGGCCGCCCGATTCGCGCGGGCTTTGAAGCGTTGATTGCCAAGGCCCAGCACGCCCCCGATGTGCACGAGTGGACCTATGTGAAAAAGAGCGGCAAGCGCGTTCCTGTGCTGCTCAATATCAGCGCCATGAAGCGGGACGATGGCTCGATCGAGGGCTATCTGGGCGTCGCAGCCAGCCTTGAAGAACTGAAACGACGCGAAAACGCGCTGGCGATCAACCAACGCAAGCTACGCGGCCTGTTCGAGCTTTCGCCACTCGGTATCGCGCTGACGGATGAGTCCGGCAAGCTGGTCGAGTTCAATCCGGCGTATCGCAACCTGACGGGTTACAGCGATGCAGAGCTGATGCAGATGGACTACTGGCATCTGACACCGTCGGAGTATCTGCCGCAGGAACAACATATTCTCGCCACGCTTGAGCAAACCGGGCGTTACGGTCCCTACGACAAGCACTACATACGCAAGGACGGCAGCCGTGTGCCTGTTCGTCTGAATGGCGTGGTGCTGCGTATCGATGACAAGCCCTTCATCTGGTCCATTGTCGAAGACACCACCGACCAGCGTCTGGCCGAAGCCACCATGGTGAAGGCCATTGCGGCGGCAGAGGCCGCCAGCCAGGCGAAGAGTGACTTCCTCGCCAATATGAGTCACGAAATCCGCACGCCGATGAACGCCATTCTTGGCATGCTGCAACTGCTGCAGAAGACTCAGCTCGATACCAAGCAGCGGGACTACACCCAGAAAACCGAAACCGCCGCGACCACGCTGCTGGCCTTGCTCAATGACATCCTCGACTTCTCCAAGATCGAGGCCGGGCGCCTGACGCTGGAGTTGCACGAGTTCGACCTCGACAAGCTGCTGCGGGAAATTGCCGTCATCGTCAGCGCCAACATCGGCAGCAAAGATATTGAAGTGGTGTTTGATATTGACCCCAGTATCCCGAGCTGGCTGGTGGGCGATTCGCTACGGCTTCAGCAGGTGCTGATCAACCTGGCCGGGAACGCAGTCAAGTTCACCCAAGTCGGCGAGGTGCGATTGCAGGCCAGGCTGGTGCGACGGACGGGCGGTAGCGTGGGGGTTCACTTCGAAGTCCAGGACACCGGTATCGGCATCGCCGATGAAAAGCTGGCGACCATTTTCGAAGGGTTTTCGCAAGCCGAAGCATCTACCACTCGCCGGTTTGGCGGCAGCGGACTGGGGCTGGCCATTTGTCGTCGGCTGGTCGAGATGATGGGCGGCGAACTGCATGTTGAAAGTCAGCTGGGAGTTGGCAGCCGGTTTTATTTCAACGTAGACGTACAAACCACGGAGCGACCCATTGGCGTATCGGCCGACGTCATGAGCCAGCTCCGGGACCTCAACGTGCTCGTGGTGGATGACAACGCCAGCGCGCGCACCATCCTTGCCGAGATTGCCACCTCGCTGGGGTGGCATTGCGACGTCGTGGCAAATGGTGCCGAGGCCATTCAACGAGTGGCCGCCAACGAAGATCAGGCTGCGGCCTACGACGTGATCCTGATGGACTGGTCGATGCCGGGCATGGATGGTTGGGAGGCTGGTCGCCGTATCCGTGACCTGTGCCCGCCTGACAAATGTCCGCTGATCGTCATGGTGACCATGCACGAACGCGAGGCCGTGGCAGAGCAGATGTCCTCGGCTAGCGTTGCGATGGATGGCTTTCTGGTGAAGCCGGTCACCTCATCCATGCTGCTGGATGCGGTGGCCGACGCGCTTGCGTCCAGGACGCCTGTGCTCCCTGCATCCCATGAGCCCGGCCGACAGGGCGAGGCACCAGGCCGTCTGGATGGCATGAGCATTCTGGTGGTCGAGGACAACGCGACCAATCAGCAGGTGGCCAAAGAGCTTCTGGAGTTTGAGGGCGCCGTGGTGGATGTCGCGAGCAGTGGCATTGAAGCGCTCAAGACGATCGAAGGCGGTGTCCACTTGCATGACGTGGTACTCATGGATATCCAGATGCCGGGCATGGACGGCTTCACCGCGACCCGTCACATACGGGCCATGCCAGGCATGGAAACCCTGCCCATCATCGCGATGACCGCAAACGTGCTGGAGAGCGACCGATTGGCATGCCTAGAAGCAGGCATGAACGATCACCTGGGCAAGCCGTTCGATATCGATGTACTGGTAAATACAATTCTTCATTGGACACGAGGGCGCGCGCACGCGGCCGGCGAAAGCGCTGCACCCGAGCCAAAGCTCCCACCGACGAAAGCATGGGTGGATGCGGAACTCGACTATATGGGCTCGCTTGCGCGCTTCGGCGGAAGAGAGGCGCCTTATCACGCCGCGCTGAGAAGCTTTGAGCTATCCGCGCAGGAGGCCCTGATAGAGGTCGCCGTGGCTCTCGAGAACAACGACACAACGCAAGCAGCCAAGGCGCTGCACACATTGAAGGGCGTGGCGGCAACCATTGGCGCCAATCGTCTGTCGGCCATGGCGGGCTCCTATGAGCGCGAGGTGTCCGCTGGCTCCATGCAGTCAGGCGAAAGTGCAGCCGTAGGCCACCTGACGGAACTGACCGAGCGCGTTGTTTCGTTGATCGGGCAGATCCTCAAGGTGCCCGCCGGGCACGCGCAATCAGCGGTTGACCTTCCGCTGGATCGCGAAGCACTCGCGGAACTTGCAAAGCTTCTGGCAGCTTCCAACATGTCCGCCGTCGATCATTACGAAGGGATGCGAGGCCAGTTTGCGTCGGCACATCCGGATATCCAACAGCAACTGGACGACGCCATGTCGCTGCTGGACCTGAAGGCAGGGTTGCGCATCTGCAATGAGTTGCTCGGGGCGCACAACAAGGAACGTCCTCATGAATGACCACTTCGGTTTTACGTCACCGCAGCCCATGGCTGTCACCGCCCGACCCAAGCTGCTTATCGTTGACGACCAGCCGGTGAATATCCGCGCGCTGCACCAGATCTTTGCTGGTGACCACGACGTTTTCATGGCCACCAATGGATCGGATGCCATCGCCTTCTGCGAATCATCGCAACCCGACCTGGTGCTGCTGGACGTGGTGATGCCAGAGCTGAGTGGTCTCGATGTCTGTCGGGCCCTCAAGGCCAATCCCGCCACCGCTGACATCCCGGTGATCTTCGTCACCTCGCTCAATGATCCGGAAGAGGAGAGTGCATGCTGGGACGTCGGTGCCGTCGACTTCATCACCAAGCCCATCAATGCAAAAACCACCCGCAATCGCGTTCGTGCCCACCTCACCCTGAAACATCAGGCGGACATACTCCGCCAACTGGCGTGGGTTGACGGCCTGACTGGCATCCCCAACAAGCGGCAGATCGATGCGCGCTCGGAGCAAGAGTTTCGTCGCTGCAAGCGCGAAGAGCTCCCGTTGGCAGTAGCCGTTGTCGACATTGATTACTTCAAAGCCTTCAATGACACCTACGGCCACCTGGCCGGCGACGATTGCCTGCGCGGTGTGGCGCAAGCACTCCAGGCATCGTTACATCGGCCGGGTGACTTTGTGGGGCGCATGGGTGGCGAAGAATTCATCTGCATCTTCCCGGCCGCCACGTTGCATGACGCGACGGAACTGGTGCAGCGCCTGGATGCCGCCACACGTGCGCTGCGCATACCCCATGTGAGTGGCATTGATGGGCAAGTGACCGTATCGATCGGCGTCGTCAGTGGCGTGCCGCAAGGTGACCTGATCATGGCTGCCCTCGTGGAGCAGGCTGACAAAGCCCTCTATCAGGCCAAGCAGCAAGGGCGCGCGCGCGTACATGCCGCTCAGGTCGACATGGCGGGCGCGATTTAAGCGCAACGTCCCCAGCTGAAGCCTGTCGCACTAAGCTGGGGCGCTGGCTGCGACTTGAAGAGCCAGCGCACGCATCCACGTCCATCACGAGAAGAACGACGGCGCGATGTCGACGAAGAGAATCTTCAGGATCGTCATGCCCGGAAAAATCATGGCGTAGCCAAGGTCAGGACGGTCCGTGGGCGTGAGCTTGTTTGCATAGGCGAGAATGGCAGGATTGCCACAAGCCCCGGCGACGACACCCGCCACCTCGTCAAACGGCATCTTGTAGACCCACAAGCCGAGAATGAGGATGGGGAGCACGAGTACGACAAGCACAATGGCGCCCAGACCTAACATTTCCAGCCCGGTCTGCGTCACGGTGGCGGCAAATTTCGGTCCGGATGACATGCCTACCTGTGCAAGGAAAAGCGTCAGACCGAGATTGCGCAACACCAGGCTTGCCGAGAGTGGAATGGTCCAACTGAGGCCAGCTGTGCGGCGGAGTCGGCCAAGTACCAGCGCCACGATGAGTACGCCTGACAGACCGAGTGCCAGCTTGCCGATACCAGGCAGGGGAAACTGGATAGCGCCGAGAAAAAATCCAAGCGCCATGCCGATACCGATGGATATGTAACTGAACTCTGCGGTGCCTTTGATGGAATCACCGAAGAATTTACGCAGTGAGCTGAAGTCGGAACGATGGGCCAGCACGCCCACCCGATCACCAAATTCAAGCACGAGGTCGGGGCGTGGTGTGATATCCGCGTCGCCGCGTCGAACCTGCACAACAATGTTACTTTGCTCGCCCGGGAGGGCCAGCTCACTTAGCGCACGGCCCACCACCGTAGGGCGCGACGCAAATATGCGCACATAGTCGATATCGCTTCGATCCCGCAATATCTGCCCAGGTGTCACTTCGCCCAGATAACTGCTGGCCTGCTGCAGGCTCTCCATGCTCGGACTCACCACGAAGACAACATCGTTCTCCACGACGACCAGCTCAGGGGAGGCCGGGCGATTGTGGTGCGCCGTGCGAAGCGCAACGATCTGCACCTCGGGAGGAAGCTTGCTGGCGATTTCGCCAACCGTCCTGCCCAAGGCTGCCGCGTTACGCACCGCAATCTCGACAAACTGGAGCCCAGCGGCTGCAGTCGGCTGAATCTTGGGCTTGAGCAGGATAAAGCTGAAGTATAGAAACAGGATCGGCCCGGCGACGCCGAACGGATACGAAACCGAGTAGCCCACTGCCGGATCGTCATTGCCAAGCGTTGCAATGGCCGCCTGCAGGGTGGGCGTGCTGGTGCCGGACCCGGCGAATAACCCAAGCGAATAGCCCAACTTGAGATCCATATACTTCGTAAATAGCAGGCTGACTGCAGCGGAAAGCCCGACACCGATAATCGCCATCAGGTTCGCCCGCCGCCCTGACTTGCTCGTGAGGCCAACGAAGAATTGCTTTCCGTAGTGGATGCCCACGGCATACAGGAACAGCGCCAGGCCGAGCGTGCCTACCATGGGGGAGGGTACGGCCTTGGGTGCGAACCAGCCCATGGCCAGCGCGACGAAAAGCACGGCGCCCACGCCCAGGGAGAACCCCTTGATATTGATCTCGCCAACGAGGTACCCGATGGCGATAGTGAGGAACAGCGACATCATCGGTTGCTGCTCAAGCAGCGTCTTGATGACATCCACGGGCCTTCTCCTTATGGCATCAGTACACGGTCAATCCCCTACTGCGAAATTGCCCGCGCACGCGCTCGGTCAGAGCGGCGTCGGGCGCTTCGCAATCCTCCAGCGTGTAATCAAGGCCAAGCGCTTGCCACTTGTCGCTTCCCATTTGGTGAAAGCGCAACACTTCGACGCGTTCGAGCGAGGTCAATTGCGCGCAGATATCCGCGACCTTCTCGACATTGTCGTATCCGTCCGTGAGCCCTGGGACAAGAACGAAGCGAACCCACATGGGGCGCTTCAATGATGAAAGCCGGTGAGCATAGTCGAGCGTCGGCTGTAGCGGCTGCCGAGTCACTTTCTCATAGATGTCAGGATCGCCGGACTTGATGTCGAGCAGGTTCAAGTCAATATCCATCAGATCCTTGTCGGTCAACCGATCGCCCAGCCGGCCCGACGTATCCATGCAGGTATGCAGGCCGAGCTCTTTGCAGCGTTGGAAAATGCGAAGTGCGAAACGGTGCTGGACCATGGGTTCGCCGCCCGAAAGCGTGACGCCCCCTCGGCACACCTTCAGCACATGTGCGTACTTGGAAATCTCGTGCATCGCACGCGAAACCGTCACGGGATACCCGTTGCGCTTATGCCAGGTGTCGGGGTTGTGGCAGTACTGGCACCGGAGCAGGCAACCGCTCAGGAAGGCCACAAAGCGAATGCCTGGCCCATCGACGGTGCTTCCTACCTCGTAGGAATGTACATATCCGACCAGATCATCCTGATCGGCCACTTCTTCGACGTCCCCTGGGTGCACGGAAAAGTAATCGTGCACCTGCGCCGACTCTATCGCTCCCTCGCGGTCGACCTTCAACTCGTAGCGACTGCCGACCCGTGGTCCGCTCATGGCAAGGGCCTACAACGACCCATGGAATGTGCGATTGATGACGTCCAGCTGCTGCTCTCTGGTGAGCCTGACGAAGTTAACCGCGTAGCCCGACACCCTGACGGTGAGTTGTGGATACTTCTCCGGATGCTCCATCGCGTCCTGCAATGTCTCCCGGTTCAACACATTGATATTGACGTGGAAGCCACCGCTCGAGAAATACGCATCCAGCGCATCAACACCTCGGGAGATGCGGTCTTCTTCCAGGCCAAGCGCCGAAGGGACAACAGACAGGGTCAGCGAGATGCCGTCCTCGGCATCGTCATAGGGAATCTTGGCAACTGACATCAGGGCGGCCAGCGCGCCATGGGTGTCCTTGCCGTTTGCCGGATTGGCGCCAGGTGCAAACGGCTGGCCCATCTTCCTGCCGTCTGGCGTGTTGCCGGTTGCTTTGCCATAAACGACGTTGGAAGTGATGGTGAGTACCGATTGCGTGTGCGTTGCACCGCGGTAGCTCGGGTACATGCGTATTTTGTTCATCATCATCGAGACAAGCATCTTGGCGATGTTGTCCACGCGATCGTCATTGTTGCCAAAGCAGGGGAACGTACCCTCAATCTTGTAGTCCGTGATGAGGTCGCGGTCGTCCCTTATGGCGGTCACCTTCGCGTACTTGATGGCCGACAGGCTGTCGGTAGCGTGTGAGAGACCGGCAATGCCGCAGGCGAGCGTGCGCAGGACATCACGATCATGCAGCGCCATCTCAATGGATTCGTAGCAGTATTTGTCGTGCATGTAGTGAATGATGTTGAGCGCATTCACGTAGGTCTTGGCGAGCCAGTCCATCATGGGATCAAGTCGCTCCATGACCTCCTCGTACTTGAGGACATCGCCCGTGATAGGGGCGAGATTGGGGCCTACCTGCTCACCAGACACTTCGTCGCGACCGCCATTGAGCGCGTACAGCAGGGTCTTGGGCAGGTTCACGCGAGCGCCGAAGAACTGCATCTGTTTACCGACGCGCATGGCTGAAACACAACAGGCTATGGCGCAGTCGTCCCCCCACTTTGGCCGCATCAGATCGTCCGACTCGTATTGAATCGAACTGGTATCGATCGACGCCTTGACAGCAAAACGCTTGAACTCTTCGGGCAGGCGAGGGGACCAAAATACGGTGAGATTGGGCTCGGGCGCGGGGCCCAGGTTGTAAAGCGTGTTGAGCATGCGGAACGCCGTCTTGGTGACGAGCGTTCGCCCGTCCTCGCCGTTGCCGCCGAGAACCTCGGTCACCCATACCGGGTCACCCGAAAACAATTGGTTGTATTCCGGCGCACGCAGAAAGCGCACGATGCGCCACTTGATCACCAGATCGTCGATGATCTCTTGCGCTTGCGATTCGGTCAGCGTTCCTTCCCGAAGGTCGCGCTCGAAGTAGATATCCAGGAACGTCGAAAGCCGGCCCGCCGACATCGCAGCGCCGTTCTGCTGTTTGATGGCCGCCAGATAGCCAAAATAGGTCCACTGAACGGCCTCCTTGGCGTTGGTGGCCGGCCCCGAAATGTCGTAGCCATAACGCGTGGCCATCTCCTTCAACTCTTTGAGTGAACGAGACTGCTCGGCCAGCTCTTCGCGCAATCGAATCACATCTTCGGTGGAATGGCGGTCATCCAGTTCATGCTTCTCCCGCTTCTTGTCCTGAATCAGAAAGTCGACGCCATAGAGTGCAACTCTTCGATAGTCGCCGATGATGCGTCCACGCCCATAGGCGTCCGGAAGCCCCGTCACAACACCCGACGACCGAGCTTTTCTGATATCCGGTGTATACGCGTCAAAGACGCCGTCGTTGTGGGTCTTTCGATACTTGGTAAAGATCTCGCCAACCGCTGGATCCGGCGTACGTCCATACGACTCAAGGCTGGCGGCGACCACGCGCCAGCCACCAAACGGCATGATGGCGCGCTTGAGTGGTGCGTCCGTCTGCAGGCCGACAATGATCTCGCTGTCCTTGTCGATATACCCGGCGTCGTGCGCCAGGATGCCGGACGGCACCTGTGACACATCGAGGATGCCCTTCTCGCGCTCCTCCGCCAAAAGCGGCTGCAGCGACTGCCATAGGCCCCGAGTGCGATCGGTGGCGCCAGCCAAGAAGCCGGCATCACCCTCGTAGGGTGTGTAGTTGCGCTGGATAAATTCGCGAACGTTGACGCGTTCTTGCCAGGACCCTGGAACAAAGTTGCGCCAGGCGGATTGCTTGCGCCCACTTTGATCAAACGCTACGGAAGCCATCCCGTCCCCCTACTGGCGATTTGCCAGGGTGGTCTATGACTCTCCCCAAGTGATCCATCCCTGGATCTGTGCCCAATAGGGTCTATGTCACCTGCGCATCGACTTCTGCGGAAACGATGTAGTTAACTGTCTCAAAGCGAGGTCTGGGTCTCCAGCATCCATCGTGAAGTCGCCACATTCCCTACGGTGGAGCAAGCCAGACTGTATAACTCGTAACCATGCGCTTATGAGCCTAAAGTGCCCGTGAAGGCGTGACGCGCACTACGGACCGACCTCGATGGCCTGGACAGCTTATGGAGGCGACGGATGCCGATGATCGTCGTCGCCGATGGTGTCGACTGGAATATCGCAGCTGCGCGCCTCATCCATGATCATCTGCGATACCTCGTCACGGCCAAACGCGAGCACACGATCCGCCTGGAGCAGGGCGACCAGCAGTCCGCGCCAACGCTCGGGGCCATCACCAAACTCCGGCAGGGCGGGCACGATGTCGACATTGGTGCCGGTTCGCTTGGCCCAGCGTTTTGCCAGGCGGTCGGCGCCTGAGCGGTTGCCGATGATCAGCAGCGCGATGTCGTGGGTGTCGAGCACGTGCTCCATCGCGAGGGCGTTGTGGTAGTCGCTCTCGCCACAGACGAACACGATCGGATAGGTCTCGGACACGTCTGATTTTCCTGTCAGGCACGGTGAAGCGACGACTCGGCGCGGTCGCTGAATCGTGTAGGCGAATGCCCTGTTCAAAGGTCAATGAACGCCGAAGGATGGCGCACCGAACCTAGCTTCGATGCGCCACGGGGGCGATCATCGAACGCGGTCAGCTGGCGACGGTGGGTGGGTGTTGCGACCCATCGGCCGAGTGTTCAAGACAGCCATGTGCTGCCTCAAAGCCGGCCTTCATGTCACCGGAAGCCCGCAGCGCCACCGGCTGAGCCCACCGTACCCGCGCGATGGCCCGACGCTGGCGCCAGCGGTCACGGTGCATTCGCAACGTGGTTGCTACCGCAGACGCCAGGTGCATCGGGTGACGCAGGGGAGGGTGGACGGGGGCCAGGCCGTGGGCTGGCAAGCCGCCGGTGAGCGCCGTAGCACCTCTGCCATCGGCAGGTGGCAGGCGGACGCGTGTCGTATGATCGTAAGCAGCCATCATCAACTCGTTTCAGTTGGTTTTGGTTAGCGGGTCGGGAGTGTTGCTGCACTCTCGGCCCGCGCCTCATGACACGAGGGTCATGGCCACCCGCCCAAGCACAACCTCTGCCCCCGCGAGTGACAGCGCGACGTTAGCAAAACAGCGGCGATATCACCTGTCAGTGATGGCCGATACTTTTTGCGCGTATGGCGGCCGATGTAGTTGTCAGCGGACACTTCCCAATGCAGTCTGACTTTACGATCAGGTAGGTAAATCTACCTAGTCACCCTACGTGGTAATGCGGTTGTCCGACGCAGCTCGCCACCCTGAGGATTCATCGTCGACGATGTGATCAGAGAGGGGCCTATGAAGGACCGCACGGTAACGAAATTCCGGCACGCACTCATCAAGGCCAGTCTCTTTTCAGCCGGCCTCGCCCTTGCTCCCATGCTCGCGGCTGAGGGTGTGCAACCTGTCGTTGCGCAGCAACAGAATCAGCTCCTGCATAGCAGAGCCTTTGAAGCCGCAGTTTGGGGCATGCCCATCGTTGCTGCTGACGCCATCAGACAGGGGTTCCTTGGGCTGGGCGCGAAGTACAACGACATCGCGTATTTCTCCAAGTACCCGAATTGGAAGTTCCAGACCACCACGCCCAATGCCTCCACACGCTATATCTACAGCGCATACAGCACCAAGCAGGACGGCCCCTTGGTGCTCGAAGTGCCACCGGCGATCGGCGCTGGGCTCTACGGACAGTTGTGCGACATGTGGGATGTGCCCCTCAACATCGTCGGCCCAGGTGGAGACGACAAGGGCAAGGGCGGCAAGTACCTGATCCTTCCCCCCGACTATCAGGGCGAAGTGCCTGCGGGCTATATCCCCGTGCGCTCATCCACGTTCGGTGGCTTTTGGCTGATGCGCACTATCGCCAAGAGCAGCTCGAAAGTGGATCAAGATGCCGCTGTGGCATTGCTCAAGAAGATCCGTATGTACCCGCTTTCACAGGCGGTCCATCCGCCTGAGCAGCGCTTCGTCGATGCATCCGACAAGCAGTGGAGCGGCATCCCTCACATGGATGAAACGTTCTATGCGGTGCTCGCGAAAATGGTGAACGAGGAGCCGGTGAACCCGCGCGACCTTGCCATGATGAACATCCTGAGTACGATCGGCATCGAAAAAGGCAAAACATTCCAGCCCGATGCGGCCATGAACGCCACGTTCCGCCAGACAGCGGCCGAGGCAAAAGGTTACTTCCAGCGTCTTCAGTCACAGTCGCTCAAGCCCTATTGGGAGGGTGCGAACTGGGCACTTCCCGATGTGTCCGGCATGAAGACCGAGTTCTCGTATCAGACGCCCGACATGCTCAACTACGATCTTCGTGGCATGGGTGGCTTTATGTTTTGGGCGCCGCCGAAGAAATCGGACGCGAGTGCGCCGACGATCTATATATCCACGCTAAAGGACCGCAACGGCCGACCATTGAGTGGCGGCAAGACATACAAGCTGCACGTTCCCGCCAACGTGCCGGCCAAACAGTATTGGTCGACCACGGTTTACGACTGGGATACGGCCGGATTTATCCGCGAGGCTGCCGTTGTCAGCCTAGATTCCTACGACCAGAAAACCAGCAAAAATGCGGACGGATCGATCGACATCTACTTCGCGCCAATAGCTCCAGCAGGCAAGGAAAACAACTGGGTAACCACCGGCAAGGACGGTCAATGGTTCGTTATCTTCCGACTGTATGGGCCAGACAAACCGTTCTTCGACAAGACCTGGAAACTCCCTGATATCGAAGATGCGGGACTCTAGGAAGCCGAATGTCCACTTCGGAAGAGAGTCCGCTTTGGGTCGGAAGCGGACCTACTTTAGCCACGAATATCCGTGTGTGCCTGCTTCGCGAAATACGTGGCAACCGTCCTGACTTTGAATAGATAGAATCCCGCTGCGGTGACCACCAGTGCGCCGACTAGTCCCCAAATGGGATCTCCGAGGGCTGGATAGGGGATGACTAGTCCGATGGTCGCGAACCCTAGATATAGCGGGCGCGCCCATGCCATTTTCCTCAGAAGGGCCACTCCTGCGATTAGACCAAAAACGCCGACGAGTGATGCAAAGAACCCAGCGCCGCTGCTCCACCATCCCGCTTGGGAGACATGCCGTCCGTTGATCGCAGAAGAATCATTCGGCACCACGGACACTACAAGGAAGATTACGCACGCCATTGCGTGAGCAGTCATGAGCCTGAGAAGCTTTGGCATTGCCCAAAAGTTTGCCCACATTTCACTATTTCCTCTTTGCCATCCAAGCCAGCCGAAAGCGCTGTGCCACTCCTACAAACCGAAAGGTCCGCTATGGGTCGGAAGCGGACCTTTCCATTACTAATGGCTCGGCGCCGCGCGTGTCCACTCTCATCCCAGATCGCACGGCCCTTCTCTTCCGCCACAGGACACGCCGCCAACCCTACTTCCGTCCGACTCGCAGCATGCCAACACCGACAATCGCGAGCGTCAAACCTATCCCGACATTGAAAGCGCCGACAAGTATGCGCTCGAACAACGGCGCGGTAGGAAGAATGGTCGCGGATGGACGGAATTTGCCGGGAGAAACGATCTGCCCTGTATCCATGAAGTACCAGCCGACAAATGCGAAGAAACCCGCTGCGGTAAGGAGGCAAATGATGCCCATGGCCGGATAAGCAACCTGAGACAGTCGTGGAGTCAGCTTGCTCATCACATATATAACCATGGGCGACAGGAAGGCAGCAGCCACGACGGCGAACGCGAGATGATCCTTCATGGATGCGAAAAGCTTCCTTTGATGAACTGTGGCTAGGTAGACGCCTGAGGTACAACTGACAGGTACGCAAACTTTTCTTGGTCAACGAACCGAGATCGTTACCTTGACACCAGGGCTATTGGGATAAAGGGACGCTACGAGGCACGAATTCACATCTGGCCTGGAGAAGTTGCATATGACGTCCTTCTGGGCGCCGACTTTCAGGTCCCGGGGAGACAGACCGGAAAATGCTACCCGACCATTGGGGGCAACCACGTCTATGCCGACTGCCAGGAGCTTCCAAGAGCATTCTGCCTGCTCTACATACCGGTCGAGGTAGATGGGGAATACGTCGCCCACCTGCGCGATAGATATATCGGCCTTGGGAACAACCATGACTCCACCCAGCGCCTTTCCGTAGTCGATATATCCGCAGTCACCACTCATGTTGCCGTATTGCGCCACAACTTTGGCGCTGTACACGCTGGTCGAGTCGGCCTTGATTGACACCCGCAGAAGGTCTTTTGCTGTTTGGTTGAGCGGAGGAGGAGACAAGTCTTTCTTATGTGTGCAGCCAGAAACCGCACCTATCATGGCAACGGCAAATGCGGCGCGAGTCAGTGACCGACGCAATTTGTTCTTCATCCTTGCTCCCGAACCATGCGACCAGACCCACCACTTCCCAGTATTCCGGCAATGCGTGCCACATAGAGAAATCCATCGACACTGCCAATCTGCATCCGTACCCCCCTATCCCTGGAATGGTTTGAATGTCCGCTCCGGGTCGGAAGCGGACCTTTCGAAAAGTCACTTTGTGAACTGCTTAGACGTCACTTGGCCTGACTTGTAGTCGATCGCGCAAGCGAAGCAAGCGAAATTGAACGCGGATAGAGGTTCTTCGGAAGTGATGCCGGTGTACGCATCCACTTCCCCCATTCCTATGTCCTCCGCCCGCCAAAGATTCTCGCCGCTGAAGCTATAACCAAAGAGATTTCTGGCTGGCTTACCTCTCGGAAAGGCCATCCAATCGCAAAGAACCACAACAACGTCCGCGACTCGTCGGGCATCGAGGACCGGGTATCCGACCTCAATCGGTCCATTGGGACCGGCAACCTGGCTTCCCTGAAATCTGAGCTTCAAAGTCCTCTCCCGTCTAAGAGCCCCATAGCTCCTAAGGTCCGCTCTGGGTCGGAAGCGGACGTTACCTCAGGCACCTAGCTGCCAGGTCACGACCTGTCCATTGATTACCCAGTGGCCATCGG